>JBFWYI010000004.1:0-257110 GCA_050186575.1 Sandaracinaceae bacterium | reverse complement strand
GCCCGAGGGCTGACGATGCGCACGAGCTCGACGCGGAGGGTGTCGATCGCCGCGGCGGGGCTCGTGCTGAGCGCGCTCGCCCTCGGGATCGGATGGCTCGTGTCCAGCGTGCGCGAGCGCGAAGGCCGCGCGCGCGAGGAGCAGGCGCGCTTGCGCCACGCGGCGGCGATCGTGCGCGGCGCGATCGACGAGAGCCTCGGCGAGCTGCGCGCGCGCGAAGAGGCGCGCACGTTCTACGTCTACAGCCACTTCTACAGCCCGCCCGACGTGCTCGCGATCACGGATCCCGTCGCGGTCTCGCCGCTCGCCGAGCCTCCGTCGGACGCGCGCCTGATCGGCTACTTCCAGATCGATCCGGACGGCTCGGTGCGCACGCCGTACACCGCCGACGACGATCTCGATCAGCACCCGCTCGCCCGACGGGTCCGCGCGATCGTGGCGGGTGACGACTTCGAGCCGCTGCGTACGCTCGCGGGTCGCGGTCTCGGGGACGGAGCGCCCGTCGCGAGCGCCGCGCCCGCGCGCGACGGGCAGCGCGAAGAGGCGGCGGCGGAGATCGACGAGCTCGTGGGGGTGCAGCTCTCGCCGCTCGACGCACGCCGCGTGGACGAGGCGATCGCGCAGAACCCGGCGTCGGTGTCGGCGGCCGACCTCAACAACTGGGGCAACGTCCAGGCGCAGGACATCTACGCCGCGCAGGCCGGCGATCCCGCCGCGAGCCAGCGCGTGCTCGATCGCGGTCGGCAAGCACCTCGCTTCAACCGCGTCGACGTCCCGCTGCAGGCCGACCCCGCAGATCGGTGGCAGCAAGCGCCGCCGCAGGAACAACAACAACAACAACAGCAGCAGCAACAGCAGCAGCAACCGCAACCGCAGCAGCCGCCCCAGCCACGAGAGCAGCAGCCGGCGCCCTCGCGGCCCGTCCCCTCGATCGCCGCGGCGCCGAGCCCCGATCCCCCTTCGCGGAGCGCGATCGAGCGCGCGTTCGTGGCGCGCCGCGAGGCGGTGCGCGAGTGTGTCGATGGTCGCGACGTGCTCGTGCGCGTGCGCTTCGGCGCGACGGACGGCGCCCCGGTCGGGATCAGCGCGAGCGGGGCGTTCGACAACTTCACTCGCTCTTGCATCAACGCCGCCCTCCGCCCGATGCGCCTGGGCGCGCTCGGCGCGCGCAGCCTCGTGGTCGAGTATCGCTACGCGGCGAGCCCGAGCGAGGTCACCTGCGCGGTGCTCCCCGATCCGGAGGGGCTCGACAACCTCGTCCAGCAGGAGGCGGAGGTCGTCTACACGCCGATGCGGTACGCGGCGCGCGACGACGGATGGGTCCTGTTCCGCACCGTCAGCCTGGCCGGCGACTCGGTCGTGCAAGGGGTGTTGCTAGACCGCGACCGGCTCATCCGAGACTGGCTGGCCCCGCTCGCGCTCCGCCACGCGCCGCCCGACGCGCGCGTCACCGTGGCGGCCGGACCGAACGAGTCGTGCGACGTACGCCAGCCCGCCAGCGACATCCTCGCCGGCCTCGAGCTCTGCGTCGGCTCGGAGACGCGGCTCGCCGAAGCATGGGACCTCGACGCCGAGCTCATGAGCCAGCTCGCGGCGCTCCTCGCGATCCTCTGCGTCGCGATCCTGGCCGCGTACCTCATCGTCGTCGCGGCGCGGCGTGCCGACGCGCTCTCGCGTCAGAAGAGCGAGTTCGTGTCCGCGGTGAGCCACGAGCTGCGCACGCCGCTCACGACGCTGCGGATGCACGCGGAGATGCTCGACGAGGGCCTCGTGAGCGACGAGCGGCGCCCCAAGGTGCACAAGGAGCTCGTCCGGGAGTCGGTGCGCCTCGCGCGGCTCGTCGACAACGTGCTGAGCCTCTCGAAGATCGAGGAGGGCCGCCGCCAGCTCGCGCTCGAGGAGGCCGACCTCGCCGCGCACGTCGAGAAGGTCGTGGACAGCCTCCGGCCGCTCGTCGTCGAGCGCGGCTTTACCATCGAGGGTCCGGACGACGCCGCGGTGCGCACCCGCTTCGATCTCCAAGCCGTCGAACAGATCGTCACGAACCTCGTCGAGAACGCGGTGAAGTACGGCGGCGGCGAGGACAACGCCATCGAGGTGGGCGTGCGCGCGCTCGACGGGGGCGGCGCGGAGATCACGGTCTCCGATCGCGGCCCCGGCGTCCCCGCGGAGGAGCGCGAGAAGGTGTTCGAGCGGTTCCACCGGGCCCCTCGCCCGGACACCGCGCACGCACCGGGGACGGGCATCGGCCTCTCCCTCGTCGCCGAGCTGGCGCGCGCCCACGGTGGGGAGGCGCGGCTCAGCGCGCGCACCGGCGGCGGATGTACGGTGCGCGTCGTATTGTCGGCGTAGCCGAGCTCACTGCGCGGTCATCTCGACGCACGCGAACCCCTGGTCGGGGATCCACGTCACCGAGCCGCCGCAGCCATAGCAGTCCTCGTAGCTGATGGTGGGACCGCCATCCCAGCCGCACCCCCCGCCGCCGCCGCCGCCGCCGCCGCCGCCACCGCCGCCGCCGCCGCCGCAACAGAAGATGTCGCACGAGCAGGTCTCGCCGGCCGAACAGACCCCGTCGAGCACGCACGTGTCACCGCCGCCGCCATCGCTGAGGCAGATCCCTTCGACGCAGGTCTGCCCGATGCTGCAGTCGAAGTCCGAGGTGCATCCGCTGCTCACGCACTCGCCGTACACGCACGTCCCGCCGGGGCAGACCACACCGGCGCATGGGTCGAACACGATCGGCGCACATACGCTCCCGTTCCAGCTCGTGCCGGGCGGACATACGCACTCGCCCATCGTGCAGGACTGACCGCCTTCGCAGATCACGCCGGTGCACGACCCCGGCTCGACGCACATGCCGGTCGCCGTGCAGGTCTGTCCGTCGGGACACGCGCAAGGCACGCATTGGTTCGCCGCCGTGTCGCAGTACGTGCCGGCCGCGCACGAGGTGTCGTAGCCGATCACCGGGCCCGCCGCGCAGCCCGGGACACAGACCCCTTGGTCCTCGAGGCATACGTGGTCCGGCCGTCCACATCCCTTGCTGTCCTCGCGACAGCGATCCGCGCGGCATACGCCCGCGTCGCAGTACTCGAACGTCCCGCACGCGCTGTGATCGCTGCACGAGCGACGCCAGATCTGATCGTCGGCGCACACCCAGCCATCCCCCGACGGCCGCGGCCAGTAATTGCAGCTCTGTCTGCATCGACCGGTGGCGTAGTCACAGACGCCATAGATCCCGCAGTCGGACCCATAGGTACAGCCAGCCGTGTTGCAGGTCCCGCCGGTGAACGTGTCGGGGACGTACGAGCACGCGCCGACGTCGCACAGCTCGTGGCGGATGGGCGGGTTCGTCGGCACGTTGTGCTGGTCGAGGATCACCGCGCCGCAGTTGACGATGTCGCCGGCCGCGTTTCGGACCTGCCCGCACTGCACCCCCTGACACGGGTCGGGCGGGAGCGGATCCGGATCGGGGTCGGGGTCGGGATCGGGATCCCCGCCGCGGAGGTCCGAGACGATCACGGCCATCTCCGGACCGGCGGGCGCGCACGCCGCGAGAGTGAGGGCGAGGGCCACGAGCGAGAGGGGCGGGCGGGGGTAGAGCATCGAGTCCTCCTCGACGCCCGCGCAGCACCCCATGTGCCATCGGGATTCGCGAGGAAGGGAGAGGGCCGCGCGCTCCGGGCAGCGCACCTGACGGCGCGGACGAGCGCACCGCCATGCTCTACAGCATGCGTGTTACATTGTCAGCGATCCGGAGAGGCGACACTTCGCGCGAAGTGTCACCTCGCGGGGTACAGCCGGCGCTCCGCGCGTGCCGGATCGTCGCGGATCCGCGGGCGGCCCGCGGCGTGCGCTGACCGCGCGCATGCTGCTGCGGCGTCCTGCGGTCCTCGGTGGGCTCACGCTGGTGGGCCTCCTCCTGATGCTCCCCGCGTGCGAGGGGAACCTCGCCGTCGAGGCGCTGAGCCATGGGCAGACCCAGAGGCCGGGCGGTGGTGGATCGCCGCCGTCGATCCTCCCGGACACCGACGCGGGCCCCGGTGAGGACGCGGGCGGCGGCGCGCTGCCGACCCCGCTCGATCCGCCGACGTGCACGCCGGATTGTCAGGGCCGGCAGTGCGGCCCCGACGGATGCGGCGGCGTGTGCGGCGCGTGCGCCGAGGGCTCCATGTGCAACGCGTCGTTCCAGTGCGAGCTCCCCGAGCCGCCCGCTCCCGACGTCACGCTCTACGGCGCGTCGTGGTGCGGCTACTGCCAGCAGGCGAAGCGCTTCTTCCAGGATCACGACGTCGAGTTCCTCGATCGCGATCTCGACGAGCCGGGCGTCGTGAACGAGGCCGCCGATCGCGTGCAGGAGCTCACCGGTCGTCGTCAGGTCACCACCCCCACGATCATCGTCGGCGAGCACGTCGTGTTCGGTTGGGGCGAGAGCGAGGTCCGGAGCTACCTCGGCATCTGATCGCCGGCGCGCTCGGCTATGGTTCGCGCGTGGGCGCACCGAGGAGGAAGCCGATCAAGCGCGAGGTCGAGCGAGCGCTGCCGCTCACCGACGGCGCGCTGCGGCTCGCGGTGATCTCGGACACGCACAGCAAGCCCCACCCGAACGCGCACGGTCTCGTGAAGGACCTCGCGCCCGACGCGATCCTCCACGGCGGGGACGTCGGCGATCTCGCGGTGCTCGACGCATTCCGAGACATCGCGGAGGTGATCGCGGTGCGCGGCAACATCGACGAGCGCACGCAGCTGCCCGACTTCGTCACGATCCGCGTCGTCGAGGACCGCGACACGCGCCTCACGATCCTGCTCACCCACGTGGCGGTGAACGGCCCGCGCATCCGCGCCGACGCTGCGCGGTGGGCCCACGCGCGGCGGGCGAGCCTCATCGTGTGCGGCCACTCGCACGTCCCGTTCCTCGGTCGCGACCGCGGGCTCACCGTCCTCAACGCGGGCTCGATCGGTCCGCGCCGGTTTCACCTGCCGATCGTGTTCGCCGTGATCGAGATCGCGAACCGCAAGCTGTCGCTCCGGCACATCGACTGCGAGACCGGCGAGCCGTGGGCTCCGTGAGCCGCCGACGCTACGGCGCGCCGTCCGGATCCGCGCGTTCGTAACCGCGGCATGCGCGGACGGGGAGGTTCGGGTACTTCGCGTAGCGCGGATCCTCGTCCGCACGCGTGCAACGATAGTAGACGGTGCCGCGCGTGGTCTCGACGCGATGGACGTGCGCGCACTCGCCGCAGAGACCCGGGTCGACGTGTCCCATGGGTCTGTGACTCATCCGATCGACACGACCACGACGCCGCGATACGGCGCCGCAAGGCGAGCGAGGTCGTCGCGGTCCGTCGTGAGGATCACGCCGCCTCCACGCTCCACCGCCGACGCCACGACATGGGCCTCCACCATCAGCCCGCTCGACGCGCGAGCTGCTGCGAGCACGCCACCGACGAGCCGCGCGAAGAGCCGATCCGTCGAGCGCAGGACGAAGCCCGTCTCGCGCGCGAGCAACGCATCGAGCTGAGCGCTGCGCCGCGCGCCGCGATAGAGCTCGGCGAGGACGAGCGCGGGGACGACCACGTCACGGCGCTTCGTGAACGCCGCTGCGAGCGCGCCGCGCACCTCCGCCTGCCGCTTGCCCCGCCTCTCGCTCAGCGCCGCGAGGGCCGCCGCATCCAGCACGAGGCAGCTCATCCGTCGAGGAGCCGCTCGTACTTCTCACGGATCTTGGCCGACACGGAACCGCGTTCGGCGGTCAACGCATCCAGCAGATCGCCGAGCTGCCGGTGGCGGCGCTGCC
Organism: Sandaracinaceae bacterium; assembly: GCA_050186575.1. Lineage (GTDB taxonomy): Bacteria > Myxococcota_A > Polyangia > Polyangiales > Sandaracinaceae > JAUHXR01. The sequence continues at coordinate 251,316 of JBFWYI010000004.1, read as the reverse complement.
GGGCCAGCGCCTCCCGGATCGCATCGTTGACCTGCTTGGAGAGCGCTTCCCCACCTTGGGCGAGCTCGTCGACCAGATCGGCATCGAGCGACACGGAGACCTTGCGCTTGGCTGCGGTCATACCGTGAGCCTACCTTCGTCGTACCCGTGGTCAACCGCTCGTAGGCGTCGGCGGCGGCCCGAGGGCGCGCAAGTGAGCTTCCATCGTCTTGACGAGCTCGGTGCGCGCGGTGCGCGTGGCCACGCGGATCGCGTTCGCGATCGCGCGCTCGGTGGAGCGGCCGTGCGCCTTGATGCAGAGGTGGTCGAACCCGAGGATCGGGACGCCTCCGTACTGCTCCCAGTCGGTCGCGCGGCGGAGCTTCTTCACCGCCGGCGCGAGGAGACCGAGGCCCGCCTTGTAGCGGAGGCTCTGATCGCCCGCGTAGCGCCCGAGGCGGATCACCGTCTCCGCCACGCCCTCGAGCATCTTGAGGACGATGTTGCCGGTGAACCCCGAGGTCACCACCACGTCGGCGGTGCCCTTCGGGATGTCCATGCCCTCGATGTTCCCGATGAAGTTGACGTGCTCGACCTGGGACAAGATTTTGTGCGCCTCGACGACGGCGGCGGGGCCCTTGGACGGCTCACTCCCATTGCTGAGCAACGCGACGCGGGGCGTGGGGTTGCGCGAGATGCGCGACGAGTAGGCGGCGCCCATCACCCCGAACGCCACGAGGTCGCTGGCGTCGACCTCGAGGGTGAGCCCCGCGTCGAGGATGAGGCTGAAGGGATCGTCCTTCTCCCCGCGCCGCCGCTCGGTCGGGTAGACGGCGCCGAGCGCGCAGCGTCCGACGTTGGGCAGCCGCCCGAACGTCCGCGCGCACGCGAGGGTCACCGCGCCGGTGTTGCCGGCGCTCACGAGCACGTCGGCCTCGCCGGAGCGCACGAGCTGCGCCGCGCGGAGGATCGAGCAGTCGGCCTTCTCGTCGAGGCCTTCCTTCGGCTTGTCGTCCTGCGCGATGAACGACGACGCGTGCGCGATGCGGACCCGGTCGCGATCGTGCTCGTGCACCGTGAGCAGCCGGCGCAGCACGCCCTCGTCGCCGACCAGCACGACGTGCGGCGCGTCCTCGCGCAAGCTCGCGGCGGCCGCACCCGCCACCGTGGCCTTGGGACCGAGATCCGACCCCATCGCGTCGAGCGCCACCGTCACCATCGGCCGCGACCATACCGCGTGGACGAACGGGACGCCGTTCGCCTCGTCGTGTTCTTCGCGCTCCGGGCGATCAGTTCAGATCGATGACCTCGCCGATCACCCGCACCGGACCCGACGCGCCGAAGTGGAACTCCGTCCCCTCGATCACGACGACGCCGTCCTTGTTCATGAAGATGCGCGACTTGCCGCAGCGGATCTCGAACGTCTCGCCGGCCGTGAACACCTGGTTCAAGCCCACGTCCACGGTGCGGTTCGCGCCGACCTTCGTGTCTTGGTTCACCACGACCGCGACCGACTCGTTGAGGCCCACCATGCGGAGCCGGTTCGCGCCGACGACGAGCGTCTCGTTGTTGCCGACGTTGCGCGTACGATCGTGGAGGACGCGCTGGCGCTCGTCGTGGCGCACCTCGCGATCGAGGTCGTGCTCGATCACGGTGTTCCAGTCCTTCTCGCCGTGCATCCAGATCTCTTCGGCGCTCTTCGTGTCGTCGAAGCGCAGCTCGTTGTACCCGTCGCCACCGGGGTACGAGTTGGTCTTGAACGTGCTGACCATCTTCTTCGCGGGGAGCTCGTAGGGCGTGACGTTGTCGCCGTTGAACGCGCACCCCGTCACGAACGGGCGATCGAGATCTCCGTCGATGAACGAGACCACGACCTCCATCCCGACGCGCGGGAGGATCCACGCCCCGAAGCCGTGCCCGGACCAGCTCTGCATGCATCGAATCCAGCACGTCGTGTGGTCATCCATGCGCCCGCGGCGATCCCACGGGAACTGCACCTTCACCCGTCCGTGCTCGTCGGTGTGGATCTCTTCGCCGGGCGGTCCTGTGACGATGGCCGTCTGGATCCCATGCACGCGCGGGCGCGGGCGCACGCGGACCGGGCGGTACGGCACGTCCGCGGGCACCGCGACGAAGGTGTTCTCGTAGTTGACCGGCATGTCCTCGCCGTCGCCGGCCTCGTGGTCCATGTGCCCGCCGACGCGGTGCACCACGCTCGTCACGACGTACTCCGCGTTCAGCGCGACCGACGGATGCCCGTTCAGCTCGAACCGGACGCCGGCGCGGATCGCGCTCACCGAGCTCGTCGCCTGGAACGTCCGGGCCTCGCGCGCTTGTCGCTCGCGCCGGAGCCGCTGTTGATCCGCCACGTCGTAGGCCCGGTAGGCCAGCTCGTAGCGGTGCATCGTCAGCGGCTCGTCGTGCTCGTACGACTCGCGCGCCGGCCCCGACGCCGCGCCGTCGGGGATGTCGCCCTCGGGGGTGCCCGCGGCCTGGCCTTCGATGAGCACCGCGGGATGCGTCCAGTCGAAGTGCCGCGTCGCGATCTCCGTACCGACCACCGTCGAGACGGGCTCGAACCGACCGACGTGTTCCTCGGTCAAGACCCCCCAGCCGCCGGTCACCACCGCGTACTCGAGGATCGGTCCGCCCTCGATCGGCGGGTGCTGCTGCGGCGCGTCCATGAGCACCAGCGTCTCCACGCCGTCGTCGCCCGGCGTGAAGTAGTAGACGATCCCCTCCTCCTCCATGAGGCGATGCACGAAGTCGAAGTCGCTCTCCTGGTACTGGACCGTGTACTCGCGCGCCGGATATTCACGCTGCACCTCGAGCTGCACCTCGCGTCCGTAGGGCGACAGCGCGCTCGACAACACGTCTCGCAGGATCTCGGGGACGGTCTGCTCTTGGAAGATCCGCGAGTCGCGCCCGTGGCGGAGCCCAGCGAGCGCAGGCTCGAGCACCAGCGACGCACGGATCGTCTCCCGGCGTCCGATCGAGGGCTCGACGCGGATCGACGACACGATCCCGCCGTACACGTTCTCCGCGAGGTCGTCCGCGCCCGAGGCGTCGCCGAGATCGCGGCGCAGGACGAGCGTCGCCGAGCTCCCGAGGAGCTCGAGCGGATCCGCCCCCCGCTGGTCCGACTCGATGGTGAGCCGGATCACGTACGGCTGGTTGAGCGCGGTGCTCACGGTGGCGCCGTGGACGGTCCATCGGATGCTCGGCGCGGCGACGGCCTGAAAGAGGGGCTCGATCTGGCGGCGGGTGATGGCGGGTGCGTCCACGCGCCGAAAGAGCACACGAAACGTGCCACCGATGGGATCCGGTGGTCGTGGGACCGCGAGGTGGGGTATCCGCAGCACCTGGGGTCAGGAGGCCCGGGTCGATCGTCTCCTCCGGACAGCGGGCGTCCGTCGCGCGGCGTCGGATCCGGTCGCGCGGAGGACGGCGCGAGGTTTGCTCTGGCCCGACTCCGAGATGCAGCGAGTCGGCGCCCATACGGTGGTACGTGAGACCGATAGCTCCGGGACGCTCTCGACCTTCGAGGCGACCCACGACGACGGCCGCGGGGTTCGCCTCCGCGTGGTCGCGAAGCTCGCCGTCGACTCCACGGTGTCGGCCCAGCTCGACGACGACCTGCGCCGCCTGAGCCGGCTGCGCCACCCGAACCTCGACATCCCGATCGCGTGGAGCGCCCAGCCGCCGCTCCACGTCTCGACGGAGCGGTCCCCGAGCGCGCCCCTCCGCGCGGTCTGTGACGAGGCTCCCGAACGTCACCTCCCCTACGGGGTGGCGGCGTGGATCGGCGCGGACGTCGCGGCGGCGCTCATCGCGGCTCACGGCGCTGGAGTGGTGCACGCCGGGTTGTCGCTCGACTGCGTGCTCGTCGGCGCCGATGGGCGCGCCCGCGTCACGGACTTCGGGCTGATGCGCTGCATGAACGGGCGCGCCTCCGCGGGACAGCCGAGCGCGGCGATCGAGAGCCTCGCCCCCGAGCAGCTCACCTCGCCGGAGGCCGTCACCCCGGCGACGGACGTGTTCGCCCTCGGCCTGGTCCTCTACCGATGCCTGACGGGCGCGTTCCCCTTCGAGGCGTCGAGCCCCCTCGGGATCAGCATCCGCTTGTCGATGGGGCGGCAGACTCCGATCGACGCGCACGGGATCGAGATCGAGGACGAGCTCAAGGCGCTCGTCACCGCGATGCTCGCGTCCGACCCCGACTACCGGCCCACGCTCGCGTTCGTGCAAAAGACGCTGACGAAGCACGCGGGCCCGCGCAAGGACCTCGTGCGCGAGCTGATCGATCGTGGGCCCGCGAGCTCGGCCTCGGGCGTCCGCGCGATCGAGCCGAGCCCCGAGTATCCGCGCGTCGCCACCGACCCGCACTGCGAGCTGCCGCCGATGGGTCAGCCGCTCTCGAGCGTGGAGCTGGCCCCGCCCGCGCCGCGCGAGGAGCCGCCGACCCCGCGCCCCGTCCCGCATCTCTGGCTGGTGCACGACGAGCGCCCGAGTCAGAAGCCGCCTCCGCCGTTCGTCGTCGACGACGCGCCGACCTCCATCGAGGTCGGGCTCCCCACCGAGATGCACGTCCGCGCGCTCGACATCGAGGTGGGCGGCGGCGACACCTCGCCGTGGCCGCTCGAGGACGAGGTCGAGGTTCCGCGCACGCTCATCATCGAGGCGCCGCCCCATCACCCCCGCGTGCGCCGGATCTCGATCACGCCCGCCGCGCCGCCGTCGCTGCCGATGCTCCGCGACGCCGCGCCGCTGGTCTACGGGCGGCGTCCGGTCGAGCCCCCCTCGCTCGGTCGATCGTCCTCCGACCTCGCTCCGAGCGCGGACCGTGCGAGCGAGCTCGACCCCGTCGCGCTCCCCGACCGCGCCCCGCCGTGGGCGATCTGGACGGCGGTCGCGCTCGGCGCGTTCGCGCTGCTCATGGGCGCCACGTCGTTTGCGATGATGCTGGCCGGCTGATGTCGGGCGAGCCCAGCTTCTTCGTCCCCGAGCCCCGGCTGGAGGCGGTCCAGAACCGGACCCCGTTCGCGCTCTTCCGGTGCGACAAGATGGGTGTCGGTCGACGGTTCTTCGACACCGTGGTGGTCAAGGGCACGTTCGTGCTCGCGCCGGGGCCGCTGCGCCTCGCCGATGAGCAGGATCCGATCGCGCTCGCGGACGAGCCGTGGGACGAGAGCGCGCCGGAGCGCTCGAGCCTGCGCGTGGCGGGCGACGTGGTGCTGACGAAGCCGAGCACCGACGTGCTCGTCACGGGGACCGCGCGCGCCCCGTCCAAGGCGAGCGAGTGGGACGTCCGCGTCGCGGTGGCGCGCGGCGGATCGCGCTCGGTCGACCGCCGCTTCCGCGTCACCGGTCCGCGGAGCTGGGTGCGCCGAGACGGCGAGTGGACGCTGACCGACGCCGAGCCCACCGACGCGGTGCCGGTCCGGTACGAGCTCGCATACGGCGGCGCGTACGTGGACGAAGCGCAGCACACGCCCGAAGACGACTTGAGCTCTCCATGGGTCGTGCATCGACCCAATCCGAGCGGGACCGGGTTCGTGGATGAGCGGTCCTTGCCCGACGACGCGGAGGTGCGCGCCCCGCAGTGGCTCGATCCAAAGCAGTGGGTGGATCCCGCGCAGGGGCTCGATCCGGACGCCGGGTTGGCCGCGCCCAACGCGGAGCTCGCGCTGGCCGGATTCGGACCGATCGCGCGCCCGTGGGCCTCGCGGATCGGCTTCGCCGGCACCTACGACGCCGCGTGGCTCAGCCGGACGCGCCAAGAGATCGAGCGGGGCCTCCCCCCCGACTACGCCGCCGACTTCGACCCGCGCTTCTTCCAGTGCGCGCACCCGGACCTCATCACGAAGGAGCACCTGCGCGGCGACGAGGAGATCGCGCTCGAGGGGCTCACCCCCGGCGCGCTGACGCTGCGTCTGCCGGCCTGCCGCGTGCTCGCGCACATGCTGGATGGACGGAACCAGGCGCACGAGGAGCGCATGCCGCTCGACACCGTGCACGTCGATCTCGATCGAGAGCGCGTCCACCTGACGTGGCGCCTCACCCTGGACCAAGCGCGCGACGTGCGCGCGGCGATCGTCTTGGCGACGGAGGACGCATGAGCGAGCTGCACATGGCGGACGCGGAGGGCGGCTTCAAGGTCGTCAACATCAGCCCCGACTTCTGCATCGTGGGCGGGGTCGTCGTGCCGTTCGACATCTACCGCAACCTGCCGCCCGAGAAGAGCGCGTACGCCCACACGGTGCGCGCGCGCAAACAATACGTCTTGCCGATGCACAGCGTGGTGCAAGGCGTGGTGGGCAACGCGGGATCCGGCATCTCGTCCGGCGTGTCCACCGGCGGCGGCGACACCGTGCTGATCGAGGGCGCCTCGAACGTGCGCGTCGAAGGCCGTCACGTCTCGCGCCACGGCGACCTCTGCCACATGAACGTCTCGAGTTGAGGAGCTCCCGATGGCCGACGCAACCCCGATCGTGACCCAGCCGTTCTCGCTCGATGGCGTCCTCGGCCAGCCGCGGCTCCAGCCCCTGCCTCCCGCGAGCTACACGTCGAACGGCACGATCGGGCGCGTGTGCACGATGGAGTACCCGCGCGGCCAGCCGCGCCCTCAGCAGTATCTCTCGCAGGGCCCGACCCCCGAGCAGCAGCGCGCCCAGCGCGAAGCGCAGCGCAAGCAGATGAACACCATCGGACTCTGGATGTGCGGCGTCCCGTGCGGCGGCGGCGCGCTCGTCCGCCTGCTCGGAGGCTCCGAGGACGCGGTCGAGTCCGCGGCGGAAGCGGGCTTCAACGTGCTCACCCCGACGCCCGGGACTCCGAGCGCGTACACGTACAAACCGTTCTGACGCCGCGATCGGTGGAGCCGCTACGCGCCGTGGACGGCGACGCGGTTCTTGCCGGCGCGCTTCGCGCTGTAGAGCGCGCCGTCGGCGCACTTGAAGAGGTCCTCTAGCGCCCCGGCGTGGTCGGGGAACGCGGCGACGCCGACGGAGATACCGACCTCGAGGGTGCGGCCTTCCTTCTCGAAGCGGTGATCGCCGATCGCTCGATGGATCGCGCGCGCGAGCTGGGTGGCGCGCTCGAGGTCGGCGTCCGGGCACGCGACCACGTACTCGTCGCCGCCGAAGCGCGCCGCGATGGCTCCGGGGTAGTCGGGGTCCGCGATGACGCGGCCGATCAGCTTGCCCGACTCGGAGATCACGTGGGCGCCGAAGAGGTGGCCGTTGGTGTCGTTGATCGCTTTGACGCCGTCGAGGTCCATCACGAGGAGCCCGAGCGCGCGGCCCTCCTCGGCCGCGCTCGCGAGCATCGTCGCGAGCTCGCGGTCGAAGCGACGCCGTTGGTAGAGCCCGGTGAGATCGTCGATGTCGATCAGCCGCTGGACCGCGTCGGCGTACGCGGAGTCGAGCGCGTCTTGCAGCTCGAAGCGGAACACGGTGTCGCCCGCGACGATGCGATCGCCGTTCTCGAGCGCGCGCTCGCCGTCCAGGCGCTCGCCGTTCACCGAGGTGCCGTTGGTGCTGCCGAGGTCGACGATCGCGAAGCCGTCGCCGCGATCCTCGACGCGGAAGTGGCGAGAGGACACGCGCAGGTCGTTGAGCAGGAGATCGACGCCGGGCGCGCGGCCGACCACGAACGCAGAGGTGCTCAGGCGCGTGCGCTCGCCGACGTCGGGCCCGGCCAGCACGATGAGGATCGGACGACGCCGACGCTCCGCGCTGTGCGCGAGGGCGCGCTCCCGCAGCCCCTCTCCGTCGTCGACCTGGAGGGTGCGGGCCACCGTGCCCTTGACGGAGTCATCGCGGTCCTTCGGTCCGGCCATCGCGCGGCTTCGAGGATAGAGAGCCCGCGACCCGTCGGTCGAGTGATCTTTGATCGGAAGCGGGACACGAGCTCGGACTCGGACTCGGACTCGGACTCGGATTCGGATTCGGATTCGGATTCGGATTCGGAATCGGAATCGGAATCGGACACGGAATCGGAATCGGAATCGGAATCGGTTTTGGAATCGGAATCGGATTCGGAATCGGAGTAGTCGGCGTCCGACGGGGCCCCGCCGCGGGCTTCCCTCCGGCCTTCACGCTACGCTCGCGCGCGTGAGCGCACCGGGTTGGTTTCGATCACAAGCGAAGTTGCCCCGGCGTGCCATGGGGCGGCCGATCGATGCTGCCGTCTTCGGCATGGTGGGCGCCCGCCGCGCACCGCGAGGGGCCGGCGCGCCGATCGCGCACACCGAGCGCTCCCCGCACGCGCTCGTGATCGGCGCCGGGTTTGGCGGGCTCGCCGCCGCGATCCGGCTCCTCTGCCGCGGCTACCGCGTCACCATCGTCGACCGACTCTCGATGCCGGGCGGGCGCGCGCGCGTGTTCCACGACGACGGGTTCGTGTTCGACGCCGGGCCGACGCTGATCACCGCGCCGTTCCTCTTCGAGGAGCTCTGGGCGATGGCCGGCCGCTCGATGGCGGACGACGTCACGCTCCGCGAGATCACGCCGTTCTATCGCATCCACTTCCACGACGGCGACGTGTTCGACTACACCGGCGACGCCGAGCAGATGCGCCGCGAGATCGCGCGCTTCGCACCGAGCGACGTCGAGGGCTACGAGCGCTTCCTCGCCCACAGCGAGCGCATCTACGACATCGGCTTCGATCGCCTCGGCCACGTCCCGTTCGACAAGCCGCTCGACATGGCCCGGATCGTCCCCGCGATGCTCCGGCTCGACAACCACCTCACCGTGCACTCGCTCGTCGCCAAATACATCAAGCATGACAAGTTGCGACAAGCGTTCAGCTTCCATCCGCTGCTGGTCGGCGGCAACCCGTTCTCGTGCAGCTCGATCTACGCCCTGATCGCGTTCCTCGAGCGCAAGTGGAGCGTCCACTTCGCGATGGGCGGCACCGGCGCGCTGGTGCGCGGGATGGCGAAGCTGATCGACGAGCTCGGCGGGACGATGCGGCTCGGCGCGGACGTCCGCGAGATCCGCGTGGAGGGCGGCTCGCGCTTCAAGAACGGGCGCGCGCGCGGCGTGACGCTGGCGAGCGGCGAGCGCATCGACGCGGACCTCGTGGTGAGCAACGCGGACAGCGGCTGGACCTACCGCCACCTCATCGATCAGGACGCACGGCGCCGCTGGACCGACCGGCGGATCGAGAACGCGCGCTACTCCATGAGCCTCTTCGTCTGGTACTTCGGCACCGACCGAAAGTACGAGGACGTCGCGCACCACACGATCCTCCTCGGGCCGCGCTATCGCGGGCTCCTCGACGACATCTTCGAGAAGAAGGTGCTCGCGGAGGACTTCTCGCTCTACCTCCACCGCCCGACCGCGACCGATCCGTCGATGGCACCCGACGGGTGCGACGCGTTCTACGTGCTCTCGCCGGTGCCCCACCTCGACAGCGGGATCGCGTGGGGCGACACGATCACGGAGCGCTACCGCAAGCGCATCGAGCGCTACCTCGCCGACACGATCTTGCCGGAGCTCGATCGTCACATCGTCACCTCGCGCACGCTCACGCCGCGCGGCTTCCTCGACGACTATCTCTCGCTCAAGGGCGCCGCGTTCGGGCTCGAGCCGGTCCTCACCCAGAGCGCGTACTTCCGACCGCACAACAAGAGCGAGGACGTCGACGGCCTCTACCTCGTCGGCGCGGGCACCCACCCGGGCGCGGGGCTGCCCGGCGTGCTCTCGAGCGCGCGCGTGCTCGACTTCCTGCTCCCCGACGCGGTCGACTTCCGCGACGCGCCGCGCTGAGACGACCGTGCTCGCGAGCCCGTCCGACTTCGACGCGTGCCGCGCGATCCTCTCGCGCGGCAGCAAGAGCTTCGCGACGGCGGGGCGCCTCTTGCCCGCGCGCCTGCGGAACCCGGTGGCCGGCTTCTATGCGTTCTGCCGCGTCAGCGACGATCTCGTCGACGAGTCCGGCGATCCGGCGGGCGCGCTCGTCAGGCTGCACGAGCGGCTCGACGCGATCTACGCGCGCCGTCCCCACGACCATCCGGCCGATCGCGCGCTCGCGTTCGTCGCCGAGCGCTACGGCGTGCCACGCGGCTTGCTCGATGCGCTGCTCGACGGCTACCGCTGGGACGCCGAAGGCCGGCGCTACGCCACGAGCTCGGACGTCCTCGCCTACAGCGCGCGCGTCGCGGCGAGCGTCGGCGTGGTGATGACGCTGCTGATGGAGCGACGCGATCGGGACGTGCTCGCCCGCGCCGCCGACCTCGGCGCGGCGATGCAGCTCACCAACATCGCGCGCGACGTCGGCGAGGACGCGCGCAGTGGCCGGCTCTATCTCCCGCTCGACGAGCTGCGCGCGGAGGGGATCGACCCGGAAGCATTCTTGCGCCATCCATCGCCGAGCCCCGAGCTCTCCGTCGTCGTGTGTCGCCTGCTCGCGCACGCGGACCGCCTCTACGCGCGCGCCGAGCCGGGCATCGCCGCGCTCCCGCTCGACTGCCGGCCGGCCATCGCGGCGGCGCGCACCATCTACGCCGACATCGGCCGGGTGATCCGCGCGCGCGGTCACGACAGCGTGACGACGCGCGCGATCACGGGCCGCGGCGACAAGGTGCGCGCGATCGGCCGAGCGCTCCGCCTGGTGGCGCGCGGCACGCGGAAAGGGCTCCGTGAGCCCCCGATCGAGGAGGTCCGTTTCCTCCTCGACACGGTGGGCTGAGCCGCCCTTACCAGGCGCGAACGGACCCACTATCATCCGCCGCCACCGAAGAACGGGAGCACGGAGTGGGGGACTACGGAACGCCGGATCGGCTCGAGCACGCGAAGCACGCCGTGTTCCGTCAGTTCGATCGCGCCGCGTCGAGCTACGACCTGCTCGTCGGGCTGAACCCGGGCTATCACCGGCACCTCCGGATGAGCGCGGAGCGGATGGCGCTCAGCGCGCCCGAGCCGCGGATCCTCGATCTGTGCTGCGGGACCGGGGCGAGCACCGAGGCGATCCGGCGCGTGTACCCGCACGCGACGATCGTGGGCCTCGATCGATCGAGCGAGATGCTGGCGCGCGCACGATCGAAAGAAACCTTGCAGGGCATCGACTTCGTCGAAGGCGACGCCACCGACCCCGGCGCGTACGGCGTCGAGGGACCGTTCGACGGCGTCCTGATGGCGTATGGGATCCGCAACGTGCCGGACGCGGACCTCGCCCTCCAGAACCTCAAGGAGCTCCTCGTGCCGGGCGGCGTAGTGGTGTTCCACGAGTACTCGGTGGCGGACTCCACGCTCGCCCAGGCCGTCTGGGACGCGGTCGCCTACGGCGTCATCATCCCTTCCGGTCTCGTGGCGGGCGGCGACGCGGAGATCTATCGCTACCTCCACGCGAGCGTGCGCGCGTTCGACGGTGTGAAGGCGTTCGAGGCGCGCCTCCGGAGCGCCGGCTTCGTCTCGGTCTGGACGGGCGCGATGGACGGTTGGCAGCGCGGGATCGTGCACTCGTTCGTGGCGCGGAGGCCGGCGTGAGCCTGCTCGAGTCGCTCCGCCCGATGGCGCGCGAGGTGCGCGGCGCGACGCGCGGGACCCGCGATCGCGTCGAGTCGAAGACGACCGTCACGGTGATCGGCGGCGGGATCGCGGGGGTCAGCGCGGCGTGCGTGCTCGCGGAGCGCGGGGTCGACGTGGTCCTGCTCGAGGCGGAGAGCTTCCTCGGCGGCCGCGCGGGAGCGTGGACGGAGCGGCTCCCCGACGGGACGCCGTTCCAGATGGAGCGCGGCTTCCACGGGTTCTTCCGGCAGTACTACAACCTGCGAAACTTGTTGCGCCGCGTCGACCCGGAGCTCGAGCGCCTCAGGCCGCTCGAGGACTATCCGATCCTCGGACCCGACGGCCTGAGCGAGTCGTTCGCCGGTCTCCCGAAGACGCCGCCGCTCAACCTCATGGCGCTGCTCCGGCGCACGAAGGTGATGAGCCTCCGCGATCTGCGCGGTGTCGACGCGTCGCAGGCGCAGCAGATGCTGCGGTTCGACCCGCTGAAGACGTATGGCGAGTACGACGACCTGACGGCGCGCGAGTACCTCGACTCGCTCAAGTTCCCGCCGTCGGCGCGCCAGGTGCTCTTCGATGTGTTCTCCCACTCCTTCTTCAACCCGGAGGAGGGGATGAGCGCGGCGGAGATGCTGATGATGTTCCACTTCTACTTCCTCGGGAATCCCGAGGGGATCGTGTTCGACGTCTGCGACGAGCCGTTCAGCGACGCGATCTGGAAGCCGATGGAGCGCTACCTCGCGCGGCACTCGGTCGACGTGCGGCTCTCGCGTCCGGCCGACTCGCTCGAGCAGACGCGCACCGGCTGGCGGGTGCACGCGGGCGAGACGATCGACTGCCACGCGGTGGTGCTCGCGACGTCGGTGCCGGGGCTCAAGGCGCTCGTCGACGCGTCGCCGGCCCTCGCGAGCGACGAGGGCTTCGCGCGGAGCGTGCGCGAGCTCGACGTCACGCTCCCGTTCGTGGTGTGGCGGCGCTTCCTCGACCGGCGCGCCGAGGAGAATCGCGCTCCGTTCGCCGGCACCGCGGGGGCGGGGATGCTCGACAACATCTCGCTCTTCGAGCGCTTCGAGGGCGAGAGCCGCCGCTGGTCGATGCGTCACGGCGGATCGGTGGTCGAGCTCCACGCGTACGCGTGCGCGGAGGAGGACGACGAGCGCGTGAAGCGCGAGCTCTGGGACAAGACCGTCGCGCTCTACCCCGAGCTCGCCGACGCGAGCTCCGGCCACGACGTGTGGCTTCGCAAGACGGATTGTCCAGCCTTCGCCCCTGGCTCCCACGCCCGACGTCCGCGCGTCGCGACGCCGTACGGGACGATCGCGCTCTGCGGCGACCACGTGAAGCTCCCGTTCCCCACCGCGCTCATGGAGCGCGCCGCCGCGTCGGGCATGCTCGCGGCGAACTTCCTCCTCGACGCGTGGGACGTACGCGGCGAGGTCCTGCACTCGATCCCGCTCCGCGGCTTCATGGCCGGCCTACCGCTCGGCTGAGCCCATTCGCGACCCGATACTTCACGCCACCACGATTCCGTCGCGGGGCAACCTGGCCGAGGAGTGGCAGCGTGGGAGCATGTCCACGCCGACGCTTCGAACCGTGACGGTCGCGCTCGCCCTCGCTCTCTTGGCCGGCGGGTGTGACGATGGAGGCTCCGGCACCGACGCGGGCCGCCCACGCGACGCCGGCGCGGGGCGCGACGCGAGCGGGAGCGACGCGGGCCCGGCGAGCGATGGTGGCGCGAGCGACGCGTCGAGCCCCACCCCGGACGGCGGCGTGCCGACGCCTGGCCTGAGCTACGTCGCGACCGGCGAGTACCAGGTGTTCTACATGGTCGACGGACGCATCTACGCGATGGGCACGCAGTCACCGGTGCTCGGCGTGGGACCGAGCGCGCCCATCGCGATGCCGCCGGTGTCGATCGCGGTGCCCGAGGACCTGCGGTTCCGCGCCGTGTCCTCGGGCCTCCACCAGTCGCTCGCGGTCGACGTGAACGGACACGTGTGGACGTGGGGCGACGTACAGGAAGGGCGCCGAGGCGACGGATCGACGGAGGGCGCGGACGCATCGACGCCGTTCATGATCACCGAGGACGCCGACGGCGCTCCGTTCGACCACGTGGTGAACGTCTACGGGACGACCCGCTTCAACGCCGCGCTCAAGGACGACGGCACGGTGTGGGTCTGGGGCAACTGCCAGAACGGGATCCCCGGCGACGGAACCGACGGCGGCGTCGTGACGCGGCCGACCCAGGTCCCGTTCCCCGCTGGCGTCGAGATCGTCGAGGTGGCCGCCGCGCTGACGATGCTCGCGCGCGATCGTGACAACGTGGTCTGGCAGTGGGGCGCGGGTGAGACGTACGCCGACCGCGGCACCGGCAGCATGGAGTTCCGGTTCCCTCAGCCGATCACCGCGCTGCCGAGCGACATCGTGCAGATCTCGAACGGTTGCGGGCACTACGCGTTGACGAGCACCGGATCGCTCTGGGGCTGGGGCCAGCGCGGCGCGTACCTCGGGACCGGCGAGCTCGTCCCGGTGCCGCTGCCGATCGAGCTCGACGACACGCTCGACCTGCCCGCGCCGGTTCGCGAGGTCCGATCGAGCAGCTTGGCCACGCACGTGATCTTGACCGACGGAACGCTGTGGGGCTGGGGCGACGCCGCGACCGGCGCGGTCGGCGACGGACAGATCCTCGACTACTCGATGACCGATCCGCCGTACGCGTGGAGCTTCGAGGCGTACCAGCTGATGGTCCACGACCCGGTGCGCATCGCTCCGTCGGTCAGCAACTTCGCGCACATCTTCACGAACGCCGCGTACTGCTTCTACGCGTACGCGCAGACGGAAGACGGGCACCTCTACTCGTGGGGCCGCAACAAGACGCCCGTCCTCGGCAACGGCGTCTACGCGCACGCGGCGAACGGCAACCCGGGGACCGCGTCGCAGATGGCGGCCGCGTATCCGAACAGCTGGGACGTCCCGCTCGCCACCGAGGTCCACCCGATGACCCAGGGCCCGGTCCCCACCAACTCGCCGTACTGCATCGCGAACCCGACCGCGCCGAGCTGCTGACTCACGCGCCCGGCTTCGGCGGCGCCTGGGTGCGCAGCGCGTAGGTGCGCTCCGCGTAGGCGCAGTCTTCGACCCAGAGGCGCTCCGCGCGGCGCTCGATGAACGGTCGCACGAAACGTTGCGCCGCGCGCGCGGCGCCGAAGCCGAAGCGGTCGGAGGTCGCGAGCGTGGCCTCGATGACCGCGGTGCGGCCGTCCCCGAGCGGCGTGGCGTGGGTCTCGACGACCGACCCGAGCCCGTCGCCGCCCACGATCGTCATCACGATGGTGCGCGCGTCGGGGCAGTGGAAGCGCGCGTCGACCTCCATCGCGAGCGGGCCGAGCACCTTGTAGACGACGCGCACCGTGATCTGCGTATCGTCGGCGGAGAGCACCGAGAGGCGCAAGAAACTGTGCGGGTGATAGTGAACCCCGTGCCACGGGTCGAGGCGGTTCGCGAGGATGTCCTCCGGCTCGCACGTCGCCTCGCGGCGGATCACCCCGGCGAGATAGCGGTCCGGTCGCTCCGAGAGGATGGGTCGCTCGGTCGGCGCCTCGCCCTCGGCGAGCAGCTCCGGGAGGCGCACCCACGCGAGCACGCCGTCGTCGTGGGTCGCGCATGGACGCCACCCCGCGTGCGCCCGCTCGCCGAGCGCGAGGCCATGCCACGGGCACACGATGCGGCCGGCGTCATCGATCTTTCCCTCGCACAACGAGGCGCCCATGTGGGGACAAGCGTCGGGTCCCACGCGCAGCCCCTCGCGCCCGCGCCACGCGACGAGCTCGCGGCCCGCGACCGTCATCTTGCGGGGCGCCCCGATCCGATCCGACGCGTCGAGCACCGCCCAACCGCCCGTCGGCAGGCTCACCGCGCGGCGCAGGGCGCGACCGATCGCGCGAGGGTCCGCCTGCACCCAGTCGGGCGAGTCGGTGAGCGGCCCCTCGGTACCGTTCGCGACGGGGCGCCCGAAGAGGACGAAGCGCGACACGGAGGGAGGCCTACCGGGTCGGGCGAACCCCCGCAACGCGGCGCCGGACACGATCTCGCCTCGGCGGGCCGGGTGTGGCTATCCTAGTGGCCCGCCGGATCTCCCGATGGCCGACGCCCTGAAGAGCGACCCGAACGATCTGACCGACGACACCGTTCCGCCGGCGCCGGCGCTCCCCGCCGGCCTCGAGGACGGCCAGCGCACGCTCGTCGCGGGACGCTACCGCCTCGTGGAGCACATCGCCGAGGGCGGCATGGGGTCGGTCTACGTCGCGGAGCACACCCTCAGCCGGAAGAAGCTCGCGCTCAAGGTGGTGCACCCCTACCTCTGTCGCGGGCCGCAGGGCGTGGAGCGCTTCCACCGCGAGGTCAGCGCGGCGGCGGAGATCGATCATCCAGGGATCGTCCAGGTGTTCGACGCGGGGGTCGACGACGATGGCGGCTTCTTCATGGCGATGGAGCTGCTCAAGGGCGAGAGCCTCGGCGAGCGGCTGCGGCGCAAGTGGCCGGGCACGAAGACGGCGGTCGCGATCATCGACGGGATGCTCGAGCCGCTGGCCAAGGCGCACGGCAAGGGGTTCATCCACCGCGACCTCAAGCCCGACAATGTGTTTCTCGCGATCGACGAGGAGGGGCGCGAGCGCGTGAAGCTGCTCGACTTCGGGCTCGCGCGCGACGTCGACAAGAAGGGCCCGACCCGCACCGGGATCACGTTCGGCACCCCCGAGTACATGAGCCCCGAGCAAGCGATGAGCGCCCGCAAGGTGCGCGCGCCGGGCGACGTGTGGGCCGTCGGCGTGATGCTCTACGAGCTGTTGAGCGGCGAGCACCCGTTCAGCGGCGAGACGCCGAACGCGGTGATGGCGAACGCGATCAAGGAGCCGCTCCCGGACCTCGCGGCGAAGGCGCCGCACGTGCCGGCGCCGCTCATCACCCTGGTCGAGCGGGTGCTCGAGAAGGACCCCGCCGCGCGCCCGCAGACGGCGGGCGAGCTGCTCGCGGAGCTGCGCGCGATCACCTCGACCCTCGCCCTCGACGACGTCGCGCCGGCGTCGCCGAAGCGGCAGCGCGAGTGGCTCGAGGAGGACGGCTCGAGCGCGCCTCCGTCGAGCGTGTCGGTGAAGGTCGAGCGCGGGACCGACTCGAAGGAGCTGACGAGCGCCCCGCCGACCGAGGCCGCGAAGGTGCCTTCCTCGATCGCCGCGCCGCAGGGTCCGTCGCTCGGCTCCGAAGAGCTCCGCTCGGTGCGACCGCGGCGCTCGCTGTTCGCGATGCTCGGGGGTGGCGTCGTGATCGCCGCGTGCCTCGCGGGGCTCGCGGTCTGGATCTATGCGCAACCTTCGCAGCCCGATCCCGACCCGCCCGATCACGCGGAGGCCACCACGCCGTCCGGCGGGGACCCTGAGCGCGAGATCCGCGGCACCTCGGGCGACGAGCCCGACGCGCCGTCGATCCTGCCCGAGCCGAGCGCGGCCGAGACGGCGCTCGCGATGCACCACGATCCGCGCCCGACCCCGCCCGAGCCACCGCCCGGCGTCGACGTCGAGGAGACGACGCCCACCGACCCGGTCGTCGTCGCTCCCGTGCGGCCGACGAGCTCGCGAAGGAGCGCCGCGCCACCCGGCGAGGACAGCTCGGGCGACGCGCTCGAGCAAGCGCGCGCGTGCGTGGCGCGGAACAACAACGAGTGCGCGATCGCGGCGCTGCGGGGTCACGCGCGATCGATCGCGGAGCGCGGGATGCTCATCGGGCTGCTCCAAGAGACGGGGCACACGAGCGAGGCGCTCGACGAGATGCAAGCGTTCTTGCGCCGCTACCCCGAGGGCCGCGGGGCCGACGACTACCGCGCGACGCTCGAGCGATTCGGGCGCTCCCCCTGACGCCTCGACGAGGTAGAGAACGAAGCGACCCTCCGCGCGTACAACGACGCATGGGAGACGCACGTCCGGTGTGGAGGTGGAGTTGGGGGAGCCTCGCGGTCGCCGTCGCGGTGCTCGCGGGGAGCGCGTGGCCGGATCGCGGGCGCGCGGAGTCGTGGTGTGCGGACCCGCTGTACGTCCACGAGTGGGGCGTCCACACGTTCGGCCCGCAAGCCGGCGCGCGGTCCGGCGGGCCGAGCCTCCCGCCCTACTTCCATGCGCGGGCCGGCCAGGCCTCGGCGACCGGACCGGCCGTGCGCGCGCTCCCTCCGGACAACGGCATCCGCGAGCTTCCGGTCGTCCACTTCTACGCGGGGCGCAACTGGCGGCCCGTGCCGCTCGGGCTCGAGGTCGGCTTCGCCCACGGGCGCGCGACGCGTTGGTATCCGCAGGTCGACGCGGTGAGCCCGGTCGACGCGGCGAACGGGCAGGCCGCCGCGCGCGAGCGGTCCGGGCTGCTCACCGCGCGCGGCGCGCGCCAGCCGATGGGCGGCGGCGCGCTCCGCCCGCTCGGCCGCGATCCGACGCGTCAGCTCCACTGGGATGCGCTGACGCTCGATGCCCAGCCACAGCATCCGCGCGTCGCCACCCCGGTGGCGTGGGTCGATCGCCTGCGCGGGTTCGACTCGGCGCTCTGGGTGAACGGCGCTCACGAGTCCGAGCGCTTCGTGTTCTACGACGGCCAGACCAGCGAGACGCCCGCCATCTCAGTCTCGCACGGACCGTCCTACCGAGCGGATCATCGTCATCTCATCTTGCGCAACACGAGCGGCGACGATGTCCACGACGTGTTCTTCGTCCACCGTGAGGGCGATCGGCGCTTCGTGTTCGTCGCGCCGAGCATCCCGGCCGGCCGCACCGCGGGGTTCGTCATCGAAGAGCACGCCGTCCCGGGCGCGGGCTGGACGGCGGCCACCCGCGACGCGTTGCGCGCACGCCTCGTAGACAGCGCGCAGCCCGCCCCTCCGACCGAGACGCGGTGGAACCCGTGCACGATGATGCGCGACCCCGCGATCCCCACCGAGGCGGCGACCGATCACCGGCTCTACGCGCACGAGGTCGACGCGATCCTCGAGCTGTGGGGCGCGCGCCTCTTCGACGCGACCGGCACCACGATCGTCTACCGCGAGAGCACGGCGGCGCTCGACCGGGAGATGCCGATCTCGCTCTACACGGACATGTTCCACTCGATCGAGCTCCGCCGGCTCGGCCTCGCGATCGTCGAAGGCGTCACGCCCTGACACGGAGCGCGAAGCGATCGTAATGGAGCGCGCCGCGCTCCTCCGTGTATCGCAGGCTTGACGATGGTGAGGCCGAGACGACCCACCCCGCCCGGGCCAGCCGCGAAACGCGTGGGGGTTTTGGTCGGCGTGAACACTGCACGGGCGAAGCGCATGGATCCGATCCCCCGCCCTCGGGCGCCCTCGCGGAGTCCTTCTGCCGCGCGCGCGAGCCTGTTCGAAGCGATCGCGCAGGCCCGACCGATCGCGATCGACGTGCGCGAGCTCGAGCCGTCGCACGCGCTCGCGATCCTCGCCGAAGGCGGACAGAGCCACGCCGTCGAGGTGACGTCCCGCGCGCTCCAGGTCCTCGTCGAGGTGGGCGGCGGCCTCATCGTGGGTGCGCGCGCGAGCACGCGCGACGGCGAGCTCCAGGGTCTGGCGGCGTACTCGCAGCTCCGCGGCCTCACCGAGGGGACGATGCGGGTGAGCCCGCTCCGGTTCGGCACCCTCGCCAACCTGCTGATGCCGATCCACGCGCTGCCCGACGTGGCGAGCGGCCTCGTGCGGCTCGACGATCCGACGGAGCAAGTCGACCTGCAGGCCGCGCTCGGGCCGCAGGAGGCGGACGACGCGGCGCGATGGGCGCCGCGGGACCTCGACCCGATCGAGGCGATCGCACCGGAGGCCGAGTCCGGGGAGCTCGCCGTCTCGATCGAGCTCGAGCTCCCGCCCGAGCCGATGCGAGCGCCCGCGATCCCGCGCGCCGCGCTGCCCAACCCTGCCGCTCCGATCACAGCCGCTCCGATCTCCGCCGCTCCGATCACCGCCGCTCCGATCACCGCCGCTCCGATCACCGCGAAGCCGATCTCCGCCGAGCCGATCTCCGCCGAGCCGATCACCGCTCGTGGTGTCGCCGCGCGTGGTGTCGCCGCGCGTCCCAGCCCCACCGCTCCGACCCCACGCGCGAGGATCGCGCCCGAGGCGATCGCGATCGAGACGGCCAGCCCACCCGCGACCCGGCCGGACACCGCGCCCGCGCCGTCCGTGATCGTCGAGATGTCGAGCCCGCCGCGGCGGCGGCTCCCGCGCGCGTTCCTCCCCATCGCGGTCGCGTCGTCGTTGGTCGGTGTGCTGTGCGCGGCCGGCCTGTTCTGGATGAGCCAGCGCGACGAGCTCGTCGCGACGCCGACCGAGATCAATCCGGCGCCCGTCGTGTCGACCCGGACCGCCGCGCCGGTCGACGAGGCGAGCGAGGACGCGGAGCGGCGGAACGACACCGCGCGCGCCCGATCGTTGGCGCGTCAGGCGCGTCAGGCGCTGCGGCGCGGCGATCGCGATCGGGCGGTGAGCCTCGCGCGCCAGGCGGTGCGCCTGCGCCGCGGCGTCGCCGCCTACCACACCGTCCTCGGCGACGCGCTCTCCGCGCGCGGCGAGCGAGCCGCCGCGCGCCGCGCATACCGTCGAGCGCTCCGCCTCCGACCGCGCTACGCGCCGGCGCAACGTGGATTGCGGCGAACGGATCGAGCCACCCCCGAGAGCGCGTCCTGATCGCGCCGATATCCGAGCCGCGGTCGCCCGGCTCGTCGCGGAGTGCGGCTTCGCTCCGAAGTGGGCGGAGGCGCTCGCGGTAGTGGGCGCGACGGGCGGGCACGTTCCGCTTGTCCACGTGAACCGTACCGTCGCGGAAGCTCATCCGCGCGCGAGCGCGTCGCGCACCGCCCGGCGATCCGGCTTGCCGGACTCGGCGACCGGGATCGCGTCGACCTGGACGAGCCGGCGCGGGTGCTTCGATCGCGCGAGCTTCGACGACAGGTGCTCGGTGAGCTCGTCGAGGGTCAGCGGATCGCCGACGTACGTGGCGGCGACGAGCTCACCCCAGGTCGCATCGGGGACGCCGACCACGCACGCCTCGCGCACCGCGGGATGCGCGAGCATCGCGGCCTCGATCTCGGCGGGGTCGATCGTCTCGCCGCCGCTGAGGATCCGATCGTCGGCGCGGCCGAGGACCTCGAGGGTGCCGTCGTCGCGGAGTCGACCGAGATCGTTCGTGGTCAGCCACTCGCCGAGAGGGGGCTCGCCGAGATAGCCGCGCATCAAGGTGGGACCGCCGACCTCGATGCGACCGTCCTCCGCGATACGGACGCGGACGCCGGGCAACGGCCGACCGACGCCGGGTGACGCCGGCTCGCCGAGGCGTTGCGTCGCGACCTGCGCAGAGGTCTCGCTCATCCCGTACGTGGCGAGCACCGGCCAGCGCGCGACCCGCGCTCTCTCGAGCAAGACGGGTGGACACGCCGCTCCCCCCACGAGCACGGCGCGCAGCGGGCCGGGCTCGACCCGCGCGTCGAGCAGCTTGAGCAGCATGGTCGGCACGACGGAGAGGTGCGTGATGCGTTGACGCGCGATGCGGTCCGCGAGGTCGCCCGGATCGAAGCGCTCGACGTCCGGCGCGACCACGGTGCGGCGCCCGACGAGGCAGCGCGTGAGGATGGAGAGCCCGCCGACCCGCGCCGGGTTGAGCGTGAGCAGCCAGCGATCGCCGTCTCGAAAGGGCAGCGCCTCGGCGTGCGCGCGCGCGGCGGCGATCAGCGCGTCGCGGCCGAGGCGCGCGATCTTCGGTGCGCCGGTGGTCCCGCTCGTGAGCACGCACGCCTGCTCGTCGGGGATCGCGGGCGAGGCGACCCCGCTCGGGCGCGCGCCGCTCTCGTCGAGGATCCACGCCGGCGCGGTGAGCGCGATCGCGCGCTCGCGCTCGGCCTCCGGGCTGCGAGCGGACACGACGACGAACGGCGCCCCCACGCTCAGGAGCCCCATCACGTCGCGCGCGGACGCCGCGTCGGTGCGGGTGAGGACGAGCACGCGCTCGCGCCGGGTGAGCCCGAGGCGATCGAGGAGCGAGCGCCCGTGCGCGTGGAGATCAGCAAATGTCGTGGCGCCGTGATCGTCGAGGAGGGCGACGGTGTCGGGCTCCTCCGAGGACAGGTCGAAGGACGAGGGGATCATCGAAGCCCCCGCCTCCCACGCCCCTGCCCGTGCCCGAATCCGTTTCCGATTCCGTTTCCGTTTCCGAGTCCGTGTCCGATTCCGATTCCGAATCCGATTCCGTTTCCGATTCCGAATCCGATTCCGATTCCGATTCCGTTTCCGATTCCGAGTCCGTGTCCGATTCCGATTCCGAATCCGATTCCGAATCCGATTCCGAATCCGTTTCCGAATCCGTTTCCGTTTCCGATTCCGATTCCGATTCCGAATCCGTTTCCGATTCCGAATCCGTTTCCGAACCCGAACAGGTCCCCGCTCCCTTCTCCGTTCATCGGAACACCACCCCGAGCCCCGGCGCCTCCGGCCTCGCGATCGCCGTCGACGACAGGAACGGCGCCTCCACATCCTGCGACAGCGCGGCGAGCCCCGGGTGCGCGCCCAGTCCCGCCGCCGGTCCGCCGAGCACCAGCGCGAGGTGCGCGCACGCCGCGCGCGCGATCTCTCCCTCCAACAGATGGCTCACCACGACCGCTCGCGGCGCCGCGCGGCGCGCGAGGCGGAGCGCCCCGAACAGACCGAGTCGCGACGGCTTGAGCACGTACACCGCGACGTCGGCGCGCCCGAGCGCCGCGTCCTCGTCCTCGGCGATCGACTCGTCGAGCGCGATCGGCACGGGCCCCTCACCGAGCGCGTCGAGCTCGGCGAGCGGGCACGGCTCTTCGACGAACGCCGCGCCCACGCTCGCCCATCCCTCCATCCGCGCGCGCGCTTCGCTCGCCGACAAGCTGCGGTTCGCGTCGAGCCGGAGCTCGGCGTCGCCGATCGCCGCGCGGACGTCGCGAAGGACCGCGAGCTCGTCGGCGGCGGTCATCGCACCGACCTTTGCTTTGTACGCGACCGCCCCCGGCGTCGCGCGCGCCGCACGGAGCAGGCCATCGGTCCCGTCGAACGCGGTGATCGCGAGAGGGTGCGACGGCGCCGCGTCGCCGAGGAGCGACCACATCGGACGACCCTGCGCGGCCGCCGCGAGCGAGCACAGCGCGCTCTCGGCTGCGAAGCGCGCGCTCACCGGCCGGATGCGCGCGCACCACGCCTCGATGGCGGGCGCCCCATCGATCGGCGCGTCCGTCCAGTCGAGCGCGCGGAGGCCGCGCTCCACCTCGTCGAGCGTCTCGGGGCTCACACCGGGCAGCGGAGCCGCCTCGCCGTCCCCCGTCGCGCCGTCGAGCGACAGCCTCAGCCGTAACGATTCCCGGTCGCTCCAGGTCCGCGAGGCGTTCGCCGCGTCGACCGATCCGCGCACCCGCGTGAGGCGCGCTCGGATCAGCGCGGCCACGCGAGGCCGACGGTCAGCAGCGCGCCGAACAGCAGCAGGAGCTGGGCGGTCCGCGCGAGCGTCGCGTTGAGCGCGCGGCCCCGGTCGGTCGCGACTTTCCTGGCCAACCCGACCGCGATCGGCGCGCTGAGCCACGGCAACAGCACCGGCGCGCCGTACCCCATCGCGTAGAGCGCGAGCGTGCTCCCGTACGCGAGGACGAGGAGCAATGCGTATTGCGTGATCACGCCCTTGGCGCCGAGGCGCACCGCGAGCGTGCGCTTGCCGACCACGGCGTCGGTCTCGCGATCGCGAAGGTTGTTGACGACGAGGATCGCGGTCGCGAGCGCGCCCACCGGGACCGACGCGATCCACGCGCTCGTCGGCACGGAGTGGAGCTGCACGAACGCGGTGCCGCAGACCGCGACCAGGCCGAAGAACACGAACACGAACACGTCGCCGAGCCCGTGATAGCCCAGCGGGTATGGCCCGCCGGTGTACGCGATGCCGCTCAGGATCGAGAGCACGCCGATCACGAGGATCGGCCAGCCCGCGGTGGCGACGAGGTACACGCCGCACAGCGACGCGCACGCGAACGCGAAGATCATCGCGCCCTTCATCGCCCGCGCGCTGATCGCGCCGGTCGCCACCGCGCGCGGCGGGCCGAGCCGCTCCTCGGTGTCCGCGCCCTTCTCCGCGTCGTAGACGTCGTTCGCGAAGTTGGTGCCGATCTGGATCCAGATCGCGCCGAAGAGCGCGGCCAAGGCGGGCATCCACGCGAGGCCGTGCTCGAGGTGGGCGCACGCGGTCCCCACCGCCACCGGCACCACCGCCGCGGTGAGCGTGGCGGGGCGGCTCGCCTTGAGCCATCGCATCACGCTCGCACCTCGACCCGATCGATCGGACGCGCGCCCATCGCCTCGTCGATCGCGCGCGCGACCTCGGCGGGGCGCTCGAGCAAGAGGTTGTGTCCCGCGCCGCTCACCGCGCGCAGCCGCGCCTGCGCGAGCGCGGGGCCGATCACCTCCGCCGCGTGGCGCTGGCCCTCGTCGCGCGAGCCGACGAGCAACGTCACCGGGACGCGGATCGCGGCGGGATCGGTGCGCGGCATCTCGGCGAGCCCGAACGCCTCCATCGCGTCGGCGAGCCCCTCGGCCCGATGCGCGCGACGGACCGCGCGTTGCTCCGCGAGCGACGCCTCGTCGAGCTCGGCCTGCGACGCGAACACGGGGTGGTCTTCCCAGCGATCGACGAACGCGTCGAGCCCCCGATCGCGGAGCAGCGCGGACCACTCTCGATCGCGCGCGCGGCGCTCCGTTCGCTCGGCCTCGCTGGTCAGCCCCGGGTGGGCGCCGATGAGGGTCGCGGACGTGATGCGAGCGCACCGCGCGAGGAGACTCCACCCGAAGCGCCCGCCCATCGAGTAGCCGGCGAGATGAACGTCCCTTGCGTCCTGCACCTCGAGCAAGCGCGAGATCCGCTCGACCTCGGCGTCCCAGGTGGTCGCCGGGACGGGGTCGAGCCCGTGACCGGCGAGCGTCGGACGGACGATCGGGGCCCGCGCCGTGACGTGTGCCAGCACGGGATCCCACGCGGACGGGGCGCCCGTGAACCCATGGAGCAGGAGCAGCGCGCTCACGCGAGCCTCGCCTTCACCGCGCGCAACAGATCGCGTGCGCCGTGCTCGGGCACCTCGGCCACCACCACGCTCGCGCGTGGGGTGCGGAGCGCCTCGTCGAGCGCGGCGCGGAGCGCGACGGGCTCGCTCGCGCGCGCATATCGAACGCCGAATGCGGCCGCCGCAGCGGCGAGGTCGACGGTCGGCGGCGTGCTGAACAAGCGGAAGTCGTCTTCGTCGAGCGTGCTGGCGATGGGGAGCTCCTCGAAGATGCGCCCGCCCCGGTTGTCGAGCACGAGGTAGACGAGCGGGCTCGTCGCCTGGCGCGCGAGCGCGAGCGCGCCGAGGTCGTGGCTGAACGTCACGTCGCCGATCAGCGCGAGCAGCGGGGTCCTCGTCTGCGCGGCGGCGCCCGCACAGCCGGCGATCCATCCGTCGATCCCGTTCACGCCGCGTTGGCTGAGCACGCCGACGCGGCGGCCGTTTCGAAGCGTCGCGCCGCGGGTGTAGCGGTCGAGCGAGCGGATCGGGTTGCTGTTGCCGATCGCGAGGGTCGCTCCGTCGGCCGCGACGTCGTCGAGCGCCTCCAGCGCGACGCGCGACGCGTGGGCTTCGCCGAACGGCGCCTCGGCCATCGCGACGTCGACCGCGTGCCACGCGGCGCGCTCGTGCGCGTCGATCACCTTGCGCCAGGCGGCTCGTGGGGTGGTCGCGATCAGCGACTCGAGCATCCGCGCCTCGGGCCCCAGGAGGACGGCCTCCGCGCGGCCCGACGGATCGCGATGCCGCGCGCCGCCGAGCACGAAGCGGCGGCGCGGACCCGCGCGATCGAGCCACCGCGCGTACGCGCTCGAGGTCGGCACCCCGCCGATCTCGATCACGAGATCCGGGGTGAGCTCGCCGCGCTCGATCCAGTGCTCGAAGCCGTCGGCGACGAGGACTCCGTCGCGGTCCCCGAGCCGGAGCTGGCTCGCCGTCTCGGCCATCAGCGCGAGCGAGCCTTCGCGCGCGAGGCGGAGCGCGACGTCGGCGGAAGCGAGCTCGATCGCGCGCGGACCGGCGACCAGCGCGGGGCGCTCCGACTCCTCGAGCGCGCGACGCACCGCCGCGAGCGAGGCCGCATCCGGGTCGAGCGTGCGGACCGGCGCCGGTGGACGCGGGGTCAGGGCCCCGGCTCTCGCGAACAGCGCGCGACCCTCGTCGGTCGCCGCCTCGGTCGGCTCGAGCGGCTTGCGCGCAGGCGCGTTGAGGTGCACCGGGCCCGGCTCCGGTCCGAGCGCGCGCGCGACCGCGTCGACCGCGGCCTCTTGGAGCAATGCAAGTGACGTAGCGGCCGGGCTCGGCTCCCCGAGATCGACGAACGCGCGCGCGTGCACGCCGTAGAGCCGCGTCTGATCGGTGCTCTGCGGCGCGCGCGCGAGGACCAGGTCCTTCGGTCGATCCGCGCTGAGCACGAGGAGCGGAACGCTCGCCTCCGACGCCTCGATGACGGCGGGGTAGTAGTGCGCGGGCGCGGTGCCGCTCGTGCAGAGGAGCAGCGGCGGCGGACCGCCGGCGCGCGCGAGGCCGAGCGCGAAGAACGCGGCGGCGCGCTCGTCGATCACCATCCGCACGCGGAGGCGCGGCTCGCGATGTGCGGCGAGGAGGAACGGGGTGCTGCGCGAGCCCGGACTGGCCACCACCTCGCGCACCCCCGCGTCGGACAGCGCGCGCATGAGCACGTCCGACCAGACCGTCAATAGGTTTTCCGGCCTGTGGGTCACCCGTTCCCTTCGGCGCCCAGCGCGCGGAGCAACGGCAGGAGCTTCACCGCCGTCTCGTCCCACTCCGCCTCCGGCCGTGAGCCGCGCACCACGCCGCAGCCGCTGTAGAGCCACGCGCGCGAGCCGGACAGCACGCCGCAGCGCAGCGCGACCGCGAGCTCGGCGTCGCCGTCCTCGTCGATCCAGCCCACCGGCCCGCTGTACCAGCCGCGCGGCTCCTCCTGCGACTCGATCCAGGAGATCGCGGCCGGCGTCGGCACGCCGCCCACCGCGGGGGTGGGGAACAGGATCCGCGCGAGCTCGATCGCGCCGACCTCGGGTCGGAGCGTGCCGCGGAGCGGAGTGTGGAGATGCAAGACGTTTGGCAGCGCGCGGATCTGCGGCTCGGCCGGGACCTCGAGGTGCGAGCACCGCTCGCGGAGCGTCGCCTCGAGGTGCTGGGTCACCCAGGCGTGCTCGCGCCGGTCCTTGTCGCTCGTGAGGAGCTGCTCCGCCGCGCCCTCGATGCGCGCGTCGATCGTACCCGCGAGCGAGTCCGCCTCGATGACGAGGCTGCGCTTCTTGAACAGCCGCTCCGGGGTGGCGCCGACGAACGTCGCCGAGGAGCCGAAGCGGAGCGCGAAGCGCCAGGTGTCCGGGTAGGCGCTCGCGAGCGCGTCGAGGATCGTCCACGGGTCGAGGTCCTTCGCGGCCGTCGCGACGCTGCGGCGCGCGGCGACGATCTTCTCGACGTGGCCCTCCGCGATCGCGTCGGTGATCGCGCGGATCTGCGCGTCCCAGCGATCGCGCTCCTGGTGATGGATCGCGCGCAGCTCGGGCGCCGAGCCCTGGTGGCGCGGGTTCTGGAGCAGCTCCCACAGGCGCGCGAGCTCGGCGCGCACGAGCGCGGCGCGACCGTCCCAGCCGTCGCGTGCGTCGGCCGCGAACGTCAAACAGCCTTCCGACCCGACACGCTCGTAGGTCCAGCGAGGCAACACGAAGTGCGCGTCGTCGAACCCCGTCCACGGCGCCGCGTCGGCCGCCTGCGGCGCGAACGCGAAGCCTCCGTAGAGCCGCGCCGGGGCCGGCGGGCACGCGGGATGCGCGCTCGAGGACAGGTGCGAGAAGACCTCGCGCCGGGCCGACTCGACGCCGTCCCAGCGCTGCGGGCCGCGCACCGTGATCTCGACCGCCGCGCCGAGGCCGGCGATCGCCGGACCCGTCGGCGGCTGCCAGAAGAGCGCGGTGCCGCGCCGCGCGCCGCGCAGGATCGCGTCCAGCGGGGCGGCGGGCGCCGGGATGCGCACGACGGCGACGCGCCGGTCGGACGCCGCGCGCGCGAGCGCCTCGTCGAGAAAGCGCGCGCTCGTGTCGACGTCGATCGGTTTCGAGCTGCGCGCGAGCGGTTCGGTCGCGGTGCTCATGCCTCGGCTCCCTTCGGGCTCGCCGACCCGTCGGTCGGCCGCGCGACGTAGAGGACGCACGCGCCGAACGTCATCGGCTCGCACGCGATCATCGTGAGCCCGGCGTCCTCCATCATCCGACAGAACTCGTCGGCCGGCGGGAACGCGGCGATCGAGCGCGCGAGGTAGCGGTACTCGCGCTTGCCGCTGAACCACGCGCCGAGCGTCGGGACCACGTGGTGCACGTGGATGCGCGCGAGCGCGGCGAGCGGTCCGCTCCTCGGCTCGCCGAGCTCGAGGATCACGACGCGCCCCTCCGGCTTGGTGACGCGCGCCATCTCGCGCAGCGCCTTCGCGCGGTCGGGCACGTTGCGGATCCCGAACGCGATGGTGACTCCGTCGACGCTCGCGTCCTCGAGCTCGATGGCCATCGCGTCGCCCTCGCGCAGCTCGACCCGGCCGTCGTAGCTCGCGATCTTCGTGCGTCCCACGTCGAGCATGCCGCCCGAGGGGTCGGTGCCGATCACCTTCGCGCTCGGGTAGCGATCCGCGATCGCGATCGCGAGGTCGCCGGTGCCCGTGGCGAGATCGAGGACGGT
This sequence comes from Sandaracinaceae bacterium, assembly GCA_050186575.1. Classification (GTDB taxonomy): domain Bacteria; phylum Myxococcota_A; class Polyangia; order Polyangiales; family Sandaracinaceae; genus JAUHXR01. Next base: position 222,991 of record JBFWYI010000004.1, on the reverse strand, counting down.
GGCCTCGCGAGCGCTCGCGAGCGCGAGCGACTCGACGGCGCGGCGCCGCCAGCGCTGGTCGATGCCGAGCGAGATGAGTCGGTTCATCGCGTCGTAGCGATCCGCGATCGCGTCGAACATCGCGCCGGAGCCTTCGCGGCTCCCATCTCGGGTCATGGTGCTCGTCATGCTCGTCTCTCCTTCAGAGCGAGCGGCGGACGGTGGCGTCCGCGACGGTGAGGAGACCTTCCTTGGCCGGGCTCGGCGGCAGCGACTCGATCGCGCGCTTCGCCTCCTCCGAGTGCGAGACCGCGAGCTCGCGGCACTCCCCGAGCGCGCCCGTCTGCTCGATCGCGTCGAGGATCGCGCGCGCCTCCTCCGGGCTCGGCGTCTCGTGCTGGAGCTCGGCGAGCCGCGGGACGAGCGTCGGGTCGCGGCGCATCGCGACGAGGAGCGGGTAGGTCCACTTGCCCTCGCGCAGATCCGTGAACAGCTGCTTGCCGGTGTGCTCCGGGTCGCCGGTCAGATCGAGGAGATCGTCGATCGCCTGGAACGCGATCCCGAGGTGGCGACCGTACGTCGCGAGCTTCTCGGACGTCGCGACGTCGAGCCCGCCCGATCGACCACCCGCGTAGAGCCCCCACGCGAAGAGGGAAGCCGTCTTGCCGCGCACGATGTCGTGCCAATGAGCGACGGTGGTGTCGAGGCGGTGCCGACGCTCGAGCTGGAGCGACTCGGCGAGGATCATCTCCTCGATCGTGTCGAAGAGGCGGATCAAGAGCTCCTGCGGATCGATCCGCCGGACCCGCCGGAGCGCGTCCACGAGCAGCCAGTCGCCCGCGAAGATCGAGACGGTGTTGCCGAACACCAGCCGCGCGGCCGGCGCGCCGCGGCGCGTCTCGCCGAGGTCGACGACGTCGTCGTGGAGCAGCGTCGCCGCATGCACCAGCTCGACCGCGACGGCGAGGTCGCAGGCGGCCGGCGTGAACCCGGTGCCGACCTTCGCGGCGAGCGCGATGCACATCGGACGCAGCCGCTTGCCGCCACGCGCCAGGAGGTGATCGGCGCCGCGCTGAACCGCGCTCGCGTCGGCGCGCAGGCGCGGAAGCCCCGCTTCGACCTTCGCCATGTCCATGCGGACGAGCTCGGCGAGCTCACGTAAACGAACGCCGAACGACTCGAGCCCTCGCTCGTCGCAGAAGGTCGTCAGGCGCTGGAGGAGGTCGGGCGGAGTGTCGAGCGCTGGAGCTGGGTGCATGGCCATCCGTTTCGTTCAAGAGCTCTTGAACGATATATGGCCCACCGGCCGGATCGTTCAAGTTGTCTTGAACGATTGGGGGATGCGTCCGTTCATCGCCGGAGCCAGCGTGATCCGGTGCGCGCGGCGAGGGTGAGCATGCGCGCGCGCGGCATGTGCCTCATCACGTCCACGCTCTCCACGAGGCTCGCGCGATCATTGAGGAAGTTGGCGAGGGCGCGCGGCTCGACGCACTCGAACAGGCGGGCCAGGGTGGCCGGCATCTCGTCCTCGTATCGCTCCAGATACGTGAGGAACAGCCGGTCCTGGGTGTCACTGAACCAGGGCCGCGCGCGTGGCGGCTCGGGGAGCGGATCGCTTGCGAGGCGCTCCGCGAGGTCCTGGCTGAAGCCCTGGATCGCGAGGAACGCGTAGCCCGTCGACGGCTTCGCCAACCCCCCGGGGAGCCCGATCCGATAGTGGCGCGGGCTCGGTCGGAGCGGCATCGGCCGCGTGGACATGGGGATCACCCCCTGCTCGCGACGGACGATCTCGTAGCGCGCGAGGCCGAGCTCGCGCGCGAGGTAGCGCTCGAGCGACGCCACGTAGGTCTCGTCGTCCAGGAGGTTGGCCCCGAACCATGTCGCTTCGACGAGCGCGCGCCGCGGCGCGAGTGGAAGCACGTAAAAGAAATGGACGCCGTGCCGCTGCGGAACGGCGAAGTCCATGAGCGTGGCGAGGCCGGGGTCGAACGCGTCGACCTCCGAGGCGATCTCCCAACCCACGAAGTGCTGGAGGAAGGTGATGTCACGCGGGCTCGTCGCCTGACGCGAGCGCACCGGCCGCGAGTCGAACACCGCCCCCGCGCGCACGAGGCCGCGATCGGTGCGCACCTCCGCGCGATCGCCGCGGTCGACGACCTCGTGCACCTTCGTACCGAGCTGGAGCTCCACGCCCGGCTCGGCGCGCAGGCGTTCGAGCACGCGCGCGTAGAACGCATCGGAAGGGAGGTGGACGTACGAGAGCCCCGGCGCGCTCCGCTCGATCCATCGCTCGCCCGGCGCCGCCCGCACGCGCCAGCGCGACCAGCGATGGCTGATCTCGCGCTCGAACGAGTGAGGCAGGACGTCGAAGAAGCACCACGTCCGGTCGCGCCCGTACTCGGTCCGCGGATCGATCAGGCAGACTCGGCGACCGGAGAGCCCTCGCTCGACGAGGTGCCACGCGAGGCTGAGACCGGCGCAGCCCGCCCCTACGATGGCGAAGTCGACCTCGTCGCGCGCCGCGGCTGTGCGATCGCCCGTCACCGAGCGATGCGTCTGCGGCTCGGCGCGCGTCGCGTCAAGCGCATCGGGCGCGCTCAACGGCGCGGAGGCAGGAGCGGGTTGGGGCTCTCGGCGTCGTAGCCACCACTCCCGTAGGGCCGCGTCAGGATCTCGAGGTGGTGACCGTCGGGGTCGTCGAAGTAGACGCCGCGCCCGTCGTCGTACGTGTTGATCTGCCCCGCCAGACGGTGGAACGGATCGGCCCAGTAGCCGAGCCCGCGCTCGCGGATGCGCGCGAAGATCGCGTCGAACTCCTCCTCGGAGACGAGGAACGCGAAGTGGCGCGGCTGGATCGGACCGTCCCCGTCGACGAGGTCGAGCGAGGTCTCGCCCGTCTGCACGACGGCGAACGGGCCGAGCATCCGCGCCGGAGGGAGGCCGAGCACCTCGGTGTAGAACGCGGCGGACGTCACCTTGTCACGCACGACGACGATCGTGTGGTTGAGCTGGACCGTCACGACGACGACCGGGCGCGAGGCGCGCTCGGGGCGGTCGCGACGAGCGCGGCGAGCCGGGCCGTGGCGTCGTCCAGCGAGCTGGCCTCGTCCGGCTCCTGACGCAGGAACGCCTCGATCGCGTCGACGCGCGCGAGCGCCGCGTCGAGCGCGGGATCCGAGCCGCGCTCGTACGCGCCGAGCAGCACGAGGTCGCGCTTCGCCTCGTACGTCGCGATGTGCTGACGGACCGCCCGAGCGGCGGCGCGGTGCGCCTCGTCGGTCACGCGGTCCATCACGCGCGAGAGGCTCGCGAGCGGATCGATGGCCGGCCAACGGCCGCGCGCGGCGAGGGCGCGGCTCAGCACGATGTGGCCGTCGAGCACGCCGCGGACCTCGTCGGCGACCGGTTCGTCGAGATCGCCCCCTTCGACGAGCACCGTGTAGATGGCGGTGATCGTCCCGGTGTCGGCGCGCCCCGCCCGCTCGACGAGGCGCGGCAGCTCGGCGAACACGCTCGGGGGATAGCCCCGGCGGGTGGGCGGCTCGCCGGCCGCGAGGCCGACCTCGCGCGCGGCGCGAGCGAACCGCGTGACGCTGTCGAGGAGCAGCAAGACACGTTGGCCACGATCGCGGAAGTGCTCGGCGATCGCGGTGGCCGTCCACGCCGCGCGGACGCGGAGCAGCGCGGGCTCGTCGCTCGTCGCCACCACCACGACGGCGCGCGCGAGCCCCTCTTCGCCGAGGCTGTCCTCGATCAGCTCGGCGACCTCACGGCCGCGCTCGCCGACGAGGCCGACCACGATCACGTCGGCGTCGGCGCGGCGCGCGATGCGGCCGAGCAACGTGCTCTTGCCGACGCCGCTGCCCGCGAAGAGGCCGATGCGCTGGCCGTGACCGAGCGTGAGCAACCCATCGATCGCGCGGACGCCGGTGACCATCGCGGTGTCGATGCGGGGGCGACGCATCGGCGCAGGTGCAGCACGCACGATCGGTTGCGGGTCCCCGACGATGTCCGGGCCGCCGTCGATCGGCGCGCCGAGGGCGTCGATGACGCGGCCGAGGATCGCATCGCTGACGGGGACCGAGGCGGGCGCCGCGCTGCGCGTCACGACGTCGTCGGGACCGGTCCCGCGCGGATCGCCGAGCGGGAGGAGCGTCGCGTCGTCGCGCTCGAAGCCGACCACCTCCGCGTAGAGCGGCGGTCGGTCGCGCCGCTCGATCGCGACGAGCTCACCGAGGCGCACGCCGGGGATCGACGCGTGGATGGTCATCCCGACGACCGCGCGGACCCGCCCGCGCACCGCGATGGGGTCGGTCGCCGCGAGGCGCGCACGCGCGCGGTCGAGGTCGAGCGCCATCAGTCGAAGAGCGAGCGCAGCTTCTCGAGGAAGCTCCGTTGCTGCGGGTGCACCTCTTCGCCCATCTCCGCGGCGAGCTCCGCGATGAGCTTGTGCTGCTTCTTGCTGACCTTCTCGGGCACCTCGACCATGACCTTCACGAGCTGGTCGCCCTTGCCGTAGCCGCCGAGCACGGTGATGCCCTTGCCGCGCAGCCGAAAGATCTTTCCGGACTGCGTGCCCCCCGGGACGCGCATCGCGACCTTGCCGTCGAGCGTCGGCACCTCGATCTGCGCGCCGAGGACGGCTTGCGGGAAGCTGATCGGCACCGTGACGTGCACGTCCGCGCCCTCTCGCGTGAACAGCGGATGCGGCGTGACGCGGACCTCGACGTGCAGATCGCCGTTGGCGCCCCGCCCCTGCTCGCCCGCGCCCTTCACGGTGCGGATCGCGCCGTCCTCGACCCCGGCAGGGATCTTGACGAGCATCTCTTCGGAGCGCGGCACGACCCCGTCGCCGGCGCACGCGGGGCACGGCTTCTCGATGCGGCGACCGCTCCCCCCGCAGCTCGTGCAGGGACGCGACACGCTGAAGAACCCGCGCTGGAGCCGCACCTCGCCCTTGCCGCGACAGGTGGTGCACGCCCCGACCTGGCTCCCCTCCGCCGCGCCGGTCCCCTTGCACGTCTCGCACGACTGACGCCGCTCCACCTGGATCGTCTTCTCGGCGCCGAGCGCGGCTTCGACGAACGTGACGTCGAGCCGCACCTCGATGTCGCCGCCCGCGCGCGCGCGACGAGCCCCGCCGATGAACCCGTCGAACAGCCCTTCGAGGAGATCGCCGAACGAGCTGAAGTCGACGCGCTCGTACGGCGTGCCGCCGCCCGCGTTGTGGAACGCGGTGTGCCCCATCCGGTCGTAGCGCTTGCGCTTCTCGTCGTCGCTGAGGACCGCGTACGCCTCCGACGCCTCCTTGAACCGCGCCTCGGCCGCCGCGTCGCCGGGGTTGCGATCGGGATGCGACTCCATCGCGATGCGGCGGAACGCCTTCTTGATGTCGTCGGACGCCGCGGAGCGGCTGACGCCGAGCACGTCGTAGTAGTCCCGCGCCGGGGGCATGCGAGCGGGGACTGTAGCAGGGGAACCGCGAGGCGGCGGGGGCGATGCGGAAGGGCGGACGGGGCGGCCGATCGAGCCGAGACGCGAGTCTGGGGAGGCGGGAACCCGGCGGGCACACGCCGGCGGAGGATCGCGGCTCGCCAGGTATAGTCCGCCCCGTGAGCGACACGTCTCAGCTCAGCCTGCTCGGGGCACTCGGCGTTCCCGCGCCGGGCGCGAAGCCGGGCGACGTCACGTGGGTCGAGCACGACGCGCCGGGGCGGCTCGGGTTCCTCGATGCGGCGGCGCTCGACGCGGCCGACGCGCTCGCCGAGCTCGGTGCGGGCGTGCTGCTCATCGCGTCCTCGGTGACGGACGAGCAGCGCGAGCGACTGCGTACGCTGCACGTGGACTTGCGTCACCTCGCGGCGTCCGCCACCTCGCCGAGCGAGGCCCGCGAGCGGCAGATCGAGGCGCTCGCGGCCGACCTTCGGCACGGGCGGCGCACCGTGGTGATCGCCGACCCCGCCGACGGCGCGCTCCTCGCGGCATGCGCGCTCGTTCACGCCGGCGTCGGCGCGGCGGCGGCGCTCGCTGCGGTGGGCGTCGGCGAGCTCGACGGGGGGCATCGCGCCGCGGTGCTCCGATACGCGGAGTGGGTCGAGCGCTCCCGCGCCGCGCGGGCGGAGCGCGATCGCACGGGGTCGAGCGCCGGCGCGATCACCTCGCCGGGGTTCGTCTCCTCGGTGGGGCTCATCGCGAGCCCGGAGCCGGAGAGGGCGCGCGGTCGTGCGGTCGCGGCGGCCGGGGCGATGGCGGACGGAGCGACGGCGGACGGAGCGACGGCGGACGGAGCGACGGCGGACGGGGCGACGGCGGACGGGGCGACGGCGGACGGGGCGACGGCGGACGGAGCGACGGCGGACGGAGGGACGGAGGACGGAGGGACGGCGGACGGAGCGACGGCGGACGGAGGGACGGCGGACGCAGGGACGGCGGACGGAGCGACGGCGGACGGAGCGACGGCGGACGGAGGGACGGCGGACGCAGCGACGGCGGACGGGACGACGGATGCGTCGACCGGCGATGCGACGGCGTCTCGCGCTCCGACGCGGGCGTCGTCGGCCGGCGGCCTCGGTGAGCGCCCGTCGACGCCCAGCGAGCCGGGAGAGCCGCGCGGATCGCCGAGCCCGCCGGGGGCCACGATCCTTCGGCTGTCCCATCCTTCGCCGGCGCGCGCGGAGGAGTCCGCTTCGCCGCCCGCGGTCGGGCTCGCCGCGCGCGTGGTGGGCGCGGTGCTCGGTGCGGCCATCGGCGACGCGATGGGCGCGCCGGCGGAGACGATCGAGTCGTTCGAGGCGCTCGACGAACGGTTCGGCCCCGAAGGGATCCGCGGATACGCGGGGCTGACTTCCGACGGCGGGCGGCCGATCGCGCGGTTCACCGACGACACGGTGATGACCGAGCTCACCCTCCGCGCGTTGGTCCGCGCCAAGCGCGAAGGGCTCGAGCTCGACGCGGCGATGCGCGACCTCGCGGCGCGCTTCGTCGAGTGGAGCCGCGGCCCGCGCGAGGAGCTGCGCGATGCGTCGAACGCATGCCTCGTCGGGTGCCGGCACCTCGGCGAGGGCGTGCCGTGGGACCGCGCGGGCGGGGAGCGCGCGGCGGGCGGCGGATCGGTGGTGCGCGCGTATCCGTTCGGGCTCGCGTTCGCCGACGACGTGGCGCGCGCCGAGGCATGGTCAATCGCGCAATCGAAGATGACGCACCGCGATCCGATCGCGCTCGCGGCGTGCGCGGCGATGGCGGTCGGCATCGCGCGGCTGGTGCGCGGCGAGCCGCTGCGCCTCGCGCTGAGCGAGATGATCGCGGCCGCCGTGCGCGAAGACGCGTCGACCGGCGCCGCGATCGCGCTGGCGCTGCGCGACGCGGAGCGCGGCGTCCCGCCGAGGATGGTCCTCGATCGGCTCCGCGGATGGTCGGCCGACGAAGCGATCGCGGCCGCCGTCTACGTGATCGCGCGCCACCCGGGCGACGCGCGCGCGGCGATCCTCGAGGCCTCGTTCAGCCCCGGCGACTCGGACGGTCTCGCGTCCCTCGTCGGCGCGCTGATCGGCGCGCACCTCGGCGTCGACGCGCTCGAGCCGACGTGGATCCGCGACCTCGAGCGCACGGGCGAGCTCCGCACGCTCGCCGAAGCGCTCACCCGAGGGTAGAGAGTCAGCCGCTGCACGCGAGGACGAGCGTGCCCGCGCCGTTCGAGCCGGCGTCCCACGCCGCGCGCGCGCTCCCGTCGAACGTGAGCGTGATCGTGCCGCGCCCCGACGTGATCTCGACGCTGCCCGTGCTGCCCGGGCAGGCGTCCCCGCAGACGCTGTACTCGGTCACCGTCGTGTCCCACGTGATTCCGTCCACCGCGGTGGTGTACGTCCCGTCGAACCCCGCGCACTGCGTGCCCACGCCCCAGCGCATGCGGTAGCTGCCCTCCCGGGTGAGCGCCGTGCCGCGGGGTCCGACCATCTCGGCCGAGGTCGCCACCAGCGAGCTGCGCGTGTCCCCCGCGACCTCGGCGGCGATCGTGAAGCTCGCCTCGTGCCCCTCGATCGAGAGCCCGCTCGCGACGATGTCGAAGCCGACGCCCGTCGGCTCGAGCGAGCGGTAGGTCGTGGTGACCGTGCCGTCGATCCCCTCGACGCCGAACGGCCCCGAGCAGTCGACGAGCCGATAGGTCACGGCGGGTCCGTCGGCCGTCGCGGTGAAGCACCCATCGCGAAAGAAGTTGCCCGCCGCGTCGGCGGCCGCCTGCGCGGCGTCGTCGGGCGCGGTCGCGGGCGTCATCATGTCCATCGCCGCGGCGACGAACATCGCCTCCTGGACCATCGTGTCCGCCGAGTCGGCCGCCTGTCCGGCATAGCCCTCGTAGGCGGAGCAACCGATCGAGGCGAGCGCGACACACAGAACCGCGAAGCGAACGAGATGAGCCATGGCGCGATCGATACTACCGGATCGACCGGGGCGCATCGATCCTGGCGCATCGATCCTGGCGCACCGATCTTGGCGCTCGTCGTGCGCTCCCGCCGGCCGCCACCGCGACGCCAGCGAACGCGTCGCGGCGATGACGCCCGCGGACGCTCGTGCCACGATCGCCGGGTTGGCCCCGCGCGTCGCGATCCTCAGCCTGCACAGCCACGCCGATCGATCGTTCCTCGACGATCGCGAGCTCGCGCTGGTCTCGGGCGATCTCCGCCGGGCCGGCGTCGACAACGAGCTGGTCGTCGCACACGTGCCCGACGACGCGGCGAGCGTGCCGGCCGAGCTCGTCGCGCTGCTCGCGCCGTTCGACACGCTCATCTACGAGCGGGTGTGGAGCCGCGAGCTGATCGAGGCGCTGAGACGCGCGCTGCCCGGACGCCGGCTCATCGCATGCGAGGGCGAGCACGCGCTCCTCGCGCCGCCCGCCGACGTCATCTGCCGGGGCGACCTGCGCCGCACGGTGCCCGCGGTGCTCGCGTGGCTCGATGGATCGCGCGCCGCGCCTCCCGGGACGCGCGAGCGGGTGGACGGTGCGTGGCGCGAGGTCCGGCCGACCGCCGAGCCGAGCGACGAGCCGTTGCCGTGGGAGCCCAACCTCGCGCCGCGCTTCTCCGATGGCGAAGCGGCCGAGCGCTACGCCGCGCAGCCGGTGAGTGTGATCGGCAATCCAGGTTGCCCCTTTCAGGCCGACGCGAGAGCGAACCCGCTCTACGAGGGCGCGCGGCTCCCCGACGGGATGGGCCGCGGGTGCGCGTTCTGCACCACCGGCAACCGCTACGAGCCGTCGCCGCCCGACGCCACGAGGGAGCGCGTGCTCGAGCGCATCCGCTACGTGCGCGCCCACGGAGCGCGCGATCGGATCGTCCTCAAGGATCAGAACCCGTTCGCCTGGCTCGGCGAGCTCGTCGCGCGGATCGGTGAGGAGCGCCTCGGTCCGCTCACCCTGATGCTCGAGACCCGCGTGGACTGGTTCGTGCGCAACGCGCGGCGCTTCGAGCGCGCGCTCGAGCAGGCGGAAGCCGCCGAAGTGACGATCGCGCCGTACCTGATCGGGATCGAGAGCTTCTCGCAGGCGGAGCTCGACCGGTTCAACAAGGGCGTCGACGCGGAGGACAACATCCGTTTCCTCGACCATCTCGACGAGTGGGCGGCGAAGCACCCGCGTACGCTCGATCTCTCGCACGCGGCGTTCGGCTTCGTGCTGTTCACGCCGTGGACGACGCTCGCGGATCTACGGATCAACCACCGCGCGATCCAGCGCACGCGCTTCGATCGGTTCCGCGGGAGCCTGCTCCTGTCTCGCGCGCGGCTCTATCCGGACACCGCGCTCTACTACCTCGCGGAGCGCGACGGTCTCTTGTGCGACGCATGGCCGCATGAAGGCGCCGACAACGCGGCTCGCTATGGGTACTTCCCCGGACACCCGTGGCGGTTCGCCGATCCGGTGGTCGAGCGCCTCAGCGCGCTCGCCGCGACGCTCAGCGTACGGAGCGACCACCGGGACCAGGTCGGCACGCTGGGACGTCTCCTCGACGCGTTCGAGCGGGGGGTCGAGCCGACGATCGCCGAGATCGAACGGGCCTCCCCGCGATCGGCGTCGCCCGAGCTCGAGGAGCGGCTCGCGAGGCTGCTCCGTCCCATCGAGCTCGAGGCGCCGTTCGAGGGCGAGTGGGCGGTCGCGGGCTTCGCGGCGCGACCGAACCGGATGCGGCTCCGGATCGCCCGCCGCAACGAGGCGTTCTTCGTCGATCTCGTCCCGCGCTCGAGCGCCCCCGCGTACGCGCGGACGCGCCACTACGACGTCCGCTACGTGGGGGGGCGCTTGGCCCCCGAGCGCGAGCGCGCGCTGCGCACGTTGGCGCGAGCGCTCGTCCGGAACGACGGCTGAGCATGCCTCGCTGGATCGAGGTCGGGAGGTCCCCGGTTGGCGTCCGGGCGGCCACATCGTAGCGTTGCCGCGTGGCGTCGCTCCTCGAGTATCTCCAGATGGGTGGGTTCGCGGCCTACGGGCTCGTGTTGCCTCGCGTTGGTCACGCACCCGCTCGCCATCGCCGCGCTCGCCACGGCGTTCGGGAGGCGTCATCGCGCGCTCAGCCTCGGGCTCGGCGCCGCGTCGGTGGCGACCGCGATGGCCGGCCTGCTGCTGGGTGCCCTCGGCTACTTTCTCGGGATGAGCCTCGTCGAGTCCGCCGTCGCCAACGCCGACGTCGAGTCGCGAGAGATGCTGATGGAGGTCGGCCGCCGGGAGGCGATGGTCAACGTGTGGTGCGCGCTCGCGAGCGCGGCGATCCCCGGCCTGTTCGGTGCGCTCGCGCTCGCACGAGGCGCGACGTTGCCGAAGCCCGGCGCGCCAGGACGGGACGCTGCGTCCGCGTGAGCGACCCACCCGGCGCGCTCCTCACGATCGACGAGCCCGACGATGGATCGCGGCTCGACGTGGTCCTGGTGCGACGCGTCCACGGCATGAGCCGCGCCCGGGCGCGACGTCTGATCCAGCAAGGGCAGGTGCTCCTCAACGGCCGCGCCGCCTCCAAGGGCGATCGCCTCAGCGCGGGCGACGAGGTCCGGCTGAGCGAGCTGCCGACCCCGACCGACTTCGATCCGCTCGCGGACGACGGCGCGCTCGCGGTGGCCTACGAGGACGCGCACCTCGTGATCGTCGACAAGCCGGCGGGGATCCCCACCCATCCGCTGCGCCCCGACGAGACGGCGACGCTCGCGAACCGGCTCCTCGCTCGCTACCCCGAGATGCGCGGGGTCGGCTACCAGCGCCGCGAGCCGGGGATCCTCCATCGGCTCGACAACGACACATCCGGTCTCCTGATCGCGGCGCGGACCGCCGAGGCATTCGACGCGCTGCTCGCGTTGCTCAAGGACGGCGCGATCGACAAGGGCTATCAGGCCCTGGTCGACGGGTCGCTCGCGCCGCGGCGGATCGATCACCCGATCGCGAAGCACCCGAGCGATCCGCGGCGGGTCCACGTGTGCGTCGACGGGCTCGATCGGCGCATCGTCGCCTCGCGGCCCGCGGTGACGGAGATCGAGCGCACGTCGCTGATCGGCGAGCGCACCCTCGCGTTCGCGAGCGCGGAGCGCGCGGTGCGCCACCAGGTCCGCGCGCACCTCGCGTCGATCGGGCATCCCCTCGTCGGCGACTGGCTGTACGGCGGAACCCTCATCGACGGGCTGGGACGCCACTTCTTGCACGCGTATCGGATCGCGTTCGTGCATCCGTTCGGAGGCGCGCAGGTGGACGTCGAGGTGCCGCTCCCCGTCGAGCTCGCCGCGCTGGTGGAGGACGCGCGATGAGCGACGCCGACCGGACGCGCATGGTGGAGCGCGACCTCGTGGGCCGAGGTCTATACGATGCGCGGGTGCTCGACGCGATGCGCGCCGTCCCCCGCGAGCGGTTCGTGCCGGCGGACCTCCGCGAGCACGCGTACGAGGATCGCGCGCTCGCGCTCCGCTGCGGACAGACGATCTCGCAGCCGTACATGGTCGCGCGGATGCTCCAGCTGGCCGAGCTCGAGCCGCACCACCGCGTGCTCGACGTCGGCACCGGCTCCGGATACCAAGCCGCGGTGCTCGCGGAGATCGTCCGCGAGGTGGTGAGCATCGAGCGCGTGGCGTCCCTCGCGGAGACGGCGCGCGTCGTCCTCGCCGCGTGGCCGAACGTCGAGGTGGTGGTCGGCGATGGCACGCTCGGCTGGCCGGCGCGCGCCCCGTACGACGCGATCGTGGCCGCCGCCGCGACGGAGGTGATCCCCGCGGCCTGGCGCGAGCAGCTCACCGACGGCGGGCGCGTCGTGGTGCCGGTCGGCGGACCCTCGCTCCAGCGGCTGACCGTGCTCGAGAAGGACGGCGCGTCGACGACCTACGACGCGTGCGTGTACGTCCCGCTCATCGCCGGCGATCGACGCGACGACGACTGACGATCCGAGACGGTCAGAAGGGAACCCGCAAGCCTGCTTGCGCGAGGATCCCATCGCCGAAGCGGCTCGTCTGGAGCCAGTAGTTGAAGCTCATGTCGACCCACGCTCGCTGCGCGAACTCGAGCGGCGTCCCGCGCAGGAACGAGAGCCCCACCCGCAGCTGCACGCCGAGGAGGTGGCTGTCGAAGCGCGACATCTTGGGGTCCGCGGTGAAGTAGGTCTCGTCGCCGGTGTACGTGTCGGCGTAGAAGAACGAGTCGGTCTGGTTGTAGTGGCGATAGCGCAGCCGCAGCACGACGGACGGACCGATGAGCTGATAGATCCGGACCTCCGGCGTGATCGCGCCGATGTCCCACGAGTCGAGGTACGCGCGGTACATGAAGTGGAACGCGGTCATCGTCTCGGGGACGAAGTACGCGAGCCGCCCGTACACCGCCTGCCGCGTGCGCATGTCTGGATGCGTCTCGGGCTGGAGGTTGTCGTTGACCGACGCGCGCCGGTACGGGTTCTGGAGGAAGCCAAAGTTGTGGACGAGCTGATAGCCGACCACGAGGGTCGCCACCGGCGAGAGCACCTGCGAGATGCTGAGCCCCGCCGTGACGCCTTCGAGCTGGCCCTGGCGGCCTCGATCGCTGAGATCGCGACCCATGCTGTCGACGCGCGGCTCGCCGCCGCGCACCACCGCGCCGACGTCGTCGTGGATGTACGTGAGGTTCAGCGCGAGCACCGTGTTGCGCTGATTCAAGGAGAGCGCGCCGTACGAAGTGATCGCCGTCGCGAAGTAGTCCGGCTCGTGCGAGAGCCGGCCCGAGGTGCCGAGCCGGAGCTGCGCTTCGCCGAGATCGAACTCGCGGCTGATCGCGAGCGTGCCCTGGTTGCGGACCTCGGTGAACCGGATGTCCTCTTGCACGCCGGCCGCCACGCTGGCGCTCGTGATCGCGTCGAGGAGGTAGTTCGCATCGATCTGGACGCCGTCCGGCGACACGAGCCGCGTGCGGACCTCCGGCGCGACGACGCGGGTGCTGGTCTCCCAGTAGTAGTTGGCCCGCAGCTCGACTTGCCCGGTCCAGGTGCCGGACGCCTCGTCGGCGCGCGCGATCGAGGTAGGGCCGCCGAGCGCGGCGCACGCGAGGAGGGTGAACGCGATGCGAGCGCCGAGCCGGCACCCGCGCTGAGATGCGCGCGTCATCGTCAGTTGCAGCCGCAGCCGCCGCCGGTGCTCCCGCCGCCGCCCGTCGCGCCTTCGCGCGAGTCGAACACGTGGGCCTGGAAGTCGCCTTCCCCGTCTTCGAGCTCCGCGTTCATCGCGGGGTTCGCGAGGTATTCACGCTCGTAGGGACGGACGGTGACGCAGCCCGCGAGGGACGCCGCGCACGATGCGAGGAACAAGATGACGCCGAAGACGCGCATAGCGGCGAGATGCTAGCAGCCCGCTGCCGCGCTGCCCGTGATGCTTCTCGTGCGCGTTACATCGAGGCGGTGGTGCCGGTCGTCAGCAGCGTCGGACCGGGCGGAGCCAACGTGGCGCCCGTCGTGACGACGCTGCCGGTCGTACGACCGTTGAGCCGGACGCGACCCGCGCCGCCGCCGCCGCCGCCGCCGTTCTCCGCGGTGCCGAACCCGCCGCCCCCGTTGCCGCCCGCCGCGTTCGATCCGTCGCCGCCGGCCGAGCCCACGCCTCCGGCCCCGCCGCCCCCGGCCGGCGGGGTCGGATCGCCATCGGCGCCGCCGGGCGCCGCGCCGATGCAGCCGGCTCCGTTGCATCGACCGCCCCCGCCGCCGCCGCCGCCCATCGAGGCGAGCGTGCCGGTCACCGTCACGGTCGCGGCTTCGAGGAGGATCGCGCCGCCCGAGCCGCCGCCCCCGCCCGCGCCGCTGTCCGTGAAGTTGTGACCTCCGCCGCTGCCGCCCGCGCCCGACACGTCGATGGTGCCGGACACGGTGATCGTACCCCCCGCGCTGAGCTGGAACGCGCCGCCACCGGCGCCGCCGGAGCCACCGTCGTTGTCGCCGCCGCCGCCGCCGCCCGAGCCGCCGATCAACGGCACCAGGCTCGCCGCGCCCGTGGTGCCGCCCGCCGCGCCGCCGCCGCGACCGCCCGCGCCGCCGAGCGAGCCGAACCCGCCGCCGCCGCCTCCGCTATCGTCCTCGCCGGTGAGGTCCGCGCCCGCGCCACCGCCGCCCGCGCCGCTGCCCGCCGTGCGGTCGCCGCCCCCCGAGCTGCCCCCGGCGTTCGCGAAGCGGTTGTCCTGCGAGAGGTCGACGGTGCCCGCGATCGTCGCGTTCGTCGTCACGATCAAGACGAGCGCGCGGTTGCCGCTCACCACGAGGCGACCGCCGCTCTGGAGGTTCAGGCTGTTCATCACGAACACGCCGAGGTTCGCTCCGCCCGACGCCGACGGGGCGACCTGCGCATAGAAGATGCCGGTGCTCGCGTCGAGCCCGGTGCCGGAGGGCCGTCGGTTCGTGAAGTTCTCGTAGATCGATCCGGTGTCCGTGTTGAACGTCCAGGTCGATGCGCCGAGCGTCACGTTGCCGGTGCCCGAGTCGATCGCGAGGCGCGTTCCGACGTTGCTCGGCACGAGCACACGACAGGAAACCCCGTTGCACCCGAGCGGGCACATCCCGAGATCGCACGCGGGTCCCGCGTCGAAGCCACCGTCGAAGCCACCGTCGAACCCGCCGTCGAAGCCACCGTCGAACCCGCCGTCGAACCCGCCGTCGACGCCGCCATCGAAGCCGCCGTCGAGACCGCCGTCCATCCGCGGCCCGGCGTCGGGCCCCGCGTCTCGGCCTCCGCCGTCGGGGATCGCCGCGTCACGGCCGGCGTCTCGCCCGCCGTCGGGTCCCGCGTCCCGCCCTGCGTCCGCGCCGCCGTCGCCGGTCGCCGCGTCCATCGGGCTCCCGTCGGGGCGTTCGAGGCCGTCGAGCGGCAGGCTACAGCCGAAGAACAGGCCGCTGACGAGGAAGGTGCCTGAGAGAGCGACGAGGGACGACGACGCGAGACGTGGCGGCACGCCCACACCTTCGCGCGGACCGCCGTCGCATTCAAGAGATCGACGCCGCCGCGCCCAGCTACGCGCGCGCTCGCTTCTTCGCCCGCGCGCCTCGACCCTTTCGGCCCTCGTCGCGCGCGTCGCGCCCGCTCCCCGCGATCAACCGATCCTCCAACAGCCGCACCTCGTCGCGCAGCTCGGCCGCGCGCTCGTAGTCGAGCTGCTCGGCCGCGAGCAACATCTGCGCGCGCAGCTCCTCGATCTGCGCGTCCACGTCCTCGGGGCTCGTCGCGTCCTCGACGCGCACCTTCGGCACCGTCGACCAGTCGCCGCCGCCGCTCGACGGATCCATCTCGAACAGCGCCTTCTTCACCGTCTCCGGCGTGATGCCGTGCTCCTCGTTGAACGAGGCTTGCAACGCGCGGCGGCGATCCGTCTCGTCGATCGCGTGCTGCATCGCGGCGGTGATCGACTCCGCGTACATGATCACCTCACCTCGCGCGTTGCGCGCCGCGCGGCCGATCGTCTGGATCAGCGAGCGCGGTGAACGAAGGAAGCCTTCTTTATCGGCGTCGAGGATCGCGACGAGCGACACCTCCGGCAGGTCGAGGCCCTCGCGCAGGAGGTTGATCCCGATCAACACGTCGAACTCGCCGCGCCGCAGGTCGCGGAGGATCTCGATCCGCTCGAGCGTGTCGACGTCGCTGTGGAGGTAGCGGCAGCGCACTCCGAGCTCGCCGAAGTACTCGTTGAGATCCTCGGCCATGCGCTTGGTCAGCGTCGTGACGAGCACCCGCTCGTTCCGGTCCACGCGCGCGCGGATCTCGGTGAGGAGATCGTCGA
This sequence comes from Sandaracinaceae bacterium, assembly GCA_050186575.1. Taxonomy (GTDB): domain Bacteria; phylum Myxococcota_A; class Polyangia; order Polyangiales; family Sandaracinaceae; genus JAUHXR01. Next base: position 206,775 of record JBFWYI010000004.1, on the reverse strand, counting down.
CCTGGTTCGACGCGGGCTTCACGTGCACGGGAGGATCCATGAGCCCCGTCGGCCGGATGACCTGCTCGACGACCACGCCCTCCGCCTGATCGACCTCCCACTCCCCCGGCGTCGCCGAGACGTGGATGCACTGGTTGATGCGCTCCCAGAACTCCTCGAACTTGAGCGGGCGGTTGTCCTTCGCGCTCGGCAGCCGGAAGCCGTGCTCGACGAGCGTCGTCTTGCGCGCCTGGTCGCCCCGGTACATCGCGCCGAGCTGCGGGATCGTGATGTGCGACTCGTCGAGGACGAGCAGGAAGTCCTCGGGGAAGTAGTCGACGAGCACGGGCGGTGGATCGCCCTCGCCGCGGCCCGAGAAGTGCCGCGAGTAGTTCTCGATGCCGTGGCAGAACCCCATCTGCTCGAGCATCTCGAGGTCGTACATCGTGCGCTGCTCGAGGCGCTGCGCCTCGAGGATCTTCCCGTCGCGGCGCAACAGCTCGAGCCGCTCGCCGAGCTCCGTGCGGATCTTCAGGATCGCCCGCTCGCGCACGTCGGCCGGCGTCACGTAGTGCGAGCCGGGGTAGATCGCGTAGGCCGGCAGATCGCGGAGCACGCGGCCGCGCAAGGGATCGATCTCGCTCAGCCGCTCGATCTCGTCGCCCCAGAACTCGATGCGGATCGCCTTGTCCTGCTCGTCGACGGGGAAGATCTCGACCACGTCGCCGCGCACCCGGAACGTGCCGCGGTGGAAGTCGACGTCGTTGCGCTGATATTGGATGTCGACGAGCTGGCGGAGCAGACGGTCGCGACGGATCTCTTCGCCGGGCTTGAGCTTGATCAGCATCTCGCCGTACGACTCGCGCGAGCCGATGCCGTAGATGCACGAGACGCTGGCCACGATGATCACGTCGCGCCGCGACAACAAGGCTCGCGTCGCCGAGTGCCGCATGCGATCGATGCGATCGTTGATGATCGCGTCTTTCTCGATGTAGGTGTCGCTCGACGGGACGTACGCCTCGGGCTGGTAGTAGTCGTAGTAGCTGACGAAGTACTCGACCGCGTTGTTCGGGAAGAGCTCGCGCATCTCGCCATACAGCTGGGCGGCGAGCGTCTTGTTCGGCGCGATCACGAGCGCGGGGCGCTGCACGCGCTGGATCACGTTCGCGATCGTGAACGTCTTGCCGCTGCCGGTGATCCCGAGCAAGACTTGATGACGGTCCTTGCGGTCGAGCCCCTCGACGAGCGCCTCGATCGCGGTCGGCTGATCGCCCTTGGGCGTGAGGTGCGTGACGAGCTCGAAGGCCTGATCCACGAGGAGGGTCCTACCAGGCGGCGCGCGTCTCGGCACGCGGCCTCCCGCCAGGGGACTGGCAGGAGCATGTGGGTCGGGACACCGCTCGCCCAGGGCGGCGAGGGGGAAGAACGCGGCGGCGGCTCAGGGGACGTCGGCGACGACCTCGGCCGCGATCGGCTCCTCGACCCAGCGGCCATCGCGGCGGACCGGGCGGGTGCCCTCACCCTCGACGCGCACCCGGACGACCCCTTCGGGCACCCGCGCGATGCGCACGCGGACGGAGTGCGCGCAGGTGCAGCGCGAGACGCCTCCGGTCGGCGCGGTGGGCCGCAGCACGAGGACGTCACTCTCCACCGTCGCGGTGAAGCGAGGACCGGGCGAGCAGTAGAAGCGGTAGTCGTCGATGCGAACGTCGAACGTCGTCCGACGACGCGTCGCTCGGAGATGCATCGGCGTCTCGGGTGCGAGCCGCGTGTTCTCCCCGCACGTCCCCGAGACGTGCTGCACGCGGAGCGCGGCGGGGGCTTCTGTGGTCGGGGCTTGCGCGGCGGCGACGATGGACGAGACGCCGAGGCCGAAAGTGAGGACGAGGACGCGAAGGGATGGCGAGCGCATGGGCCTCCGAAACGCGCTCGTCGGCCGACCTTGGGCTCGCGTGCGACGGCGAGGGAGGCTACATCCGGGCTCGATGCGGATGCGCGCGGGCATCATGCGGATCGGACGGATCGCGGTCATCGCGGTCGCGGCGTACCTCGCGTTCCGCTGGCTCGAGCCGCAAGGGCGCGGCTGGTGGGTGCTCGTCGGCGCGGCCATCGGGACGATCATCTGGATCGGCATCCGCGCGTATCGCGCGCGCAAGCTGCGCGCCGAAGAGGAGCGGATCGATCGCTTCGCCAACGCGCTCATGACGCCGAGCGATCGGCCGGCCGCGATCGAGGAGCTGCGCGCCGCGATCGGAAGCGCGAAGAGCGCGGAGGAGCGAGCGCAGCTCCGCCTGAGCCTCGCGGAGCTGCTCGAGGCGGACGGGGACGCGGCGGGAGCGCTCGAGGCGCTCGCCCCGATCGAGCGCGGATCGATCGGCAAGCGGACCACCGTGATCGTCGCGCACGCGCGCGCCGTCGCGCACCTCAGCCGAGGCGACGCGGACGCGGCGGCCGACGCGCTCGACGACGACGCCGCGCCGACCGGCGACCGCGCGACCGACCTCCGCGTCAAGATGATGCGCGGGCTCATCGCGGCGGAGCGCGGGCGCTTCGAGGAGGCGCTCGAGATCGCGGAGCACGCGCGCGACGAGGCTGGCTCCGACGCCGACCTCAAGACGGAGGCGCGCATCGTCCGAGCGGTGGCCCTCGACGTGCGCGGCGAGCGCGAGGCAGCGCTGCGAGGCATGCACGCGATCGGGGAAGAGATGTTGTCCGTGCTCGCCGTGCTCGGCTTGCCTCGCGTGCGCGAGCTCGCGCAGAGCGCGCTCGACGAACGCGACGAGTCGCCCGAGCCCACCGCGTAGCGCGACGCGGGTCCGGCTCGCTACGAGCTCGTCGAATCACCCCGAGGCGGAGCGTGCCGCGCGCGAGCGGCGCGGGCGACGTAGATCGCCGCCGCGAGCGCGCCGAGCCCGCCGGCCAGGACGGCGGCGGGGCGAAACACGAGCTCCTGCTCGAGGAACCCGGCGACCAGCGCGGTGAGCTGAAAGAACGTCGCCGCCTTGCCGACCGGCCCCGCCGTGAAGTCCACCTTGCGGCGCCGCTCCGGAGGGAGGAGGCGGTACGCGATCATCGCGGGGACGAGCAAGACCTCCCGCGCGAGCAGCGCGCCCAGGGCCCACCACGCGGGCCGCGCGACGAACCAGAGCGCGAGCACGGTGGATCCGACAAAGATCTTGTCGGCGAAGCCATCGATCACCTCCCCGCGCGCCACGTGGGCCGCGTAGGCGCCGGGATCACCCTCCGCCCACGCCTCGCGCCTCGCGCGTCGCACCACCCAGCCGTCGAGCACGTCGGTGAGCCCCGCGACCGCGATGACCGACAGCACCCACGCCGCCGACGACGGGGCGATCCAGAGCGCGAGCGCGAGCGGGACGCGCGAGAGGCTCAGCCCATTCGCGATCAGGATCGACCGCTCGCGCGGGGTGTCCACTCCGACAGGATAGGACCGCACCCGTCGGGGCGCCGCCGCGCCTCGATGACGCGCCTCAGCGCATCAGGTGGACGCGCGACTTCGCGAAGCGCGCGGTCACGCCGACGATGCCGGGCGTGCGCGCGATCTGCTCGAGCACGTCGAGCGCGAGCTCGGTGCTCATCTTCGCCGTGGCTTGGATCCCCAGCGAACGCATCGCGTCGCGGATGGCGGCGCGGGCCTTCTCGTCGCCCAACGATGGACTGAGCAGGCCGGCGAGCTGCGTCGCGTCGATCCCGCTCTCCGCCGGAGCGCTCGGCATCTCACTCCGGAAAGGCAAGGACGACCGTCGTCGTGTTGTGGAAGCCCGAGAAGTCCCCCACGTCGAGCGCGATCTCGCCGTAGGTCTCGAAGCCGGCCAAGGGCGCCCCCCCGAGCTCTTCGGACATACCCCGCACCGCATCGCCGAACGAGTCGTTCAGGATGAGGTTGCGGCAGATGCAGTCGAACACGATCGCGCCGGCGGGCGGCGCGTCGAGCGCCTCGGCGGCGCGGCGAGCCGCGGTGCGGGCCGCGGCGATCTGCGCGGCGGGCTCGCTCTCCGTGATGCGGATGCGCGCGCCGGTCGGCACGCCGCACGCCATCGACAACGATCCATCCTTGCCACGGCTCAACGGCGCGCGGATCTTGTACTCGGCCCCGTTCGCCAGGCCCGCCTCGTAGCGCAAGAGGAACGCGCCGATGTCGTCGTTGCTTTCGAGCGTCGACACGTCGATCCCCGCGCCGAGCGCCGCGTCCTTGGTCTTCTCGCGCCACACGTCCCACGCGGGGCGACCGTCGACCTCGTAGATCACGCCACCCTCGGCGCGCGTGACCTCGAGCGGCTCACTGATCGGCTGATGCGCGTGGCACACGCCGACGCCGAGAGGGCGACGGCTGAAGATCACCGCGGCGACGATCGCGTTCGACGCGACCTCCGCGCCGCACGAGACATAGGTGCGCTCCATCGCGAGGTCGTCGCCCGCCGCGCCGCCCGCGAGGCGCACCGGCGCGCCGAACAGCGAGGCCGCGAGGAGCGTCGCCTCTTCGCCGTTGCCGGCCAGCGGATCGAGCAGCACGAGCGCCGTGCGCTCGGGCAGACCCACGACCTTCTGCGGGATGATCGACAACGCGCGTTGCACCGCCGCCTCGGCGTCCTCCTTGAGGCTCGTCCCGATCCCGCCCACCACCTTGAAGTCTCCCGCGACCGCGACGGCGACGACCGAGCCTTTGCTGTCGCCCGCCTCGGTGAACTCACCGGCCGTCGAGCTGCCGAGCACGGTGGCGCTCGGGAACGCCGCGGTCAGCGCGGGGGCGAGCTCACGCAGCGGCTGCGCGGTCGACGCGAAGAACATCACGAGAGCCGGATCGGCACCGCCGAGACCCTCTCGGAGGCTGCGCGTGAGCGCGCGCGCGGCATCGGCGGCGCTGCCCGTGGCGGACGCGGTGGAGACGATCGTGCGCATTCAACAAACCTCCTCGAGTGCGCGCGCGGTAGCTCGGCTAACCCTCCGCCATGATGGGTTAGCCGTGCTGCGATTGGAAGCGGCGCATGAGAGTGACGAGCTCATCGACCCACTCGCCCTGTACGGCGTTGTAGAGGCTCGCCCGAACCCCCCCCACCGAACGGTGGCCCTTCAAGCCGACCATCCCCGCGTCTTTGGACGCAGCGAGGAACGCCTGGGTGAGCTCCTCGGTCGGCAAGTGGAACACCACGTTCATGAACGAGCGCGAGCGCGGCTCCACCGGGCAGCGGTAGAGCTCCGGGTGCGCGTCGACCACCGCGTAGACCTTCGCCGCCTTGTCGCGGTTGATGCGCTCGAGCGCGGCCGCGCCGCCCATCTCCTTCAGCGCGAGGAGCGTGTTGCGGAGCATGTAGATCGCGAACGTCGGCGGCGTATTCCAGAGAGACGCCTTGTCGGCGTGCGCCTTGTAGCGGAGCACCTCGGGGATGTCGGTGCGCGCGGACGCGATCAGCGCCTTCTTCACGATCACGACCGTCACGCCGGACGGCCCGACGTTCTTCTGCGCGCCCGCGTAGATGAGCCCGAACTTCGACACGTCGATCGGCCGCGACAAGAGATCGCTCGTCATGTCGGCGACGAGCGGGACGTCACCGCTGTCCGGGTACTCCGGCCACTGCGTCCCGTAGAGCGTGTTGTTGCTCGTCACGTGGAGGTAGGCGGCGTTCGGATCGAGGTCGATCTCCGCCTGGGTCGGCACCCGCGTGTAGCCCGCGTCCGAGCTCGTGCTGGCGGCGACCCGCGCCTTGCCGACGAGGCTCGCCTCCGAATGCGCGCCCTCCGCCCACGTCCCGGTGATCGTGTAGTCCGCGCTCTTTCCGGGATGGAGCAGGTTCATCGGCACCATCGCGAACTGGAGCCGCGCCCCGCCCTGAAGGAGCAACACGTCGTGCGTGTCCGGGATCGCGAGGAGCTCGCGCAACAGCGACATCGCCTCGTTGTGCACCGCCTCGTACGCCTTGCCGCGGTGGCTGTGCTCCATGATCGACATGCCGGTCCCCTCGAAGTCGAGGAGCTCCCGCTGCGCGCGCTCGAGCGCGGCGAGCGGGAGGGCGGCCGGACCGGGGTTGAAGTTCATCGCGCGCTTCGTCATGCGCGGGAGCCTACCTTCGTCGCGCGTGGCGATCTCGTGAATCGCGCGCATACTTCCCGTCCTTTTTCGAGAACCGTCACGAGCCCAACCTCACCGAACCATCGAAGCCATGGAACAGCACCACTCCGACGACGATCGCCTCCACCGCATCCGCCACAGCCTCGCGCACGTGCTCGCGCAGGCGGTCCTGGAGGTGCGGCCGGGGACGACGCTCGGGTTCGGCCCCGCGATCGCCGATGGCTTCTATTACGACTTCATCCTCAGCGAGCCGCTGACCGAGGACGACTTCGGCGAGCTCGAGAAGCGGATGAAGCGGATCATCAAGGAGGGCCAGCCCTTCGTCCACGAGGACCTCCCCGCCGCCGAGGCGCTCGCCCGCATCGAGGCGATGAAGGAGCCCTACAAGCGCGAGTACGCGGCCGAGCTGATCGACAAGCAGGGCCTCGAGACGCTGAGCTTCTACACGAACGGACCGTTCCTCGACATGTGCGAGGGCCCGCACGTCGCGAACACCCGCGAGCTCCCGAAGGGCGCGTTCAAGCTCCGCTCGATCGCCGGCGCCTATTGGCGAGGCGACAGCAAGAACGCGATGATGACCCGCATCTACGCCTACGCCTTCGAGACCAAGGAGGAGCTCGAGGCGCACGTGAAGGCGGTCAAGGAAGCGCTCGCGCGCGACCACAAGAAGCTCGGCAAGGAGCTCGAGCTCTTCACGATCGACGACCTCATCGGCAAGGGCCTCCCGCTGTGGCTGCCGAACGGCACCGTGCTCCGCGACGAGATCGAGAAGCTCATGAAGGAGCTCGAGTTCCAGGACGACTACGTCCGCGTCTCCACCCCGCCGCTCGCGAAGACCGACCTCTACTGGAAGACCGGGCACCTCCCCTACTACGCGGAGGGCATGTACCCGTTCATGGAGCTCAAGGAGAAGGGCGAGGACGGTCAAGACGAGGTGCGCGAGACGTACGTGCTGCGCCCGATGAACTGCCCGCATCACCACCGCGTGTTCGCGTCGCGCCTCCGCAGCTATCGCGAGCTCCCGCTCCGCCTCGCGGAGTACGGCAACGACTTCCGCTACGAGGACTCCGGCGCGCTGAGCGGCCTCTTGCGCGTGCGCGGCTTCTGCATGAACGACGCGCACATCTACTGCACCGAGGAGCAGATCCGCGGCGAGCTGCTCAAGGTCATGACGATGATCCAGGGCCTCTATCGGCTCCTCGATCTCCGCAGCTACCACTTCCGCTTCTCGACCTGGAACCCCGACGACCCGAAGGGCAAAGAGAAGTACGTCGATAACCCGGCCGCCTGGGACATCACGCAGAAGTACGTCAAGGAAGCCCTCGACGAGTTCGGCCACCCGTACGACCTCGGCCCCGGCGAGGCCGCGTTCTACGGCCCGAAGATCGACGTCCAGTTCCGCACCGTGACCGGACGCGAGGAGAGCTTGAGCACGAACCAGCTCGACTTCGCGGTCCCGCCGCGGCTCGGCCTCACCTACCGCGGCGCCGACAACGGAGAGCACACGCCGTATTGCATCCATCGCGCGCCCGCGAGCACCCACGAGCGCCTCGTCGCGTTCCTCATCGAGCACTTCGGCGGCGCCTTCCCCACCTGGCTCGCCCCGGTGCAGGTCCGCGTCATCACGGTCGCGGACGACTTCCGCGAGTACGGCGAGAAGGTCGTCCAGCGCCTCAAGAAGTCGTTCGTCCGCGCCGAGCTCGACGACAGCAGCGACACCATGGGCAAGAAGATCCGCACCGCGGCGACGCAGAAGATCCCGAACGTCATCGTGGTCGGCGAGCGCGAGCAGTCCGACGCTTCGGTGACGCTCCGCCGCTACGCCAGCCAGGAGCAGACGTCGATGTCGCTCGACGCGTTCGAGGCAGACTTGTTGTCACGCATCCGCGAGCGCACGCTCGACCGCGTCGACTGGAAGCGCGACTGATCGTCACGGCTTCGACGTTCGTCGCGGCTTCGACGTTCGCTCCTTGGGTACGAAGCTGTCGACGCGCGCCCGACCTACGGAACGGGCGGGGGCGGCGGCGGCGGGGGGCCGCACACGCTCGGGAACGTGGAGCGGCCGAGCGTGGTGTTGCAGACGCACATCGCCTCGAAGTCGGTCGCGCACGCCCACGCGCTCGCGCTCCCGCCGACCAGGCAGTTGGGCATCGTGCTCGGGCAGATGGCGCCAGCGAATCCGCCACAACTGAAGTTGTCGGGCACGCAGACCCCGGTGCTGCCCGCGATCGCGCAGCGCTCGCCCGCGTTGCAGGCCCCACACGCTTGACCGAGGGTGCCGCAGTCGAGGCTCCCTGCGTCGGTGCCGCCGTCGAAGCCACCGTCCGGCGTGCCGCCCGCGTCGCTCCCGCCGCCGTCCATCGAGCCGGCGTCGGTCGAGCCGCCGCCGTCGGTCGCGCCGCCGTCGGACTCGTCGCCCGCGTCCGCGCCGCCGCCGTCCGTCGTGCCGCCACCGTCGGTCGGGTTGCCCGCGTCGCGGCCCGCGTCGGAGCGTCCGCCCGCGTCCGTGCGACCGGGTCCCGCGTCGGCGCGGCCCGCGTCGGAGTCCGAGTCACCGCCGCACGCGGCGAGGAGGAAGACCAAAGAGAAGATCGAGACGTGTCGCATGGCACATACTCTGACCCCGTCCCTTCGCCGCGTCACGTGTGCGTGACGTGGTCTGGTGTCCGCGACGCGCGCAGCGCCGACGCGCTCGGCCTCGCCGCTGTGGCAGGATGCACCGTCAAGGTCGGGTGACGGCGACCTCGCGGCCGCGCAGGTCCACGGTGAGTCCCTCCATCGGCGGCGCGGACCGCTTCGGGTCGGGCGCGCTCGGCTGCGCTTCCCACGCGTCGGCGCTCTGTCGCGCGCTCCATGGGTGCGTCTCGGCGAGACGGTCGATCGCGAGGACGAGCTCCTCGGCGCTCTGGAGGCGCTCGTCGGGATCCTTCTCGAGGAGCGAGGCGACCAGGCGCTCGACCTCGGGGGGGACGTCGGGGTTGCGCACGCCGATGGGGACCGGCGCCTCCTTCAGGTGCTGCGCGCACACCTCGATCAACGAGCCCTCGAACACCGGCGTGCCCGTCAACGCGAAGTACATGGTACACCCGAGCGCGTAGAGGTCCGCGCGCGTGTCGATGTGATCGGGATCGCTGATCTGCTCGGGCGCCATATAGAGCGGAGTCCCTACGATCGCGCCGGCCACGCTGAGGCCGACCGACGTCTCGGGCTCGCGCTCGCGGACGAGCCCGAAGTCGAGGACCTTCACCCAGTCCTTCACCGGGCCGGCGCTCGAGACGAAGAGGTTGCTCGGCTTCACGTCGCGATGGATGAGGCCGGCCCCGTGCGCCTCGCTGAGCGCGGACGCAGCCTGGCGGAAGAGATAGAGCATCCGCGCGACGGGGAGCGGGCCCTGCCGGTCCACCATCGTCTGGAGATCGACGCCGTCGAGGAGCTCCATCGCGAAGTAGAAGACGCCGTCCGGCGTGCGCCCGAAGTCGTGCACGACGACGGTGTTGGGGTGTCGCAGCTGGCTCGTGAGGAGCACCTCGCGCTCGAAGCGCGCGGCGGAGCGCTCGTCCGAGAGCTCGGGGCGCAGGAGCTTCAGCGCGGTCGGCCGACGCAATAGAACGTGTCTTGCTCGATAGATCACGCCCATCCCGCCCTCGGCGATCTTCGACTCGAGGATGTACTGGCCGAGCTGCTGCGCCTCCTTGAGCTGACGGCGCAGGCCATAGAGCACCTGCGAGAGCTTCACGGTGAAGCCGACCGTGATGACCCCGAGCAGCGTGGAGCCGATGAGGACGGTGATCCGCGGGTCGACGATCCGCGTGGGCGCCACCAGATCGGGGACCGCGAGGCCGAGGAACGTGAGGACTCCCGCGAGCCAGCCGGCCATCCCCGTCACGAGGGTGCGCTTCGGTGCGCCGGGCATCAGCGCGGCGCGAAGCACCAACGCGTAGGTCAGCATCAGCACGAGCAGGAGCTCGGTGCCGGGGCCGCGCATGTCCTGCCACGAGTACGTGTGGACGGCGGCCATGACGCCGAAGCCCATCGTCGCGACGAGGTCGACGGTCCGGAGCGCGCGCGCGGAGAGCTTGCCCGCCCGCAACACCGCTTGCCCATAGACGCCGAGGACGAGGACGATCGCGAGGTCGATGTAGTGGCGTGGATCGCGGATCCGCGCCGCCCACACCCCGTCGTCTCCGCCGACCACCAAGAGCGCGTTGATGAGCAGCCACCACCCCGCGTAGGGCACGGTGAGCAGCATCGCGACCTGCGCCGCGCGCTCGACGTACCACGCCCGGTCGTCGTCGGGCGCATGGGTCGACAGCGGATCGGCGTGGAGCGTGCTCACGGCAGGGTGCTCAGGACAGGGTGCTCACGGCAGAGTGCTCACGGCAGGGTGCTCACGGCAGGGTGCTCACGGCAGGGTGCTCACGGGGCTCTGCGCGCCTCGGTCAGACCTGCTGCGCGACGCGGCGACGGAAGCGCATCGCCGGATCGCTCACCCAGAAGCGCGCGAGGTCACCCGCGAGATCGTCGGCGCCGGTGCCCGAGTCGCCGAGCGCCTCGAACGCGCTCAAGAGATCGTCGGAGATGAGGAGCGCCGCGCGCCCGGCCATACGGCGGACGTCGACGATCCAGCTGCCGACGTTGCGGGTCGGCGACGACGCAAAGTGCGTGGCGACATCCTGAATGCGGCCGCGCGAGAAGAAGCCGATCGCGCGCGCGACGCGCTTCGCCTCGGCGTCCACCAGCTCCTCGTCGTCGTCCTCGTTGAGCACGAACGTCGGATCGAACTGCCGCGACGCGCCGACGAGGATCCGCTCGAGGGTGCGCGCGTCCACGCGGTCGACCGGGTGGAGCATCCGCGAGAGGAGCGCGAGCGGCCGCGCGAGGTGGAACGCGAGCACCGCGTCGCGCGCGGACTCGAGCGCCTTGGGCACGAGCAGCGCGGGCGGCGCGCCCGAGTACACGACCGCGTTGCTGAGATCGGGGCTGTCGACGATGTACATCTCGTACTCGGGCACGCCGAAGATCATCCCGAGGCGATCCGCGAACGCGCGCACCGCGTGGGTATCGCCCTGCCGGATGCGGTCGCGCTTGGCGAGGCCCCAGCGCTCGTGATCGAAGCCCTCGAGCTTGCCGAACACGTCGCTGAGCGCGTGGACGAGCGCGGCGGCGGGCTCGTCGAGGCCGTTGCGATCGATGATCTGCTTGAGCCCGTCGATCCCGAGGATCCCCGGCGGCGCGCCCGCGACCCGCGGACGTCGAGCGCGCACGATCCGTTGCTCGTCCTCGGTCGCGGTGCGCATCCCGACCACCGGCGCGAGCGCGATCGCGGCTCCGTCGGGCTCGCCCTTCTTGCGGAACACCTCGGCGAGCGCGCGCCACGAGTGCGGCTGCCACGGATCGATCCGGAGGTAGCGACGGATCTCGATCAGCGCCTTGTCGTGCGCCGAGATCTTCATCAGCGACTTCACGAGCGCCATCGACAGGCCGGGATCCTCCGGGCACGCCTCGACGCCCTCGCGGAGCGTCGCGATCGCGCGGTCGGGGCGGTTGTGCGCCTTGAGATAGACCGTGGCCAGCTCGCGGTACGTCGCGCTCGCCGCGACGGGCGACTTGCGCACCTGCTCGAGGTAGGTGAGGAGCGCCGCGATGTAGTTCTCCCAGCTCGCGTGCTGCGGATCGATCTCGATGATCTCGCGATAGATCTTCGCGGACGGAGACTTCGGTCCGAGCGTGCCGAGCGCCGCGTACGCGTGCGCCGCCGCCGCCGCCGTCTCGCCGCGCGCGCGCTCGAGCTCGGCGAGCTCGGTGAGCACCTGCGCCTTGCGATCGGTGCTCACCACCACCGAGAGGAGCTTCTTCGCGAGCCGGAGCGCCTCCTCGTGGCGGCCTTGTACGCGCTCGAGCCGCACCAAGCTCGCGAGCGCGACCTCGTTGTCCTCGTCGCGCTTGAGCACCGAGCGCAGGCTCCGCGCCGCGCGATCGGTGTCGGAGAGCCGGTGCTCGCAGAGCTGCGCGATCTTGAGGTGGACGTCGATGAGCCGCGCGCCCTCGGACTTCGGCACGAGCTTCTCGAGGGTGGCGACCGCCTCCTCCCACTGCTCGTTCCGCGTGAGGTAGTCGGCGAGCGCGGCGAGGCCGCGGTTGTGCTCGCCGTCGATCGCGAGGGCGCGGCGGGTCGCCGCCACCGCCGCCGCCATGTCCTCGCGCCAGGTGGCGTGCAGGTTCGCCACGTCGAGGTGCAGCTCGAGCGCGCGCGCCGGATCGCTCGCGTGGGTCGCCGCGCGACCGAGGATCTCGATCAGCTTCGCCGCTTGATCGGGGCGCGAGAGCGTCGCCTTGAGACCGGCCGCGGCGCGCTCGTTGTCCGATTCCATCTCGAGCGCCCGCTCGTAGTCCTCGGCCGCAGCGTCGGCCTGCTCCGCGAGGAGGTGTTGATACGCCGCGTGCAAGAGCAGCCCCACCGCCACCGGGACGTCGCGGACGACCTCCGCCTCGTAGCGCGACGCGGTGCGGAGCGCGGTGCTGTCCCGTGCGGCGAGCGCGGCGCGAGAGAGCCCGCGCGTGGCCGCGAGGCTCGTCGGATCGTGACCCAGCGCGGCGCGGAACGCGGCCAGCGCGCCCGGCGCGTCCTCCTGCTGGAGCAGGATCTCGCCGACCCGGGTCTGGTGATACGCCGCCACCCGCGCGTCGGTCGCGGTCGACGCGAGGCGCGCCTGCATCGCGAGCTGCGTCGTGAGATCGCCGGCGTCCTCGGCGTCGCGACAGAGCGCCTCGAGCGCGAGCGGGTCGTCCGGCGCCAGCGAAAGAACCTTGCGCTGTACAGACGCGGTGTCGCCCTTGATCGCGGCGCGCGCGCGGGCCAGCTCCTGGAGCGCGGCGAGCTGCGCCTTCGGGTCCCGCACGATCGAGACCATCTTCTCGTAGCTCGCGCTGAGCCCCGCGTCGTCGCGCGTGCGCGCGTAGATCTCCTCGACCGCGAGCATCGCGCCGACGTGATCCGGGCTCTCCTCGAACACCGGGCGGAACGCGTCGAGCGCGGGGCCGACCGCCCCCTGCTGATCGGCGCGGATGAGCGCGGCGCGGAGGCTCGTCTGGGTGCGGAGGAACGGATCGTTGAGGAGCGCGGCCTCCGTCTCGAGCTCGGAGGTGAGCCGGTTCCAGTCCTTCTGATCGGTGAGCAGCCGCTCGCGCGCGTCGAGGGCCGGCCGATGGAGCGGCACCGCCTCGATCGCCTTGTCGTACATCGCGAGCGCCCGCGTGCGATCGTCGAGCCGCTCCTCGAAGAGCGCCCCGAGGTCGGTGGCCGCCCGCGCGCGCGCCTCGGGCGCGGTGAGCCGATCGAGCCGCTCCTCCAGCGCCTCGCCGAGCTCCTTCCACTTCTCGCTCCGCTCGAGCGCCGCGTGGAGCGCGTCGCGCGCGGGATCGAAGTCACGGTCGAGCGCGAGCGCCGCGCGGTACGCGTCGATCGCGAGCGCCTCGTTGCCGATCTGCGTCTCGAAGATCTCGCCGACCCGATAGTGCAGCCGCACCTTCTCGGTCGCCGTCGAGGTGAGGGGCAAGAGGCGCTGGTACGCCGCCACGACCTCCTGCCAGCGCCCCGCGTCGCTCAGGAGCTCGGCCAGGCTCTCGAGGCTCGGCCGGTGGTTGCCGCGCTTACGCAAGATCTCTTCCAGCGCACGGATCGCCGACGCCGGATCGCCGACGTCGCGCGCGGTGACCACCGCCGCGCGATGGAGCAATGATGCTTGACGCTCCGGGTCCTTGGTGAGCGTCGCCTCTTTGCGCAGCGCCTCCACCGCCTTCGCGTGCTGACCCGCCCGCGTCGCCGCGCGGACGATCGCGTCGAGCGCGCCGAGGTGGTTGGCGTCGCGCTGGAGGATCCGCTCGTACGTCGAGACCGCCCCGCTCGGATCGTCGAGGCGGTCCTCGCGGATGCCGCCGAGCCGGAACAGCCAGACGATCGCCTCCTCGTCGTGCTTCGCGCGGTCGAGCGCGCGCTCGTAGAGCTCGGCGAGCTCGGTCCACTGACCCGCCGCCGCCCAGAGCCGGCTCAACGCGTCGAACGCCTCGTGATGATCGGGGTCGAGCCCGATCGCGGTCTGGTGGTGGCGCGCCGCGGCGGCCGGGCGCTCGAGGTGGCGCTCGTACATGTCGCCGATGCGGTGGTGCATCGCGGCCCGCTCGCGCGGCGCGGTGATCGCCTTGGCGCGCGCCTCCCAGACGCGGATCGCGTCGTCGTAGCGCTGGTGGTGCTCGTGGATCCGCGCGAGCGCGAGCGCGGCGGCGCGGTGGGTCGGGTCGAACTCGAGCGTGCGCTCGAGCCAGATCTGCGCGCGGTCGGCGTCGCCGAGGACCTGCTCGTAGAGGTGCGCGATGCGGTGGGCGGCGCGCGCGCGTTGGTCCTTTTCCTCGACGCGCTCGACGAGCGCGATCAACGCCTTGACCTCCTCGCGATGCTGCCCGCTCGCGCGGCGGAGGCGCACCACCTCCTCGAGGATCGACGCGTCGCTCGGCCGCAGCTCGTGCGCCTCGTCGAGCGTCTTGACCGCGGACTCCGCGTCGCCGAGCCGCGTCTCCTGGATGCGCGCGATGGTGGTGAGGATCGCGAGGCGCGTGTCCTCGTGGGCGGCCAGCGTGAACTCGCGGCGGAGCGCCCGGACGAGCTGCGGCCAGCGCTTCTGCGCGGCGCCGAGGCGCTTCACGTTCGCCAGCGCGGCCGTGGCGTGAGGATCCGCGTCGAGCGCGGCCTCGTAGAGCGCGGCCGCCTGGACCGGATCGTTGAGCTGCGACTCGGTGATGTGCGCGCGCACCGCCGTCCACGCGGCGCGGAGCGCGGGGTCGGTCACCGCGTTGCTGAGCTGCTCGTACACCTTCGCGAGCGGGCCAAACGCCTTGTCACGCCGGAGCGAGCGCTCGATCGCCTTGAGGATCACGAGGTTGCCCGGGTCGAGCTGGAGCGCTTCGCGATACACCGCGAGCGCGGGCCCGGCCTGACGCAACTTCTCTTCCATGAGCCGCGCCTTGGCGTAGAGCAGCCGCGCGCGGCCCTTCGGATCGCGCGTGATCGCGACCTCGGAGTCGTAGAGCGCGGGCAGCGCCGCGTCGCGCCCGAGCCGCGCGAGCACCCGGCGCGCACCGCGCAGCGCCGCCGCGTGCTCCGAGCTGATCCGCAACGCGGCTTGATAGTGCTCGGCGGCCTTCGCCGCGTCGTCGAGCTCGACCTCGTAGATGCGTCCGAGCTCGTAGCTGAGCTGCGCCTTGCGCGCCGGATCGTCGGTGCGCCCGAGCTGCGCCTCGCAGGTGTCGCGGAGCGCGTGCGCGGCGGCGACGCGCGAGCGGATCTCGGGCGCGGTCTGCTCGTGCGCGGTGGGATCGACCTCGGTGACGGTCTCCGGCGCGTTGGGCGCGGGGGCCGGCGTGCTGCTGACCGCGACGAGCTCGGACTTCGACGCGGGAGCCATGCGCCCGCCGCGCTTGCGGCTGGGGAGCGCGGCCGGCGGTGGCGGCGCCGAGCGCGTGCGCGCGGGGGACGGACGCCCCGCGGGGGGCGGCGCGGGCGGCGCCGGCGCGGGCGACGGCGAAGGAGAGGAGGACGGCGGAGACGGCGGAGACGGCGGAGACGGCGGAGACGGCGGCGGCGGCGGCGGCGCCCCCGACGTGCGACCGACGGGAGGCGGTGGCCGTACGTCGATCGAGGTCGACTCGTCCGGCAGCTCGAGCGCCTCCAGCGCCTCGAGCGGCTCGAGCCCTTCGATCGACTCGAGGGAGACCGGCGGCTCCGACGGCGGGGCGCTCGCGCCCATCAGCGTCCGTTGAGTCTTCGACTTGGACGACGGCGCGCGCGGCCGACCGAGGCCGCGGGTCGGAGGAGGCGGGGCCAGCGCATGCTGGATGTCCGTGATGGTGACTTCGCTGGTCTTCTCATCGTCGAGCGGCGTCATCTCGGCGAGCGAGATCTCCCCGGTCGAATCGCCGCGCTCGGTCTCGTCCGCCATGCGCGCTGAGAGTACCGCGATCGTGGAAGGATCGTGTGTGCTCCGTCGGAGTGTCTGCAGGCGGCTGAAGAACGCTCGCGTTCTTCACGCCGCCTGCCCCATGCCCGTGCCCGTGCCCGCGAATCAGCGCCCGCGAATCCGTGCACACGAGTCCGTGCCCGCGAAATCAGTGCCCGTGGATGAGTGCCCGTGGATCAGCAGTGCCCGCGAATCGCCGGGGTCGTCCGCCGCGCTCCCGCACTCCGAGATCCTCGGGCAGGGGCAGGGGCGGGGGCAAAGGCAAGGGAGCATGCGGCTCGTCAGCCGCATGCTCGCTCAGGGAGTCGGCTCGCCCAGGCGCTCGCGGAGGCCCGCGGCGCGGCTGGTGTCCGGGTAGAGGCGCAAGTACTCGTGCGACGCTTCCGTCAGCTCGGCCGCGCGACCGAGGCGGGTCAACAGATCGATGCGGAGCGCGAGGCCGCGCTCGCGGAGCGGGGAGCCCTCCGACGCGACGCGCCCCGTCTCGAGGATCGCGAGGGCGCCGGCCGGATCGCGCGGGGCCAAGAGATACGCTCCCGTGAAGCCGGCTTGCTCGCGGGCCGGCGAGCGCAGCGCCTCGGCGGCCCGCGCGTAGGCGGCCGGCGCATCCGTCGGACGGACCACCCGGATGGCATCTGCGCGCAGCATCAGCCACGGGTCGCGCTCGCCGCGGGAGACCCGCGCCTCGGCGAGCTCGAGCGCGCGCATCGCCTGCGACCGGTCGCCGCTCGCGATCATGCGCCGCGCCTGATCCGGTCCGATGACCTCGGGCGCCGCCTCGGTCGGAGCGGAGGACGCCGCGCGCGCGCTGGCCGAGCGGGCCGCGATCGGGGACTCCGCCTCGACCGCGGTAGGCTCGTCCGGTCCGGCCGCGCGACGGCGGGCCGCCTCGTTCGCCGGCTCGGCGAGCGGATCGGGATCGAGCGCCACGCCGCCACCCTCGCTCTCGGGCGCGCTGACCGCGCGTGCCGAGCCCGCCTCGAGCACCGACTCTTCGGTCTCGTCCGGGCTCGCGCCGCGGCGCTCGACCCGAACGCGTCCTTCGTAGACGCGAACCACCGTGCGTCCGTGGTGGACTGCGACGGTGAACACGGTGCCGAGCACGGTGATCTCCGCGTCCTCCGTGCGGACCACGAAGCGCCCGCCCTCGAGCGGCCGGACGTCGAAGAGCATGTTGCCCTCGGCGAGCTGGATCGTCCGCTCGCGCGCGGTCGTGCGCAGCGTGACGAAGCGCGCGCCCTCCGCCGCGAGGAGCCGATCGCCGGTGACCAGCGTGAGCTCGGTCGGCGTGCGCGCGACGGTGAGGTGCGGGGTCGCATCGCGCGGGGTCGAATCGCGCGGGGTTGCATCGCGCGACGTCGGCGCCGGTGCCTCGGGCGCGGGCTCGGGGGCGGCGGTGGTCGCGACCGGATCGCCGGCTGGCGCGCGATCGTCGCCCCCACCCAACATGAGGACGGTGGCCGCGGCGGCGGCGAGGGCCGCGGAGATCCCCGCCACCACGGTGATCCGGCGGACCACGTGCCCGCGGTGGCGCGCGCGTCCGGCGAGGGCCGCGTGGCGCACCGCGCGCTCGACCATCACCGGGTGCAGCTCACCCGGCTCGGCTTCGCCGGCCTGCTCTAACAACTCGTCGAGGCGGCTCATCTCATCGGCTCCCAAGATACGTCGACGAGCTCGAGGGCTCGTGGTCGGTCAATGCCTCTTCCACCTGTTGACGCGCGCGGCAGAGGAGGCTTCGCATCGCGTTCGGCGACACGCCGAGCACGACCGCCGCTTCGGAGGGGCTCATCCCCTCGACGGCGCACAGGATGAACGCCGCGCGCCGGCGATCCGGGAGCCCCTCCAGCGCGCGATGCAGCCGGAGGAGCGCCTTCTTCGCGAGGAGCTGCGACTCCGGGTCGTGCACGAGCTGCTCTTCGGGGAACCATTCGATCGGCTTCTTGCGCTTGTAGTAACGGTACGACGTGCGGAGCGCGATCCGTCGGGCCAGCGTCGCGAGGCTCGAGCGCCCCTCGAAGCGATGGAGCGCCCCCGCGATCTCACTCAAGGCGTCTTGCACCGCATCGTCGATTTCACCGTGCGGTCCGAGCTGCCGAAACATCCAGCGCCTCACCTCGGGGAAGAGCTCGCGTAACACCCGCTCGAGCAGCGCGTCGTCGCGCGCCCGGAGCCGCGCCACGATCTCCTCGACGAGCGCGCGCTCCTCCGCCGAGGCGTTCGGCGAGAGCCGGAGGAGCGAGGGCGCCGCGGCGATGCTCATCGGAGTTCCCATCTTGTCCCATGCCGGTCTTCCCGTCCCGACCCCTGTTTGGTGGCGCGAGCCCGCCGAGCGTTGCACGGGCGCATGGCGCCTCCCGTTTCTCGTGTGTCCTCGAAGGATCCGCGGGTCGTCGCGAGCGCGGGTGGATCGGGAGGCCGGGCACGTATGAAGGGCCCGTGGACTCCACCGACCAAATCCTCGGGCTCGTGAAGATCGCCGTCATCTTCGGGGCGATCTTCATCCTCCCCATCGGCGGCCTCATCGCCTTCACCCAGCTCCGCGCCAAGGCGCGCAAGAGCGCGCTGGCGGGACCGTGGACCCAGCTCGCCCAGGGTTGGGGCGGTCAGCTGGTGGGGGAACGCGTCGTGGTCAACCGTCCGGACCACCAGCTCACCGTCGAGATGAAGATGGTCTCGATCATGGACGCCGCGAGCGGACCTTATTACCCGGATGGCGGCACGTTCACCGTCGCCAAGCTCGCGCTCAACCCGCACGGTCCCGCGCGCATCACGACGACCCCGCCGGCCCGCGTGGTCCTCGAGGACCTCCACCAGCGCTGCCCCGCCACCGCCACGCTCCTCCCGCGTCATCGCGTGATCCTCGGACCTACCGAGGCCGCCGTGGTCCTCGACGGCGCCGTCTCGGACCCCGCCGCGATCGACGCCGCCCTCCGCGGGCTCGTCGCGATCCACGAGTCCACGCAGCGGGGTGGACCGCTCACCATCACCCCGGCGGCGTAGCCGACAAGCCGCGATGCAGCGTCGGTCGACGAGCGCGATCGGGACGCGGGGCGCGGTCCGACGATAGCCGCCCTCGCCGGTCTCCGCGGTGCAGGCGACGAGCGCGTGCGCGGCGTCGCGCGCCACGTCGGCGTGGAGCGGCCACAGCGCATCGGTGCGCACGCTCAGCGTCGGGCGCTCGATCAGCGAGCGCAGACGCGTCGTCGCGCCGGACGCGGCGACCCCGTAGAGGAAGCCGAGAGGGCCGCCGGTGAACACCCGCGCTGACCGGAAGCCGCCATCCGGCCCGCGTGGCGTGCGCTCTACCCTCGACACGCGCGATGCGCGTGGCGCTCATCGTACCTGTCAGTCCACGAGGGCGATCGGGACGCGCACCGCCGTACGTCGATAGCCGTCTTGCCCCACGTCGGCGGTGCGCCGCACGAGGACGTGCGAGGCGTCCGACGCAACGCCGCGATGCAGCGGCCAGAGCGCATCGCGATCGATCCCGAGCGTCTCGAGCGGGACGCGTACGTAGCCGTGCGCCGCCGGGTCCTCGGCGAGCGCGCGGAGCCGCCAGGCCCGCCACTCGGCTTCCAGATACATCGCGGCCCCGAGCACCGCGACCGTCATCGGCACGAACCCCGGGACGACGGTTCCCCAGCCGGCCGCTCGCACGACGAGCGCGAACACGGCGGAGCCCAGCGTGACCCCCCCGACGACGCGCTGCGCGTCGGCCCGGAGCGCGAAGCTCGGTCGGTCGACGAGCAGGCGCAGCTGCACCGTCGCGATCGCGGCCACCGCTCCGTAGAACACGCCGAGCGGGAGCGCCGCGAACGAGCCGATGAACGTCTCGCGAGCGAGGACCGTCCACTCCGCCGCGAGCTCGCCCCGGAGCGCGGCCGAGCCGAGGAGGCTCGCCGGCACGTCGACCCAGGCGAGCAACAGACAAAAGAGGACGGTCGGCCCGACCGGATCGCGGCTGCGGAGCGAGCGGGTCAGCGCGATCGCGAGCAACCCGATCGTGCAGAGCGCCACGCTCACGAGGTCGGCGCGCACCGCCTCGAGATCAGCGATCTCCGGACCGAACCAGTCGGGGCTCGCGCGAGATTGAAACAGCGGCACCACCGCGACGGTCGCGAGCGCCCCGCCGGCCAGCGAGAGCACGCCGATGCTCGAGGCGAGCGTCCACCGGATCGACGGTCTCGCGGGCGAGGCGGCCACCGGACGAAGGTACGGCGTTCGATGCACCACGGCTCGTCGAACGTATCGGCCCTTCGGGGCCGTCCCCCGCGAGTCGTCGCCCAAGCGCGATCCCCGAACCCGGGGTGCGGAGCATCCCCCCAGCTCGCGCAAGACCGTCGGCGTTAGGTCGAGCCATCGCAGACCGCCTTCAAAATCGCCGGGGATAATTCGAATTATCGAAAACCGATTTCAAAATCGCCCGGCGATAGTTGGAATTATCGAAAACCGATTTCAAAATCGCCCGGCGATAGTTGGAATTATCGAAAACCGATTTCAAAATCGCCCGGCGATAGTTGGAATTATCGAAAACCGATTTCAAAATCGCCGGGGATAATTCGAATTATCGAAAGCCGATTTCAAAATCGCCCGGCGATAGTTGGAATTATCCCCGAGCGATTCATCGGCCGATCCGACCTCGTCAGTCGACCAGCGCGAGCGGGACGCGGGGCGCGGTGCGTCGGTAGCCGCCAGCGCCCGTCTCGGGGGCGCGGCGCACGAGCGCGTGGGACGCGAGGGGCGACACGTCGCCGTGGAGCGGCCAGAGGGCGTCGCGATCGATCCCGAGCTCGGCGAGCGGGACGCGCTCGTAGCCGCGGGCGGTCGGGTCGGCGGCCAGCGCGAGGAGGCGCGCACGGTAGAGCTGCGCGCGGGCGAGCCCGAGCGCTCCGAAGCCGGCGACCAACGCGGGGAGCGTCCATGGCAAGGCATCTCCCCAGCCGAGGAGCCGGACCGCCGTCGCGAAGGCTCCCGCGCCGAACGTCACCGCGCCGACCACCCGCTCGGCGTCGTAGCGCGTCGTGAGGCTCGGCGACTCCATCAACCCGCGGAGGGGCACCGTCGCGATCGCGGCGGCGAAGCCGTAGAGGCTCCCGAGCGGCAGCGCCGTGCACAGACCGAGGACCAATCCGTTGAGCATCGCGTCGGGGACGTGGCCGCCCGTGAACCGAGCCGCCAGCCCGAGGCTCGTCGGCGCGCACAACCACCCGAAGAACAGACAGTAGAGGAACGTCCGCGCGATGGGGCTCGGCCCGCGCAGTGAGAGGTGGAGCGCGAACGCGAGCAGCGTGACGGCGCTGATCCCCACTGCGACCACGTGCACGTACCGCGCGGCGACCGGATCGAGCGCGCCGCGCGCCTCGTGGACGTAGTCGAGGTACGCATCGGCGAGCGGCTCGACCGCCACCATGGCGAGCACGCCGCCCGCGATGGCGAGCGCGAGCACGCTGAGCGCGATCGTCCGCGTCACCGACGGCATCGCCGGCACGACGGCGCCAGCCCGCTCAGCCATCGTCGCCCGGAAGGTTCATTGCCCCGCCCCTCCTCAGTCCACCAACGCGATCGGGATCCGCACGGACGCGCTCCGGTACCCACCTCGTCCCGACTCCGGCGCGCGCTTCACGAGAACGTATGCCGCGTCCACGGACACCTCGCCATGCAGCGGCCACACCGCATCGCGATCGATCCCGAGCTCGTCGAGCGGGACCCGCTCGTAGCCGTGGGCCGTCGGGTTCTTCGTCAGCGCGACCATGCGCGTTCGACGCACGCGCGCTTGGACGTAGAGCAGCAGGCCCAGCCCCGCCACGGTCCAGGGTATCGCCCAGGGGATGTGCTCCGCGAAACGCACCCGCGCGAGGAGCCCGATGCTCGCTGCCACGAGGACGATGAGACCGACGATCCGCTGTGCCTCGAGGCGGAGCGCGAAGCTCGGACGATCGAGGAGGTCGCGCAGATCGACAGTCGCGAAGGCCGCGGTGAAGCCGTACAGGAAGCCGAGCCCGGCGCCAGGGATCAGGCCGATCAGAAGCATGATGAGGAGCGCAGAAGGTAGATCCGAGAGAGAGACGCGACCTGTCCTGTCCGCCACGACGAGAGCACGTGTGAGGAAGAACGCGGGCGCGTTCAGCCAGCCGAACAGGACGCAGAGAAGGATCGTCCACGCGGCGGTCTTCTTCGAGCGAAGCGCGAGCGCGAGGGCGAGCGCGAGGAGGGTCGCCGTCGTCGCGGCAACGATCGCCGAATCGTAGAGGAGCGCCTCGACGTAGAAGGGCACGGTGTGCATCCCCGGGTCGACGGACGAGGCGTAGAGCTGCTCGAGCATTGGAGCCACCGCGATGGAGGCGAGCGCGCCCCCCGCGATCGCCAGGGCGACGACGCTGAGCGCGACCGTGGAACGCGGTGAGGGCCGTCGGAGCGGGGCGCTCACGAAGCGAGGATAACCGAGCGTCGGCGCAGCGTCATCGGCAGCTCAACTCGACTTGCGATGTCGGCATCCTCGGCTCGGAAGGCCCGGGAGGGCGGGCGGGCATGGAGGGACGGAGCCGCATCGGCCACCGTAACCGTGCGCGGTGAGACGACCATTCCGTGGTCGGCGATCGGGAGGCGCAGTCCGCCGGTCCCGTGGCGCGCGGGTGAGAAACGAATCGAGGGGCCGCGGCGTGTGCCGGGCCCCTCGTCGAAGTGGAAGGTCGGTATGGAGCTGAGGGGGATCGAACCCCTGACCTCTAGAGTGCGATTCTAGCGCTCTCCCAGCTGAGCTACAGCCCCGTCAAGTGAAGGGCGCGGAGTATAGCGATCGGCCAACCCCGGGCAAGAAGTTCCGCGTGCGGGTGAGCGATCGCCTGGAAGGGGGTTCGGCGAAGCGGTAGGGACGCGGTTCGGAGGCATCGGACATGGCGTTCAGGGGCGTGGACTACTACGAGCTCGACGACGAGCTGACCGACGACGAGCGGCTGGTGCGCGACAATGTACGTCGCTTCGTCGAGAAGGAGATCGTCCCGACGATCGGCGAGCACTACCAGGCGGGCACGTTCCCGATGGAGCTCATCCCGAAGTTCGCCGACCTCGGGCTGCTCGGCGCGAACATCCACGGCTACGGCTGCGCAGGGATGGGCGAGGTCGCCTACGGGCTGGCGATGCAGGAGCTCGAGCGCGGCGACAGCGGGGTGCGCTCGTTCTGCTCGGTGCAAGGTTCCTTGTGCATGTACCCGATCTACGCGTTCGGGTCCGAGGCGCAGAAGGAGCGCTGGTTGCCGAAGATGGCGGCCGGCGAGGCGATCGGCTGCTTCGGGCTGACCGAGCCGGACTTCGGCTCGAACCCGACAGGGATGTTGACGAGCGCGACGACGCTGCCGAACGGCGGGTTCAAGCTCAACGGGACCAAGCGCTGGATCACGAACGGCTGCCTCGCCGACGTCGCGATCGTGTGGGCCCGGCTCGATGGACAGAAGGTCCACGGCTTCCTCGTGCCCAAGGGCACGAAGGGGTTCTCGACGCGGACCATCCACGACAAGTTCTCGCTCCGCGCCAGCGTCACGAGCGAGCTGTTCTTCGAGGACTGCGAGCTTCCCGCCGACGCGATCCTCCCGAACGTGAGCGGGATGCGCGGTCCGTTGTCGTGTTTGTCTCAAGCTCGATACGGAATCTGCTTCGGCGTGATCGGCGCCGCGATGAGCAGTTACGAGTGCGCGCTCGACTACGCGAAGGAGCGCGTCCAGTTCTCACGCCCCATCGCGGGCTACCAGCTCGTCCAGCAGAAGCTCGTGCACATGCTCTCCGAGATCACGAAGGCGCAGTGCCTCACGCTGCGGCTCGGGCGCTTGAAGGAGCAGAAGAAGATCCGTCCCGCGCACATCTCGTTGGCGAAGCGGAACAACGTGCACATGGCGCTCGAGATCGCGCGGACCGCGCGCGACGTGCTCGGCGCGAACGGCATCATGTACGAGTACCCGGTGGGCCGGCACATGATGAACCTCGAGACGGTGTTCACGTACGAAGGCACCCACGACATCCACACGCTGATCGTGGGTCAGGACATCACGGGCTTGGCCGCCTTCGAGTGATCCTCGTGATCCGCCGTGACCGTCGCGTGGCCGTCCTCACCGCCATGTCCTGAGCGCGACGTCCTCGTCGTGCATGTCCTCGTGTACGTGCACGTGAGTCGTGCACGTCCACGTACACGAGGCACGAACCGCCCGCGGCGGGCCTGGATCCGAGACCGAGATCACCGCGCTCGCTAGTCCGCCTCGAGAGCCGGCGCCGAATCGGCGGGCCCTCGCGTGAGCTGCTTCCACAGCGCGATCCCCGCCGCCGTGATGGCGGCGTCGTCGCGCACCCTCGGCATCTTCAGCACCGGGCAGTCGACGTAGTCGCCGATCACGCGCGCGTTGGTGCGGCGGGCGGGGTGCGTCTTCTTGTGTTGGCTGAGGAGGATGCCCGCGACGTCGAGGCCGCGCGTCCACGCGCACTCGTAGGCGGTGAGCGCGTGCGAGATCGCGCCGAGGCCGTCGGGGACCACGAGGAGGATCTTCGCGTCGAGCTCGCGCGCGACGTCGGCGAAGGTGTGGGTCGCGTCGATCGGGACGAGGAGACCGCCGGCGCCCTCGACGAGGGTGATGCCGTCGGCGAGGACCTGGGCGCGGATCGCCTCGATCAGAGAGCCGAGTTGCACCGCGGGCTCGCCGCCGAGGGTGGCGGCGTACGGGGCGAGCGGCGCACGCATGCGGACGAAGCCGGGCGCGTCCGCGAGGCCGGGACGGCCGCAGGCCTCGGCGAGGGCGACCGCGTCGGTCGGTCGATCGGTCACGCCCGTCTCGATCGGCTTGAGCGCGACGATCGGCGTCGGGTGCGCGCCCCGCGCGAGGGCGGTGGTGACGACCGTCTTGCCGACGCCGGTGCCGCTCCCGCTGATGAGGTAGACGCTCACGCCCGGAGCTCGCCCATCGCGTCGAGGAGCTGGCGGACGTGCGCCGGTCGATGGCCCGCCGTGGGGACGATGCGGAGGCGGCTCGTCCCGGCGGGCACGGTCGGCGGCCGGATACCTTGGACGAAGATGCCGCGCCGGAGCAGCTCGCTCGAGAGCGCCATGGTCCGGGCGGGCTCACCCACGATCACGGGCAGGATCGCGCCGCGACCGTCGGGGACGTCCCAGCCGAGGTCGCGGAGGCCGGTCCGGAGCTGCGCGACGTACGCCTCGACGGTGCGGCGACGGTGGTGGGCGCCCGCCGCGAGCTCGGCGGCGCGCTGGATGATCGCGGCGAGGAGGGGCGGGACGGCGGTGGAGAAGACGTATCCGCGAGCGCGGTTCTCGAGGAGTCGGCGGAGGCTGTCGCTGCCCGCCACGAAGGCGCCGCCGACCCCGGCCGCCTTGCCGAGGGTGCCGAGGAGGGCGTCGGGCCGGACGTCGAGCTCGGCGCAGGCGCCGCGACCGTCGCCGAGGAGACCGATGGCGTGCGCCTCGTCGACGTAGAGACCGGCCTCATAGCGGTCGGCGAGCGCGCGGAGCTCGCGGAGGGGGGCGAGGGCGCCGTCCATCGAGAAGACGGCATCCGTGATGATCCACGCGCGCTTGCCGGACGCGCGGTGCGAGGCGAGGGCGGACTCGAGCGCCGCGATGTCGCGGTGAGGGTAGACGTGGACGTCGGCGCGGCTGAGCCGGAGGCCATCGATGAGGCTGGCGTGGTTGAGGGCGTCGCTGAAGGCGACGTCGCCGCGGCCGAGGACGGTGCTGAGGGCGCCGACGTTGGCGGCGTAGCCGCTCGAGAAGAGGAGGGCGCTCGGGAGGCCGACCCAGGCGGCGCAGGTGCGCTCGGCCGCGAGGTGGACGGGGTGGGTCCCACTGACGAGGCGAGAGGCGCCGCCGCCGATCCCGGTCGCCTCGAGGGCGTGCCGGGCGGCGTGGAGGAGGTCCGGATGAGAGGCGAGCCCCAGGTAGTCGTTGGAGCAGAAGACCACCACCGGTCGTCCATCGATGCGGCCTTCGATGCGCTGGTCTCCGTCGACGACGACGGGGCGCCGGAGGAGACCTTCGCGCTCGAGATTCGCGAGCTCGGCCAGGAAATCGGACTCGGGACCGGCCATGAGGGCGTCGAGCATGCGGTGGGATGACGGGTCGGTCAACGCGTGCGAGGCTGCCGTTTCCCCGGCGCTCATCGCGGTTTCACGTGAAACGGAGCCGACGAGGGCATCGCGACCCATCACGATGTTGCACGTGAAACGTCACCTAGTGTCATGCCTCGCCGCGACCTGTGTGGTCGCATGCGGCACTGCGACCGAGCCCGCGCCCGCCCCCGACCCCGCGCCGTCGACCTCGTCGTCCCCCGAGCCGACCCGTGAAACGATCCTCGGCGAGCGCGACGCCCGATCCTTCGGGCCAGCCATCCGGCAGGGCGTCTCGGCGGGCGATGCCGCGCTGCGGCGCGAGGCGGTCGAGGCGCTCGGGATGCTCCGCGATCCCTCGTCGGAGGTCGGCGCCGCGCTCCTCCGGAGCCTCCGCGATACCGATCCCGCGATCCGAGCGGTCGCGTTCCGAGGCCTCGTCGATCGCGGCTCCGCGCCCGTACGACCGTTGGCGGGAGCCCTCGCGGCCGAGACCGACGACGACGCCCGCGCGGTGATGCTCCGCGCGATCGGACGGCTCGGCGACCTCGACGCCCTCGAGACCATCACCCCCAGCCTCCGCTCGGAGCGGCCCTCCGATCGCGAGGCGGCATGCCTGGGCATCGGCGAGCGCGCGCTCGCGGGACACGCCGTCCCGACCTCCGTCCGGGCCAGTCTCGCCGCGCACCTCACTCAGCCCGAGCCCGCCGAGGTTCGGCTGGCCTGCACCTACGCGCTGGCTCGGCTCCCCGTCGCCGAGATCGCGGACGCCGCCGGCGTCCCGGTCGCGCTCGGCCTCGCGATCGCCGACGTCGACGCCGACGTGCGGGTCTACGCGGCCCGAGCGTTTGGCCGCTTGCGCGACGGGGACCTCGAGCCGCTCCGCGCCGCCACCGAGGACTCCGCCTGGATCGTCCAGGTGGCCGCGTTCAACGCGCTCGGGGTGGTGGCTCCCGCGCACGACGACGGCCCGCGCGTCTACGCCGCCGCCCTCCGCGGAGCCACCGACCGGCTCCTCACCGAGGGCAACCTGCACGGCGGACCGCTCCACGTGTTCCTCGCGGCCACCCGCTCCGCCAGCTCCATTTCACGTGCAACGCCGATCCACGCGCTCGCGACCGAGGTGCTCAACCGGTTGGCGCGGCTCCCCTCCGGCGAGACCCCGACTCACGACCGCGGGCTCGCGCACTGCGCGGCGGCCCAGCTGGTCGACGAGAGCCGCGGATGGCCGTCGCGCGTCGAGTCGTGCGGCCTCGGACAGATCGGCGACGAAGAGCGACAGGCCATGGAGGCCGAGCTCCTCGGCCGGCTGAACGGTGCCGACGACCAGCGCATGGTTCGCCTGCGCCGCCTCTTCCGGACCGAGCGGCCGGCGGTCCGCGAAGCCGTCCTCGGATCGGCCGCGCGCGTCGTCCACCCGGAGGCGATCGACCTCGTCCTCGAAGGCATGGGGGTCGACGACGCCGGCGTCCGGGCCGCCGCGCTCGTCGCGCTCGCGCCGGTCTCGGGCTGGGCGCCGCCCCCCGAGCTGGTACCGCCGCCGCTCCCCTTGGCCCGGGTGTCGACCGCGCTGACCGAGCTGCGTCGCGCGCCGCCCGCCTCCGAGCTCGAGACGCTGGTGAGCTGGATCGCTACGGTCCGCGCGGTCGACGCGCGCGACCAGGTCGGCGCGCTCCAGGAGCTGGCCGTCCACCCGAACCAGGCGGTCCGCTCCGCCGCGATCGACGCCCTGCACGCGTTCGAGGCCGACGCACCGAGCGAGGCCCCGCCGCCGCCGGCCGATCCGCTCGACGCGCCCCTCCCGCCGCCGTCGCCCGCGCCGCGGGTCCGCCTCCACACCTCGCGCGGGGACCTCGTCCTCACGCTGCGGAGCGACGTCACGCCGACGACCGTCGCGCGGTTCCTCGAGCTGGTCCGGTCGGGGTTCTACGACGGCCTCACGTTCCACCGCGTGGTCGCGGGGTTCGTCGTCCAGGGCGGCGACCCGCGCGGCGACGGCTACGGCGGGCCGGGCTGGAGCCAACGTTGCGAGACCGATCCCGCGCCGTACGTCCGCGGCAGCGTGGGGATGGCGTTGGCGGGCCGGGACACCGGCGGGAGTCAGTTCTTCATCACTCACGCGCGCCAACCTCACCTCGACGGGCGCTACACGCTGTTCGGTCGAGTCACTGAAGGCATTGATATCCTTGACGAAATCCAGGCCGGCGACGCGATCCTCGAAGCGAGCGTCCTCGATCCCGTATCCGAATAGATTCATCGTCTCGGTCCAACCGCGAGAGCGCGGGCGTGCGGTACCGCTCCACGGCCGGTGGGTCGACGTCAACGACGTCGCGCCGCGCGACCACGAGCTCCACACCGAGCTCCGCACGGAGCGGACGCTCCTCGCGATGCGGACACCACACGGCGTGTCCGGTGTAGCGGTCACGATCCCGGTCGACCGCCTGGTCCATGTCACCGCGCCTTGCTCGTTCGATCGGGTGGCAGCGAACCGCGGGCGCGCCTGGACGCCGAGCGGCGCGGTGGCGGTGACGCCTCGGCGGGAAAAGCCCTGAGCCCGAACCCCGGCTGGTGACGGCTCACCCGCTCTGCGTGACGGTTCGCCCGGGGCCGAGTGCCCCGCTGGCGGGCGGGTGGTATCCGTTCACCGTGCCCTTAGTCGACGTATCGCGCCTCCCCGCCCACGTGGCGATCATCATGGACGGCAACGGCCGCTGGGCTCAGCAGCAGGGTCGCCTCCGCACCTTCGGCCACCGCGAGGGGAGCCAGGCGGTCCGCCGAATCGTGCGCGCCTCGCGCCGGCTCGGGCTCAAGGCGCTCACGCTGTACGCGTTCAGCGAGCAGAACTGGGAGCGCCCGCGCTTCGAGGTCGACGCGCTGATGGAGCTCCTCCGCGAGTACCTCGTGAGCGAGCGCGACGAGCTCATCGAGCGCGGGATTCGCCTGCGCATGATCGGGCGGCGCGAGCGGCTGCCCGCGCGGGTCGGCGAGGTGCTCGACGAGGTCGCCCACGCGACGCGCAAGCACGACCGGATGACGCTCACCCTCGCGCTGTCCTACGGGGGCCGCGAGGAGATCGCGGACGCCGCGCGCGAGATCGCCCGGCAGGCGGCGGCGGGCGCGCTCGACCCCGAGCGGGTGGACGAGCGGATGCTCTCGAACGTCCTTCCGTCGATGGAGGTCGGTCCCGTCGACCTGATGGTCCGGACGAGCGGCGAGCTCCGGGTCAGCAACTTCCTTCTCTGGGCGAGCGCCTACGCCGAGCTGCACTTCACCGAGCGCCTCTGGCCGGAGTTCACCGAGGCGGACCTGTTCGAGGCGATCGCCGCATATCAGTCGCGCGATCGCCGGTTCGGCCGTATAGATTGCGCCGCGGGCGAGGCGGGGATGGTCGAGCCATCCTCCCTCCTCGCGAGCGCCGTACATGTCTGAGACGCCGCCCTCCGAGCCACCCAACGCTCCCGAAGAGAAGCCGGCCGAGAAGCGCGGCCTCCCCAACGTCGTCGTCCGCTTCCTGAGCGCCGGGGTCGGGATCCCGATCCTCTTGTGGATGCTCTACCTGGCGCCGCCGGTCGTCTTCGCGGTCACCTGCGCGATCGCGGCGGGCATCGGCGGCTCCGAGCTCGCCGGCATGACGCTGAAGGGGCAACGTCCCTTGCAGACGTGGATGGTCGTCTCGACCGCGCTCTACGCGGCGGCGTTCACGTTCCTCCAAGACGCGGAGCTCGTCCTCGCGGCGTCGGTCGCCGTGGTGGTGCTCGGCGCGCTCTCGATCTTGATCCGCCCCGATCCCATGCCGAGCGCGGCGATGCGGATGGGCTGGCTCATCGCGGGACCGTTCTACATCGGCGGATGCGCGGGGGCGCTCGCGCGCCTGCACCAGCTCGAGAACGGCGGCTCCTGGGTCGTGCTGTCGATGGCGCTCGCGTGGATGAGCGACACCGGCGGCTACTTCGCCGGCAAGGCGTTCGGCAAGCACAAGCTCTACGAGAAGATCTCGCCGAAGAAGACGGTCGAGGGCTCGATCGGTGGGCTCGTCGCGATCGTCGCGTTCGCGTTGGTGATGCGGTTCACCCTCATGCCGGAGCTCGGCACGATGCACACCGTCGTGCTCGCGCTCGTCGCCGGCGCGATCGGGCAGGCCGGCGACCTCTGCATCTCGGTCATCAAGCGCAGCACCGGCGTCAAGGACAGCGGCTTCATCATCCCCGGTCACGGCGGGCTGCTCGACCGCGTCGACGCGCTCCTCTTCACCGCCAGCGTGACGTGGATGTACGGGCGCCTCGTGCTCGAGACGACGACGCACGCCGTCAGCCTTCCGTTCTGAGCGGATCCGCCGTTCGAGGTGCGCCGACGGAGCGTGAGCGAACGCCGCGATGCGTTGTTGCAAGCGTCCGCGAACGCGGTAAGGCCACCACCATGAGCGCAACGGACTACGAATTCTTCAAAGTCATCCAGGGCTACCTCGAGACCGCAGCCCGCGTCGCGAACGTCCCCGAGCACGTCGCCACGATCCTCTCCGAGCCCAAGAACGAGCTGATGGTCCACTTCCCGGTGCGGATGGACGACGGCTCGACGCGGCTGTTCAAGGGGTACCGTATCCAGCACAACAACTTGCTGGGCCCGTACAAGGGCGGCCTCCGGTATCACGAGTCGGTCAGCCTCGATGACCTGAAGGCGCTCGCCGCGATGATGACGTGGAAGTGCGCGCTGATGGGCATCCCGTTCGGCGGCGCCAAGGGCGGCGTGAAGGTGAACACCCGCGAGCTCAGCCAGGACGAGCTCCGTCGCGTCACCCGTCGCTTCACGCACGCGCTCGGCGCGAACATCGGCCCCGAGTACGACATCCCGGCGCCCGACGTCGGCACGAACGCGCTCACCATGGTGTGGCTCATGGACACCTACATGAACACCGTCGGCCACGCGACGAAGAGCGCGCAGCAGCGCGTCGTCACCGGCAAGACGCTCACCTGCGGCGGCTCGCACGGCCGCGAGAAGGCGACGGCGCAAGGCCTCGTGCACTGTGTCACGGAGTGGGCGCGCGAGAAGGGGTTCGACCTCGAGGGCAAGACCGCGATCATCCAGGGCTTCGGCAACGTCGGTTCGCACGCCGCGTTGCTCCTCACCAAGCTCGGCGTCTCGACCATCGCGGTCGGCGACCACAGCGGCTACCGCGCGAACCCGGAGGGCTTCAACGCCCACAAGCTCGCGGAGTGGGTCCGCGCGCACGGCGCGATCGCCGGCTACTACGCCGGGAAGGACATCACCCGCGAGGAGTTCTTCGCGACGCAGGCCGACCTGTTCATCCCGGCCGCGCTCGAGAACCAGGTCGGCGTCGAAGAGGCGAAGGCGCTCAACGTGCGCCTCGTCGCCGAGGGCGCGAACGGTCCGCTCAACCCGGACGGGGAGCGCATCCTCCTCGAGCGCGGGATCGACGTCCTTCCCGACGTCCTCGCGAACTCGGGCGGCGTGACCGTCAGCTACTTCGAGTGGACGCAGAACAAGCGCAGCGAGACGTGGGACCTCGAAGAGGTCGACGCGCGGCTCGAGCGCAAGATGAAGAACGCCTACGCGCGCGTCACCACCCTCGCCCGCGAGCGTGGCGTCTCCTACCGCATCGCGGCGTACGCCCTCGCCCTCGACGCGCTCAGCACGGCGTACGCCGAGCGCGGCATCTTCCCCTGAGCCAGGGCCAGCGTCCTTTGAACCGGGGACGCGCCTCGTCTCGTCGTCTCGACTAGACCCTCGCGACGGAGATCGCGATGGGTTCAGCGTCGATGATCGGGCGCGAGATTGGCCCTCGGCGGGACGAGGCGATGCCGGAGTATCGTCGAGCAGCGACGAGGGTCGAGATCGGGTTCGAGGGCGTCGATCAACCCGTCGCGATCGCCGTCGCGCGGGTCTAGAGGCTGGGGACGGCGAGCGGCCGGTCGTAGCCGCACTCGGCGCGCGCGACGCTGCTCGCGTCGACGGCGTCGGTGCGGAGGGCGACGAGGGAGTCGTCGGCGACGTCGAGGGCCTCGGCGCGAGCCGCTTCGCGATCGCCGTCGGCCACGCTCTCGCGATAGCCGGCGACGGTGAGGCCGGCGCGGCGCTCGAGCTCGGTGGCGCTCCACGCGTCGTGCCGCGCGGCCGCGCGATCGGGGCGGGCCTCGGCGATGATCTCGTCGATCAGCGCGATCGCATCGCTCGCGACCTGCGGCGCTCGCTGCATCGAGCGATCCGTCAGGAGCGCCTCCGCCGCGTCCTCGGCGCGCGCGCGGAGGGAATCCGGGATCGCGCCGCTCACCTCGTCGATGCCATCCATCATCGCGTTCGCGAGCGCGAAGGCGAGCTGGCCGTCGACCTCGTCCGGACGCTCGCGCAGCGCGTCGCGGTGCTCCTCCAAGCGATCTCGGACCGCCTCGAGCCGGAGCGGCTGGCCGCTCTCGGCCGGGGCGTGGCCGCTCGCTCCTTCGCGCACGAGGTCCCATCGCCGCTCCGCGTCGAGGCGCGCCGCCGCGCACGCCTCGCTGTCCGCGCCGTGCTCCGCGTGCCCCGAGGCCCCCGCGCACCCGGCGACCAGCGCGACGATCCAGGTAGCCAGGAAGCGGCCTTTCGTGTTCATCGCGGACCTCGTATCGCGAGGCGTCCGGGTGCGCCAATCCCGCGTCACTTGACAGTGCGGCGGGCGAGCGGGCGATGATGCGCTCATGGGCAGCTCCCGCGCGATGGCGGGCCGGATCGAGAAGGGCGGGGCGATCGAGCTCCTCCGCGACATCGAGGCCAAGCGCATCACCGGCAAGCTGAAGTTCAACTCGAAGAACGGGGTCAGCGGGGAGATCGCGCTCATCGGCGGCCAGATCGCGGTCGATCAACCCAAGTCCGAAGACGGGCGGGATCCGGTCGACGTGCTGCTCGGCCTCGAGAAGGTCACCTACGAGATCAAGCAGCACCTGCCCGACCTCGCGGTGTCGCGGGGAACCGAGCTCGAGAAGCACGGGTCCCTGGCGGTGCACGTCCCCGTCGACCTGATGAACTACTGCGAGACCGCGGGCCTGACGGGGGTGCTCGAGCTCAGCCACGAGGGACGCAAGGCGGAGATCTTCTACGAGTGCGGCGAGCTCACCGCGATCGAGCTCGACGGCAACGCGATCGACGACCTCAAGGAGGTGTTCGGCTGGGAGCAAGGTCGCTTCCGTATCCGGCTCGACCTCAAGGTCGGCGAGCGACTCGGCGCGATCCCCGACGAGATCGGCGACTTCGAGATCGGCGAGCCGTCCTCGTACAGCCAGAAGGGCGAGAACACCGCGCGGTTCCTCTCGGTCGTCGAGCTCGCGCTCAGCGAGGTGATGAGCCACGGCGAGAGAGCGCGCTCGCCGACCCGCACGAGCCCGCCGCTCCCACCGCCGGCGCGCGCGCGGCCGCGGCCCGAGTCCATCCCGCCCCCTCCTTTGCGCAAGCGCGCGGATCAGACGGTGCGGCTCGTCTACCTGACCGGCGATCCGACGGCGCCCGGCGCCGAGCCGGCGAGCACGCGCCACGCGCAGCGAGGTGGCGCCGAGATCCCCCACCTCGAGGCGATGCCCGAGCGGCTACCCGAGCTCTCCCTTGACGACGTCTCCTTCGACGGCTCCGAGGAATCCGACGACATGGCCAAAAAGCGCAAGAAATCCCGCCCGGCGCCCGCTGCGAAGACGCCGACCAAGCGATCCGAGCCGGCCCCCGAGGCGAAGGCCGCCGCCCCCCGCGATCCCGCGCCCGCCCGAACGCCCGCCGCGAGACCTGACGCGAAGGAGGCGACGGTCCGCATCCGCACCCAGCCCGCGCCGATCGGCGACGTGGTCAAGTCGATGGGCGCCGCGGCCGGTTGGGCGCTCGCGGTGATCGGGCTCGCGGTCGGGATCCTGGTGTTGCTGGCGCACCTCCCGCCGGTGGACTGACCCTCGCCCGAATCGCCGTGGCCTTGTACGTTCGGCGTCGGTGACGCTTCGGTCCTTCCTTTTGCTCGGGGTGCTCTGCCTCGTCGCGGCCCCCGCGCGCGCGCAGGTCGACGCGGGAGTGCCCAACGACGCGGCGCCGAGCGACGCAGGAGCGCGGGACGACGACGCGATTGCGGATTCCGAGTCCGAGTCCGATTCCGATTCCGATTCCGAGGCCGATTCCGACTCCGAGTCCGAGTCCGGTTCCGATTCCGATTCCGAGTCCGATTCCGAGTCCGATTCCGCAGTCGAGGCCGAGGCCGAGGCCGAAGAGTCTTCCTCTCGCTCCTCCCACATCCAGTACACGATCGAGCGCGTCGTCGTGCGCGGCAACGGCCGCACCGACACGGGGGTCATCCTCGCGTACGTCCCGCTCCATCGCGGCGACACGCTCGACGTCGACGACCCGCGCGTCGAGGCGATCCGCTGGCAGCTCCTCGGCACCGGCTGGTTCGACGAGGTGCGCCTCGAGCTCGAGCGCGGATCGCGGCGCGGACGCGTCGTCGTCGTCGTCCAGGTGAGCGAGCGCAACACGTTCGTCGTCCAG
This sequence comes from Sandaracinaceae bacterium, assembly GCA_050186575.1. Taxonomy (GTDB): domain Bacteria; phylum Myxococcota_A; class Polyangia; order Polyangiales; family Sandaracinaceae; genus JAUHXR01. The sequence continues at coordinate 172,098 of JBFWYI010000004.1, read as the reverse complement.
AGCCTCGCGCTCGGCGTCAGCGAAGGGCTCTTCCAGAGCGACAGCCCCGACACCGAGCTCCAGCCCTACTTCGGCATCAGCGTCGCGGAGCAGAACCTCTTCGGCACCGGCGTCAGCGTGGAGGCGACCGGGCTCGTGTCCGTGCCGCAACAAGGCGTGCGATTGCGCGCCGGGCAGGCGAGCGTCCTCGGCGGGGACTGGGGGCTCACCGGCGAGCTCTTCTTCAACAACGGCCGCGAGTTCTTCGGCAACGACGACGTCGTCATCGCGCTCGACGACTGCCCCATGCGCGAGCCGCCCGACGACATGCGGTGCGAGGAGTCGCGCAACGCCGTCGTCGTCTATCGCCGCTTCGGCGCCTCGCTCGGCACCGGCACCGACCTCGGCCCGAGCTGGCGCTTTACCCTCGATTGGCGCTTCGAGGCGGTCGAGCTCGTCGACCGCCCCGCCGCCGCGAGCCATCGGCGCGGCACCGAGATCCGTCCGATCGACTTCCACATCCACGACGGCTGGAGCTTCGTCAGCCTCGTCCAGCTCGGGCTCGTCCACGACGAGCGCGACAACCCCGGCCTCACCACCGAGGGCCGGCTCGTGTTCATCGAGGGCGACCTCAGCACGCAGCTGTTCGGCTCGAGCTACGACTTCGTCCGCGTCCAAGCGGGCTGGCGCGAGTGGTTTCGCCTCCCCGAGGCGCACCACGCGCTGCGCCTCGGCCTGTTCGTCGGCGCCGCGGTCGGCGACACCCCGTTCTTCTACCGCTTCTACCTCGGCGATCTCAGCGATCTCATCCCCGCCCGCGTGCTCCAGCTCAACCTCGATCGCCGCGCGCCGCCCAACCTCCTCGGCACGTCGATCCAGGAGATGCGCGCCCAGGAGCTCTCGGGCCGCGCCGACGTCGAGTACTCGCTCTGGCTCTTCGAGAGCCGCGACGAGGTCCGCGGGCTCGTGCTCTACGGCAACGTCGGCGTGTACACGCTGTTCGACCGACAAGATCTCGTGACGGGGATCCCCGGCTACTCCGGGTTTGCGGCCGCGCCGATCGATCTCACGTTCGACGTGGGCCTGCGGCTCGACACCGTCGTCGGCGTCTTCAGCCTCGGCCTCTCCACGCTGCTGGGGTTCATCTCGCTGTGATCGCCCGCCGCGCACCGCTCGTCCTCGCGGCGCTCGCCGCGATCCTCGTGCCCGGCGCGCTCGTCGCCGCGCAAGAGAACATCCCGGAGCGCACCATGGGCGTCCGATGGGAGGACGGCGCGCCGTCCGTCCACTACTCAGCCGCCGACCTCATCGACGCGTCGGCCCGGCGCAAGCTCGCGAGCGGGCTGCCGCAGACCCTCGTCGTCCGGACGTACGCGTACCGCACGGGCGGCGCGCCGATCACGTTCGCAGCGCGGACCTGCCGCGTCACGTTCGACCTCTGGGAGGAGGTCTACCGCGTCGAGGTGCGCGAGCCCGGGGTCGACGGCGACGAGACCCACGGCTCGATCGAGGACGTGCTCGCGCGCTGCCTCGTGAGCCAGCACGTCCCGATCGGCGCCGCGGGCGACTACGAGGGCCTGATCGGGCAGTCCATCTACTTTGCGGTCCTCATCGAGCTCAACCCGCTCTCGCCGGACACCGTGCGACGCCTCCGTCGCTGGCTCGCGCGCCCCGCCGGCGGCGGCCGCATCGGCGGCGAGGCGTTCTTCGGCTCCTTCGTGAGCCTCTTCGTGAACCGCCAGATCGGCGCCGCCGAGCGCACGCTCCGCTTCCGCTCCCAAGAAGTCCGAGTGCCGCGATGAAGATGAGCCGCTTCGAGCGCAGGATCCTCGCCGCGATCGTGACCGTCGCGGCGGTGACCCTGGGCGGAGCGCTCTGGTTCGGCCAAGGCGCGGTGAGCGAGGCCTACCGGGTCGGCGTCAACGACCGTGTCCTCGAGCAGCTCCGAGGATCCCTCGCCATCTACCGCCGCCACTTCGTGGCGCTGCGCGACGACGCGGAGCGGACGGCCGACGCGGTGGCCGGCGCGCCGGCCGCGCGGCGCGCGCTGTCCGACGAGGACCCCGAGCAGCTCCGCGCCGCGCTCGGCGACGCGCTCTTGCGTTACCCCAACGTCGCGGAGATCGAGGTGACCGACGCGGAGGACGAGGTGATCGCGCGCGTCCGCGACGAGGGGCGGCTCGATCCCGACGCGCAACGTCTCTTGCGACTGGATCGGGAGGTGGACGACACCACCTTCGTCGTCACGGTGGCGACCGACGCCGAGCCGTTCCGCGACTTCCAGCGCACGGGCGAGTTCGTCGAGGTCTACTCACGCCTCGTCGGGGGCGCGACGTACGTCTCGAGCTTCTACGTCGGCGTCTACATCGCTTTCCTCTTGAGCGTGATCGTCATCGCGCTCGCGGTGGGCATCATCGTCTCGCGCCGGGTCACCCGTCGCGTCGCCGTGCTCGCCACCGCGACGGAGCGGGTCGGCGCGGGCGACCTCACGGTCGAGGTCCCCTCGGACGGCGAGGACGAGATCGCCGAGCTCACCCGCGCCTTCAACGCGATGGTCCGCGACATCCGCTCGAGCCGCGACCGCATCGAGTATCTCCAGCGCGTCGGCGCGTGGCAGGACTTCGCGCGTCGGCTCGCCCACGAGATCAAGAACCCGCTCACCCCGATCCAGCTCGCCGTCCAGCAGGTCCACCGCACCTACAAGGGCGACGATCCGAAGTACCGGCGCACCCTCGAGGACGCCGCCTCGATCGTCGACGAAGAGATCGCGACGCTGCGGCGCCTCGTCGGCGAGTTCTCCGAGTTCGCGCGCCTGCCCGCCCCCGCGCTCGAGCGCGCCGATCTGCGCGACGTGGTGCAGAACGCGATGCGCGGGGTGGACGCGGCCGCGCTGATGCCGGAGGGCGCCGACGAAGGGCTCAGCGTCCCGACCCTCGGCCTCGAGCTGGACGATCGGCCGCTGCCCGTCATGATCGACGCGCAGATGTTCCGCCGCGCGCTCGACAACCTGGTCCGCAACGCCGTCCAAGCGGTCGCGCTGAGCGCGCCGCGCGGAGGTGGTCGCGTGATCGTCGCGTCGCGCGAGGATCGCGGCGCCGCGCTGATCGAGGTGAGGGATGACGGGCCGGGCATCGCGCCCGAAGATCGGGAGCGCGTGTTCGATCCGTACGTGACCACCAAGGCGTTCGGGACCGGGCTCGGCTTGGCGATCGTCAAGAAGGTCGTCCTCGAGCACGGCGGGAGCATCGGCTGCTTCGAAGCCCCCGAGGGCGGGGCCGCGTTCCGGATCCGACTGCCCAAGGCCGACGCATGAGCGCGCCGGAGCCGGAGACGTCGCCGACGAAGCTCCTGCTGGGCGGCCTCGCGATCGCCGCGATCGTCGCGCTCGCGATCGGTGCCGCGTTCTTCAGCGGGGGCGATGGGCGGCGCACCAGCCCGCTCGTCGGCCGGGTCGCGCCGACGTTCGAGCTCCCGCTCGTGGCGGGCACGGGGGCGGGCGATCGCGTCTCGCTCGAGGCGCTGCGCGGCGAGGTGGTGGCCCTCGATTTCTGGGCGAGCTGGTGCGGACCCTGCCGGATGTCGATCCCCGTGCTCAACCGGGTTCACGATCGATACGGCTCGCGCGTGCACATGTATGGGCTCAACGTGGAGTCCCAGGTGCCGCCCGCGGCGGTGGTCGACGCGCACCGCTCGTTCGGCGCGCTGTTCCCGACCCTTCAAGATCAGGGCTATCGCGCTCAGGCGGACTACCAAGTGCAGTCGATCCCGACCCTCGTGCTCATCGACCGACAGGGTACGATCCGATACCTCCACACCGGCGTGCCCGACGAGGACGACGTCGGCGACGTCCTGGACGAGCTCCTCGCGACAACGCCATGATCTCGAGGATCTACGCGGTTCTCCGCGCCTGACGGTTGATCGATGCGGCGCACGACGGTACGATGCGCGACCTCGCCCCCGGGCGAGGCAGGAGGTAGGCGCGTGCAGGCGCAGAGGCTCGATCAGAGACTGCTAGAGCTCCATGCGAAGCTCGAGGACGCCGACCCCGAGGCGATCGCGGGGTACCACGACATGCTCGACCTGTCGTGGATCTATCACGACAGCGCCCTCGAAGGCGTCGTCTACAACATGGACGAGCTCAAGCTGGCTCTCCAAGCTGATACCAGCAGCGGCCTCGATCACAGCACGATCCCCTCCTTCGACGAGATCCGTCAGAACCAAGCCGCGATCCGGCTGGTGCGCGAGCTCGCCGACAAGAAGCGCCTGAACATCTCGCTCGAGGTGATCAAGAAGCTCTACATGACGCTCGCGCCCGAGGAGATCGAAGGCAAGAGCCCGCCGAAGTACCGGAAGGACATGCCGCTCCATCGGATGTACTTCCACGACATCGCGACGCCCGACAAGATCTCGTACAAGATGCGGCAGCTCATGCAGTGGATGAACGCCGCCGAGACGAAGCGCGCGACCCACACGCTCCGGCTCGCCGCGAAGGCGCACTACCAGCTGCTCCACATCTACCCGTTCCCGAAGCACAGCGGGAAGGTCGCGCGGCTGCTCATGAACCTCGTGCTGGTGCGCGGTGGCTATCCGCCCGCCATCATCCACGCGACGGAGCGGCAGCGATACTACGAAGCGCTGAAGACCAGCGACAACGCGACCTCGAAGATGGTGACCGAGGCGCTCGTCGCGAGCATGGACAGCGCGATCCGGTTCTTCGAGCAGGAAGACGCGGCCCGCGCCGGTCGCCGCGCGCGTTCGGCGTAGTCCGCTCGCCCGGTCCAACGGATCGGAACGAAATTACCGGAAGCAGAGAAGGGCCGAAGTCGAGAAGGGAGCAATCCATGCTCACCTTCCCTCCTTCTGCTCTTCTCGCGTTCCGGGAAAAAGCTGAGTCGGAGATCGAACCGAGCGCGACTACTCGTCGGCCTCGAGGTCGCCGCCCGGCAAGAGATCGAGGAGCTGCTTGCTCACGCGATCGCCGAGCAGCGCGAGGCGCGGCGCCTTCTCGAAGTCGACGACGATCAGCACACGACCGCCCGCGTCGGACAGGATCGCGTAGCGCGCGCGCGGGCTCGTGTGCGGGAGGTGCTCGCCCTCGACACGCACGTCGGCGCTGCCGCGGCGCTCGAGGGTGAGCCTCCGACCGTCGATCGGGAGCGCCTCGGGCACCGCACCGTCCGGCACCGCGGTCGTGCTGCGGAGCACCGCGAGGTCGGCCGCCACCTCGTCGAGCTGGACGACCCAGTCGCCCGCTTTCGATCCCGGGCTGACGAAGATCCTCATCACGAGGCCTTCCTCGTCGAGCTCCACGCTCCCCGCGAGCCACAGCTCGGTGTCCGCGTAGAGGAGCACGTCACCGACCCGAAGCCCGCGCGCGGTGCCGCGCGGATCCTTCGCCGCCGCCGCGCGCGCGCGTTTGCGGAGCGCGTCGAGCCCGCTCGTCCGCTTCGTCTTCTTCTTCACGGCCGGCTTCGCGTCGCCGTCGCGACGATCCACCGCGCCGCCGCGCCGCCGCACGATCACGCGCGCGGCCGCCGCGCCCATCAGCATGAGCCCGCCGCCGATCAGGAGCTCGACGATCACGCGGCCCCTCCGAGCGCGGCGTGGAGCGCCGCCGCCATCGCTCGCGGATCGTCGGCCTGCGCGAGCGCGCCGATCACGGCCCCGTAGGTCGCACCCGCCGCCCGAACCTGCGGGGCGCGAGCCAGATCGATCCCGCCGATCGCGACGACCTCGCGGCCACGGCAGATCGCGGCGAGACGCTCGAGACCGACCGTCGGATCGGGCGCGTCCTTGCTCGCGGTGTCGAACACCGGCCCGAACGCGAGGAGATCAACGTTTCTTGCGAGCTCCACTTGGCGCTCGTCGTGGGTCGAGAGGCCGATCTCCACCCCTTCGCCGACGATGGCCCGCGCGTCGAGGGGATCGAGGTCGTCCTGCCCGAGGTGCAGCCCGCCCGCCCCCGCGAGGCGCGCGAGGTCCGGCCGATCGTTGACCACGAAGCGCACCTCGCGACGCGCACAGAGCTCGGCGATCCTCCGCGCGAGCGCGAGGAACGTGCGATCGGCGCCCCGCTTCATCCGGAGCTGGAGGCGCGCGCAACCGCCGTCGAGGACCGCCTCGGCGAAGCGCGCCGGGTCGCGATCGCCCAGCCGCTCGGGATCCACGATCGCGTAGAGGCCGGGCACTTCGGTCGCTCGGCGTACCCCGATTCCGCGCCTCGGTCACGAGATTTGGCTCAACCCTCTGCGCGCTCGGCCGTTCACCAGCTCGGGAGAGTCACATGAGCGCGTTGATCATCGGACGATTCACCCCCGAGCAGAGCGAGGCCATCCGCATGGCGCTCGCGCGCGCAGGGATGGAACGGCGGACCGCCCTCGATATCGCGTCCGCGAAGATCGAGCTCGCCCGCCAACTACCGCGGCTGGTGTTCGTCGACGCCGCGATGATCGACGTGGAGGAGCTCTGCCGCTACGTGCGAGGCGACGCGCACCTGTTCGGCCTCATGGTGGTCGCGATCGTCCCCGCGCCGAACGATGGCTCGTTCAAGGAGGCGGTCGCGGCGGGCTGCGACGACGTCCTCCCGCAGGGTGACCTCGGCGGGATCACGCGCCGCGCGGCCGCGCTCGCCCACTACGATCCGACGCTCCGCCCGCCGTCGGACCAGGGCATCGCGATCGTCGCGCACCCCGAGGACCACGCGCGCCGCGCGCTCGGGCGGACGCTCCGCCTCGGCGGCTTCGACGTGCGCTTCGCCAAGCACGGCGACGAGCTCGCGCACATGCTCGATCCCAAGCCCGATCTCTTCGTGGCGGCCGAGTCGCTACCGCCAGCTGGCGCGCTCCACGGCATCATCACGCTGAGGAGCGCGCTCCGCGGAGAGCCCGTGCCGAGCGCGATCGTCGCGAGCGCGCGAGAGATCAACGAGCTGGGAGAGGCCGACGAGCTGCGGCGCGTCGCCGTGATCGCGGACTCGGCCCCCAAGGACCACGTCCTCTTCGTCGCGAACGAGCTGCTCCGCCCTGGAGTCCGCAATCTTCGTTCCTCGCGCCGCGTGCTGTGGGACTCCATGTGCGCGTTCCGCAAGGCCGGCCAGCTCCATCCGGTGCTCGGGCTCAGTTACAACCTCTCGGCCGACGGCATGTACATCCGCACCCTCGACCCGCCCGCGCGCGGCAGCGAGCTGTGGTTCGAGCTGCGTCCGCCGCACAGCACCCACGCCGTGCACCTGCGCGGTCAGGTCGTGTGGGTGAAGCCGATCGGCCACGGCCCCGGCGGCCTCAGCCCAGCCGGCTTCGGCGTGCACATCGACGAGCACGCGTGTCCCCCCGCCGACCTCGCGCACTACCAGGAGTGCTACGGCCTCCTCGTCGAGGCGCCGCGGCTGGTCGCATGAGCGGTCGCATGAGCCGGCCGCCGGCACGCCGCGTGCTCTCCAACTCGTCCATGAGCACTCCGCGATTCCCCCCGATCTCCGCCCCCGGACTTTTCCTCGGCTTCTTCTCGCTCGGGCTCGGCCTGGCGTCCGCGATCGCCGATCTTCTCTGAGCCCTCGCGCGCGGGTTGCGCCCCTTCGCGCAACGGCTGCGATCGCCGGGACGCGCTCGAGTCGGCTGCTACCCTCCGCGCGTGCTCCGCGAGCTGCCCGCACCGACGCGCCGCGCGGTGCTCGCGCTGATCGCGAGCGCCGGCGTCCTCTACTTCACGCTGGGCTGGGCGCGCTACGCGAGCTTCCACAACGAGACGTTCGACCTCGCGTTCTACGCGCGCCTCGCGTGGGGCATCGCGCACCAGGATCACTGGGAGCCGATGGTCAACGCGCACATGTACGGGCTCCACCTCTCGCCCGTGCTGCTCCCGATCGGGCTGCTCGGGCGGGTCGTGGGCACCGTCTTCGTCCTGCTCGCGACGCAATCCACATTGCTGGCACTGAGCGCGGTGCCGCTCGCCGACATGGGGATGCGCCGCTTCGGACCCGACGGCGCGATCGTCGCCGCGATCGCCTGGCTCCTCTATCCGAACCTCGGGCATGTCACCGGCTACGAGGCGCACCCTGGCACCATGGCCGCGCTCCCGCTCGCGTGGTGCGCGTGGGCGATCGATCGCGGCTCGCTCCGCGGCCTCGCGCTCGCGAGCGTGGGCACGCTGATGTTCCGCGAGGACCTCGCCCTCGGCGTCGCCGTCGCGTGCGTGCTGTACGCGTGGCTCCACCGTGATCACGCGAAGCGCGCCCTCGCGATCGCGGGCGGGTGCGCCGCCTACCTCGCGTTCTTCCTCTTCTACCTCCACCCCACCTATGCGCCTGCCTCCGGCTCGCTCGAGCTCCACTTCGCGCGCTTCGGCGCGACGATCCCCGAGATCGCGACCTACCCGCTCCGCCACCCGCTCGACTTCGCCGCGTACCTCGCGACCCCCGCGCGGCTCGCGTACGTCCCGAAGATCCTCGCGCCGCTCGCGCTCCTCCCGCTGCTCCGCGCGCGCTGGCTCATCCCGGCGCTCCCCGTGCTCGCGGTGAACCTGATCAGCGAGTGGCCGACCGCCACCGATCTCGACGTCCACTACCTCACCCCCGCCGCGCCGTGGCTCGTCGCGGGCGCGATCGATGGCGCCGCGCGGATCGACGAAACGTATCGGCGACCCGCGCTCGTCGCGCTCGTCGTCGGCGCCGTCGCCTCGCACGTGATCGCCGGCGGGACGCCGTTCTCCATCGACTACGATCGCGCTGCGTTCGTGCCCGATCCCAACCGCCAGCCCGCCGACCGGATCGTCGAGCGGATCGGCCCGGACGCATCCGTCCAGGCGCCGTACGCGATCCTCCCCCACGTCGCGGAGCGACGGAGCCTCCAACGCACGAGCCATCCGGAGAGCAACGCCGACTTCTACGTCCTCGACCTCTCGCACCGGCGGCGCTTCGCCGGCCGCGAAGACGTCTTGCGCACCGTCGAGGAGCCGCGCGCGCGCGCCTGGATCGCCCGCGACGACCACGCGGTGGTGATGGTGGCCGGCGACTACGCGCTCCTCGAGCGCGGCGTCGATCCGAGGCACGGCGTGGGCACGGACGCGATCGTCGGCCGCGCCGATCCGGACGCCGGTCAGCCGCTGTGCGCGTGCCTCGCGATCCTCGGCGCCCGCCTCGAAGGCGAGAGGCTCACCCTGGACCTCGTCGCCCGGAGCGCGTGCCCGAGCGACCTCGCGATCCGGATCGGCACGCGGAATCGACCGCGCCACGCCGACCTCATCGCCGGAGGCGTCCTCAGCCCCGCGCACTTCCGGCGCGGCGATCGCATCGAGAGCCCGCACGTCCTCTCGCCGGACGAGCGCGACTCGATCCTGCAATCCGGTTTGCGGGTCGGCGCGGTCCGGCAGAGCGGCGCGCGCCCCGAACCGACCGACCCCGACTCCGTCCGCGTCCCCCTCGTGCGCTGAGCCTCAGTGCCTCGCCACGAGGACCTCGCCGGGTTCATCGCCTCGTCGTGCCGGAGCCCCATCTCGGGCGCGAGCATCGACGCTGAACCCATCGAGATCCCCGGCGCGAGGGACTACTCGCGCGGCGCCCGCAGCCGCGCGAGCTCCGCCCGGGCGAGCCGCCGCGCCGCGTCGCGGATCTGCTCGACGCGCGCCGGATCGTCGGCCCGGAACGTCTGGCTGACGATCGCGCCCATCGCCATGTCGGTCACGATCGTCGCGGCTCCGGAGAGCTCGTCCCGATCGCGGTGCGGGAGCTCGCGCGAGAGCCTGTCCGTCAAGAGGCCTACGAACCGATCCCGTTCGCGCGTGATCGCGTCGAGCCGGCGAAACCCGATGATCGTGCGCACCGCGACGCGGGTGAGCGTCGGTCGGCGGAGGTAGATGTCGATCACGCCTTCGACGATCGCGTCCAGCACATCCTCGAGCGGTCGATCCTCGCGCTCCTCGAGCGTCCGGCGGAACGCCTCGAAGTTGTCGGCGGTGATCCGGTCGACGAGCGCATCGAGCACGCCTTCGCGGGTCTTGAAGTACTGATAGAGCGAGCCGACCCCGACCCCGGCGCGCTCGGCGATCGATCGGATGCTGACCTCGTCGTCGTCGCGGCCGGTGAACAACTGCAACGAAGCTTCCACGATCGAGTCGACGAGCATCCTCGATCGATCCTGTCGCGGCTCCCGGCGTCGCGCGCGGTCTTTGGGGCTCACCACCGCGGACGACTCTACCGCGAGAGACCCGCGACCGTTCAGGAGCCGACGGTCGGGAGCTCGTCCGGATCGCTCGTCGGATCGGCGGGCGCCTCGGGGTCCTCGGGCAGCGGCGGATCGAGGTAGGTCGGGTCGACGTACTCGCCCATCATCGGGATCGGCTCCGGATCGGTCAGCGTCTCGCGCACCGCGTGGCCGATCCAGCCGCCCGCGTCGGCCACCGAGCCGAAGCCGAGCGCGCCGACCAGACCGAGCGCGCTCGCGAGGCCCGCCCCCACGAACGCGAGGCTGCGACGCGCGGCGCGGCGCGCGGCCGCGAAGCGATCCGGCGTGCAGTCGCGCGTCACCATCGTCCCGTCCGCGCGGCGCATCAGGCGGATGCACACGCGGCCCTCGGCGTTCTCGAGGAAGCGCTCCGCGTCCTCCTTCGCCATGAACGAGAGGTCGTACACGTTCTCGTGACAGGTCAGGCAGAACCGCTGCACGTCGTCGCCCTTCATCCGAGACCAGTCTTCGGTGCAAGGGTTCTTCACATCGACGACCTCGAGGTGCACGCGGCGCTCGCTCATGCCCTCCTAGACCCTCGGCCTCCGGCCACCTTTGGAGGCCAAGCCGCCGCTCAGGCGCCGTGTCGCAGACCGCATGAAGCGACTCTTCCGCGGGCTGCGCCTCATCCCTCTCCTCACGCTGGTGGGAGGCGCGCTCTCGGTCGCTGTCGCGTACGCGGCGTTCCAGATGCGGTACGAGCTGGCCGGCACGGTGCGCGCTCCGTTCGCGCTGGCCGCGATGCCCGTGATGCTCGGCGCGTGGGTCGACTGGGCTCGGGTGTGGCCCGCGACGTGGCGCGTCCGCGCGGCGAGCGGCGCCCTGCTCGCCTCGGCGATCGCGCTCGGCCTGATGGGCCGGGCCTCGGATGGCGCGCAGGCGCTGTTCGCGGCGGGCGCCCCGCTCGTGATCGGTGCGCTGTCGGTCCACGTCGCGTCGGGCTGGGCTCGCCGCCGCTTCGCGCGCGGCGGCTCGCTCCTCGGGTTCGAGATCGCGTGCGGCACGGTGCGCACCGAAGGCTCGGAGCGGCTCGTTCTCGACGCGGGCGATGGGGTGTTCGAGGTCGGCCGGGACACGCCGTCGCTCGGCGAGCGCCGGACGTTCGACGTGTCGGTGGGCTCGACGATCGCGCTCCTCGCCCGCCGGGTGCGCGGGGTCGGCCGCGGTCCGTTCCGCGACGACGCCGGACGCCGGCTCGTCCGCGTGCTCGCGGCGGCCGGCTCCCCGCGCGACCTCGATCGCGCGCTCGCCCACCGCGCGTACGCGTGGTGCGGGTACCTCGGGCTCCTCGCGATCGGCGCGGCCGGCCTCGCCGGCGCGTGCGTCTACCTGACGCCCCAGCTGCTCAAGTACTGAGGCGGGGCTCGCTCAGGGCTGGAGCAGCCGGCCGTAGAGGTCGGGCCGACGATCGCGGAAGAAGCCCCACGACGCGCGGCGCTCCTCGAGCTTCTTGCGATCGAAGCGCGCCACCGCGACGCCCGTCTCGCCCTTGCCCAGCTCGGCGACCTTGTCGCCGCGCGGGTTGGCGATGAACGACGCGCCGTAGAAGTCGAGGGTCCCCTCGTGGCCGATGCGGTTCGCCGCCGCGACCGGCATCGAGTTCGACACCGCGTGCCCGATCATCGCGCGCTGCCACGGGTCCTTCGTGTCCTCGCCGCTCTTGGGCTCGCTGCCGATCGCGGTCGGATACGCGAGCATCTCCGCGCCCTCGAGCGCCATCGCGCGCGCGCACTCCGGGTACCACTGGTCCCAACAGATCGCGACGCCGAGCCGGCCGTAGCGCGTGGGGAAGACGCGCGGCGCGCCGAGGCCGGGACGGAAGTAATATTTCTCCATATATCCGGGGCCGTCCGGGATGTGCGTCTTGCGATAGACCCCGAGCAGCGCGCCGCCCGCATCGACCACCGCGACGCTGTTGAAGTAGGCCTGCCCGGTGTGCTCGAACCACGAGTACGGCAGGACCACGTCGAGCTCTCGCGCGAGCGCTTGGAAGCGCTCCAGCGTCGCGTTGCCCTCGACCGGCCGGGCCTCGCGGAAGTACGCCTCGTCCTGCACGCGGCAGAAGTACGGGCCCTCCATCAGCTCGGGCGTGATGATGATCTTCGCGCCCTGCCTCGCCGCCTCGCGGATCAGACCGACCACGCGCTCGACGTTCTCCTCGCGCGGGCCGGGGAGCGGGCACTGCACGATCCCGATCGCGAGCTCGCGCTCGGGCCCGACCGTGAGCTCATCTCTCTGGCGGACCGTGATGGCCTGGCTCGGCGCCGACGGCTGCTTGGCGGGATCGTCCGCGCTGGTGCGAGCCGACTTGCCATGGCCCGACTTGCCATGGCCCGACTTGCCATGCTCCGACTTGCCATTGGCCGACTTGCCGTTGCCCGACTTGCCGTTGCCCGACTTGCCGTTGCCCGACTTGCTGCGCCCCGACCTGCGCGCGGTCGACGTTCCCTTGTCGGCTTTGCCCTTGTCGGACTTGCCCTTCTTGCCTTTGTCCTTCGCCATCGCGCCCTCGCCGCTACTGGACGGACCGCAAGGGTTCTTGCTGACTGATGCAGTGCAGCGCCCCTCCGCCCATCAGGATCGTCTTCGACGGGCAGCCCACCACCCGCCGGCCCTGGAACAGCTCGCCGAGCCGCGCGAGCACCGCGTCGTCGTACGGCGTCCCGTAGGTCGGCACCGCGACCGTCGTGTTCGCCACGTAGAAGTTCGCGTAGCTCGCCGGCATCACGGTCCCCTCGTCGTCCTTCACGAGGCCGGGGCTCGGGATCCGCTCGACGCTCAGCGCGCGGCCCTCCGCGTCGCGCATCCGCGCGAGGTCCTTCGCGATCGCCTCGAGCACCGCGCGGTTCGGATCGTCGTCGCCGCTCGGCGCCATGCACAGAACGCGGCCCGGCTCGATGAACCGCACCAGCGTGTCGATGTGCCCGTCGGTGTGATCGTGGAGCAGCCCGTCGTCGAGCCAGAGCACCTTGCGCGCGCCGAGCGCCTCGCCGAGCTGGTGCTCGATCGTCTTCAGCTCCATCCCCGGGTTGCGGTTCGGGTTGAGGAGGCAGCTTCGTGTCGTAAGGAACGTTCCTTGCCCATCGTGCTCGAGCGCGCCGCCCTCCAGCACGAAGCCGAACGCGAAGTGCTCGCACCCCGCCTGCTCCGCCACGCGCGAGGCCACCATCTCGTCGCCGTCGAGCACGTACTTGTTGCCCCAGCCGTTGAACGCGAACGACACCGCCGCGATCTCGCCCGCGTCGTTCCGGACGAAGATCGGCGCGATGTCGCGCATCCAGATGTCGCCGAACGGGATGCGATGGAGCCTCGGCGCGAGGTGCTCGAGCCGCGCGCTCGCCTCGAGGTGACGCGTCCCGTTCGGCACGAGGATCTGCAGCGTCTCGCCGCGCGGGCGCCCCTGCTCGTCGAGATCCGCGATCGCCTCGCAGAACGCGATGAACTCGGTCTGCGCGCCCTCGAAGTGCTCGCCCCAGAGATCGTCGTGGCTCGGCCAAGCGAGCCACACGCCGTCGTGCGGCGCCCACTCGGGCGGGGGAGAGAAGCCTCGTGCGCGCGGCGTGCGACCGGTCATGCGGGCCGGGAGTATACGGAATGCGAGCGGAGCGCCCAGCCGCGATCGCGCTCGCACCGCCCGGTCGCGCCGAGGCAGACCCCCGTGCGGACCGCCGCGGACAGCTGGGTGCGGCTCGCCCCCCGTGCGAGGCTCCCGCCGATGGCCACCGACGACGATCCTCGACTCCTCGAACGCCCACGCTTGCACGACGAGGTCATCGTGCGCCGCCACCTCCATCAGGTCGGCGATGAAGTGGTGGACGCGGTGGTCCTTCACGACGAGCGCACGCGACGCGTGCTGCGGATCCTCCACGTCCAATGGCAGGTCCTCGCCCTCGCCGACGGTACGCGCGACGTCGAAGGTTTGCTGCTCGCGGCGCGCGCGCGTGGGATCGCGATCGACGAGGACGACCTCCGCGCGTTCCTCCGCGCGATGGACGACGAGGGCGTGCTCGGCGGACGAGCCGAAGCGCAGGAGGAGAGCGTCGACGACCCCGACGCGGACCTCGCCGAGGTGCCGCTCGATCCGATCGATGGCTGGCGGTTCACGTGCAGCGGACGCGGCGTCTGCTGCCAGGTCTTTCCGTCTATTCTATTTTCACCCCTCGAGGCGGCGCGCGCGACGGTGGTCCTCGCCGACGAGCTGCACGACTTCTACCCGAAGCGCGGCGCCGGTCGTGACGGCGAGGCACTGGCGCCGGTGTTCGTCGAGGGCCGATGCCGATACTTGAACGAGGATCGCCGCTGTGCGCTCCACGCGAGGGCAGGGATGGACAGCAAACCCGCCGGCTGTCGCGCGTTCCCGACCCAGCTCGTCTACGACGGAGAGCGCGTGCGGGCGTCGGCGGCGTTCGAGTGCGCCTGCGTGGTCGACGGGATCGGCGCCGTGGACGGCGCGCCGGCGATCCCCGAGTCCGCGCAACGCCTGCGCGACCTGGCGCGACCGACCCGCGTCGGCCGCGTCCCCGAGCGCGTGAGGCTCGGTGGCGACCGCACCGCCGATCGCGCCGACGTGCGCGCGTTCTTCCGCGCCCTGACCGATGCTGCGCCGCCGTCGGACGTGGCCATGGGGCTCTTCATGCTCGGCGACACGATCGCCGAAGACGGGGTCTCCGAAGGCGCGGTCGCGCGGTACGCCGCCTCGACGTTCGACGCCTCGGCGTTCGACGCCACCGCGGCGGTCGCGATGATCGACCACGCCGAGCGGAGCTTCTCCGCGTGGGAGAGCCCGCTCGCGTCGTTCCGCGGCCCCTCCGATCTGACGCGGGTCGGGATCGGGTGGTTGATCGCGAGCGCGCGCGCCGCGGGCTCGAATCTGCCGCCTCCCCCCGCGGCGAACGCGGACGATGCGCGCAAGGAAACTTTCTATGTTCGCTCGAGCGCGTGGGTGTGCCGCGACGCGCTCGGCTCGTTGCCCCTCGGGCTCGCCCTGAAGGTGCGGGCCATCCGCGTGTGGTTGGCGCGCGCGCTCGGCCCCATCGCCGCGCCGGATCCGCGAGCCGACGAGCCGCTCGCCCTCGTCGAGGTGATGTTCCGCGCGCACGGGCTCGACGCGTTCGCGGCGCACTTCGCCTGACGCGACGGAGAGACGAGCTACTTGGCGTTGCCCATGCCGGGCGACGTGAACCAGATGAAGTCCTTGCCGCCCACCTTGCAGTTCGGGCAGCCGCTGATCGCCCAAGCGCGACCGCCGATCACCCCGCTCAGGATGTCCTTCTTGGGGGTGCCGGGCGGGAGGTCGCCCACCCCGGCCTGGTTGCCCTTGATCCCGGGGAAGACGGAGTCGAGGTTCGGCACCTCGCCTCCCTTGTGCTTCACCTTGGCGACCGGTTTCTCGTCGATCTTCGACGTGTCCGTCGTGATCGGGAACGGGGTCGGGATGCCCTTGGGCCCGGCGGGCGGCGGCGGCGCCGGGATCAGGCACGTGTTCGGCGCGTTGGGCACGAACCGCAGCGCCTGTTTGCATGTCGCGGCGAGCATCTTGGTGACGGTCAACGACATCGCGCTTCACCTCGAGGATTCATGATCGCCGAACCGTCGGCAAGCCGGGTCACGTCTCGCCCTTGATCTCGCGGTCGATCCACGCGGCCGGATCGACGAGGCGGCGGAACCACAGCTCGGAGTGCTCCTCGCGGTAGAAGCTCCCGTAGAAGTCCGGACCGGGGCTCGCGAACCACGGCGCGAGCAGGCGCGCCACCTCGGCGTAGGCAAACGGGAACCGCATGCGGTTCAGGTCGCCCAGCATCGGGCGCTCTCCAGCGACGAACATGAGCCCATCGCCCGCGTCCCGCCGCTCGGCGTGCTGGAGCGGCGCTACGCGGAGCGCGTCGAGGTCGATGCCGGCCACCGTGGCGACGCTCGCCCCGACGTACGTCAGCCAGCTCGAGCCAGGCAACGCGCCCGACGCGCGCCACGCCATCTGCTCGGCCTTCTGGATGTCGACGCCGATGTAGCGGCTCGCCCATCGGTAGATTTGGTTGAAGGCGACCGCCTCGTCGTGGACGTCGTAGCGGAACACGAACCCGCCGACGAGCGAGCACACCGGCGCCGTCTCTACGATGTCGAGCGCGATATCGAGGAGCTCCGAGGCCGTCCACGTCTCGGGGAGGGTGATCTCGAGGACCCCGGTGCGCTCCGTACGGGTGGGATCCACTTCCGTGTACGAGAACCCGAGAGCGGGCGCGCCCACGTCGTTCGCGAGCTTCATCCAGAACAGGTGACGGATCCCCCGCATGACACCGAGGTTGCGCAGGGAGTCGAGGACCTCCGGGAGCGACGCCTCGTCGATCTCCTTCCACTCCGGCATCACCGATGTAGACAGAAACGAAAGATGACGCCTCGGCACGCGATCCATGAAGCGCGTCAGGATGCGCTCCGCTCCGCCGTGCGCCCACTGCTCTGGCCGATCGAGATACGCCGTCACCCCGAGCGGCGCGCGCACGCGCATCCGACCGTCCGGCGCGTATCCGAAGCCGACCATCAGCTCCGGTAGCTCGGAGCCGAGCTCTCGTGGCGCGCTACTCACGGATGTCGACCATGTCGGTCAGCGTGACGAGGAGGTCCACCGCGGCATCGCGGTAGCTCTGCCCATCCTGGGTCGAGGCGATGAACGTGTCCGCGGTGATGAGGAGCGAGTCGCCGTGGACGTCGAAGCTCGTCGCCCCGATGTCGTCGCGCACGAGCTCGAGCTGGTCGGTCCGTCCGACGCGCCGGAACAGGCCCATCGCCGCGCCTCCCACCCACACCTCATCAAAGCACTTGGCGACGCACGCGAACGGGAGCTCCTGTCCGACGGACTGGGTCACCTGCGTCCAGCCGCTCGCCGAGCCCTCGAGGAAGGAGCCGTTGAGGCCCGTGGCGTACATCTCGTCGGACCCGGCGACGAACACGTCGGTGTACACCTCCCCGGTCGGCATCGGGAAGTTGGTCCAGCCTCGACCATCCCAGCGCGCCATCCCGCCTCGCCACCCGGCCGCGTAGAGGAAGTCGGGGGCGAGCCCGTGCATTCGGCTGATCGGGAACCCCGGGCTCGGCATCTCGGTGAATCCGCTGCCGTCCCAGCGCGCGACCGGATAGACCCAGTCGCCGTCCGCCGTCTTCGTGGTGCCGAACGTGTAGATGTGCTCGTCGTCGAACCCGTACACGCCCTCGGGAGCGAAGCGCAGGCGAAACGTCTGTTGCGTGCGCGCATCGGACATCAGATCGGCGAACAGGTGGATCGCCGGGAGCGACGCGTCCGCCACGAACACCTTCTTGGTGGGAGAGCGCCATATCCCGGTCAGCAGGTTTCGCCAGTACGCGACGCGAAGGTGTGTGGTGGCTTCATGCTGATCGTCAGGGACGTTGACGAGGATCGAGAAGTCGCTATCGGCCATCGTGGTGCCGTACTCGTCGCGCCACCGACGACCGAGAAACACACAGTCCCGGTGGTCGACGCCCGACGCGAAGCCGTAGACGCCGTGGAGATCTTTGAACGGTCCAGTGGCCATGCCTGATCCTCGCTGCTGCGATCGGTCTCGAGGTGCGCGCGATCAGCGCGAGCCACCCGAGCCGCCCGAGGGGCCGGGAGGCGGCGCGCTCGGATCCGCGCCCTTGGGAGCGCGGCCCGACCACGGGGGCAGTGGCCCTGGCTTCGAGGCGCTCGGGTTCTTGCCGCTGTGATTGTTCGCTTGCTGCCACGCAAGGTAGTTTCCCTGATAGTCGCGGCAGTCCTGCTCGGTGGGGGGTGTTCCCTTCGGGTCGCCGCGCGCGCCCTCGTTGGGCGGCGTCGCCAGACCCTTCGGGCTCTTGGGCGGGTTCGGTGGGGGCTTACCAAACTGCGCGGCCTGCTCCTCGACGAGCGCCTTCTGCTGCTTCTGCGTGCACTCGGTGAACGGCTTGCCGTACTTGGCCTGCGCGGCCTTCCCCATTGGCGAGTTGTTGATGGCGTCGGCGCGCATCTGCGTCATCGCCGCCTTCCACTTCGTGACCTCGCACTCGGCCGCGAAGTTCTTGATCTCGTCCGAAGGCCCCGGGCCCGACGCGCCCGCCGGCTTCTTGCCCTTGGTGGCGCCTTGCGCGGCGAGCGCCTTCGACTTGGGATCGTCGCCGAGCATCCGATCCGCGTTCATCTGCTGCGCGTTGTTGAGCTGCGCGACCTTGGTCGGGTTGTCGCTCGGCGCGGGACCCGCGTTGTGCTCGCGGTTGGCGTCGACGTGGACGCGCGCGGACGCGCGAACCTGATCCTCCATGGTGGGACCGCCCTTGCGAGCTGGGTCGCCCATCGGCACGGGCTCGCCCGCTACCGCCCCACGGTCCGCCCACCCCTGGTTGCCTTCCACCACGCGCGAGACCTCGCCGTGGCACGTGCCTCCCAGCGTGCTCTTGCCGTAATGGTCGACGCAGGGCGCGCCTTCGCAGCTGTATCCGAACGACGAGCCGGCCTTCGGATCGCCGAACGGGTTCGGCGCGATGTTGCCGCAGTCGTCGGCGCGCGCGCCGGCGGACTGGAACATCGCGTTCTGGGCCATGTGACCGCTCTGCGAATTGGCGGTGCAAAACGTGCCGGCGTCTTCCTTCTTGAGCTTGCTGGGGGTGATCCCCTCGGCCTTGCACTGCGCCCGCGCGTCCTGCTGCGCTTTGAGCCGGCTCTTGTACGTGCCGAACGCGTCGGGATCGACGCCGCACGCCTTGAGCGCCGCTTTGCACGCGGCGTCGTAGCCCTTGTCGCCCGGATTGAGGGTCCAGATCCCAGGCGTCTGTGCGGGATTACTCTTGCCCATCGCGCGCTAGTTCAGGCTGATCAACCGGCCGAGGATCTTCGCGACGTCGCGCGCGCGGGCCAACACCTCGCGGCCGTAGAGCTCCACGTCCTCGCCCTTGATCCGCATCATCGCGCGCTCGGTCGTGAGCAAGACCTCGCGCGCGGCGCGCAGGCGGAGCGTGCGCACCGTCGCCGACACGTCACCGTTCATGTCGATCTCCAAGGGGCGGCGCGTGGTGAGGACGCCGGCGATCTCCAGATGCCCGTCCTGGGTCTCCACGAGGACGCGACCCCCGCGCTCGACGACCTCGCGCAGGAGCGCCGGATCGACGTCCTCCGCCCGCTCGGCCCGCCGCTCGGTCCCCGCGATCGCGACGACGAAGGCGCCGTCCTCCTCGCGCACGAGGCGCGCGAGCTGCAGCGGCGGCTGGGTAAACACGACCTTCGGCGTCGCGCGCTGCGCGCCATCGATCGCTTCGCTCGGATCGCTGACCGCTTCGACCGAGGCGTGCGCGTGACCGGTGGTCTTCATCGGAGGTCCTTTCCTGCGTGGCCGCATCTCATCCACTCACGTGCCCAACGACGTCTCGGGCAGCTCGAGCTTGCCGCCCTTCAAGTGCACCTTGCTCGCACCCGTGATCTCGATCCCACCGCTGCTGACGATGACTTTGCACGCGCCGCAGGCGATCGTGATCTTGCCGCTGGCCTTCAGGTTGACGGTCGGTGCGTGGACGAGCACCGGCCCCTGCGCCGCGATCGAGTGGCCCCCGCTGATGTTGTTCTTCTGCGCGCCGGCGATGTTGAGCCCGATCGCGGCCTTGGCGGAGACACCGAAGCTCTTGCCGGCCTTGACCATGTAGACGCCGACCGACTCGAGCTTCGCAGCGCTCGTCGTCTCCGACTTCCCGCCCTTGATGAGCTCGATGCGAGCCGCGCCGACCTTCTCGGTGTTGCTCCCGCCGATGCTCAGCGCGATGCCGCTCGCGCTGTTGAACGTTGCGACGCCGCCGACCGACTCGGTCACCGATCCGCCGACGGTGAGGCCCCACGCGCCGTTGCCGCCGCTCGAGCCGCCGCCCGCTCCCGTCGGGCCGCCTCCCCCGCCGCCTCCTCCGCCTCCCCCGCCGCCGCCTGCGCCGGCGCCGCGGAGCGCATCGCCGATCTTGCTGGAGAGCGCGCTCTGGGCGAACCCGGCCGCCATGCTCCCCGCGGACGCGGCGCCGGGGCTGTTCGAGAGCACGCCAGCGGCTTGCGAGATCGCCGCGATGTTCGGGCTCGAGTTTCCGAGCAGGCCCGCAGCCGGCCCCGCGAACTGCGCCGCGCCGCCGAGCGCACCACGCGCGGCACCGAGGGCGGGGGCGAGCGGAGCCATCAACGCGGCTTCCGCTCTCGATGCCGCGTTCGCCGCCGCACCGACCGCCGCGTTGATCGCCGCGTCCTGGATCACCGAGAGAATCGCGGCCGCCGGGCTGCCCACTTGCACGTTCTCCGACCCCGCCGTGAACGTCATCGAGCCGGTGACGCCCTCGGCCGTCGAGCCCGTGACCTTGATCGTACGGTTCGCTCCGACCGTGGTGTCGTGGTTGCCGGTCACCGAGTCGCCTTCGTTGCCCTTGATCGCGCGATCCTCGTTGCCCCCGATGTCGACCGTCCGCGCCGCCGTCACGGTCGCGGCGAGGTTCTTGCCGACGCTGAACATGCGGTCGTTCGCGACGTTGAGCGTGTAGTCGTGCTGGGCGTTGATCGTGATCTTCTCGCTGCCGGCTGCGTCGTCCATGACGATCTCGTTCGTGCCGGCGCCGCCCGGCGACGACACGGACGCGTGGACGTTGAACGTCTTGTTGGCGGGCAGCATGTGGGGCGGGAACGTGTTGGGGTTCCACACGCGACCGAGCACCATCGGTCGATCCGGGTCGCCGTCGACGAACTCGACGAGCACCTCCCACCCGATGCGAGGGATCATGATCGAGCCGGTCGTGTGCGTCTGCGTCACCCGCATCCAGCACGACGCCTTGTCGTCGCCTACGCCCTGCCGATCCCAGTGGAACTGGACCTTCACCCGGCCGAGCTCGTCCACGTGGATCTCCTCGCCGGGCGGGCCGGCGACCATGGCCGTCTGGACGCCCTGCACCTTTGGCTTGGGCGTCGTGGCGAGCGAGCGGAACTCCTGCTCGAACGGTTGCGAGAAGACCTCGACGACCGACGTCGCCACATCGCGACCGTCGTGCGCCTCGCTGTAGACGACGTCGAGCCGGATCTCCGTGAGGAGGCGCTCGCCCGAGAATGCGGGGTGACCGACGAGCTCGAACCGCTGGCCGGGGACGAGGGAAAAATCGTTGCTCTTCGCCGCGGCGGTCGTACGGACCGAGCGGAACGCATCCAACCGGACCTGGGCCAGCCGCTTCCCCTCGGAAGGCTCCGTGTAGTAACCCGGGTAGCGGTAGTGCTCCCGATCGATCGCGTCGCTCGTCGACGCCTCGCTCGTCAGATCGAGGGTTGGGCGCTTCAGATCGTAGTCGCGGAGGGTGACCTTCGACTCGCGGATCACGCGTCGCTCGCGCCAGTCCCACACCCCGAGATCGCGGTCGGTCCCGCGCAGCTCCAGGTACTGGAGCCCGAGCGGTGCGCGGTCGATCGCCGCGGCGCTCGAGTCCATCATGACCATGCGGTGACCCGCCGCGTCGTGGACGAACGCGTAGTAGATGCCCTCTTCTTGGAGAAGGCGATTCACGAACGCCCACGACGACTCTTCGTATTGCACCGTGTAGGTGCGAACCGGGTAGCTGCCCGTGACGCCCGACCAGTCGACCTGATCGGCCGGCACGCTCGCGTCCTCGAACACCTTCTTCGCGATCGCGACGACGTCGAGGTCTTGGAAGATCTGGAAGCCGCGCTGGTAGTGGAGGCGGAGGTAGGGCTCGGGCCACAGCTCAGCGCGGTAGACGGGCCAGTCGTTCTCGCGGACGGCGGGAAGCACCTCCGCGCGGAGACGATGGACCAGCCCGGTCACGAATCGTCCGGGCGCGAGCTCGAGGACGGCCATCGTTCCGCGCGCCTCGTCCGGGTTCACGTCCGGGCAGCGGAACTCGACCTCGTAGCGGAAGGGCTCGCCGAGCTTCTCCGCGCCGCGCACGCGCTGGACGTGAGCGGGTCCGGTCTGGCCGCTGATCTCGAGCAACAGATCGGATAGCCAGGTCATGTGGTCTCGTGCCCGCTCGCCGACTGGAGCTTCTTGACGCCGATCATCTTGATGGTGCTCGAGTCGATGGTCACCGAGTCGGGCAAGACCTTGATCGTCGTCCCACCGATCTTGAAGATGACCTTCGACTTGCCGCTGATGTTGATGTTGGCGGCCTTCACCTTGAGACCGCCGCCGGCCGTCACGCTGATCGCCGCGCCGGAGTCGATGCGGTTACCTCCCGCCTTGACCGTCTCGCTGGCGGCGTTCTCCACGTAGGCCGCGCCGCACGAGATCGCGACCGTCGCGGCCTTCACCATCTTGAGCGCGCCGATGGTCTCCGTACGTGAGCCGCCGCAGGTGCTCATCCGGTCGGACGCGGTCATCTCGAGGAGCGCGCCTCCCACCGACGTCGACGATGCGGCGACGATGTTCCGATTGATCCCGGCGATGCCCGTGATCGACATGAGACCGCCGACATCGAGCGAGTAACTGGCATTGACCGTCTCGGTCAGGTCGCCGCCGCACGTCTCGACGCGCGAGCCGACCGTGACCGTGAGGCTCCCGCCGGTGCCCGACGAGTAATCGGCGCCGACCCCCACGGTCTGGTTGGCGGCCACCGTCAGGCTGCGCGCGGCGCTGACCACCGAGTTGTAGCTGCCGGTCACGCTCACGGAGTGGTTGCCGCCGACCGAGCTCGTCTCGGCCGCTTTGACACCGGAGCGAGCGTCGTTCTCGACCGAGCACGTGTAGTCGTGGCTCGCGTTGACGAACATCTCCTCCTGGCCGGCCTTGTCCTCGAAGCGGAGCTCGTTCGCGCCACCGCTGCCGCCGGTGGTGTTGGTCTGGATCGAGCTGACCGTCGCGCCTCCAGGTAGCGCGTAAGGTGGCATCGCGTCGCCGTTGTAGAGGTGTCCCACGACGAGCGGCCGATCGTGGTCGCCGAGCTCGTAGTCCACGAGGACCTCGAACCCCACACGCGGGACCACCATCGAGCCTGGGATCGGGATCTGACCGACGCGCAGCCAGGTCGACGACTTGTCGTCGGTGATGCCCGAACGATCCCACGGGAAACGAACCTTGACTTGTCCGTTCTCCGAGCCGTGGAGCTCCTCGCCGCTCGCTCCGGTGACGAACGCGACGTGGGTGCCTCCGACGATGGGTGCCGGCACCTGGACGTCGGCGCGATACGGCGTCGCGCGCGGGACCGCGACGAAGCGCGTCTTCAGGACCCCCTCCGAGCGCGTCGTGAGCTCGCCTCGGTGAGCGACCGCGATCACCAGGAGCTCCATGTTGAGCTCGGCGCGCGGATGACCGATGAGCTCGAAGTAGCGACCGGGCTCGAGGTGCGCGACCGTCCCCTCGCCCTCGAACACGCGCGTGGGCACCTGGAGTCGCTCGAGCGCGACCTTGGCGAGGCGGTCGCCGCGACTCGGCTCGAGGAAATCGCCCGGATGGAGGTAGACCTCGCGGCCGGTGGCGTCGTCCGCCTCGTCCTTCGACGAGAGGTCGTTGCTCGGCTTCAGGAAGTCGTAGTCGCGGAGCATCACCTTGTCGGACGCGACGCGCCGGACCTCGCGCAGCGTCGCCACCGCGTCGCCCTCCTGCTCCTCGGGGGCGAACTGCACCGGCCCTTCGTAGGCCTCCGGCGAGGTGAAGGCGCCGTCGTCATCGAAGAACACGACCTTCTCGGCGTCGATGTCGTGCTGGACGAAGTAGCTGATGCCCTCCTCATGCAAGAGACGTTGCACGAAGTCCTGGTCGCTCTCGTTGAGCTGCGTGATGTAGGGCTGCGGCTCGTAGCTGCCGCTCAGCGAGAGCTCGAACGCATCGCTCGGCACGCCAGCGTCCTCGAGGACCTTCTGCACGACGTCGGGGACGCTCATGTCTTGGAAGATCCGCGAGTCCATGCCGAGCGCGAGGCGCGCGACGCGCGGCCGCGCCACCAGCTCGAGCCGATGCGTGTCGTCGTCGATCGACAGCGAGGCCTCGAAGACGATCCCGTGGCAGCTCCGCTCGATGCGCCGATGGACGCTCGTCATCCGGAGCGTGAGCCGCTTCGCGAGCACGGTCTCCGCGTCGATCGGCTCGAACGACTGAGCGACGACGCGGATCTCGGAGAGCGTCGACATCGCCTCCTCGATGACGACGTCGCGCACCTCGAGCGGGACCCCTTCGAGCCCTTCGATCTCCAGTACGATCTCGGTCGCGTTGGGCTCGGTCACTTGTAGTTGACCTCTCCGGTCTTGAGCAGCATGTCAGCGGCTTTGCCGCCGATGCTGGAGCCTTTGAGCTTGATGTCGCCCGTGGTCGCCTTGATCGAGCCACCTGCGGTCATCTTCAACGAGCCCTCGATCACGAACGTCACCGTGCTGCCGGAGATCCCGAAATCGCCGCCGCACTTGCTGCTCAACGGTCCTCCGGTCTGGATGGCGAGCGCGCCCTCCGCCGCGATGTTCACGTCCGTGCCGGCGGTGATCTTGACCAGGCCGGAGTTGAGGATCTTCCCGACGCCGATGTTCTCGGCCTTCGACTTGGAGATGATCTCGAGCTTCGCGCCCCCGACGAGCTCGTCCTTGGCACCGGCGACCGTCTCCGCGATCGCCCCGATCGCGACGAACGAGAGCGCGCCTCCCACGGAGAGCGAGTGTGAGGCGTTGAAGGTGTGTGCGACCTTGGCCGCGAGCACGTTCATCAGCCCGCTGATGGTGTCCGATCGGCTCGCTTCCACAGTGACCGTGTGGATCGCGCCGACGCCGATGTCGTCGACGCCGCCGACCGTCACGGTCTGGCTCGCGATGGTGTCGGAGGTCAGCACGCCGGTGATGCTGATGTTCTGGCTGCCGCCGATCGTGATCGTCTCGCTGCCGCCGACCTTGTGCATGTAATCGGACTTGACCTGCACGGTGGAGTTCGCGGCGATCGTCTCGCTCGCGTTGTTCCCGACCGTGACGGCGAGGTCCTTCTGCGCGTGGACGAAGTACTCCTGCCCGCCCGCTTGATCGTTCATCCGGATCTCGTTCGTGCCGCCGCCGCCTGGGGAGCTCGACGTCTGCAACGAGCTCTGCATCAAGTTCGCAGGCAACGCGTAGGGCGGCATCTGCTCCTTGTTGTAGACCTTCTGCAGGACGACCGGTCGGTCCGGATCGCCGTAGTGGAAGCCGACGTCCACCTCCCAGCCGACGCGCGGGAGCGCGAGCGTGCCGGCCGTGTTGAGCTGCTGGACGCGCATCCAACACGACGCGGTGTCATCCACCGGGTTCTCGCGATCCCAATAGAAGTGGACCTTGATGCGGCCCATGTCGTCGACGTGGATCTCCTCGCCGGCCGGGCCGGTCACCACCGCGCTCTCCTTGCCCCATACGCGCGGGCGCGGCGTGATCCGAGGCGGACGGTAGCCGACGTGGGCGGGGATCGCCTCGAGCTCGGTGCGCCACGCGCCGACGTCTCCGCCCTCGAAGCGGTGATGTGCGCGCGTGATCAGGTAGGTCCCGACCGCCGACGGGTGCGCCGCGTCGACGAGCTCGAACGTATGGCCGGGCACGATGCGGCGGCAGGGCGTGGTCGCTCGCAAGACGTATTGATCGACGAGCAGCTCCTCGGCGCGAACGCCGCTGAGCCAGCTTCCCGTCGCGTCGTCCGGGTAGCCCCCGGGGAACTCGTAGAGCTCGAAGCCCCCTTCCCCCGCCGTCGCATCGCGCGGTGCGTCGGGCGTCTTCCAGTTCCAGTCACGCGCCGACCAGCGGTCGTGCCGGAACATCGCCTCGAAGGTCACGTGTCGGAGCCCTTGCTCCTCAGCGTCCCGGTCGAGGTCGCGCCATCGCACCGGTAGCACCGGGTCACCGGGGATCGGCTCATGCTGCGTCGGCACGTCCGAGACGATCATCCTGTGACCGTCCTCGGCGTGGACGAAGAAGAAGCGAATCCCGAGCTCCTCGAGCCAGCGCCGCGTAAACGCGAGCTCCGACTCCTTCCACTGCGTGACGTACTCGCGCTCCGTGTAGCTCGCCACGCTCCACTCGACGCCGTCGGCGGCGAGACCCGCGTCCGTGATGATCGACTTGATCGCGTCGATCGGGCTCATGTTCTGGAAGATCCGCGTGCGGAAGCGGTAGGCGAGGGCGTTCAATGAGGGGCGCAGCCGGACGCCGTAGGCGTGGTGCGTCGAGCGGCCCACGCTGGACGGTCCGAGGTACTCCGCTTCCTCGACGATCCCGTGGATGAACCGCGCGTGCGCGGGGTCGGTCGGGTCCTGGTGCTCATCGAAGACCTGGACCAGCGCGGTACTCCCGAGGAACGCCTGGAGGTCGAGGTCCGGATCCGGCACGTCGATCTGGACGTGACAATCGAAGATCTCGCTGATCCCTTCGGACAGGTCGACTTGGGTGACGACCGAATCCACTGGGACGAGCTCGTGCAGCAACGCCGCCCGAATCGTCAAGCTCCCCTCCTCACCCCGCGCGCACCAAGATGGCGCCGCGATCTCCACCTGTCGAGCTGCCCGTGATCGCACAGCTGCTCGCCACGGGATCTCCACGGCGGAACGCCTCGGTGGCGATGGTCAGGGCGGTCGGCATGGTGGCCGCGCCGAGATCCCCAAACGCTTGCGGGAGGTGGCTCAGCACGAAGCGCTCGTCCACGACGTGCCGGTACGTGGCACCCGCGGTGTCCAGTCCGCCGGGAGCAAACGCGCGGGGCAGCGCGAGCGTGATCTCCCGGGCGCGATACGGCTCGCTCGTCAGGTCGGTGAGCATCCAATCGAGCATCCGCCGCTCGGACTTGAGGCGATCGGTCACGCAACGAACCACCGACGTCAGGCCCGCCGCGATCGTGGGCGCATCGGACGCCATGGGCGCCGGCTCGCGATCCGTCGCCACGGTCTCGACTCGCGCGAGCACCTCGAGGCCCGCGCGCTGCGCGAACGCCCGCGTCGTGATCACCACGAACGCCGCACCCTCCCCAGGGATGAAGCCCTCGAGCGTCTCGGGGCCGAACATCCGCTCGCCCTCCTCGAGGATGTCGACGACGAGGGGATCGTAGTAGGTGTCGGCGCCGCCCACCACGGCCAGCTCGACCGCGCCTTCCGCGAGCGCCCGGCACGCGTCGAGCAGCGCGTGGGCGAACCCGGCGTGACCGCGCGCGACCAACGTGGGGGTGCTCTCCACCCCACGCGCACCGAAGAACGCC
Organism: Sandaracinaceae bacterium; assembly: GCA_050186575.1. GTDB lineage: Bacteria > Myxococcota_A > Polyangia > Polyangiales > Sandaracinaceae > JAUHXR01. The sequence goes on along the minus strand of JBFWYI010000004.1, from coordinate 144,740 downwards.
GAGAGCCGCTGGCTCAGCCGCGGCGCCGCGCGACCGAAGTAGGGGTCGTCCTTCGCCGCGAAGCGCTCGCCGATCGCCGCCCACACGCCGACCCGCCCCGGTGCCCGCAGCTTCGACATCGGCGCGTCGAGGTGGAGCAGGGCCGCTTCCATCATCATGCCGATCCGTGGCTCACCGACGAGGCGCGGATCGAGGCTCCGCACGATCGACATCGTCCCCCGGTTCCCGTCGCGCATCACGAACGGTGTCTCGGCGAGCGCGGCGCCGTCGGCACGCCAGAACGCCCAGCTCTGATGCCGGTCGTACGCGAGCCCGTTCACCGCGGTGGTGAGCGACACGACCGGAGCGCGCTCGTCGGCCCATTGCATCGATGAGCTGGACGAGGTCGATGAGCGGGGTTTCATGCGCCGATCACCCGCTTCTCGTAGACGAGGATCTCGCGCACGCGCTGGGCGCCGCGGCGGATCGGGATCGCGATGCGGTGGACCATGTCCACGTAGCGGTCGTCCGGCAGCAGCACCACGGTGTCGAGCACCGGCCGAAACGCGAGCGTCGCGGCGTCGGTACGCGCGTCGACTTGGTAGACGGTGCGTGGCAACTTGAATTCCGTAGGACCAGGTTGTCCGATGTTGAGCAATCGGACTTGCTCGCCGCCTCGAATCGTGCGCGACACGAGCTCGGGGTGCGCCACCAGGTTGAAGCGCTCGTCGAAGTCGAGCGGCTGCAGCGGCATGCGCTCGTCCTGCCACTTCTGGTCGCGGGTGCCTCCGTATCCCCGACGCGGGGCGAAGCTCGGTCCGAGAGCCCCGACGTTGGCCGGGGCCGGTCGCGTGCGCGCGCTCCGGATGAGGTCCCGGGGATCCTCGATCTGCGGGACCGGCAGCTGATCGAGCGACGCGGGATCGTAGGCGACGCCCGTCCCGAACGGATTGCGAGGTTCCTCCAGCGCGTGCTCGGGGTCCTTGTCGTCGAGGCCCCCGTACGCGTGCTCCCACATCAGCTCGAGCCGCTCGAGCTGCGCCGGTGGAGAGGGGACGATCCCCGCGGCTCCGCGGTACCAGACGCGCGGGCCGAACACGACGAGGGACTTCTCGACGTCGCCGACTGACACGTGCACGTCGATCTGCGTGCTGGGCGTTCGCGCGACGGCGGTCCCCGCGACGACCACGTCGACACCTGGCTTGCGCAGATAGACGTCGCCAGGTTCCTTGGTGCTGATGCCGTCGTCCCACGGCACGTCGACGGCGTTGACCTTCGTCGAGACGGTGCGCTCGATCCCGCCGCGGTCATCCCATAGGAAGCGCTGCTTGATCACGAGCGCCCAGCTCATCGAGCCGTCGAGCTCATAGAGATCGAAGATGTCGATGGCCGCGTCGAGGCGAGTGCTGATCTGAGGAGGGATGGTCATTTCGTGAGCCGCACCGGCCACGTCCCGGCGTGCGCGCGGTGGTGCGCATCGCCGAGATACTCCGCCCACGCGTCGATCTGCGCTCGCTGGCGCACGACGAATTCCTCGATGTCGAGCGGCAGGCCTCCGCCGGTTCGCGCACAGAGCTCGAGGTGCGCCAACCGGCGCTCCTCCGGGGTCGCGATCGCATCGGAGATCTCGAAGAGGTCATCACGCGTGGTCCAGCGGTGTCCCCATCGGTAGCGGACCTTCGGATCGGCAGCGCGGCCGTATCGTTCCCACCACGCGCTCCACCGCTCGGCGTCGACGCTGAGGATCACCGGCTCCGGCGCGACCCATCGGGCGCGCGAGAACGGCAAGACATCTTCCTCGTACTCCTTCGGCCCCTCGTCCTCGTCGCTGAGGCTCGCACCGGTGATCCGTTGGAGGCCGAGCACCGCGGCCTCGTCACCGGCCGCGAGCCTTCCCAACAGAAATGGCACCGCTTCGATCGAGCCGAACCATCCGAGCGCAGCGTACACGTCTCGATCCGGTGCGGTGGCCGCGGCGCCGAGGAGGAGCTCGAGCGCGTCGCCGGACGCGCTGATCGCGGTGAGGAGCGCCGGACCGCCGAGCGCACCGCCGCGGGAGAGGCGAGCGCGGGCCTCGCGCATTCCCACCGCGTAACCGCGAACGAGCGCGCACTCGGCCGCGGCGCGGAACGCGCGCGGGCTGGCGTGGCCGACCGCAACCGAGAGCGCGGACGGATCGAGCTCACCGGGGACCCGCTCCAACGCGCGCGACACGTCGGCGTGGAGCTCCGCATCATCCTCGGCGTGGAGCGGGATGAGCGTGCTCGTCGTGGTGGCGCGGCGACGACCGAGGACCCGTACGGCGAGGCGCTTTCGAGGCGAGGGCTCGTCGAGCCACCGGCGCATGATCCCTTCGATACCGCGGTGTGGCGCGAAGGACAGCGCGTCGGCGCAGGAGTCGAAGAGCTCGTCGTCGTCGAGCGGGGTCACACGCAACAGGCGCTCGATCTGATCGCGCGTGTCGTCTCCGTGCACGCACCCGAGGAGGAACAGCGCACCAAAGAGCATCTCCGAGTCCGGGATCGGGCGCTCCTCGAGCAGCTGGACGAGACGCGGCAGGATCCAGCTCCCACACGCGAGGATCGCGTCGACCCGCGCGAGCATCCGGCGCTCTACCTGGTCGAGGTTCGACCAGCGCTCGCCGGGGCCCGCCTGGCGCATGAGGCTCATCATCGCGATGTCCTCGAAGAACGCGCGGCCCCGCTGCCAGACCACGCTCGCCGCCGGCGGCGCCTTACCGAACACCGCCACCACCGCGTCGCCGTCCGGGTCGGCTGAGGCCGTTGGCGATGGAGGCGGCGGCGCGGAGCTCGTTGCGCTCTCCTCCTCGTCGGCGGGCGGCGCTCCCTTGCCCTGACCCCACGCGTGGAGTCCTTCGAGGTCGGCCGCCTCGTTCACCGGCGGCGGCGGATCGACGGGCGCGGCATCGAGATCGACCTCGACCCGCGGGACTCCGTCGAGCTCGGGCAGCGGGATGGTGGGGAACAGCACCAACCGTTGAGGATCGTGGAGCATCGGGACGTCGACGCTCGCGCGAAGCTCCGCGCGCTCCTCGCCACGCGGCAACCGCAGGCTCGCCTCCGGTGGACGAACGTCGGCGCTCAGCTGACCGATCGCTTGCGCGACGAGGCGCATGCTCTCCATCACGCCGTCGTCCGGGCTCGGACGGAACGACAAGGAGGTGAGCGCGTCACGTGCGTGCTGGAGCGCCGCCTTGGTGTGCCCTCGATAGGGACCGTGCTCGGTCGCATGGGCGAGCGCCTCGTAGACGCTCGCGAGCGATGCCGAGACGTAGGAGCGCGTCTCCATCAGCGGCATCTCGACGTCGCTGATGGCGCGCAGACCGACGAGCGCGTCGTCGAGCAGCTGGCGCGCCGTCATGAGGTCCGTCCGGATGCGCTGCGGACCTTCGGTCGCCATCGACCCAGCACCGTGCCAAACGCGGCGACGAAGTCAATCCGGTGTCGCCCGACACGGGTCGGCGACGCGGATCACCGAGAGCGAGGACGCTCGCTCATCGCGGGCGACGACGGGCGGGGCTCGCGGCTCGTCCAGTGCACCGCGGCGTCGTTCAACAGGACGCCGAGGAGCACGAGCGAGCCGAACAGGAACGCGACGAACCCGCCGAGCTGGAACAGGAGACCGCCGATGAGGCCTCCGCCGACGTAGGCGCCGAAGATCAACAGCTCGAGGGTCAGCGTGAAGTGCGCGGTGCTGCCGCGCGGCACGCGGCCCTGCACGAGCTGGGAGAACGCCATGCCGAGGTTCGTGCTGAGGCCGGTGAGGTGCGTGGTCTTCACGAGGCCGCGCGACACCGTGGCCACGGTGCCGTTGTGGAGGCCCATCGCGAACAGGAGCAGCGCGACGAGGCTCTTCACTTCGTGATGATGCGCGTCGAAGTGGTGATGCCCGTACCAGGCCACCACCGCGAGCACGACGATCTCCAGCATCGCCGGCGCGGCGCGGCCGAGCTTCTCGTAGCGCGCGCTGACCGCGGTGACGAAGAGGTTCCCGACGAACGCGCCGCCGACGAAGCACGCGATCCAGCCCGCGACGATCGAGAGCTCGTGGACGCGTCCGTGCAAGACCTCGTGCACGAAGAGCGCGACGTGGCCGGTGACGTTCGACGAGAACGTGAAGAACGCCATCACGCTACATACGTTGACGAGGCCGGCGACGATCGCGGTCGTGCCGGCGAGCCAGCGGAGCGCGCGCGGTCCGAGCTCTCCGTCGTCGACGAGGATGGTGTAGCGCTGGGAGGGGCTCGTTCGCATCGCCGATGAGCTCCGCAAGTTCGATGCCCGGCCCGCCATCGTGGCGGCGTCCCGAGGAGGGCGTCCCGAGCCGCCGACACCGTCGGTGTGCACCGACGGGTGGCGCCGACACCTCGGTCGCCCGGCGCGGTCGAGGCGCCGCGCGACGCGGTTGGTACGCGCGATGCGGTGCGGCCCGCGTCCAGGAGGCCACCATGAAGCAGCCCGAGCGAACCTACCGCACCCCTCTGATCGCAGATCGCGTCGAACGACCGAACGGAGCGACTGAGGTCGTCCGCACCATGGGGGCGCTCGGCATGCTGGGTGGTGCCGCGCTGATCGAGGTGGGCGCGACGTCGGCCCCGGAGAGCGGATCGTGGTTCGCCATCGGGCTCGTCGCGTGCGGCGTGTCGTTCCTCGCGCTCCGCTTCCCCGAGCTGTTCTGGGTGGCTCGTCGCCGCGCACCGGACGCGCCGGCGCGCGTGGTGGAGCCGATCGGCACGCCGAGCGACGCGTAGGATCGGGTCTCACCGTCACGGAGCTGTCGGCGAGGACCGACAGTCGGCAGCCGGTCCCCTGGTTCAAGACGCGGCGCGCCCCACCCGCGCGGTTGTCACGGCCCGTGCTTGGCGTAACCCCCCGCCATGCGCTTGCTCCCGCGCCTCATCCTGGCGCAGTCCGTCCCGCTCGCGATCCTCACCGTGGCGGTCGCGCTCATCGTGGCGTCGCTCACCCGCGTCACCGACGCGCTCGGCCAGCTCCGGACCGGCGAGCTCACCGCGCTCCGCGGCGAAGCGGACGTGCACCGCGCGGGCTGGGCGGTGGACGTCGCGCTGCGGCACGCGGCGGGGGCGTGCTCGGACGCGCCGACGTCCGATCGCGCGGTGGGCGACGGCGTCGCGAGCGCCGCGCGCGAGCTGGAGACGATCACCGCCGAGGTGCCCGACGCGCACCCCGAGCTCATCCGCCTCAGCCGCGGCTATCTCGCGCTCGCCGCGCGCGTCGCGCTCGACCCGAGCTGCGCGACGGTGACCTCGACGTCCGTCCAGCGCGAGCGATCGATCCTCGACGAGGATCTCACCAACGCGTGGGTCGCGCGGACGCGTGGCCTCCACGACTCGGTGATCGCGCGCGAGGAGGAGACCCAGGCGATGGTGCGCGCCACGTTGATCGGCGCGCTGCTGCTGGGCGGGCTCGCCGCCCTGCTCGCGTTCGCCGTCTCGCTCGCGCTCGTCCGCAGCATCACCACGCCGCTCGCCGCGCTCACCGAGGAGGCGCGGCGCCTCGGGGGCGGGGAGCTCGAGGAGCCGGTGCGCGGGGTCGGCGGCGCGCCGGAGCTCGTGGAGTTCGCGAGCGAGCTCGAGGCGATGCGGGGGCGCCTCGCCGAGCTGGACATGCTCAAGCAAGGCTTCATCGCGTCGTGCTCCCACGAGCTGCGGACGCCGCTCTCGAAGCTGCGCGAGGCGCTCGCGCTCCTCGCCGATGGAGCGGTAGGGACGTTGTCGGCCGCGCAGCTCCGCGTGGTCGCGATCGCGCGCGGCGCGTGCGAGCGACAGATCCGAACGGTCAGCTCGATCCTCGATCTGTCTCGGCTGCGCGCCGGCACGCCGCTCCGGTTGCGGGGCGGGGTGCGGCCGAGCGAAGTCATCGCGCAGGCGGTCGCGCTCGAGCGCGAGGACGCGGACGCGCGCGGGATCGCGATCGAGATCGCAGAGCCGGACGAGGACCCGGGGCGCGCCGATCTCGACGACGGCCTCCTCGAGCACGCGATCGCGAACCTCGTGCGGAACGCGGTCTCCGTGTCGGAGAAGGGTCAGGAGGTGCGGGTCCGTCAGCGCGTCGAGCGCGACGCGAGCGGCGCGTCGATGACCATCGAGGTGGAGGACGACGGGCCCGGCGTGCCGGCCGAGCTCGAGCACGCCATCTTCCGTCCCTTCGTGACGCACGCGCCGACCAGCTCGCCCAAGCGCGTCGGGGTCGGCCTCGGCCTCGCGCTCGCGCGCGAGGTCGCGGAGGCCCACGGCGGAGAGCTCACGCTGGTGCGCCCCGAGCGCGGGAGCCTGTTCCGCTTCCGCATCCCGCTGCGGCGCACCCTCCCGACGGCGGAGGTGGCGTCGTGAGCGCGGCCCACGTCCTCGTCGTCGACGACGAGCGGGATCTCCTCGAGCTGCTCTCGCTCCGACTCGAGCATCACGGCTACGCGGTGACCACCGAGGCGTCCGCGCGCGGGGCGCTCGAGCTGCTCGCGCGCGAGGTGTTCGACGTCGTGATCCTCGATCTCCGGCTCGAGGATGGCGACGGGATGGACGTGCTCGCGCGGATCCGTGAGACCGATCCGGATCTGCCGGTGGTGATGCTGACCGCGCACGGCAGCATCGAGGCGGCCGTCGAAGCGATGCGCCGGGGCGCGTACGGCTTCTTGACGAAGCCGTTCCACGATCACGAGCTCCTCCAGCGCCTCGAGAACGCGCTCGAGGGCAGCCAGCTCCGCCGCGAGCTCGCGTCGTTCCGCCGCATGCTGGGCGGCTCGAGCCCGGGGGCGCGCCTCATCGGAGGGAGCGACGCGATCGCGCGGGTCCGCGAGCTCCTCGCCCGGATCGCCCCATCCGACGCGACCGCGCTCATCACCGGCGAGTCGGGCACCGGCAAAGAGCTCGCTGCGCGGATCATCCACGAGCTGAGCCCGCGCGCGGAGAGCGCGTTCGTCGCGATCAACTGCGCCGCGCTGCCCGCCGAGCTGCTCGAGAGCGAGCTGTTCGGTCACGTGAAGGGCGCGTTCACCGGGGCGCAGCAGGCGAAGGACGGTCTCTTCCGCGCGGCGGAGGGCGGGACGATCTTCCTCGACGAGATCGGCGATGCACCGCTGCCGGTGCAAGCCAAGCTGCTCCGCGTCCTCCAGGAGCGACGCTTCATGCCGGTCGGATCGGTGACCGAGCTCGAGTGCGACGTGCGGGTGCTCGCGGCGACCAACCGCGACCTCGCGCGCGCGGTGGCAGACGGAACGTTCCGTGAGGATCTCTACTATCGCCTCCACGTCGTGCCGGTGCGCTTGCCTCCGCTGCGCGAGCGGCCGGAGGACATCGCGCCGCTCGCCGACCTGTTCCTCCGCGAGGCGGCGCAGCAACAGGGCGCCGGGCGGATCCGCCTCTGTCCGGACGCGCTCACGGCGCTCCGCCAACACAGCTGGCCCGGGAACGTGCGCGAGCTCGCCAACGTGATGACCGGCGCCGCGCTCCTCGCCGAGGGCGAGGTCCTGCGCTGGTCCGACGTGGCCGCGGTGCTCCCCGCGCCGCCGCCCGGGCCCGCACGCGAGATCCGGGAGACGCCGCTCGACGCATCGCCGGCGACCGGGCTCCCGCGCGAGCTCGTGGCGAGCCCCGACGGATCGCTCCTCACGATGCGCGAAGCGCGCGAGGCGTTCGACCGCGCCTACCTCGAGGAGGCGCTCGCACGTTCGCAAGGCAACGTGTCGAAGGCGGCGCGGATGGCCGAGCGCCATCGCACCGACTTCCACGATCTGTTGCGCCGCCACGGCATCGACGCCGCGCGCTTTCGGCAGATCAAATCAGCGGATTGATCCGCTCGAGGTTGCTGCCGCCCACGTAGCCGTAGCTGCCGACCGAGTAGTAGCCGTAGACCGTGATCCCCACCGGCATGTCTGCCTCGATGGTGTGCGAGCCGGCCTCCACCGGGCAGGTGACGGCCTGGTAGGTGATCCCTTCGAGGTCGCCCGCCGTCTCGTACGTGCAGAGCATCATGAACTCGTCGCTCATGATGTCGCCTCCGTCGAGGAGCACCTGCGTGCTCACCGGCATGCTGATGACCACGTAGTCGGCGCTGAACGTCGACGGAGTGAGGAACGTGTAGTGGTCGCGGTACTGCTCGTAGGGCGGGAAGAAGATCATCGACGGGTCACCGCCGTTGCCCGCCACCCAGTCGTCGACCCAGCCCTGGCTGACGAGGATCTGCTCGATGCTCACCGGGCCGCTCGCGCGCAGAATGAAGCTCTCTTGCGCGTAGAACTCGCGCCACTCGCCGGGCTGGATGGTGAAGCTCGCGTCGGCGCCCGCAAGGTTCGTGGTCACGGTCACCGCGGCGCGATCGGCCATGATGCGGTAGATGTCCGGCTCCACCCACGACGCGCCGCGGCGCGGGCTGTGGGTCATCACGAAGTCGCGGCCCCACGACGTGGTGGGGAACACCTGCTCCTCGAGGTGCTCGGTGCAGCACCGGCTCTCCGGGATCCCGCCGGGAGGCGGGGGGGCATCGTTGCCGACCGGCGCGATCGCGGCCTCGCCGCCGCTGAACACCGCGACCGGCGCGCTCGACTGCACGACGGTGCCCGTGAGATCGCCGGGCGCGCCGTCCGTCTCGAGGTTGAGCACGTCGTAGCGGTTGATCGTGAACGTCAACGTCTCGCCGGCCATCGCCGGTCCGACCCCGAGGCCGTAGTTGTCGCCGACGATCGCGTGGGTCGGGGTGACGCGCACGGTCGTGTTCGCCTCGGTGCCCACGATCGTCACGTAGCTGTGGTCCGGCACGCCGTCGAAGCTGCCGAACGGATCCACCGGCTTGGAGGTGGGGTAGCCGAGCACGCGGTACTCGAGGTCGAGCCCGCTCGTCGGCAGCAGCAGCGACGCGTCGTTCGAGTAGTTCTGGACGATGGGGTTGAACTCGTACGCGACGACCGGGTAGTTGCTCTCGATGCGATAGGCGTTGGGGCTGAGGTAGCTGCCACGGTTGTCGCGCACCATCTCGCCGGGCGGACCGTCGACCTCGCGTTGATCGAGCGGGATCTCGATCGTCGTCTGCGGGGGCACCGGCACCTGCATGAGCTGGCGCTCGACCGGCGCGGCGCCGAGCGCGGCGTCGTTGACGAACACGCGCACGCTCGCGGTCACGTCGGACGGATTCGCGATCGCGATCGCGAACTGCGCGCTGTAGGGATCGATCCCCATGCCGATGCTCGTCGACTCGTTGTCGAGGTCGACCGCCCAGTATTCGCAACCCAAGTTGCTGCGCTCGGCCACCGCCTCGGCGCACGCGTTGCGGCACATCCCGAGCGGGCCGACCGCGTTGCAGACCTCGTCGGCCGTGCAGCTCATCGAGAGCGTGAAGTCGTTGCCCTCGGAGTTGCAGACCCAGAGCTCCTGCCCACGGCACTCGTAGTTACCGGGCCGGCACGCGACGCAGCCGAGGCCCTCGGCGCAGAGCGTCCCCGTCGGACACATGGAGACGTCACGACGCATGTTGCTCTGGCAGACCTGCACGGTCTCCATCGGACCGCAGTACATCTGTCCGTTCACGCAGTCGCCGGCTTCCGCGTCGCCGCGCGGGCCGGCGTCACGGTCGCCCCCGGTCTCGCACCCCGCGCCGAGGAACGCGCACGCGATGGCGCACGCGAAGACCGCGCGGGCGAGCAGCTGGTCGACGTTCCGATGGCGCATCGTTGACTCCCTCTTCCATCCTCGAATCGCGCGGACCCGCGCGCTGGGCGGAGACGGTGTAGCCCGGGCTCCGTCGGAGAAGGAGGGCGTTCGGGGCTCGGAGCCCGTCGTAAGGCACGTGTCAGGTGCGCGGGCACGGTATGGGACGCCGCCGAGGAGGGCGGGCCGTCGCGACGGTCAGTCCCAGACGAGGATCGCGTCCTCGCCGTGCTCCTCGATCAGCCCGTCCACGTACTCGAGCACGTGCTGGCGGCGGATCTCGAGGTTCTCGAGCTGACGGTCGTCGAGCACCGGCGAGAGCGCGTCGCGCTCGAGGCGCTCGCGGTACGCGTCGATGTCGAAGGCGCGGATCGCCTCGATGGTGCTCCGGCGGAAGCGCTGCACCTCGTGGAGGCGGAGGTCCATCATCCCGACGCGCGGCGCGCGAAGGACGAAGCCAGCCGCGTTGTCGAGGAACATCAGCTCGCCGCCCTCGCCCACCGTGCGGATGTTGGTGTTGTTGCCACCCCAGCGATCGAGGTTCTGAGTGAGGTAGTCGAACACGATCAGGTCGGAGAGCTCGGCCGGGCGCTCCTCGCGATCCGGGGTCGGGATCGTCTCGATCGCGCGGCGCGCGCCGCGGCGGCCGGTCGCCGTGCGGTAGGTGCCCGGGCGCTGGAACGGGGTGACCACCGGGACGGTCGAGTCGTTGCGCAACCAGGCTTCCCATCCTTCAGGGAGCTCGACCGGGCGGAGGCGCTCCGGGACCCACCAGATGAACGCGCCGGTGATCATGCCGTCCTCCTCCACGCGGAGCTCGTCGCGGCGCGCGTCGGTGTTCGCGGTCGGCTCGAGCTCGTCGAACGCGATGCGGCGACCGACCGAGGGCGCGACGCGGCCGAAGCCGAGCTCGCGATCGAGGTGGTACGCGGCGATCTCCGAGCTCCAGCTCATGCCGTTGAAGGACTGCGACGGCTTGAAGTAGCCCTCGGTGCCGTCCTCCAGCGTGAGGTGGAACGAGAGGCTGCGGCCGCCGTGGCCGCGCTCGACCTCGCTCACCGGCTGGGTCGCGAGCGCGATCCGGATCGGCCGATCGGGGCGGCGAAAGAACCGGCCGTCGGACGCATTGCGGACGTCGCCCTCGGGGAGCGGCTCGGTCCGCGCGTGGCGGCGGGTACGCAGACGCGTCGCGGGAGCCGCGGTCGGCGTCTCGTCGGACACGATCGGAGCAGGCGCCACGATCGTCTCCGCGACCGGCTGGGCGACGGGCTCCGCCGCCGCGACGGCGGGCATCTCATCCTCATCCGCCGCGGATGGCGCGGACGCCTCGACCTCGAGCGCGCGCACCGGCGCCGCGTACGCAGGCCCGACCTTGATCGTCGAGCCCTTGGGGAGGGACGCGAAGTGACACGCGCACGTCGTCGCGAGGACCGCGATCATCGTCGCCATCCGTGTCCATCCTGCCGCGCTCTTGTGCTCCCGCTTCCTCATCGCCTCTCGCCTCCCTGGGCGTTTCCGTCGCCCACCCCCCGCTAGTGCACGACGTGGGCCAGCGGATCGCAGGTTGCTTCCCCTCCGCCGCGTGAAGCCGATCAACTCCTCCCTGTTCGCCTTGCTCCTCGCCGCGTCGGCGTCCGTCGCGCACGCGCAGGAGATCGAGCGCCACCTGTCCGAGCCGGTCGACAGCTGGTCCGAGCCGAACCCCGGCGTGCGCTACCTACGCCGCACCTATGAGACGCCGCAGGTGGAGGTGTTCGCGGCGGTGATCGATCTGTCGCGCGCGCACCTCGTCGCCACCGCGGAGGACGAGCGATGGAGCTCGGTCTCCGAGTTCGCGGAGCGCCACGGCGCGGCGGTCGCGATCAACGGCGGCTTCTGGGGGACCTGGCAGCGTCCGTCCGGGATCACCGCGGGCGGCGGAGCGCTCTGGGACAGCTCCGAGATCGACCCCGACTTCGGTCACTTCGCGGTCCGACGCGACGGCACCGCGGCGGTGCGCGCCCCGGGCGAGGGCGAGGACGAGCGCTCGCTCCGGAACGTCACCGACGCGCTGAGCGGCCGGCCGATCCTCCTCGAGCGCGGCGAGATCGCGACCGAGGTGCTCGACGGGTTCGCCACCTCGAACCTGCGTCAGCCGCGCACCGCCGTCGGCGTGTCGCGCGACGGTCGCACCGCGGTGCTGGTCGTCGTCGACGGCCGCCAGGATCAGAGCGTCGGCTTCACGCTCTACCAGCTCGCGCGCACGCTCCGCGAGCTCGGCGCGTATCGCGCGATCAACCTCGACGGCGGTGGATCGAGCACCATGTACGTCCGCGAGGCGGGCGGCATCGTGAGCTCGCCAGCGCGCGGTCGCTGGATGATCGCGCTGGGCATCGACGAGGCGGGCGCCCACGCGCGCACGCGCAACACACGTTCCGGTGAGCGGGAGGTCTACGTGCGCGGCGTCGAGCGCGAGGTGATGAACCACCTCGCGGTGATCGCGGACCCTCCGTCGCGGGTGGACGTCGCGGGAGGCGACATCCTGCTCGACGGGCTCCCCGGCGGGCGGCGCCTGTTGATGATCCCGACCGTCGCGCACGGCACGTGGCACTTCGGGCGCATCCGCGAGTGGGCGGTGCCCGCCGCCGCGATCGGCCTGCCGGTGTTCGCGCTCGGCCTCGCGATCTCGGCCCTCCGCCGGATCAGCTCTCGGCGAGGAGCCCGGCGAGCGCCGAGGGAGGCAGCTCGTATTGCTTGCCACAGTAGTCGCACGTGATGTGGAGCGACTCCCCGCCGCGGCTCAGCTCCTCGATGTCGGAGCGCGGCAACGTGGCGAGGCTCGACAGGACGCGGACCGCGCTGCACTGACAGCCGAAGCGGAGCTCGGCGCGCTGCGTCTCCTCGAACGGCATCGCGTAGAGGATCTCGCGGAGGAGCTCGCTCGGATCGCGCACCACCATGTCGAGCACGCGATCGAGGTCCGAGAAGTCGAGATCGAGCCGCTCGGTCATCACCGCGAGCGGCGCGCGGCTCACCTCGGGCAACAGCTGGACGAGATAGCCGCCCGCCGCCGTCAACGTACCGTTCTCGAAGCGCGAGCCCACGAGGACCATCGACTCGATCTGCTCCGAGCCCTGGAAGTACGCCATGAGCGCGCCGCTCACGGAGCCGTCCGGGACCTCCACCACCCCCTGATGGATCGCGCCGTTGGGGAGCGTCCGCATCACCTGCATCAGGGCCCCGCGCCCGAGCGACACGGGGCCCTCGCCGGCGCCCTGGACGAGCGAGCGCGCCGTCCCGTCGGGGTGGCTGTCCCCCACGAACGTCCCGCGCTGACCCTCGCCGCGGACGATCCCCTGCACGCGATACGTCGGCGCCATGGTCAGCCGGACCATGATCGTACCGGTCAGCACGTCGGCGAGGTGGCGAGCGTTGCTCCCCGACTGGCTCTGCGAGGCGATCGCCTGGCGCGCCGTCTGGGTGGTCCGGAGCGCGATCACGCGGAACGCCCCGTCGTGGGTCACCGCCGTCGTCGCTCGATCCTGGGGAGCTCCGCTCATGCGCGTCCGTCCCGCATAGTCGCGCGCCTGGCGCGATCGCGCTACGAGTTTGCCGCGAGCCCGAGCCCACAGGCATGCTCGCGGAATGACGGAGCGGCTGCGCCTCGGCGACATGCTCGTCGCCGCCGGTGTCATCGACGAAGCGCAGGTCGCCGAAGCCCTCGAGCACCAGCGCGCGAACGGCCTGCGGCTCGGCGAGGCGCTCGTCGCGCTCGGCCACCTCGGCGAGGCCGAGATGACGCAGATGCTCTCCAGCCAGCTGTCGATCCCGTGGGTCGACCTGTATCACGTGGAGTTCTCCCGTGAGCTTCTCGATCTCGTGCCCGCGGAGCTCGCGCAATCGGCGGGCCTCATCCCGATCTACATTCGAACCGTACGTCGCCAGGGTGATACCTTGTTCGTTGCGATGACCGATCCGCTGGATGAGGACGCGCTCCAGCAGGTCGCCGACGCGTCGGGCCTTCCCGTAAAGCCCATGGTCGCGAACCCCTCGGACGTGCGCGGCGCGATCCGCGTCTACTACCTCGGGCTCCCCTCCGAGGAGGTCGTGCTCGACGCGGTGGACGTCGACGTCGATGGCCTGGTGAGCGAGCGCCCCCCCGCTCGCCCCTCGGGGGCGCCGCGTCCGAATTCGAGCCATCCGCCGATCGCGGGGAGCGCTCCCGCGAGCGCATCGTTCGTGACACTCACCTTGCTCGACGGGACCACGGTGAAGCTCCCGCGAGGCACCGCGAAGATACCGAGCGAGACCCCGCGCGGGCTGACCACTCGGGATCTCATCGCCGCGCTCAACGCGCGCGCGGCCGGCGAGGACGTGTCCGACGTGCTCGAGGATGGCCGCTGGGAGCCGCTGTTCGCCGCCCTCCTCTCGCTCCTCCTCAAGAAGGGCCTCATCGCGGACTGGGAGTTCGTCGAGGAGTGGAAGCGCCAGCGCGAGCGCCCGCAGTGAGGTTCTTCGTGACGCGTCGGCTCAGCGTGGAGCCGCGTGACCATGTACCTTCCACGATCGAGCTCGTCCGCTTCACCGAGGACCGCGCGCCGACCCGCGAGGAGCTGATCGCGGGCGCGGCGGGGGCGACCACGCTGCTCACTTTGGTGAGCGATCCGATCGACGGCGCGGTGCTCGACGCGATCGGCACGGTGCGCCACGTCGCGCAGGTCGCGGTCGGCTACGACAACATCGACGTCGATGCCTGCCGCGAGCGCGGCGTGCTCGTCACGCACACGCCCGACGTGCTGACCGACGCGACGGCCGACCTGACGTGGACGCTCATCCTCGCGGTCGCGCGCCGCGTGCGCGAGGGCGAGGCGCTGGTGCGGAGCGGACGCTTCGTCGGTTGGTCGCCGACGATGCTGCTCGGGATGGAGCTGCGCGGCCGGACGCTCGGGATCTTCGGCTTCGGCCGGATCGGCCGCGCGGTGGCGGAGCGCGCCCGCGGGTTTGGGATGCGCGTGATCGCGTGCAGCCGCTCGCCGTTCGAGTCGGCGGAGGTGACGCGGGTGGGCTTCGATACGCTGCTCGAGGACAGCGACGTGCTCTCGATCCACGCGCCGCTCGACCCCTCGACCCGCGGGCGCTTCGGCGCGGCGGAGCTAGCCCGGATGAGGCCCGGGTCGATCCTCGTCAACACGGCGCGCGGTCCGCTGATCGACGAGGCCGCCATCGCCGGCGCGCTCGAGCGCGGACCGCTCCTCGGGGTCGGCCTCGACGTCTACGAGCGCGAGCCGATCGTGCATCCGAGCCTCCTCGGCCGCGACGACGTCGTGCTCCTCCCGCACCTCGGCAGCGCGACCGAGGCGGCGCGCAGACGGATGGCGACCACCGCGCTCACCGACGCGGTGCGGGTGGCGGAGGGGCAAGCCCCGTTGCACCCGATCCCCTCTCAGCCGAACACCCGGTACTGACCCACCAGGTCGAGCTCGGTGCTCACCGGGGCCTCTACGCAACGATCCTTGATCTGTGCGATGAACGCTCGGAACGCGCCGGTCGCGGTCAATGGGTTCGTCCCGTCGGACGTCTCCACCGACGCGAGGTGCACGAAGCTCACCCCGTCCGGGAGCTTGAACGTGGCGTAGCGGATCCCTTCGGGGCTCTCGCGCTCGAGCTCTTCGAACACCGCCCGTACGAACCGAACGTTCTCCTCGGCCCGATCGGCCTCGACCGTGTAGCGAACCATCACCTTGCGCATCGGTCCCTTCCTTCCGGCCCGCATCGACGCGGTCCACCCTCCACCACGACCGAGCGCCCCGAAAGGATGCGCCCCCGACGTCGATGTCCTGAACGGATCGACGTTCTCCGAGCGATCCCGCGGGGTTCCTCGGTCGAGCGAGAAAAAGCATCGACCCGCCGCATCCTTTCGCCGGCCTCGGTCGTGGTAGGGGCGGAGGACGAGAGATGACGAACGCGACCGCCGAGAAGAACGAGACCACCTTCCGCATGAGCTGCGCGGTGCGCTGCGACGTGAACGCGAGCCCCGAGGTGCTGTGGAGCCTCCTCACCGACGCGGAGGGGTTCCCGAGCTGGAACTCGACGGTGACGAGCATCGAGGGCCCGATCCGGCTCGGTCAGAAGCTCGCGATCAAGGTCCCGCTCGACCCGAAGCGCACGTTCACGCCGAAGGTCACCAAGCTGGAGGAGAACCGCGAGATGGTCTGGGCCGACGGGTTCGCGCCGATGTTCCGCGGCGTGCGCACCTACACGCTGACGCCGAAGGGCGATGGCGTGACCGAGTTCGCGATGGAGGAGGTGTTCAGCGGGATGATGCTCCCGATGATCAAGGGCAGCCTCCCCGACTTCGGACCGGTGTTCGAGACGTACGCGCGCGATCTCAAGCGCGCGGCGGAGGGTGGCGGCTGACCCATGGTAGGAACGGCGCGATGACGGATTCGGTCGAGGCCCAGGTCGCGCGCGCGCGAAACGAGTTCCTCGAGATGGTCGAGGGCATCCGCCCCGAGCTGCACCGCTACTGCGCGCGTCTCACCGGCTCGGTGATCGAGGGCGAGGACATCGTGCAGGAGACGCTCGCCCGCGCGTTCTACAGCCTCAGCCTGAACCCCCACACGCCTCCTTTACGGCCTTGGCTGTTCAAGATCGCGCACAACGCGGCGATCGACTTCCTGAAGCGTCACGGGCGGAAGTACACCGAGAGCCGCGCCGACATGACGGACGTGGCCGACTATGAGGACGCCGCCGACCCGATGGTCGTGCGCGCCGCGCTCCTCTGCTTCGTCGCGCTCCCGGTCAGCCAGAGGAGCGCGGTGATCCTGAAGGATGTGCTCGGTCACTCGCTCGAGGAGACCGCCGAGACGATGGGGACGAGCGTGATGGCGGTGAAGGCGTCGCTGGTCCGAGGTCGCAAGAAGCTCGAGGCGGCGGCGGCCGCCGACGTGATCGCCGAGGCGAGCCAGCGCGCCGCGCTCGAGCGCTACGCGGCGCTGTTCAACGCCAAGGACTGGGATGGCCTACGCGCGATGATCGGCGAGGACTGCCGGCTCGACCTCGTGTCCAAGTCGCAGCGCCGCGGCAAGGAGGTCGGGATGTACTTCGGCCGCTATGCGCAGGAGCAAGTCACGGTGCGCCCCGTCCGGCTGGAGGGCGAGCTCGCGCTGGCGGCGTTCGAGGCGGGGGCTCGCGCGCCGAGTTACTTCATCCTGCTCTCGTTCCAAGACGACCGCGTCGCGTTCATCCGCGACTACCGCTACGTCCCGTACATCGCGAGCGAGCTCGATCTCGTCGATCTCGATCCGCTCGATCCCGATCCCGGCGATGGCGGTCAGTCGCTCGGCGGCTGAGTCGCCACGCAGAAGCGGCCGTCGTCCATGCGGTCGAGATCGATCACCTCGGCGAGCGGTCCGTTCTCGGTGTCGAGCTCGGAAGCCGCGAAGCACATGTAGCCCTCGTCGATCCGACAGTTGTTGTCGCTGTCGCAACGGCGCATGCACGCGGTGAACGTCAGGCGCGAGGGATCCGGACGCCACCGCACGCACACCGCGTCGTCCGGGCAGGTGTCCGCCTCACAGCCGAACACCGTGCACGCGCCCGACGGCCGCGTGAGATCGCACTGACGATCGCCATTGATCGAGCAGTTGAGCGCGTTGTT
Source organism: Sandaracinaceae bacterium (assembly GCA_050186575.1). Taxonomy (GTDB): domain Bacteria; phylum Myxococcota_A; class Polyangia; order Polyangiales; family Sandaracinaceae; genus JAUHXR01. Next base: position 127,443 of record JBFWYI010000004.1, on the reverse strand, counting down.
GCACGAGTCGCCGATCGACGGTGCGCAGCCCGGCGCCGCCGCGCCGAGGACGGCGACGAGCAGGAGCCAGACGATCGGCGGGACCCGCATGGGCGGCCCAGCATAGCCGAGGCGGCCCGGGCCGCCAGAGCCGACAAGTCGCGCCCCCGCCCCTCGCGTGCGAGGGTGATCCGGTCATGCGCGGGGCCGCTCTTCGTCATGTCGTCGTTTCGCGCGGGCGCGCGACGCCGGCATGACGACGAGACGAACCGCGTCCCCTGGTCGGGCCTCGGAATCCCTGCGATCGCGCGGGGCGTTCCGAGATTGGCGGGTTGGATGAGGGGTCTGGCACAGCGGTGGGCGGTCTCGGCGTTCGCGTTCGCGTTCGCGTGCGCCAGCTCGGCCGGGGCGCAAGACGTCGTGCCATCCTCGATCGCCGACGCCGTCCGGCGCCACGACGACGTGGCCGCGCTCGAGGCGCTGGACGCGCTGCCGCGATCGCGCGCCGCCGCCCGCGCGTATCTCCGGGCTCGCCTGCTCGATCGGCTGGGTCGCTACGCGGAGGCCGCGGCCGGGTATCCGATCGACGACGGCGCGTTGCCGGATGCGATCCGGCGCGACGCCCGCGCGCGGGCCGCCGCCGCGTTCGTCCGGGCCGGAGACTGCGAGCACGCCGCGCCGCTCCTCGACGCGATCGGCGATCCCCTCTCGCGCGGGCGCCAGGCGGAGTGCGCGATCGCGGCGGGCCGGCTCGAGGAGGCCCGCACGATGCTGACCGCGCTCGTGCGCGCGAACCACGGCGCGCTCGACAACTTCGCGGTGCGCCGAGAGCTCGCGGAGGTCGAAGCCCGGCTCGGACACGCGAGCGACGCCGTCGATCGGCTCACCGCGCTGGTGGTGGAGCGCGCCGAGCACCCCGACGCGGAGCGAGCGCGCCGGCTCGCCGAGGAGCTGAACGGCGGACCGCTCACCCTCAGCACGACCCAGCGGCTCCGCCGCGTGGAGGGGCTGCTCAGCGCGCATCGCTTCGAGCAGGCGGTGGCGGAGTCGGCCGAGATCGAAACGCCGACCGCACCCGCCGATCTGCGCCACTACCTGCACGTGCGGGGCACCGCGCTCTTCCGCGAGCGGCACCACTACGCGGAGGCGGCCGAGGTGCTGGCGCGGAGCGCGCGGGCGGGCGGAGCCTACGCGGTGGAAGACGAGCTGACACGCGCCCGCGCCCTCGGGCGGGCCGGCGATCGCGCCGCCGCGCTCAGCGCCTATCGCGCCTTCGTGCGCGCGCACGCCGGGCACCCGAGCGCGGCCGAGGCGAGCTACCTCGCGGCCGAGCTCGAGCTCGAGCGCGGCGGTCGGCGCGCCGATCGCGCGATGCGCCGGTTCGTGGACTCGCCGATCGCTCGACGCCACGAGGGCCTCCTGCGCGACGCGACGTGGCGGATCGCGCTCCACGCGTTCGAGACCGGCCGCGCTCGCGAGGCGATCCGCTGGCTCGAGCGCTACGCGGCGAGCGACGGCGACGTGCTCGTCCGCGCCCGCGGCTTCTATTGGCTCGGGCGCGCGCGCGCGCGGGCTCACGATCGACGCGGTGCCATCGCGGCGTATCGGGAGGCGCTCTACGTCGAGCCGCTCCACTACTACGCGCTCCTCGCGCGCCAGCGCCTCGAGGAGATGCACGAGGAGACCCCGCCCCCGTTCCCCGAACCGGCCGAGACGGACGACGAGCCGGCCCCGAGCGTCGAGCTCCCCGAGGAGGTCGCCTTCCTCGCCGAGCTCGGCCTCACGACGGACGCGGCAGAGGCGCTGCGCGCGCACGAGGCCGAGCTCCGTCGACGAGGTGGCGTGCGGGGCATCGTGAGCGCGTACCACCAGCTCGGCGACGCGAGCCGCGCGATGCGTCTCCTCGGTGCGAGCGTGGCGCGCCGTCGCACGGCCCCCGGGACGGCCGACCGCTGGCGCTGGGACGCCGCCTATCCGCGCCCGTTCGAGGACGCCGCGCGCGCCGCGTCGCGCGGCATCGAGCTCGAGCCCGCCCACCTCTACGCCGTCATGCGTCAGGAGAGCGCGTACGACTTCGAGGCGGTGAGCTACGCCGACGCGATCGGGCTGATGCAGCTCCTCCCCGCGACCGCCGATCGCGTCGCCCGCGGGCTCGGCCTCGAGATCGAGCGCGAGCACCTGTTCGATCCCGCGCTGAACGTCCGCCTCGGGGCCACCTACCTCGACGGCCTCGCCTCGAGGCTCGGCATCCCGCTCGCGTTCGCCGCCTACAACGCGGGCGGTCACCGCGTGCAGGCGTGGCTCGAGGCGAGCGGCCGCACCGAGCTCGATCTCTTCGTCGAGCACATCCCGTACGAGCAGACGCGCAACTACATCCGCCGTGTCACCACGCACTACGCGCACTACCGCTACCTCGAGGACCCCGAGCGCGGCTGGCCGCTCACCTTGCCGACGCACGTCGAGCCGCGGTAGGCCACACGGGCCATGCGCGAGGTCCAACACCGTTACGACGATCCGCTCGACCGCGTATGGATCGCGACGGCCGAGGCGATCGGCCTCCGCGTCACCCGCACGCCGGACGCGTACGCGACGACCGACGGGCGCGGCGCCCTCGCGATCGGCGTGTCGGGGACGCTCGATGCCGACGACCATCTCGCGCAAATGATCCTGCATGAGCTCTGCCACTCGCTGGTCGAGGGACCCGACTCGTTCGAGCGCGCCGACTGGGGCCTCGACAACGAGTCCGAGCGCGATCTCCGTCGCGAGCACGCTTGCTTGCGTACGCAAGCATGGTTGACCCAGCGCCACGGTCTCCGCGGCTTCTTCGCGCCGACCACCGATCACCGAGCGTTCTTCGACGCGCTCGGCGACGACCCGCTCGAGGGTGACGACCCGAGCGTGCGGCTGGCCCGTCGCGCGATCGCGCGGGCCGAGCGCGACCCGTGGGCGCCTCACCTCGCGCGCGCGCTCGACGCGACCGAGGCGATGATCCGGACGGCGGCCGCGTTCGCCCCGCGCGGGTCCGACCGCTCGCTCTACGCCACCCTCGCGCCGGCGCGACCCATCCATCCGGCGGGAGGGCGCGTCCACCCGGCCGTCCGCGGGCGCACCTGCGGCGAGTGCGCGTGGGCCTCCGGGGACGACCTCGCCTGCGCGGCGCGCGCGCACGCTCGCATCGAGGCGCGCTGGCCGATCTGCGAGCGCTTCGCCGCCCGCGTCGAGTGCGACGACTGCGGCGCGTGTTGCCGCGAGGCCTACGGCGAGGTCGCGGTCGAAGAGCGCGAGCCGATCACCCTCGCGCGGCCGGATCTCGTGCGCGCGGTCTCGGGCGGGCTCGCGATCCTCCGCGGATCCGACGGGCGCTGTCCCGCGCTCCTCGGGGACGGCGGCGCGGCGCCCTACCGTTGCGAAGCCTACGAAGCGCGACCGCGCTCGTGCCGCGACTTCGAGCGCGGCGGGGACCATTGCTTCGAGGCACGCCGGCGGGTCGGGCTGAGCCCATGAAGCAAGCGCTCCGCCCGGCCAACCGCCGCATCGGCGGGCTCATGGTGATGGCCGGGGGGCTCGTGCTCGCCCTGATCCTCTTCATCGCGCTCGTCGTCCTCGACCTGCGCGTGGCCGGTCTCGCGCCCGAAGCCGACCGCGCCGAGGTGTTCGCCCACGGGTTCCGGGTCAGCTCGTTCTGGGCGCTCGGGACGGGCGGGACCTGCCTGGTCCTCGGGTTCCTCGTCTGGCTGAGCGGGCGCGAGCCCTCGCGCCACGGCGACCACGACGGCTCCGCCTGAGGCACTGCGCCTCACCCCTCGTCGGAGCTGCGCGACGCCGCGCGCGCAAGGCGAAACACGACCACCTCCCGCATTGTGGGGATCCCCACCCGGGGTACACTGCGACCCATGCGCAAGCCCGCGCAGTACGACGCACAGAACGTCTCCTCGTGGGCGCCGCTGCCGACGTATCGCCGCGGTGCCGACTACATCGGGCGGTTCTTGCTGCTCGAGGACAACGAGCTGCAGCAACGTTCCATCCGCCGTGTGCTCGAGCAGCAGCGGCCGGTCGACATCGCGTCGTCGATCTCCGAGGCGCGCGCCCGCATCGCGTCCCGAGCTCCGTACATCGGATACGTGTTTGACGTGAACCTGCCGGACGGCGACGGGGTCGAGTTCCTCGCCGAGCTCAAGCGGCGCCTCGGATCGCTCCCCGCGAGCGTGATCGTCACCGCATACGAGATCGATCGCGAGCTCGTCGGACGGGTCGGCGCCCTCTCGCGCCTCCTTCCGAAGGCGGGCAACGACCTCAGCGGCCGCGAGTTCCTCTCCGGCCTCGCGCAGTTCGCCGACGAGTCGCTCGACTACGAGCGGCACCATTTCGGACCGCAAGCTGCGTTGTTCGATCTCTCGGACGGTCGCCTCACCGCCGCACAGATGGAGGTCGCGGTGCTCGGCGTCTACGGATACACGCGCGCAGAGATCGCAAAAGAGCTCGGGATCAGCGTCGCCACCGCGCGTTCGCACATCCGCGACGTGCTCTTGAAGACCGGTCTCCGAGGTCAAGGCCTCATCGGCCTCGCGCGCGCCGTGAACCGGCGCCGCATGGGAGGCTCACAGGCTCCTTGACATGGTGCCTGGGTCACGAGACGTTTCGAAACCGATGGGCACCGGAGCCTGCAGGCCATGAACATCGTCGCCGCAGGGCTCTCCGACGTCGGACAGCAGCGGGAGCACAACGAGGACAGCTTCTGCATTCTGCCGGAGTACGACCTCTTCATCGTCGCCGACGGGATGGGCGGACACCGCGCGGGCGACGTGGCCAGCAAGATGGCCACCCACACCATCGCGAGCTTCTTCCAGGCGACGAGCAAGGAAGACGCGACCTGGCCGTTCCACTTCGACCCGCACCTGTCGGTCGAAGAGAACCGCCTCATCACGGGCATCAAGGTCGCCAACAAGCGCATCTTCGAGGCGTCCACGCGCTACCGCGACGTGCACGGGATGGGCACCACGGTGGTCGGCGCGCTGTTCAGCCGCGAGCGCAACCGCATGTACGTCGCCCACGTGGGCGACAGCCGCGCGTATCGGGTCCGCGCCGGCAAGATCACGCAGCTCACGCGCGACCACTCGCTCCTCAACGATTACCTCCTCGTCATGCCCGAAATGACGCAGGAGCAGCGCGACGAGCTGCCCAAGAACGTCATCACGCGCGCGTTCGGGTTGCAGGAATCGGTGGTGGTGGACCTCGTGCCCGAGCAGCCCCAGGCGGGCGACGTCTACTGCCTGTGCTCCGACGGGCTGAGCGGGATGATCGACGACGAGGCGATCCGCGAGATCGTCTCGTCCCACGACGCGCTCGACGACGCCGCCAAGGCGCTGATCGCGCGCGCGAACGAAAACGGCGGCGAGGACAACGTCACCGTGGTCTTGCTCCGCGTCATCGAGTAAGTCAGCGCCCGAGGATCACGGACATGAAGGAAAATCCCCGGAACCAGGGCACGAACAGCGTCGACCTCAGCTTCCTCTTCGGGATGGTGCTGGTGATCGCGTTCCTCGGCGTCGCGATCTACGTGCTCGGCGCACAGAGTCACGAGCTCCAGGCCGAGGGCGCTGGCGCCGCGACGACCGCGCCTGCCGCCGCCGCGGCCGAGTAGCCCTCGCCGCTCGTCGCAGCTCGCAGCTCGTCGCAGCTCGACGAGCGCGCTCAGCCGCCGGCGGGGATCCCGCCCTTGCGGGGGTCGCTCGCCGCGAGCACGCGCTCGATGTGGCTTCCGTCCTCGCTCCACACGATGCGGATGGTCTGCACGACCGCGGAGTGATCGAGCGCCTCGACGCGGTGGCCGCGGGCACGCAACGCCATTTGCATGGCCTCGTCCATGCCCTCCTCGACGCGCAGCTCGCGCGGGATCCCCTGGTGATGGATGCGCCGGCGCGCCAACGCCTCGCCGGGGGAGTCGCCGAAGAGCACCTGGAACAGCAGCACCTGCTCGACCGCGGTGATGATGCGGCTGCCCCCCGCCCCGCCCGCACACGCGATCGGGCGATCGTTCTGGAACACGATGCTCGGCGTCATGCTGGACAACGGTCGCCGCCCCGGTCCGGGAAGGTTCGGCGCGCCGCCGACGAGCCCGAACGCGTTCGGCTCCCCGATCTCCGAGGCGAAGTCGTCCATCTGATCGTTCATCACGATCCCGTTCGCGGTGAACCGTGCCCCGAACGGGAGGTTGACGGTCGTGGTGATCGACGCGACGTTGCCCTCCTGGTCGACCACGCAGAGGTGCGACGTCCCCGCGTCGCCGCCCGGCCGCGCAGGGCGGAGCTCATAGCCCTCGAGCGGCACTTCGTAGCGCTCCGAGGGCTGCGCGATCATCGGGTGGAAGAAGCGCGCGCGCGCGTCGGCGCGCTCGGTCGTCAACAACCGTTGCGTCGGTACCGCGACGTGATCCGGATCGCCGAGATAGAGCTGGCGATCGTTGTAGGTGGCCTTGAAGCTCTCGGCGAGCGCGTGGCGAAAGAACGCGCCGTCCTGCCCGCGCAGCGACGTGGGCACCCACCGCTCGAGCAACGCGAGCGACGCGAGCATCGTCACCCCGCCCGCGCTCGGCGGGGACGCGGTGGCCCAGCGGTAACCGAAGTGCTCGGCGATCAGCGCCTCGCGCTCCCGCACCTCGTAGGCCGCGAGATCCTCGAGCGTCATGATCCCGCCCGCCGCGCGCACGCGGCGCACGATCTCGCGCGCGAGCGCCCCTCGATAGAACGGCTCCGCGCCCTGTCGCGCGAACTGCTCGAGCGAGCGCGCCTGGGTCGGGTTCTGTACGCGATGGCCGGCCGGGATGTGGTCCGTGTTCGCGGGGAACCAACGACCGAACGCGGGATCGCTGCGGAGGCCCGCGCCGAGCCAGCGGCTGAAGCGCTCGATCGTCGGCGACGCCTCGAAGCCGCTCCGCGCGTGCCGGAGCGCGGGCGCGACGATCGCGGCGCGGTTCACCCGGCCCGAGCCCATGTCGTGGATGAGCCGATCGATCCCCGCTGGCTCGCCCGGCACCCCGACCGCGAGCCCGCCCGCGCGCGAGCGGTTCGCCGCCGCCTCCGCGTCCTCGCCCTCGCGACGCGCAAACATCGTGGCGGTCGCGGCGCCGGGCGCCTCCTCGCGGAAGTCATAGAAGTGAACGCTGTGATCGCTCGCGCGGTAGTAGACCGCGAAGCCGCCACCGCCGAGCCCGCTCGACGCGGGGCTGACGACCCCGAGCGCGAGCATCGTGGCCGCCGCTGCGTCCGCCGCGTTGCCGCCGGCCGCGAGGATCTCCGCGCCGGCCTGCGAGGCGAGCGGATGATCGGCGGCGACCGCGTAGTGCTCGAACGCGAGCTCGCCGTTCGGCGGCGGCTCGGCCTGACCGAGCAACGCGAAGAAGAGAGGCAGCGCGAAGAGCGCGAGAGCGAGCGGGCGGGGGAGGCGTCGCATGGGGCGGACGATCCAACATGGAGCCCACCTTCGCAAACGGAGCCCCCTGGCACGAACAAAAGCGGCGATAAGATCGACGGGATGTCCACGTACCGCGACGAGCGCGACGCGATGCGACATCGCATCGAGCAGCTCGAGGAGGAGAACGCCGAGCTGCGCGAACGGCTCCGCGTGGCGAAGCGCGTCGAGGCGCAGCGTGACTTGCTCGACGCGAAGCTCAGCGAGCTGGGCTACGCCGGACCGCGCCCGAACCCGTTCAGGACGAGCGGACGGAACTGGCTGTTCTCCTTCCTCGCGTTTGGCGCGGCGATCGGGGGCTGCGTCGTCTCGGGGCTCGCGCACAGCCCCATCCCGACCTTCGTCGGCATCGGGTTCGCGATCGGCTTCGTCGTCCTCGGACTCCGCGCTCGGCCGACCCGCATCCTGCCCCCCGACTACGAGTCACCGGTGGTGCGGCGGGCGCTCGCCGAATCACCGCCGGCGCGAGCACGGGTCGCCGACCCGACGCTGGCCCGCGAGGACGACGCGCCCGAGAGCGACGAGGTGGAGAGCCTGGAGACGCCCCGCGCCACTCGTCGCACCGAGGGCTGAGCCTCGATCGGGTCTCGCGTGCGCGGGGTGTGCGCGTACGGGTGGTCCTGGAGTACGCCTCCGCCATGGACCCGCGCGAGCGCTTCAGCCAGACGGTCGAGGACTATCGCCGCTACCGGCCGGACTATCCCGACGCGTTGATCGATCACGTCATCGCGGAGGCGAACGTCGGGCGCGACGGTGTGATCGTCGACGTGGGCTGCGGGACGGGGATCAGCTCGCGGCAGCTCGCCGCGCGCGGCGTCCGCGTGATCGGCGTCGATCCGAACCGCGCGATGCTCGACGCGGCGCGCGCGGAAGGGGGACCCGCGGGCCTCACGTACGTCGAGACCGACGGCGAGACGCTGGCCGGGATCGAGCGGGCCGACGCGATCGTCGGCGGACAGTCCTTTCACTGGCTCGACCTCGAGCGCGCGCTCCCGCGGTTCGAGGCGCTGCTCCCGCGAGAGGGCCGCGCGATCGCGTTCTTCAACCTGCGCGACGAGGGCGATCCGATGATGGCCGCGTACGAGGCGCTCCTCCGCCGCTTCTCTCCGGAGTACGCCGACGTCGGCGCGGAGCCGCGCGCCGCCGCCCTCGCCGCGCATCCGGGCCTCTCGGATCTGCGCCGCGCGAGCTTCGCGCACGCGCAGCGCTTCGATCGCGAAGGGCTCAAGGGTCGCGCGTGGTCGAGCTCCTACGTGAAGAACGTGATCCAGGATCGCGAGAGCTTCGACGCCGCGCTCGACGCGCTGTTCGACGCGCACGCGCGCGACGGACAAGTCACGTTCCTCTATCGCTCCATCGCGCTGAGCTTCCGACCGCGCCCCGCCGGCTGAACCGAGCTCCCTGCCCGACCTCCGGGGTATCCGCCATGAGCGACGTGGTCCACGCCGGGTGCGCCACGAAGGCACCCGACACCGCGAACCGCGTTGCGCAGCGGGCGATCGCGCACGGTGCGGCGCCCCCGATCCATCGGGACGCAGCCGAGGGCACGCTTGTTGCGGCCACTGCCGGCGGGGTAGGAGGAGGAGGTGTGGTCCGCAACGTCCGTCTGGCCCGTTCGGTTCTGAGCATCATGGGGGCGTCGGCCTCGCTGGCGAGCGCGTGGGGGCTGGCTCTCACCCTCGCGTGCACCGCGAGCGGCTGCGCGCTTTTCGAGCCGCGCTGCGCGGTGAGCCTCGAGTGCGAGGCCGGTCGGGTGTGCCGCGACGATCGGTGTCGCGTCGAAGCCTGTACGACCGACGCCGAGTGCACGGACGCCGAGCGCTGCGCAGGCGACGCGTGCGAGGCGCTGCCTTGCGCGTTCCACGAGGAGTGCGGCGGCGACAAGACGTGTGTCGACGGAGCCTGCGTCGCGCGCGACTGCGACTCCGCGAGCGACTGCGTCGAGGCCTGGTGCGAGCGCGGGACGTGCCGGCCGTGCACGACCGCGAGCGATTGCGAGGGGAGCGCGCCGATGACGTGCCGCCGCGGCAACTGCCAGCCGCTCGAGTGCGTCGACGACACCGAGTGCGACGGCGGACGGCTGTGCGACCTCGGCGTCTGCGTGCCGTGCGGCGACGTGCGCGCGTGCCCCGACCGTCTCGCGTGCGTCGACGGCGCGTGCCGCGCGTGCGCGGACGACGCGGAGTGCGGCGCGATGGCGGCGTGCCGCATGGGCGAGTGCTGGCGGATCTGCGCGGAGGACGCCGACTGTCCGAGCGCGCTCGGCTGCCGCAACCGCGGCTTCGCGATGCCGTGCGGCGAGCAGTTCTGCGACGGCGATCGCCCGACCCCGTTCCCCACCACACCGGTCTGCGACGCGTGCGGCCTCGTGGCCGGCGGCTGTCCGAGCGGGAGCTGCGACGCGGACTTCCGCTGCACGTGCGCGTCCAACGACGAGTGTGCCGACAACGTCGCGTGCATCGACGGCGCGTGCCAAGCGTGTCACGCGGACGCGGAGTGCCGCTGCGATCAGTACTGCACGGCGGGCGAGTGCCGGAACCGGTGCACCTCCGACGCGGAGTGCTTCGGCGGACGCTGTCACCCGAGCGGTCGCTGCGTGAGCTGCATCGACGACTCCGACTGCCCGGGGAACGAACGTTGCTACGAGGATGGCTGCGCGGGGCCCTGCAGTAGCGATCTCTTCTCGTGCGCGCCGTTCGTCCCGTGCGGGAGCAACTCCCGTTGCGGTCTCTGCGCCGAGTGCGCGGTCGGGCCGGTGACCTCGCCGGTCCCGAGCTGCCCCTGACGGCGACCGCCGCGGCTACGCGAAGAGCGTAGCCGCGAGCGAGTCGACCATCTCGACCGCGATCGCCGGCGTGGGCAGCCCCGCCCGCTCGACGAGCGCCGCCGCGTGCTCGGTGCCGGCCTCCTCGCGCAACATCGCGAGCGCCTCGCGCTTCGCCCGCGCGATCGCGGCGCGCTCCTCGCCCGTGAGCCGCGGCTCGAGCCAGCCCGCGATCGCCCACGACAGCTCCGCGTGCCGCATCTCGTCGTCCGCGACGTCGCGCATCGCCTGGGCGATCACAGGGTCCGCCGCCGTCCCCGCCTGGTGCGCGCCGACGAGCGCGCCGAACGTCTCGCGCACGCACCCCTCGACGGCGTTCTCGAGCGCGATCGCGTATGCGCTCCGCGGTCCCGTCGGCTCGACGCGCACGGTGCCCGGCTCGGCGCCATAGCGGCGCGCGATCCGCGCCATCGCGTCGGTGTGCCGAACCTCGTCGGCGCGCGCGACGCGCACCTCGTCGAGCAACGCCGCCGGCGCGCCGAGGCCCTCGAGCTCGTCGAACAGGAGGTCGAACGCGACGACTGCGCTGGCCTCGAGGCGCGTGACGTTCGCGAAGAACGCGCCGACGTCGCCGGTGCTCATCGACGGCGCGCCCGCGCGCATGCCGCTCGGACGGCGCCCGATGCAGCCGAAGTCTTCCTCTTCGCGGACGACCTCCGAGCCGTCGACGCTCACCGTGCCCGCGTCGAGCACGCGGATGGTGTAGCGCGTGGTGACCCACGGGGAGCCGCAGCCGCCGCTCTGCTGATAGCCGGCGACGAGCCAGCCACCGTCGACCCGCGTCACGCTCGACGTGAGATCGCCGCTGCACCAGATGTTGTAGCCGGCCTGCCATGCCATCAACGCGGCTTTCTTGGGAGAGTCGATCGTCCCGAGCACGCTCGCGAACTGCATCTCGCCGCGCGCGACGGTGAGCGCGTCGCCGTCGGTCGCGAGGAGCGTGTTCTGATACGACATCTGACGCTCCGTCTCGAACGCCGCCTCGCAGGCCGTCGGGTCCGCCGAGGTCGCGCAGCGCGTGCCGACCTCGTCGACCAGGTTGCCCGGCAGCTCGCCGAACTGACCCGACGAGAACGCGCCGAGATACTCGTGGGGCGTGTCCGTCGCGACGCCGTGGACGGCGAGCCAACGTCCGTCGGGCTCGCACAGCTCGGGCGGCGGGAAGCCCGCGTCGTGATCGCCCGCGTCGACCCGCGGACCCGCGTCATCGCCCGGCCGGCCCGCGTCCCGACCGCCGCCCGCGTCGTCGCCTCCGCCGTGCGACATCGAGCAGGCGCTCAGCGCGGCGGCCGCGACCGAAGCGCGGACGAGGCGGCGGAGATACGGACCGATCGCGAGGCCGGCGCTCTTCTGGATGAGCGCGTCCAGCTCTCGGCGGGCGGTGGTGCTGCGCGGGTGACTCGAGGCCGTCTCGCAAGCCATGGTTCGCATGCGGACGGCGATTACATGCCCTGTGCCAGCCGCGCCGCGACGCCGATCGCTCGGACCGGACGGCGCCAACCTGTGCCAGCCCCTCGCCCTGCGACCCAGCTCGTCGCAGCGGCTTGCCCGGAGCCGGCGGCTGCCTCACATCGGGCCTCATGCGCATCCTCTTCGTCATGGATCCGGTCTCCACGGTGATCGTCGACGAGGACACCACGTTCGCGCTCATGCTCGAGGCCCAGAGCCGCGGGCACGAGGTCGAGTACTGCCTGCTCGGGGATCTGTTCGTCGAAGGGTCGAGCCTCGGCGCCAAGGCGCGCGCCGCTCGATGCCAGCGCGACCCCGCCGCGCCGATCACGCTCGGGCCATACCGCGATCTCGACGTCGCGGCGGACCTCGACGTCGTATTCATGCGCAAGGACCCACCGTTCGACGTCCACTACCTCTGGGCCTGCCAGCTCCTCGAGCACGCGCGCGGCGAGACGCTGCTGATCAACGACCCGCGCGGCCTGCGCGACGCGAACGAGAAGATCTACGCAACGTACTTTCCGGAGATCATGCCGCGCACCCTCGTCACCGACGACAAGGCGCGCATCAAGGACTTCGTGAAGCGCCACGGCGGCAAGGGCGTGCTCAAGCCGCTCGGGATGATGGGCGGCCACGGGATCTTCCTGCTCTCGGACGGCGACGCGAACCTCAACGCGATGATCGAGACGACCACGGCGGGCGGCAAGAGCGCCGCGATGGTGCAAGAGTTCTTGCCGTCGGTGGACCGCGGCGACAAGCGGATCCTGCTCCTCGACGGCGAGTACCTCGGCGCGATCAACCGCGTCGCGACGGGCGGGGATCTCCGGAGCAACATCCACGTCGGCGGCCGCGTCGAGGCGGCCGAGCTCAGCGACGAGGACCGCGCGATCGTGGAGCGCGTCGCGCCGCGCCTCCGCGAGGATGGGCTCGTGTTCGTCGGCCTCGACGTGATCGGCGGCAAGCTCACGGAGGTCAACGTCACGAGCCCGACCGGGATCCAACAGGCATCACGATTGATGCAAGAGAACCTCGAGGCGCGGGTGATCGCGTGGATCGAGAAGGCGATCGCCTGATCCGGTGAGCGCGACGCTCGACCTCCGGGAGGCCCGCGCGTTCGTGATCGGCTGGGCGGGATCGACGCCCCGCCAGCTGCGCGGCGTGATGCGTTGGTATCGCGAGCGAAACTCCGTCCCGCATGCCCACTGCGCGGACCTCTACCCCGCGGTGCGGCGACCCGATGGTTGGCCGCGCGAAGGCGAGCGCCTCCTCCGCGCGATGCGGCGCGAGCCTGGGCCGCGGATCGTGCACGCGTTCAGCAACGCGGGCTTCTGGACGCTCGCGGCCGGGCTCGCCGCGATGACCGACGACGAGCGCCGCTCGATCGTCGCCGTGACCCTCGACTCGGCGCCCGGGATCTATCCGACCATCGATCCGGCCTACTACGCGACGTACTCGGCGCGCGCGATGATGCCGCCGCTCCTCAAAGCGCTCCGAAGGCCGCCGACCCACGTGCACCCGCTGCTGACCCCGCCGATGTGGGCGTTCATGCGGCTCTGGTACTACGTGAGCGGCGCGGCCCGTCGCACGGCGCAAGCGAGCTTGCGTCAGGTCCGCGAGCTGGGCGACTTCCCGCTCCGGGTCGTCTACTCCGCCGACGACGCGCTCGTCCCCGCCGGCGCGGTCGAGGCGTTCCTCGCGTCGCTGGGAGACCGCGACGTCGACGTCGTCCGCTTCGCGACCGGCGGTCACGTGCGTCACATGATCGAGCACCGCGCCGCGTACTTCGACGGCCTCGAGGCGTTCCTCGCGCGCGCCCTCCGAGTGGCTGACCGATCAGCCGGCTGAAGCTCGCGAGGTGGCGGATCGGTCCGCCGGCCCGGCGCCTCCGCGGCGAAGGGACGGCCTGGCAGGGACCTTGCTGAAGGCGGGCGCACGGGCGGGCGCACGGGCGGATCGCTCGTGCCCGCGCCACCGGAGGATCCCCATGCGTCGTCAGCCGTCCCCTCGCTCCACCCGCCATGGCCTCTGGCTGTGCGTCGCCGCCCTCGCCCTCGGCGCGTGCGTCGCGAGCTCGCCGGACGGCGAGGACGACGTGGGCCTCGTCCCCGGCGGCAAGGCCGACGGCTCGGACTACTCGGCCTGTGAGCTCTCGGCGGTGGTCAGCCAGCTCAATGGCGGGCTCGGCGCCGACCGCCTGATCGAGGCCGGCGTCCACTCGCGCGCCGCGCGCAACCTCGTCGAGCGCCGCAACGGCACCGACGGGGAGTTCGGCACCGACGACGATCGGCTCTTCGAGACGATCGCCGACGTCGACGCGGTGAGCTGGGTCGGTCCCGTCGCGATCCAGCAGCTCGTGGACATGGTCCAGGATCGTTGTCAGGCCGGCCCGACCCAGGCCGAGGTCATCATGTCGCCGCAGGTGCCCGACCAGAGCCACCTCGCGCGCATCCGCGATCTGATCAACGAGGTCCCCGACGGCGGCTCGATCGACATCGCGATCTACAGCTTCAGCGACCGTGGGATCTCCGACGCGCTCGCCAGCGCGTCGAGCCGCGGCGTCCGCGTGCGGTTCCTCTTCGAGGACGGCGGCCCCGACTCGCGCTCGCCGATGGGCTCGACGTCGGCGCGCCTCGAGGACATGGGCATCGAGGTCCGCTACGTGAACAAGATCATGCATCACAAGTTCGCGCTGCTCAGCGGTCCCCGCGAGGACCTCGGCGCGGCGAGCACCGGCGTGCTCGTCACCGGCAGCGGCAACTGGTCGAGCAGCGCGGCGACCCGCTACGACGAGAACACGCTCATCGTGCGCGGCAACGCGGAGCTCAACCTCCGCTATCAGCGCGAGTTCAACCGGCTCTGGGACAACAGCCGCCCCGTCGAGTGGAACGAGTCCATCGCGCCGATCGACGCGATCGCGATCGACGACGCGTCGATCCCCGACGACCCGAGCGTCGACGCGGTGTTCACCTCGGCGAACTTCGAGGCGACGATCAGCTCGCGCTACGGCCCGACGTTCAGCGGGATCCGCAACAGCAACGCGGTCTCGGATCGCTGGGTGTCGCTCATCCTGGGCGCGCAGCGCTCGATCCGGATCGCGAGCGGCCACCTCCGCAGCCGCCCGGTCGCCGAGGCGCTCATCCGAGCGCACGAGGCGAACCCGAGCCTCGACATCCGCGTCTACCTCGACGGCCAGGAGTACCTCGCGGAGGGCACCCATGACGCGCAGGTCCGGGACCTCGACGCGTGCCTCGAGGGCGCCGGCGAGAGCGAGTCGCGCCGCGGCAACTGCCTCGATCGCGGCTTCCTGTTCAGCTACCAGGTGCACGCCTCCGGCATCGCGCTCCGCTACAAGTACTACGCGTACCGCTGGGACTTCTCGTACGCGCCGCAGATGCACCACAAGTACATGATCATCGACGACTCGCTGGTGGTGGCGGGCAGCTACAACCTCAGCGACAACGCCGAGCACGCGACGATGGAGAACGACGTGATCCTCGAGGGCGACGCGTTCCGCTCCGTGATCGACGCGTACATCGACAACTTCGACACCCTCTGGGTGACCGGCGAGGCGGACGGCCTCTACGACTCGCTGATGGACGACGCCCGCAACGGGGAAGGCTCATTGCGGCTCGTGTTCGAGCCGATGGCGCTGAGCTGGGACCAGGTCACCGACCTCAAGAACGCGCTCCGCGACGCGTGCCCCGACATCAACAGCACCGCGTTCCGCACGAACCCCGCGGCCCACCGCACCTGCGCCCGCTGAGCCGCCGCAACTCGACGTGCACGTCCTCGCATTCGTGCACGTGCGCGTCCTCGTATCCGTCCACGTACACGCGCCTCCTTCCAAGGCCGTACGCTCCGCACCGGCACACGACGCGGATTGACATGGCCCACCGCAGGCGGCTAAGCGCTCCGGGCCATGTCGCTCACCCGCATCCGCCCCGCGCTCTCGTTCGCCGCGATCCTGCTGGCCACCGCCTGCGGCCCGACGTCGCTCTCGATGGGCGATCACGGCACGACCCTCGACCTCGGCGGCGACGCCTCGCGGCGGGTCCGCGAGCTCACCGATCTCGAGGAGGTGCGCGGCGTCGTGCTCCAGGGCGCGAACGTCTACGTGGCGACCGACGTCGGCCTCCTGCGCTACCCGGCCGGCGACAACATCGGGCGCACGGTCGACGGGCTCCCGAGCGAGGACGTGCACGGGGTGGTCGCCGATGGGGAGGCGGTCCTCGCGGCGGCCGGCGACGCGCTCGTCAGCGTGCAGGGCGACGCGGTCACGGTCGTCCCTGGCGCGCCGCACATCGGGCACCTCACCGACATGGCGACCACGGCGGACGGCACGATCTGGCTGTGCGGTCTCGGCGGCCTCGCGCGCCGGGGCCGCGGCCAACAGCAGTGGGAGATCTTCGGCGAGCCGATCCGCTGCACGACCCTCGCGCCGACCCCCGAGGGCCAGCTCTGGGTGGGGACGCACCAGGGCATCTACTACATCGAGGACGACGTCATCCGCGAGCACGCGCTGTCGGGCGGGATCCCCGAGGGATACGTGCGCGACATCGTGCCGGTCTTGCCCGGGCAGATCATGGCGCTCGTCCAAGGCCCGAGCACCTCGCAGATCGCGTACTGGGACGGCACGAGCTGGTACGGCTACACGATCTCCGGCCTCGACGAGCCGCTCGTCGCGCTCGTCCGCCGAGGCGGGCAAGTACTCTTGCTGAGCGAGCACCGCATGCTCGCGATCGGCCCGCGCGGCGGGGGCGTCGCGCTCACCCCGCTCTCCGCGCAGGAGGGTCAGGTGCGCAGCTTCCGCGGGCGCATCCAGCTCGCGAGCGAGCATCAGCCGGGCGAGCTCCCGACCCGCGACGTGCTCGCCGAGCCGATGCGCCTCGCGCCGGTGCCCGATCACGACAACGGCGTGAGCGCGCCGGAGTTCAAGGCGCGCATCCTGCCGCAGGCGCTGCCCGGCGCCGCGTACACCGCGTTCGTGCAGGGCAGCGACGCGTTCATCGCGATCGCGAATCAAGGCCTCTTGCACTTGAGCGGCGGCGGCGCCGAGCGGACGCTGCGCTCACGTTCGCTCGTGCCCGAGGCGGACGAGCTGCAGGTCGCGAGCGATCCGTCGGGGACGGTGTGGACGATCGCGCGCGGCAATCGCCTCGCGAAGTTCGTAGGCGGGCGGCTCCGCCGCACCAACGTGCCGGACGGGCTCGTCGTCTCCGCGGTCGCGCCGGGCGAGCGGGGCGCGTACCTCGCGACCACGGTGGCCGAGCAGCCGAACGTGGTGCGCATCTTCGTCAACACCGGCAACGGATGGACGCCGGGGTTCGAGCGCACGCTCGAGGTGCCGAACCTGGTCTCGATCCCGTTCATGGGCGTGGCGCCGGACGGCAAGGTCTGGCTCGCGCTGCGCGTGCGTCGTGACGACTCGGACGGCACCCGCATGCGCGGCGTCGCGGTGCTCGACCCGAACGACGAGGCGATCGTCTATCACCACCGCGGCGCGGAGCAGGCCTCCGGCGGGCTCCCGCTGCCCGACGAGATCTCCACGATCGACTTCGACACGGAGAACGCGTGGTTCGGCACGCTGAGCGGACTCGTGCGGGTCGGCGCGAGCCAGGCCGTCGTGTTCGGCGAGTCGCGGGGCGTGCGCGGCGAGGTGGTGACCGACGCGGTGGTCGGCAACGACGTGATCTGGCTGACCGCGGCGGAGGGCCTCGGGAGCTACGACCGGAGCAACTTCACATTCGCCTATCCAGCCAACGTGCAGGAGCTGCGTCCGACGCACGTGGCGATGGACCTGAGCGGCCACCTCTGGGTCGGCTCGACGCGCGGGCTCGCGATGCACGAGGGCACCTCCGACTGGCTCATCCTCGACGAGGACGACGGCCTGCCCGCGTCGGACATCCGCGACATCGAGGTCGACAGCGCGGGCCGCGTCTGGATCCTCGCGACCGAGCAGCTGGTGGTGCTGCAGCGCTGAGGCATGCCGCAACGATCGTTGCGGATTCCGATTCTCTGTCCGAGTCCGAGTCCGAGTCCGAGTCCGAGTCCGAGTCCGAGTCCGAGGCCGATTCAGAGGCCGAGGCCGAGGCCGAGCGCGAGTCCGTTTCCGTGTACGTGGCTTCCGCGTGAGACGAGGCCGCGGGCAGGGGCAAGGGCAGGGGCACGGGGTATTCTTGCTCTCTCATGGCCCGCAAGATCGAGATGCACTGGGTCTGCTCGTCCTGTCAGACGCGCAACCTCGGGCGACACAAGGTCTGCCAACAGTGCGGCGATCCGAAGGACGCGAGCGAGCCGTGGCTGATGCCGAGCGACACTCGGGCCGCGCCGAGCGTGACCGATCCGGCGCTGCTCCAGCAGGCGAACGCGGGGCCGGATTGGCGGTGCGGATACTGCGGGAGCTACCAGCGCCGCTCCGACGGGTCGTGCGCGAAGTGCGGGGCGGGGCAGGTGGCCGGCGCCACCGTCCAGGAAGCGACAAACCCCGTTGCAGGCGTCGGCACCGCGCCGATGGGGGCGCCGGGGGCCCCTCGCGCCGCGTTGGCCGCCCCAGGCGCGCCTCGACCCCGGACCAAGGTCCGGCTCGGCCGCATCGCGGCCGCGCTCGGCGCCGTCATCGTCCCGTGCATCGCGTGCTGCGGTTTCGCGTACTTCAACGCGCCGCCGCCGCCGCCGCCGAGCAAGCCCGCGTCGATCCGCGCCGACGTCGTGTCGGTCGAGTGGACGCGCATCGCGCACGTCGAGCGGCGCCAGCTCGTCGACGAGGAAGGCTTCGTCGAGACGCGCCCGAGCGACGCGCTCGAGATCCGCTCGCTCGGCCAGGCGCACCATCACGACGAGCAGGTGCTCGACCACTACGAGACCGAGCACTACACCGAGCAAGTCCCGTATCAGGACACCGAGACGTACACGGACCAAGAGCAGTGCGGCGAGGATTGCACGAGCCTGCCCGAGAGCTGCCACGAGGAGTGCACGAGCGACAACAACGGCTTCGCGAGCTGCCACGACGTGTGCACGGGCGGCGGTCAGAGCTGCTCACCGCGCTACTGCTCGGTGACCCGCACGCGCAGCGTGACGCGGTATCGCACCGAGCCGCGCACGCGCGAGGTGCCGCGCTATCGGAGCGAGCCGCGCTACGCCGAGCGCTTCGCGTGGCGCGCCTGGCGATGGCGACCGGCGCGCGACGTGCCGGTGCGCGGCGGGCTCTCGTCGCCGCCGCGGTGGCCGAACGACGCGGAGCTCACGCCGCCCGAGCCGCTCGGTGAAGGGGAGCAGGAGCGCTCCCAGCGTGAGGAGCAGTATCGCGTCTCCCTCGTGTCGACCGACGGGCGACGCACCTTGCTGCAGCCGCCCACCGAGGCGGAGTTCACGCGCATCACCGCGCACGAGCACTGGTACGTGGCGGCGGCCGACCCGACGCACCTCGTGAAGCCGGCGCCGACCGTCAGCGTGCCTTGACCGCATCGATGTGACGCTCCGCCCTCGCTCCTCACTCGGGCGGCGGAACCTCGCCCTCGATCGCCGGCCGACCCGCCGCGCGCGCCGCACGTCGTCGGGCGAGGGCGGTCACGACCACGGGGAACGCGGCCCCCGCGATGCCGTTGCCGACCCACACCGGCAAGGTGTCTTGCAGACCGAACGACTCACGGATCACGACCATCAGGACCATGAACACGATCTGCAGGAGGAACGCGATCCCGATCGCCTCCCCGATGCGGACGTGCGGACTGCCGAGGAGCGATGAGGTGGGTGTGGGCATGCCGATCGCCGATGCATCTCCGGTGCCATCAGGGAAGCGGACGACCGCACCGCCTCCTTCTGCGCCGGCGCGGGACGGGGACACGCCCGCCGATGGGTCCGTCACACGCCGGGCTACTCGACCTCGGGCTCCCTCGGCTCCGCGTCGGCGAGGAATCCGCGCGCCTGCGCCGCCAGCGCGGCCGGCTCGGTGACCGGCATCGAGCACGCCTCGTTGCTACACAGGAACACGGCCGGCTCTCCGGGATAGGGGTAGCGGCTCGCGCCCGGCCGCCCGAGCTCGACGAGGCACCGCGGGTCGGGCACCGCGCGCGCAGCCTCGAAGAGCGCCCGCGTGCGCGCGTCGTCCGCCGGCCCCACTACGCTGAGCACGAGCTGCGTCGCCTCGAGCGCCTCGAGCGCCAGGAGGTACTCGCCGATCATCCGCCCCATCGAGCGGAGCTCCTCGCGCCGGGCCGACGCGCGGAGCGCCCCCTCCGCCGCGTCGCGCAGCTCGTCACGATCGGCCAAGCGCGCGAGCGCGAGGAGGCTCCGCGCGGCCACCGCGTTCTCCGTGATCGGGACGCGACGCTCGAGCGGCGCGCCGCTCGGATCCACGGTGCTCGCGTAGAAGCCGCCGCCCTCGGCGCCGAGGCCGGCCATCATCGCCGCGGCCAACCCGAGCGCTCCGTCCTTCCAGCGCGCGTCGCCGGTCGCCTGATGGAGCGCCACCCACGCGGCCAGCACGTACGCCTGGTCCGCGAGGTGCGCCACGCCGTCCATCTCGCTCGGGTCGTGCGCGAAGAGCCCGTCCGGCCGCCGGTGCGACGCGAGCAAGCTCGACGCCGCGCGCAGCGCGTCGCGCAGCGGGCCCACGTGACCGCTCGCCGTGTGGAGCTGGGCGAGGGCCTCGATCATCCGGCCGTTCTCGCTCGCGTACACGTGCGTATCCACCCGCGGCTCCCCCGCCGCGCGGCGCGCGTCCGCGTCGAGCGCGTAGTACGCCGCCCCGAGCATCCGCGGGCCCTCCGCGCTGCCGGTGCCGAGATCCGCGTCCTGGCTCACGTAGAACGAGCCGTCCGGAGCGCGCAGCGTCGCGCGCACGTAGCGGTGGATCGCGTCTGCCCGATCCAGCCAGACCCGCTCGCCGCTCGCGCGATAGGCGAGCGCGAACGCCGTGATCGCGCCGGCCTGCACCGGAACGATCTTTTCGTAGTGCGGCCGATCCCAGACCCCACCCTCGGAGTACTGGAACATCCCGCCGTCGACCGGATCGATCAGCGCCGCATACCTCGACAAAGAAAACAACGCTGCGTCACGCCACGCGTCCTCCCCACGCGCGGCCGCGCGGAACAGCGCGTGCTCGACCGGCGCGGCGAACGGATAGCGCTGCGAGTGACCCCAGCCTCCCGCGTCCGCGTCGTACATCCCGTCGAGCTGCGCGGTGAGCTCGACCCGGAGCGCGGCGAGATCGGACGCCACCGGCTCGCTCGTGAGGCGCTCCTCGAGCACGCGGCCTTCGCGGTGCGCGGCGAGCACGTCCGAGAGGATCGCGCGGAAGTCCTCGGGCGATCGATAGCCGCGCACCGCGAGGATCTGCGTGCCATCGGGCGCGAGGAACACCGTCGCCGGCCACGCGTAGCGCCGGTAGCGTTCCGCCAGGTCGGGCCGCGCGTCGCCATCGGCGCGGATCGTCACGAACCCTTCGAGCGCGCGCCTCACCTCGGGATCGGCGTAGGTGCGCTCGTTCATCACGTGGCACCAGTGACACCACCCCGCCTGCACGCTCAGGAGGATCGGCCGACCCTCCTCACGCGCGCGCGCGAACGCCTCCGCGCTCCACGCCTCCCAGGCCGGCTCCGCTCCGCGGGCGTGCTCCACCCTCGACGGCGCCCCGCCACACGCGACGAGGGCCAGGGCAGCGAGGAGCGCGACGCCGCGCGACGTTCGTCGACCCGTCGCCATCTCGCGCGTCACCACGGCCTTACGAGCGGGCCGGCCCGATCGGTTCGATGGTTCGATGCGGCACGGCTCACCGATACGCGGGGGGCAAGCCCTCTTGATTGCGACGGATCAGCTCGAGGACGGCCCTCAGCTCCTCGATGGTCGGCTCGATGCGCTCGGGATCGAGCTGGGATGCGTCGGCCCGGAGCACCGCTCGCTGATCGTGGATCGCGATCGCGCCCACCTCCCTCAAGCGCAGCAGGCGCCTGCGGACCTCGGCGTCCGCGATCCGCTGGACGCGGTCCGCGGCCACGTGGTGGACGTCGAAGGCGTCATCGAACGCCGCGTCGCCCGTGGGCACGAACGGCGCGCCGACGATCCGATCGAGCTTCGTGCGCGCGCCGTCGATCACGAGGCGCTCGTCGAGCGGCGGGTGCGCGACGACGAGCTCGATCATGCGCACCGCCGCGCTGTAGCGCTGGCCCCGCAGCGTGACCTCATCGCCGCCGATCGAGCCCTGCATCCACAAGGGTGTCGCGACGAGCTCCCACCCCCGGGCGGCGGAGATCGCGACGAGCGCCTGGTGATGCGCGCGTAGCCCCGCCGCCGGCGGAACGTCCGGACGCGCCCGATCGATCGCCCGGGCCGCCGAGATCACCCGTCCCAGCATGCCCTCGAGCATCGAGTACGACTCGTCGTAGCAGCCGCTCGTGACGGCGCACTCCGCGTCCGTGAGTCGAAAGTCTGCTCGGAGGAGCGGCCCGAGCTCGGCGCGCACGGCTGCCGAGAGCAGCGCCCGCACCCGGCTCGGCTCATCGCCTCGGATCGTGACCGCCGCGTCGAACGCCGCGTCCCCCACCTGGATGTCCTCCGCTCCGAACCACTCCGCGATCCCCGAGAGGACGCTCGCGCGACCCAGCCCGAGCCCGAGGTCCAAGTGCGTCGCGTACGGGCTCGAGACGACCACGTACGCCCCGCTCCCGCAGAAGCGACGCACGTGCACGGCGGACCCATCGACGCTCCCCGTGAGGACGATCTCGAACGTCATCATGCCGGGATCGGCCGGCGACATCGTGAGCCCGTACGTGCGCGCGAGGCGGCTGTAGATCTCGTACATGCGCCGAGGGAGCTTACCCCGCCGCCTCGCTGGCGTCCCTGCGAGCGCGCGGAGGCCCTTGACGCTCGAACCGACCGGTGCCGATCGTTCGCCCATGCCCCACGCGATCCAGAACGTCACTGCGAACGGCCTCCGCTTCGCGTACCTCGCCGAGGGCGACGGGCCACTCGTCTTGATGGTCCACGGCTTCCCCGACACCGCGCGCAGCTGGGATCACCTGCGACCGCTCGTCGCGGCGAAGGGCTTCCGCGCGGTGAGCCCGTGGACGCGCGGCTATCACCCGACCGAGATCCCCATGCAGGACGCCGACGGTCGCACGCTCGCCGACGACGTGGCCGCGCTGATCGACGCGCTCGCGGGCGGCGAGAAGGCCATCGTGATCGGGCACGACTGGGGCGCCCTCGCGGCGTACGGCGTGGCGTCGCTCCACCCCGAGAAGGTGGCGAAGCTGATCACCGTCGCCATCCCGCACCCGGCGAGCATGAAGCCCAGCCTCGGCAAGGCATGGGGCGTCCGCCACTTCCTCGCCTACAAGCTCCCCGGCGCGGCGGCGCGGTTCGCGAAGGACGACTTCGCCGCCCTCAACGAGATCGTCCACCGCTGGTCGCCCGCGTGGAGCTTCGATGCGTCGGAGCTCGAGCCCGTCAAGGAGTCGTTCCGTGTCCGCGCGAGCCTCGAGGCGGCGATGGGCTACTACCGCAAGCTCGGGCCGCTCCCGAGCTACCTCAAGCAGAAGATCGCCGTCGACACCGTCGCGTTCGGTGGCACCGACGATCCCTTGCTGAGCCCCGAGGACTACGAGGACGCGCGCCGGATGTTCACCGGAAGCTACGTGGTCGAAACGATGCCGGGCGGGCACTTCTTGCACCGCGAGCACCCCGACACGTTCGCGGAGAAGCTCCTCCCGCACCTCGCGAGCTGATCAGAGGGCTCGCTTCGGCAGACGCACGCTCACGATGGTGCCCTCGCCGACGGTGCTCTCGATCGTGAGATCCCCCCCGAGCCTCCGCGCCGCGCGCCGGAGCGCGAACAGGCCGATCCCTCGGTTCTCGCCGTCCTTGGTCGAGAAGCCGAGCTCCACCACCCGCCCGAGCTGCTCCGGCGCGATCCCGGGACCGTCGTCGGTGACCGAGAGCACAATGAGCTCGCGATCGGCGTGCGCGTCGATGCGGATCGTGCCGGGCGACTCCATCGCGTCGCTCGCGTTGGCGACGAGGTTGATGAGGACGCGGTCGATGAACGCCGGCGGGCACCGCGCGATCAGCGCGCCCCGCGAGGCCGCGCTCAGCCGACTCGGGCTCGCCATGGTGTGGAGCAGCGGGAGGATCCGCTCGATCGCGGCAGCGACCGAGACGCTCGTCGCCCCGTCCCCGCCCGCGAGCAACCCGCGCATGCGGTGCACCAGCGCGCTCGCGTGATCCAACGCGACGAGCAGCGGGTCGCCCCCGTCGATGCCGACGAGGTGCGCCTCGGACTGCGCGACGAGGAGCGCGTTGCCGAGGTCGTGCCCGAGGGCGGCGACGGCGAGCCGGAGCGCCGACAGCTCGGACAACACGTCGTACGACGTCGACTCGCGGAGCGCGTGGCGCATCCGATCGTGCGACACGCGACCGACGAGACGATCGCCGTCGACGACCGGCGAGGAGCTGAGCGTGGCGCGCTCGATCACCGCGAGCGCGTCGAGCACGTCCCCGTCCGCGCTCAGCGTCTCGACGGGGATGCGCGGCAGATCGATGAGGCGTCGGGTCGACGGGAAGCCCACCACGAGCCGCGGCACGATCGCCTCCCAGCGGCGACCCGCGCGCACGAACGCGGGCTCGTCGCGGCGGAGCGCGGGCTCGATGTCGCTCAGGGTGGTGGCCTCGTCGAGCTCGCTCGCCGGGTCCATCAGCTCGGCGATGCGCGACGGGGCCGCGATCACAGATCGAGCTCCTGGCTCGACTCGATCTCGATCTCGAGCGACACCCGCAGCATCTCCGAGTCGTCCATGATCGATCCGCACTGCTCGACGAGATAGCCGACGAGCTGGTCGCGGGGGATCCGCTTGAGGTGCGCCTGCCGGACGATCAGCGACTCGATCACGCTGTGCTGGACGTCGATGCGGATGAACGCATCGGGGAGCATCTCGGCGAGCGCCTTCTCCATGGCGCGCGATCCGATCGGCGCCTTCTTACCGACGATGAGGGCGCTCTCCACCGGCGGCAGATTGAACCGGGTGGCCTTCATGTTGACCGTGGCTCGACGCTTGGAACCCGACGCCTCGCTCATCGACATCCTCCAGGCGCCGAGGCGGCCACCGATCGCGGTGGTGTGTCAGCGCAGGTGGGTGATGTACCAGCGAGTGCCCCATGTGATCAACGTACGCACCTCGAACCGCGACTCCCGCTCGCCCACGCGATAGTGGATCCAGTCGTGGCGCGACGCCCAATACGGCAGCGCGTTCGCCTCTTCGCGCCGCGCGACCCACCCGCCGCGACGGGTCATCTCGAGCCGCGCGAACGTCGCCCCCGCGGGGATCTCTGCGTGCAGCGCGCCGATGTCGCGCTCGTAGTGTTGGTAGAGGACCTGCCAGTACCGGTCGGGGTCACGGATGCCCTTGAGCACGCTGAACGCGTCGCGCGGGAAGAAGAAGTCGCTCGCGCGGTCGGGCTCGTTCGCGAGGATCGCCTCGAACAGGCGGGCTGCGCGCTCCGGCGCATCGCCGGGCGGCGGCCGCGGCGGGGGCTGCTCGAGATCGGCGCGGTTCTCGTCCGGGATCGCGACGGGGCGCGGCGCCGCGCCCGCCTCCTGGGCGCGCGCCCAGCTCGAGCGCCCGAGCACGAGGAGCGATCCGGCCCCGTAGAGCAGGCCTCGACGCGTCGTGCTCACTCGACGACCTCGAACTCCTCGGGAGCGCGCGTGCGGTACATCGTGTCCATGTACTGCATGAGGTCGAGGAGGAACGTCTGCATGCGCGCACCGCCAGGGACGTTGTCGGGTGCGTCGGTGTAGAACGTCCCCCGCAGGCACTCGTCGTTGCGGCAGCGCCCGTCGGGGAAGACGAGGATCATCTTCTGCTGGCGGCGCGAGCTCCCGATCTGCGGCGAGTTCATGTCCGCGAACATCAACAGGCCGAACGCCTGCAGATCCTCGGGGCTCATCCCGTAGCCGTGCAGGAAGTAGACGACCGGATAGCGCACGTCGGCGTTCGCCGGATCGAAGTAGCCGGGCGGCAACACGATGGTCACCGGACCCTCGCGGCCGGTCGACGCGGTGAAGTTGAACACGAACGAGTTCACGTACCCACAGGTGTCGAGCTCGTTGCAGACGCGGTCGTCGGTGCGGCGGCGATCGCCGTCGGGCCAGCGCTGATCCATCATCGCGATCGACGAGCGGATGCGATCGATCAGCTGCTGCACGGTGCCGACGTGGCCGCCGTCCCCGGCGCGGATGAAGCGGTCCTCCTCGTCGGGGCTGCCGTAGCGGACCATCGCCGCGCGACCGACCTCGGACCAGTTCACGTCGGTGTAGTCGAGCTCGCGCGGGCCCTGGAGGTGCAACGCGCCGTGCCCGTTGTAGAACCGCACGGGCAGGCCGCGCGCCGACCAACCGGCCGTCGTCACGTTGCCCATCACCACCCAGTTGAACAGGTCGCGGATGCCGCCGTCGGCGAAGAGATCGATGTCGCGCAGCGTGTCCATGTCCATGTGCTCGGCCTGATAGCGCGGTGAGGTCTCGATCATGCGGACCGCCCCGCGCGCGCGATCGAAGCAACCGTTGCCCTCGCCGATGTCGAAGCCGCCGCCGGGCAACCCGTTGGCCGCCGCGAGCTGCGCGGTGTCCATCACGCCGTCGAGCCCGAAGTCCAAGAACACTTCGGCGACGCCGGGCGCGCCCGCGGTGCACTGGTCGTCGCCGACCACGTCGCGCTCCCAGTTGTTCTCGGTGCCCGTCGGGTTGTACTGGAAGTCGAAGTCGTCTCCCGCCGGATCGGGGTTCGTCACCGGGTCGTAGGTCGCTCCATCGGGGCTCGTCTCGTCCTCGTTGCGCACGCCGTCGAGGCCGAAGTCGTCGAACGGCTCGCGCCCGTTGCGGATCACCGGCTCGCCGCCGTCGCGCAGGCCGTTGCCGTTGCGGTCGACCGCGACGACGACGTCGATCGGCATGCGCGGCGTCCCGTTCGGATCCCAGAGCCCGACGTCGCCGTCGACCTCCTGACCATCGCAAAACGTGATGACCGGGTAGAGGCCCTCGGGATTGAACTCGTCGTCGAAGAAGCCGGTGCCGTCCGGGCTCGCGCTGTCGAAGGGCGGGATCACCGTCTGGTGCGCGGCGTCGCAGCGCATGCCGTCGGGGATCATGCGCACGGTGTCGGGGACGCCAGGTGGGGTGATGCTCGGCTCGTCCGGATCGGCCGTGCGATCGTAGTTCGGGTTGCCGAACATCGTCGCGAGGTCGCGGAAGATCGAGATGTAGTCGGTGCGGTTGAACGTGCCGCCTTGCCCGTCGTGGCCGTCCTCGTACCACCAGTGCTCGAACGTCTGCGGGTGCTCGTGCTCCTGCGTGGTCGGCGGCGTGCGCGCGAGCGTCGCCATGTCGCAGTCGGTCGCGCCGGCCATGCGCTCGGCCTCGGTGCAGAACCCGCCGACGTGATAGCGGCGGATGTGCTCGAGCATGAACGTCCAGTCGGTCGGCCCGCCGAGCGGCGCGACGAAGTCGAACAGATCCGGGTTGCCCATCCCGATGCGGCCGGTGCCGCTTCCACCCATCGAGAAGCCGAGGATCCCGCGGAACTTGTAGGTGCGCGTGCGCCGGGTCGGCACCCCTTCGCGCATCACCGCCTGATACGTGCCGAGCCGCGGCACCTCGAACGTCATCGTCCCTTCCACCGCGTCCCCCGCGAACCGCGGCGAGGCGATGGGCACGATGCGCGACGCGTGGCCGTGCGGCGGGAGGTACGCCATCTCGACGTGCCCGCGGTTCGCGCCGAGGGGGAGCGCGGCGAGCGTGATCGGGATGGTGAGCGGCACCTCGCGCGCGAGCCGCTGCGTCTCGGGGCCGAACTTCACGGCCGGACCGAGCGCGACGAAGCCGTCGGGCACGATGTCGCCGCCGCAGTCGATCGACGCGGTGAACGGATCGATGTGGTACTGGTCGTCGCGCGCCGCGCCTTCGGGGATCGCGATCGCAGAGCCGTTCGGGCCGTTGTCGAGGCTCGCTCCGGGGGAGACCGATCCCGACGCGCTCCCGACGCACGCGGGGATGCTCCCGTCGCTGACCGAGACGACGATGTCGGCGCTCACCGTGTCGCCGCTCGGATGCGACGAGCTCGCGGTGATGGTGACCGTACCGAGCATGTCTCCTTGCAAGCGCAGGTGGACGCGATCGGAGTTTGGCTCGATGCGGACGTCGTTGGGGAACGACACGATGTAGGTGTCGGACGCGCTGAGCGTCAGCGTGGTGCCGCTGTTGCAGTCGCGGACGAACTCCAGATAGACGTCGACCGACTCGCCGAGCGGGATCCCGAGCACGGGGGTGGACCAGCGGAGGCGCGGATAGGAGAGGCCGACCCCGCAGCCGCGCACGTCTTCGGTTCCCGCATCGCGGGTGGGCTCTCCGTCGTCGCATCCGAGCGCGAAGAGGAGGACGAAGGCGAGCGAAGGCAGCGCACGGCGAAACGGCATCCGCGGAGCATAGCGAGGCTGTCTCGGGCGCGCGCGATCCCCGGCGATGACAGGCGGCTTACATTCCCGCGGTCGAGCGCTCCACCGCCCTTGCCATCGGCTGGCGATACGGCAGGTTCGTCGGGTGCCTCGCGCGCCGATCGACCGTCTGCTCCGCCCGATCACGGCGTTCGCCGAGCATCGCCTGGCGGGGGCCGGCCTGCTCTTGGCCGCGGCCGTCGCGGCCATGGGGTGGGCCGGATCGCCCTGGGCCCACAGCTATCACGCGCTGCTGGAGGTGCCGTTCGAGCTGACCCTCGGCGAGTGGACGCTCCGCAAGTCGCTTCACCACTGGGTCAACGACGGCCTGATGGGCATCTTCTTCTTCCTCGTCGGCCTCGAGATCAAGCGCGAGGTCATGGTCGGCGAGCTGTCGACGCTACGGCGCGCGTCGCTGCCCGCGATCTCGGCCCTCGGCGGGATGGTCGTGCCCGCGCTCGTCTACGTCGCGATCAACCGAG
Source organism: Sandaracinaceae bacterium (assembly GCA_050186575.1). Classification (GTDB taxonomy): domain Bacteria; phylum Myxococcota_A; class Polyangia; order Polyangiales; family Sandaracinaceae; genus JAUHXR01. The sequence continues at coordinate 98,763 of JBFWYI010000004.1, read as the reverse complement.
GCGGTCCGACCGCGGATGGCTGGGGGATCCCGATGGCGACCGACATCGCGTTCGCGCTGGGGGTGCTCGCGCTCCTCGGCGATCGCGTGCCGCGCGGTCTGCGCGTGTTCCTCACGGCCCTCGCGATCGCCGACGACATCGGCGCCGTGCTGGTGATCGCGCTCTTCTACACCGACGAGCTCTCGCTGGTCTCGCTCGCGATCGGGGTGGCGCTCTTGCTCGGGTCCATCGTCATGAACCTCCTCGGCGTGCGGTCCGTCGTCGCCTACCTCGTCGTGGGCCTGCTCGCCTGGCTCGCGTTCCTCGAGTCGGGCGTGCACGCCACGATCGCCGCGCTGTTGATGGCGCTCACGATCCCCGCCCGCACGCGGATCGATGGGGCGGAGGTGGTCGAGCGGCTCACCGGGCTGCTCGGGCGACTGAAGGGAGTCGGCGTCCCCACGGACACCGCGATGAACTCGAGGGAGCAACAGGGCGTGTTCGACGAGATGGACGTGGCCGTCGACGAGGCGTGCGCGCCTCTACAGCGGATCGAGAACGCGCTCTCGCATCCCGTCACGTTCCTGGTGCTGCCGGTGTTCGCGTTCGCCAACGCCGGGGTGACGCTGACCGCGAGCGTCGGCGACGCGCTGCGCTCGCCCCTCGCCCTCGGGGTGGGCCTCGGCCTCTTGCTCGGCAAACCGATCGGCATCGTCCTCTCGGCGTGGATCGCGGTGAAGACGCGGGTCGCCGACCTGCCGGCCGGCGTCGGGTATCGGCACGTGCTCGGGGCCGGGATGCTGGCCGGCATCGGCTTCACGATGGCGCTGTTCATCGCGAGCCTCGCGTTCGAGGACGCGGCTCACATCGAAGTGGCCAAGCTCGCCATCTTCGCCGGCTCGGGAGTCGCCGCGGTGCTCGGCTCGATCGCGCTTCGGATCGCGCCCTCCGAGGAGCGCCCGCCTGCCGAGACCGGGTGAGCGGCCGGCAAATCAGTGGAGCTCGGCGAGCTCGCTGAACGCGAGCCGCTCGAGGAGATCGCCGAACCGATCGCGGTGGTGCGGGAACATCGCCTCGATGTCCACGCCCGCCCGATCGTCCTCGGTCCAGACGACCCGACCGATCAATCCGACGCGGCCGCGGGTGGTGGCGTCCGCGATCTCCACCCACACCGCGCTGTCGCGCGAGAGGTGCGCCTCGAGCCGCTCGAGGAGGAGCCCCGCGGGGCTGACGTTGCTGACGTGAGCCTCTCCGATCGCCCGATCGCCGGGTCGGGTCAGGATCGTCGCCTTCAGATCCGAGTCGAACCGCACGTGTCGACGTGGCATGCGCCGCCACTTCGCAACCCGCGTGCCGCGCCACACTCGGTCGACTCCGACGCGAACGCGTCGACGGACCGGCTAGCCGCCGAGCCATGGCCACGGGCGAGCGTCCCCGCCGAGGATTCGGCCCGGTCGCCCGGGAAGCGCGCCGGCTCGCTGCGCTACGAGCGTTGACACCCCTGGTAGGCTTGCGGGCGTGCGCATCACTCGTTGGGTCCCCGTCCTCGTCCTCTTCGCCGCCGCGTGTGACAGCGGCGAGCCCGCCGCGGATGCCGGTGCGCCCGACGCGGGGCGGCCAGACGCGGGACCGGACGGGCTCTGCAACCCGCTCGAGCCGTCGCGCTGTCTCTTGCCGTGGCCCTCGAACGTCTTCACCGACGAGGATCCCTCCACCGAGACCGGCCTCCGGCTCCACGTCGACGCGCCGCTGCTCAACGCGCGCGACACCGGTGACTCGATCGCGCTCGCCGACGGCTTCTCGCGCGTGGGCACGCTCGTCGCGTACTTCCCCGTGCCGATCGACGTGGCGAACGCGCGCGAGGTCGTCCACCTGATCCTTACCGAGGCCGACCACCTCGAGCGCCTGCGCGAAGAGCCGCTCCGCTTCGAGACGATCTCGACCGAGGACGGCCAGACCATCCTGCTCGCGCACCCGAAGCGCCCGCTCGAGGCCGCCGCGGACTACGCCGTCGTGATCACCGACGGTCTGCGCGGCATGGACGGTGGCGCGCTCTCTCCCACGATGCCCACGCGCGTCGCGCTCGGGCTCGCCACGCCCGAGACGGACGACGAGCGGGCGCTCGCCGATCGCTACGCCGATCTCCGCGCGCTCCTCACCGAGCGGAGCATCGATCCCGCGCACGTGCTCCAGGCGTGGGACTTCACCACGCGCTCGGCCGAGGATCCGCGCCGCGTGCTCCGCTTCATGCGCGACGCGTCGATCGCCGCGGTCGACTCCGGCGCGGCGGGGATCGAGATTTACTCCGTCGAGGTGCCGACGGATGCGCCGGAGATCGCGTGCATCGTCTACGGGCGCCTCACGAACCTCCCCGAGTACCTCGACGAGGACGATGGCTTCGTCCCCGACGCCGACGGGAACCCGACGCCGCTCGGCACGCGCGACTCGCCGTTCCGCGTCCTCGTGCCCGCCGGCACCGACGACTACCGCTTCGTGATGTACGGCCACGGGACGGGCGGGAACGAGCGTGACGACCTCTTCGATCGCGAGCTCGCTGGGCTCGGCATCGCGAAGGTCAACGTACGTTTCTATGGTTGGACCGACAGCGACGTGCTGCTCACCTTGGCGAACCTGCAGCAGCTCTTCGCGGGCAGCTTCGCCGCGGCGGCGTTCTTCGCGGAGGCCCTCGCGCACGCGGCGGCGATCCAGCACGCGATGGAGGGGATCCTCGGCGACGTGCTGCGCGGCGCGGAGCTGAGCACGACGAGCATGGGCACGATGCCCAACCCGGCGGCCGGGCGCGGCCCGGAGCTGAGCGCGCCGCGCGTGTGGGTCGGCGGCTCGCAAGGCGGGACCGCGGGGCTCATCTACGCGTCGCTCGAGCCGAGCGTGCACCACGCGGTCATCAACGTTCCGGGCGCGGCGTGGTCGCAGTGGGTCTGGCACAGCTACCTCTGGGACCTCCTGCATGACCTCGAGCTCATGCGCTACCGCGACGACATCGATCTCGCGACGGGCCTCGCGATCGGCCAGACGAACCTCGACATGGTCGACGGCGCCTCGTGGATCGACGTGCAGCGCGCCGACCCGACCACGTTCCTGATCCAGGAGAGCATGGGCGATCCGGTCCTCCCGAACCCGGGCACCGAGATGGTCGCGGTGGTCGCCGGCGCGCAGCAGGTCGGCGCCGTGCTCGAGCCGATCGAAGGCGTGCCGACCGCGACGGAGGTCGACGGAGCCAGCGGCGTCACGCAGTTCCGCACCACCGAGACCGCCGTCTACGACGTCCACGGCTTCGCCTCGCGCGACACGCCGGCGGGAGACGCCGCGCGAGAGCAGATCCTCGCGTTCCTCGCGAGCGTGTGGGCCGGCGACGCGCGGATCGTCGTGCCGACGATGTGCCCCGGCGGCGACTGCGACTTCACGCGCTGAGCCTCGGAGCACCTCGCACGAAAGGTCCGAGGGGCGATTCGGCGCCTGCTAGGATCGCTTCGTGATCCGTGTGTGCGTGTGGCGATGCGTCCCTCTGCTGCTCGGCGCGTGCTCACTGCCTTTGGCAGGGATCTCCGATCCCCCGGTCGACGCCGGGACGGGGCGCGACGCGGGGAGGCGCGACGCGGGAGCCCGCGATGCGGGAGCGGACGCCGGACCCCGCACCGACGCGGCGGTCCCCGACGCGGGCATCGACGCTGGCGTCCCGATGCCGGACGCCGGTCCGGCGAACGGGTGCGCCACCTCCGACCCCGGCCTCATCGCGTGCTTCACGTTCGAGGGCAACACGCTCGACGGATCGAGCAACCGCAACGACGCGACGGGCAGCGGGGTGAGCTTCGCCGCAGGGCCCGTGGGACAATCTGCCGTGCTCACGACGACGAGCAGCCTCCTCGTCCTCCCCAACGGGACCCAGGACGCGAACGAGGTGACGATCGAGGCGTGGGTGCGCACCGACGTGCTCGCCGGGCTGCCGCGTCGCTCGGGCATCGTCGACGCGGACGGACAGTTTTCCATGTTCCTCTACGGCGACGGGCTCGTGAGGTGTGCGGGGGCCGGCGACGTGTACTCGATCACGCCCATCACCGCCGGTCGATGGCACCACTTCGCTTGCGTGATCGCGAGCGCAACGACCCGCGTCTATGTCGACGGCGCCGAGGCCGCCGCGGAGCCGAGCGGGGCGCTACCGCATGTCTTGGCCGGCATCTGGCTCGGCGAGAACGGCACGACCGGCGACGATCAGCTGATCGGCTGGCTCGACGAGGTGCGCATCTGGAGCGTGCCGCGCTCGCCCGCGCAGATCATGGCCGAGTTCCAGCGCGGCGCGCCCTGAGCGACCGACCTCGCACGCGGTAGACCGCCGCAACACCAGTTTCTGGTTCCTCTGGTCGTCGGCTCCGAACTCCGGCTCTCTGCTGCCGTCGAGCGCGCAGCCCGGGGAAGGGACGGGCGGCGATCCGGCCGACGATCTCGCGGGGCTCGACGACGTCGTCAACGAAAGTGACGATCCACTCTTCGGTCTCCCTGGAGGCGACGACGGCGGTCGACAGCCGGGCGAGAGCGGTCATGGACGCGCGGGAGGGCAGGGTCAGGGGTCGGGCACCGGATCGGGAACCGGCGGCGGCGATGGCGCGGGTCCCGGGCCCGAGGTCGGACGCAGTGCCGGCTCCGGTGCGGTCACCGACGCCGCGCCGCCTCCGCAGGATGAGATCACCTTCGGCGACGACGAGGTCGACCCCGTCGGCGAGGTGTTCAGCTACACGATCCCCGGTGAGATCTTCACCGACGAGACCCGAACGATCTCGTTCATCCTCAACGAGGATCCGGAGATCGCGCGGGCGCAGCGCGAGGTCTGGAATGCGCACGCGGAGTTCCTCTGGGAGCGGCGCGCGCGCACCGAGGCGGTGCTCGGTGCGTTGCCGGATGTCTTCACGTTCGGTCTCTACAGCACCGTGCGCGAGCTCGCGGGCGAGATCGGCGAGGTGTGGGACGCGCGACGCGAAGGTCCCGGCGCGGTCACCGCGGCGTTCGGACGCTTCCTGTGGAACCGCACCCCAATCGGGCGCGGACAACGGACCTACGAGGCGGGTCGAGAGCTGCCGCGCTTGGTGCGTGAGCTCGAGACCAACCTCGCCTCGAGCGACCCGCGTGTGCGCGGCAGCACGACCGGGCAGCTCCAGGCGATCCCGATCAACCTCGTCAACAACCTCGCGTTCGGTGGCGCCATCGCGGGACCGGGAACCTCGTTGTCGCCGCGCGCTCCGGATCCTCCAGGTCCTGGTGGCCCGGGTCCGACACCCTCGAATCCAGGTCGACGTCTCGTCGTCGGCGGGGGCCGAGCGCCGAACGGCCGGCTGCCAGGAGCCCAGCGCGCTGGCGACCTGACGTTGGACGCGATGGCCTCGAAGGACCCCGACTTCTTGGGCGACATCAACGCCGATATCGCGCACATCCAGACGCGACGTCCGGGCCTCGGGCAGCTCGCTCAGGAGGCTCCATTCGACGAGGTGCTCCTCGAACGGATTCCCCTGGTCGATGATCTTCAGGGGAGTCGGTTCGGGGTGGGACAATCCGGCGTGGACAACGCGGCGTCGCTCCTGCGTCCCGGTGGACAGCTGGAGGCGCTCCTACCTACGCTGAGCCAGGGCTACGCTGCCGACATGATCCGCCGGTCTGGTCTGGTGGTCACCTTCGAGGGCATCGAAAACCTGTCGGTAGGTCAGCTCCTGCGCATCGTGGCTCACAACCCAGGCCGACCTTGAGACACGTCTACATACGATGCGCCCTCGGACCTCACTACTTCGACGGGACGCATTGTCCGTTCGATGGTTGGAGCCCAGCCGCGTCCACGGTCGAGGATGCAGCGAGGCGGAACCTGACGCTGGATATCGCGGACCGAGGTTGGCGTCGCCCCACCGCGTTCGAGATCGGCGGATACTCGATCGACGGAGGTTCCGTGGTCTACGCGGAGCCCACCTCGCCGAGGTTTCTCGAAGCGCTCGATGCGTTGCCGCCGCGGCCACACCGGCGCGTCGTGTACACGCGGTGCACCGGGCCACACTTCTTTGCAACCGAACAATGTCCGTTCGACGGCTGGGCCCTCGCCGAGCGCCAAGCGTTGCTCGACGCCGTCCGCACCCTCGAACGCGACACGCTCGACCTCGCCGCGCTCGCGCGGCTGGGAGTTCCGGAGACCCATCTGTCTCGCGTCGTGCTCGCGGACTTCGACGATCCACGACAGGCGCTCGCCGCGGTGGCGATCGACGGTCTCTTCGACGGACCGCGTCGATCGAAGTGGTTCGACTGGGACTGGTGATCGAGCAAGCCACGCTGCTCGACGTTCCGTCGAGATAAACAAATTGCCGAATATGGGTAGTCGCCGAGGCGCTCGACGTGGGAGGGTCGGGCTCCTGACGGGGAGCGGCCATGACGAACGAGCGAGAGCGCCTTCGTATCCTGAAGCATCGGCACGTTACGTTGCGTGCCGCCCGAGCGGCCCATGCGGAGCTGCTCGACGCCTCGCGGAAGGCGTGGACGGGTCGTGTGCGGGAGGCACTGAAGGACGTCACCACGAGCCTGACCGGCGGTGGCGCGCTGTTGCAAACGCTCGCGACGCTCGATCTCGACGCCGCGTTCGACGCCTCCATCGACGTCGCGCACGCGCTCGTAGACCTGCTGGAGAGCGAGCCGAGCCTCGACGAGGCCGAGCGCGCGTGTCTGGAGCGACTCGCCAAGGACCCGAGGATCGTCGCGCCGCAGCCGGACGACCCGCTCGAGCACCCGAACCTCCTCGGCCAAGACGTCAAGGACGCCGAGCTCGGCATTCTGCGCGCCGAGCTGCAGCTGAGCGACGAGACGCTCGCGGCGCTGAGCGACGCCGCTCCGAGCGTGTTGGCTCTGGACGAATCCGTGATCGCGGCGCTGGTCGACCAGCGGAAGTTAAATGGCGCGACGGCGGCCCAACTCGGGGCGCAGATCACGTTCGCGCGCGCGCTCGGCGACGACATCCAACGCGCGGTGGAGATCGGTGGTGCGTTCGCGACGAAGGGGGTTCGAACCCTCCGAGACTTTGCGCGCCTCCCGCACGCGGGTTGGAGAGAGATCGCGGAAGACCAGCACCTCACGTTGTCGGAGGAGGAGCTCGACTCGCTGGGCCGCGTCGCCCGGAGCTCCTTTCCCGGCACGGCGATGCTCGCGCGCGCGGTGGACCTCGTGGGCCGCGACCCCGCGTTGGCGTCGCGCGTCTTCCCGTCGCTCGGCCTCGACGACGCGAAAGCAGCGACGGCAGACGCGCGTCTCCGGGACATCGCCGAGGCGAGTCGCGCGCACCCGGACATCGCTCACCGACCGCCCACCCAAGACAGCGTGCGAGCGGCGATCCCGAACGCGGACGACGCGACCCGCGACGCGGTTCGCGAGACGCTGATGACCCATGCGCGCGTGCTGCGATTGGCCGAGGACCCGAACGACGCGGTGTCCCTCCTCGCCGCCGGTCTCCACTCGCCCGTCCGCATCGCCAAGCAGATCCTCGCTACCTCCCGTTCGAGGGCGCGGGAGCTGTCAGCGAGTGGACACTCTCGCTGCCGAGCGCCCTCCGGACCTTCGACTACCGCACGATCGACGACGTGCTCGTCCACGTCGCCTACACCGCGCGGTTCGACGAGGCGTGGCGCACCGAGCTGGAGGACGCTCACACGGGCGCCGAGGGCGGCATCGTCCGTGCGCTTCGGAGCGAGCCCCTGGCGCGGATGATCTCGTTCAGCACGGAGCTCGGGAGCGTCATGCATCGGCTCGTGCGCTCACCGGACGGAGCGCGAATCCCGTTCGAGCTCACCAACGACCACTACCCGTTCTTCCTCCAAGGCCTCGCATCGAGGGTACGGTCCGCCCACCTCGCCGTCCGAATGCGTGACGGATCCCCTCCCGATCTCACCCTTCGGCTCGACGACACCGCGGTGAGCGAGTGGACCGCGAGCCCGACCGACCGAGGCGGCCTCGCCTCCAGCGCAGACCTGGCCGCCGCGTTCGCGGGCGGTCCGATCGGCCAGCACAGCGTGTCGTTGACGACCGACACGCCCGAGCGCATCGAGGACATCCTCCTCTTCGTCACGCTTGGAGTGGACTGACGCCGATCCTTCCGATCCGGATCACGTCCCTCGAGCCTCACGGGTCAGCGGTCGCGCGAGGTGCAGACCCGGTTGCGGCCCTTGTGCTTCGCCGCGTAGAGCGCCTGGTCGGTCACCTTGAACAGCGCCTCCGGCGTCTTCGCGTCGTCGGGGAACGTCGCCACGCCGATCGAGCTCGTCACGCCGACCTTGCCGAGGTCGGTGGTGAACACCGTCTCCTTCACCGCCTCGCGGATCCGCTCGGCGAGGATCACCGCGCCCTCGTTGTCCGTCTCCTCGCAGAGCACGCAGAACTCCTCGCCGCCGAAGCGCGCGACCACGTCGGTGTCGCGCTTGAGCCGCGTGAGGATCGCGCCGAGCTCCTTGATCACCACGTCGCCGACGTCGTGGCCGTAGGTGTCGTTGATCGTCTTGAAGTGATCGAGGTCGGTGACGAGGAGGCTCAGCTTGCGGCCGAAGCGCGCCGCGCTCGTGAGCTTGTGGTCGAGCTCCTCGAGGAACGCGCGCTTGTTCAAGACGCCGGTGAGCCCGTCGGTCGTCGCCATCTCCTCGAGGCGCCGCACCGCCTGCGCGTTGCTCATCGCCACCGCGAGCTGGTTCGCGAGCACCTGGAGCGTCGGCCGCACGTCGCGCCCCCACGCGCCGGGTCGCTTGGCGGCGAGCGCGAGCGTGCCGATCGCGTCCTCGCGCACGATCAGCGGGAGGATGAGCAGCGATCGCATCCCGTCGAGCTTCGCGCGCTTCGTGTAGACGACCTGCTGCTTCGGATCGAACTCGCCGCGGTACGGGAGGTAATGCCGGTTCTTCACCGCCATCGCGGTGAGCGACGTGTTGTCGCGGAACGTGAGCTTGGCGAGCCGCTCGGCCCCCTCGCCGACCGCCTCGCGCACGGTGTGCTTGTTCGTCTTCGCGTCGTAGAGCGTGATCGCGGCGAAGTCGTACGGCGCGATGTCCCCCGCCGCGCGCAGGCCCGCGCCGATCACCTGCTCCTCGGTGAGCGCCTCGCCGAGCGTCTGCGACGCGCGATAGAGGCTCGTCTGCTCGCGCTTGCTCTTCTCGAGCTGGACGAACACCCGCTCCGTCTCGATCGCACGCAACACCTGTTGCATCGCGCTCTCGAGGATCGACTGCTCCTTCGCGGTGAAGCCCTCGGCGCGGAGGCGATCCGCGCAGAGCGCGCCGATCACCTCGCCGCCCTCCTCGACGGGCAGCCCGTGGAAGCTCCCGATGCGCGCGCCGTCCGGGTAGTAGCAGAGCCCCTTGTAGCCCGCGCGCAGGTTCTCGAGGCTCATCGTGAGGCCTCGGCTGGCGATCGCGCCGACCGCTCCCTCGCCCATGTCGAACGGACCGTCCGCCACCTCGCCGTCCGTCGCGAGCTCGGCGATGTGGAGCTGGCCCTCGTCGTCCTTGAGGAGCAGCACGCACGTGTGGAGGTCGAGCGTCCGCTTGAGCAGCTCGAGCACGTGATAGAGCGCGTCGTGCACCTGCTCGAGGCTCGAGCGGAAGATCTTCTCCTCCGGGTTCTCGCGCGGCGCCGCGCTCGGCGCGCCGGCCAACCGGAAGAGCCGGCTCTCCTCGCGCACCCGCTCGCGCTCGTGGTCGAGCTCCTTCTGCGAGCGCTCGCGCACCCGCGCGATCTCCGCGCGCGTGAACAGGAAGTTGAGCGCACCGAAGAGGAGGATGAACACGGAGTGGAGCGCGAACCGGCTCCAGTCGGCGTGCTCCTCGGTGAGCGCAAAGAGCGCGGCCTCGAGCCCGATCGCGATCGCGATGAGCGCGTTGCCCATCGGCGCGCGCGCGAACGACGCGCAGAACGCGACGAGGACGTAGACGATCGGATAGAACGGCGACTCGAGCCCTCCGCCCAGCTGGACCCCCGCGTGCGCGGCCACCAAGAGGAGGAGCCCGAGCTCGAGGTCGACCCACGGCGTCGTGGTCTGCCGCGTGCGCTTCACGAGGCGCGCGCCGAAGATCGCGAGCCACGCTCCGCCGACCGCCGCATGCTCGAGCCCGAGCGAGGTCCAAGGCGCCATGAACACGCCGAGCAGGAGGAGCGCGCCGAACGCGAGCGCGGCGACGAAGCCGAACGACGCCCGCGCGGTCTTGCGCATCCTCAACGCGGCTAGGGCGAGCGACGACATCCGGGAGCGCCTCGAGCTTCGCGGTACCGGATCGCGCGCGACGGGGTCAAGAAACCGTCCGTCGCTCGGGACCTCGAAGCGGGAGCGTCGCGAAACTGGACGCGGATCGCGCGCGACACGAGGATCGCTCGTCCGTGTCGACGTTCGCCCGCGCCGTGGCCTGGATGCTGCCGTTTGGCCTGTTGGTGCTCTCCATCGTGAGCGTGCCGCTGTCGATCCTCGACGAGCAGGGCCTGCCTCGCTACCGCGCGCTCAAGGACGAGCTCGCCGAGGTCGAGCGGGTGAACGAGCGCCTGCGCCGCGACGTGGACGACCTGCACCGCGAGGTCGACGCGCTCCGCACCGACCCCGACGCGATCGAGCGGATCGCGCGCGACGAGCTCGGCATGGTGCGCGACGACGAGATCCTGTTTCAGTTCCCGTGAGCCGTCGCCTCGATCACATCACGCGACGTTGACGGTGGTCTTGAGGCTGTGAAGAGCAGCCTGCTCCCTCGCCCCTGCCCGCGAATCCTCGGGGCGCGTGAAGCCGATTCTCGGGCCCCGTCGATGGCTCATCGCGCCGCGCGCCCGAGCTAGAAGGCGCGCTTCTACCGAATGGCGCGGCGTTCCGCGATCGAGACGGTCGCGTGGCTCGAGATCACCGAGCATGAAGAACGCGAGCGTTCTTCAGCAGCCTGCTAGAGGCAGAGCACCGGGTAGGCGTTGAGGTTGACGCCGTCGTCCTGGTAGACGAGGTAGCGCGCCACGCCGTCGGGGAGCGCGGTCATGCCGTTGAACTGACCCACGTAGGTCGGGGGCGAGCCGAGCACCGTCCGATCGGAGGCGCGCACGCGATCGAGGTTTCCCGTCGCGGGGTAGTACCGGCCGCTGAACACACCGACCTGACCCGGCTCGCCCGCGTAGCCGATGGAGACGGCGTTCTCGCCCGACAACATGGTCTCCGCGCTCACCGTCGTGCCCGCCGTGTTGAACGTGCGCACGGCGGAGTGGGAGACGCCGCCGATGTAGAGCGTGAGCGCGGCGACCACGACGTTCGACGTCGGCTCCCACACGGCGAAGACGGAGCTGACCGTCCCGCTCAGGTGCGGCGTGAACGTTCCGATGGACGTGCTCGTGACCGGACCGACGCGCAGCTCGTACGGGCCCATCCCTCCGATCGGCACGCTGTAGAAGAGGAGCGCTCCTCCGCCGGTGGTCACGGCCTGTGCGTTGTGCGCGACCGTGCTCCCGAGCGGCGATGTCGTCGAGCCGATCGGCGTGGGCGCCGCGCTCGCGGTCGCGGGCATCGTCAAGCGCGCGAGCCGGGTGATCCCCATCGAGGTCGTCCACGACACGACGACGTTCGAGCCGGAGGTGCCCAGACGCGCGACGGTCACCGCGTTGGCCGTCGGATCGAGCGTCGCGACGAGGGTCGACACGGAGGTGGTGGCGTCGATCCGGTAGACCTCGACGCCCGGGTAGCGCGAGAGCACCACCGTGTAGTGCAGCCCGTCGTACGCGATCGCGTAGCTCGCGAAGCCGGTCGCGACGGTGACCACGCTCCCGATGCGCGCACCGGTGTCCGCGTTCAGGCGCGCGAACGAGATGGTCTGCGTCGTCCCGTCGAAGCCTCTCGTGAGGATCCCGACCTCGCGCCGGGAGGGGTTGTACGCGGACAGGACCTCCGAGAAGCGATAACCGGGCAGCGGCGTGATCGGCGACGCGGTCCCGACACGGAAGCTTCCTTCGTCCACGAGCCCGTCGCAGTCGTCGTCGGTGCGGTTGCTGCAGAGGTCGGGCGCGGTGCATGCGCCCCAGTTGCACGCCGAGCATCCTTGCGTGCCCGCCGCGCTGCACGACCCGACCGAGATCGTGCACGCGCGCGTGTCGCCGGCCGTGCACAGGAACCCGTCGTCGACGACGCCATCGCAGTTCTCGTCGACGGAGTCGCACGTCTCCGTCGCGAGCGGGTGCACGTTCGCGCGGGTGTCGTCGCAGTCGTCATGGCTGCTCACGAAGCCGGCCGGCGGGCTGCCCGGGCACGCCTGGCGCGTGGCGGCGCCCATCCCACCGTAGCCGTCGCCGTCGGCGTCCTCGTAGAACGTCGCGAGCAAGACGCACGCCCCGCCGCACATGCCGTAGCCCGGATCGCACGTGAGGCCGCAGGTTCCGCCCGTGCAGCGCGCGGTGCTCCCGGTCGGCTCGGGGCACGCCATCGTGCAGCTGCCGCAGTGCAGCGGGTCGGTCATCAGATCCACGCACGCTCCGCCGCACGCGGTCTGACCGAACGCGCACGAGCTCACGCACCTCGGGCTCCCCGCGCTCAGCGCGCAGAGCTCGGTGGCGCCGCACGCATGACCGCAGGAGCCGCAGTGTTCGTGGGAGACCAACGACTGCTCGCAGTCGGGCGACGCGTCATCGCAGCTCGCGAAGCCCGCGTCGCACTCGAGGCCGCAGCCCGTCGCCTCACACGTCGCGGAGGCGTGCGCGGCCGGCTCGCACGCGTCGTCGCACGCGAGGCACGCGGTGGTCGTTCCGAGCGTCACGCAGCTCCCGTCGCAGCAGACGCTCGAGCCCGTGCAGGCGGCGCCGGTGCCACATCGGCACGCTCCGTCTACGCACGTCTCGCCGGCGTCGCACGCGGGGCTGCATGCGGTGGACGCGTCGACGTCTCGCCCCCCATCGCGGCCGACGCCACCGTCGCTCGGCTCGAGGCCTCCGTCGACGTCCGCGTCCGGCGCGCCGACGCCGCCATCCGCGTCGGGGATCTCGCCGTCCTCGCGCGCGTGATAGCCGCCGACGTCGACGACCAGGCTGCAACCTCCTCCGAGGACGCCGAGCGCGAGCGCGCACGTCGTGGCAGCCGAGAACCAACCTCGTGAACGTTCCATATCCACCCCGCTCAGAAGCGAACCCAACCGCGCGCCATGCATCCCGTGGGGTCACACGCGAGCGACGCGCCCTGACCCTCGTCGCCGCCGTCCTCGGTGATCACCAACGCGAGGACCAACCCGACCGCCGCGATCACCCCCCCGCCGATGAGGAGCCCATCGGTGAGACCGGCGAGCAGCGCCGCGCTGTCGCGCGTGCCCTCGAACCCGGGGTCGCACGCGCGCGCGCCGTCGCACATCTCGTCGAGGCGAGAGCGCTCGCCGAGCGCGAGCCCACCGGTGATCGCGCCAGCGATCACGGCGGCCGCCCCGACCCCGAGCACGATCCATCCGGGCGTCCACGTTCCGCCAGACGACGGCGAGCTCGACGACGCCGCGCTCGACCCGGACGCGCTCTCGCCCGTCGACGCCGACGCGTCGCGAGGGCGCCGCTCGACGGTCCCGCTCGCCTCGACGTCGACGCCCTGTTCCGACGCGGTGCGGACCATCACCTCGAGCCGCGCCGTCAACTGCTCGTGCTCCTCCGCATCGGGCACGCGGCGCAGGTACTCGCGCAGCGCCCGGATCGCGTCCGCGACGTCGCCCGCGTCGCGGTACGCGACGTACATGTTGTGGAGCAACGCCGGACGCTGCGAGAGCTCGTACGCGGTCTCGAACTCGCGGGCCGCCTCGGCGAACCGGCCGCTGTCGTAGTACGCGCGGCCGAGCCGGAAGTGCATGCGCGCTTCCCCCTCGTCCTCGGTGGCGGCCTGGTCCTGCGCGACCGCGTGGGTCGCCGACATCGCCGCCGTGGCGAGCGCGAGCGCGAGGACCGATCGATGCACTGACCCAACGGACATGACGACCTCCGATCGCGCGATCTCGGCGCGCCGGGATGGGGTAGAGATGGGCGCGGGCACCCCGCGGGGCTCGACACTCCGCCCGCCCGCCCGCGCCCGCCCCTCTCGTGCACGTTGCGATCCACGCGCGGGCGGTGGCACGAGCCGCCGCGCCGATCTCGCCGCGCGTGACGGTCCCTCGGGACCGCGTGTGACACGTCACACGCGCGATCGCGCGCCCGCGAGGCAGCCAGTCTTCCGCATGCTACGTTGACGCCGGGTCAGCGGTGGCGGTCGAAACGTGCTATCCACCCGCGCGGACCATGTCCGCGTCGTCGTTCCATCGGCTCAGCGCGCTGTCCATCCGTCGGCTCGTGATCGTGAGCACGATGCTGAGCGCGATCGGGCCGCCGATCGGGAGCGCGCACGCGCAGGAGGACGAGGGTGACCCGTACCTCGGGATCCCCGAGGGAGGGGGGCCGATCGTCACGGGCCCGGTCCCCGAGGGCCTGACCGCGATCGACGCCGCATCGTGCGGGGAGTGCCATGAAGCCGCGTACCGAGAGTGGGCGCGATCGCGGCATCGCCACTCCAGCGACGACGCGCTCTACCTGCGCGAGTTCGAGGTACGGCGCCCGCCGTTCTGCACCGCGTGCCACTCGCCGCGACCGGAGGCGAGCGCAGACGGGGTGGACTGCGCGAGCTGTCATGTCCGCGACGGCGCGGTGCTCTCGGCGCAGGTCAGCGGGCGAGCGCCGCACCGGTCGAGGCTCGCGCCGGAGCTGGACCAGCCGCTCGCGTGCGCGCGCTGTCACGAGTTCGACTTCGAGCACCAGCCCGGCGAGCGATTGCAACGAACATTGACCGAGTGGAGCGTGAGTGACGCACCGCTCCGCGGGCAGACTTGCAGCGGCTGCCACTTCCCGGCGACGCGACGCCGACGCGCCCACGACCTCGCGGGCCTGGAGGATCCAGCTCGGCTCCGACGTGCGATCGCCGTCACGGCGAGCGCGACCTACGACGGGTCGCACACGCACGTCGTCTTGCGGTTGCGCGCTCGCGACGTCGGCCATGCGGTACCGACGGGCGACATGTTCCGCAACCTCGAGGTGCGCACGTGGCCGAGCGGACGCCCGGCCGACGCCGATCAGGTGTACCTCGCGCGTCAGTTCGCGGTGAACCGCCGGGGTTGGCACGAGCGGGCCGACGACCGCATCCCTCCCCGGGGCGAGCGGGTGGTGGAGCTCTGGCTCCCGGATCGCGTACGGAGCGTCGGCTGGTCGGTCGACCTCCGCCTGACGTCGCGGCGACGAGCCGCCGAAGCAGGCTGGCCGGACACGAGGGTGACGCGCCGGCTCGCCCAGGGCACGACGCGCGTGCAATTTCCTTCGCGACCCTACACCGAGTGACCATCCCGGCGAGCCCCGCGCTCGAGCGGCAGAGGGCGAGCCCGCACCACGTGGAAGAACCGAGTCGGCCCGACGCGTTGGTCCTCCGCCGGCGCGCGAGCGGGACGCCGCCGGTCCGGCCCACCGACCCGCGCGGAGGGACGCGTGCGCTACCGTCGCGCGATGAACAAGACCGGGTGGCTCGTGACGCTCGTCATGGTCTTCGGTTGCGGCGATCCGGAGCGGCCCCCGTCGATCGGGCCCGCCAGCGAGGCGACGCCGCCGGCTCCCCCGGTGGACGAGCCGACCGGCGCGCCGACCGCGGGCTCCGCGGCGAGCGTGACGGGCCCGGTCATGCGGGTCATCGATCTGCCGGACAGAGAGATCCGCCTCGGGTCGAGCCCGAGCGTCACGCGCGTGCCGCCGTTCCGACTGCGACACCCGAGCGCGGCCGTGACCGCGGAGCTCGATCGGACGCTGAGCGAGCTCGAGCGGCAGACCGACGTCGCCTCGGACGTGGTGGAGAGCTACACGCTGGGCGACCGCGTCGGGTGCGACGTCTCGCTCTCGCGCGAGGATCTCGTTTCGGTCGCGTGCCTCCGCTTCGACTCGCCGGATCGGTGGGTCCCCGTCGCGAGGTTCGCCGCGCGCACCTATGCGATCGAAGGGGACTCCCTCGAGCGCATCGCGGTGCCGCGCCAGCTCGCGCCGGGCACCGATCTCGGCGCGATGTTCCTCGCGGAGTGCCGTCGGCGCGTGCGCCAGGACCCGACCAGCGACGCGCCGCCCGTCGAGGAGCGGTGCGCATCGCTGCTCACGCTCGGCGAGGTCCACGTCACCGAGCGAGGCCTCCGCACCATGTCGGTCTCCGATCGGTTCGATGTGCTCGAGGTCGGTCTCACCGTCCCGTTCGCCGAGCTCGACCGCCGCGTGCTCGCGGACACCCCGCTCGGGCGCGCGCTCGCGTCGGTCGAGGGCGCCGCGATCGTCGAGGTCCCGCTCCCCGAAGGGGCGGTCCCACCCGGCGAGACGGCGCGGGGTCAGCGCCTGACCGAGCCTTCGTCGCTCGCCGAGACGCTCGAGAGCTGGTGGCGGCTCCCCGTCGCCGAGCGCGTGGGCGTCCTCGCCGTGCCCGCCGCCGAGCCGCTCTGGTCAGGGCAATTCGTCTTGGCGATCCCGGACGCGGGGCGCGCGGGCTCCGATCCCCCGCGCGTCAGTCTCGAGCCGATCGAGTGGACGCAGGCCCTCACCCCGTTCGTCGCGCGCGCGCGCCGCGACGTCTCGCTGCGCCTCACCCCGTACGGCAGCGTGCGCGGCGATCTCCCGCAAGGGACGTTGATGGTCGGGGCGCGCGGCGAGATCGCGTCGCAGACGTCTTCGTCGGGCGCGCGCAACACGTGGCTCGCGGTCGCGCTCACGCGCGGGATGGACGGATGGCTCGCGGGAAACCTCGTGGAGCCGAACGACGGCTGCGAGCCCGACCCCACGGCGTTCCTCGCGCGGCTCGGGAGGAGCGAGGCGGCGCGCGCGCGCGGGCTCGTCTCACTCGGTCGCGCGGTGCTCGACGTTCGCACTCCGCGGCCGACGCGCGCCGCGTTGTTCTTCGCCACGCGCGCGCCGAACCTCCGGGACCGTCACCTCCGCGTCGGCGTCTACGCGCTCGATGAGGCGTGCGCGGTCGGCCGGCGGATGCTCGAGGTCGACGTCGAAGGGCGCTACGTGAGCGTCGTTGTCACCAGCACGATGCCGCGAGGCGGCGAGAGCCTGCTCGCGGTCGCGTCGGACCGGCCCGAGGGAGACCTCGTCAACGTGCGACGCATCGCAACGGGCGCCGACCTCGGTACGTATCCCTCCTTCTCGCTGCGGGCCGGCGAGACCGTCGCGGGCACGTACTACCCGTTGATGCTCGACGAGGAGGAGGCGCTCGTCTGGGAGAACGACGCGCTCCGGCGGGTGACGCTCCCCGAGGCCGCCCCTCGATGAACCGCTCACCGGACCACCGAGCCGTCGATGATCTCAACGATTTCGGGCCGCTTGACAGTGCCCCCACCGCGTACCCACCCTTCCTCCGACCGTGAGTCGCCCGATGATCCCGCATGTCGACCTGCAGTTCCGGGCGCGGAAGATCCTCTATTCCGTCGTCACCGAGTACATCGCGACCGGAGAGCCGGTCGGCTCGCGCAAGCTCAGCAAGCGCTACGGCATCAACCTCTCGCCGGCCACGATCCGCAACGTGCTCGCGGATCTCACCGACGCGGGCCTGTTGAGCCAGCCTCACACCAGCGCGGGTCGGATCCCCACCGAACGAGGCTTCCGGGTGTTCGTCGACGCGCTCATCCAGATGCGCGACGTCGCCGCCCAGGATCGCGAGACGGTGCTCGAGCGGATGCGCGAGCTCCGGCCGGGGGTCGACGATCTCGTCAAGGAGGCCGGCCGACTCCTCGCTTCGATGGCCGGGGCGGCCGCGGTGATCACGCGCCCGCGCGCCGACAGCGCCCCGCTCAGCCAGCTGCGCTTCATGTTCCTGCGCCCGCGAGAGGTCCTCGCGGTGCTGATCACCAAGGGCGGCGCGCTGCAGAACCGCGTGATCCGCGCGCCCGACGACCTCAAGGCGGCCGAGCTCGAGCGCATCAACAACTACCTGAGCAGCGTGGCGGAGAACAAGACGCTCCCCCAGCTCCGCCAGGCCCTGGCGGAGGACCTCGACGGCGAGCGCGAGCTGCGCGATCAGGCCAAGGGCGTGCTCGACGCGCTCGTCGCGGAGAGCGATCCCACCGACGTCGTGATCGAGGGGAGCGTGGCCCTGTTCGACCGGCCCGAATTCTCGGACGCCGAGAACATCCGGCGCTACCTCCGCACCTTCGACGAGAAGTCGCGGCTGCTCTCGCTCCTCGATCAGACCCTGGCGTCGGGCGGCGTCCACGTGCTGATCGGCTCGGAGACCGCGCTCGAGGACGTCGTCGACATCAGCCTCATCTCGGCGACGTATCAGCGCGACGGGGTGAGCGCGGGGAGCGTGGGCATCATCGGCCCGACCCGGATGGACTACGGCAAGCTCGTTCCGCTGGTCGGTTTCACCGCACAGGTGATCAGCGATGTCCTCACCGGGGTCGACCCCGACGACGAACGCTGATCCGGACCGATCAGACGTCTGACATCGGACCTCCGAGTGAGTATGATCGCCGCCCGGTCAATGGAGCAGCGATCGTGAGCGACGTAGACAGCCCCGATTCCCCCGAAACGAGAAGCGATGCCCCCCCTCCGAACGACGGGGAGGCGAACGCCGAGGCCACGAGCGGTGAGAGCGTCGATCTCACGCCGCTCGCCAAGCTCGAGGTGGAGCGCGACAAGCTGAAAGACCAGCTCCTGCGCACCGCCGCGGACTTCGACAACTTCCGCAAGCGCAGCCGAAAGGAGCTGGAGCTCGCGGAGCGCAAGGGCAAGGAGTCTGTCCTCCTCGAGGTCCTGCCCGTGATCGACAACCTCGAGCGCGCGGTGCAGGCCGCGCAGGGCGCGACCGAGGTGAGCGCGGTGATCGACGGCGTGAACATGGTCCTCAAGCTGTTCGCGGACACCGCGCAGCGCCTGGGGCTGACGCGCGTGGAGTCGTTGGGCGAGCGGTTCGACCCGAACCTCCACGACGCGTTCCAGTACCAGGAGACCGACGCGCACCCTCCGGGCACCATCGCGATGCAGTACCAGGCCGGGTATCGCTTGGGCGACAAGCTCCTGCGGCCCGCGATGGTCGCCGTCGCGAAGAAGCCGGCTGGCTCGGAGGAGCCGCCCACCTGACAGGGACCGGATGAGCAAGGTCATCGGCATCGATCTGGGGACCACGAACTCCTGCGTCGCCTTCATCGAGAACGGCGAGCCGGTCGTCATCCCCAACGCCGAGGGCTCCCGTACGACGCCGTCGGTCGTCGCGTTCCTCAAGGATGGAAGCCGTCGTGTCGGCACGGTGGCGCGCCGACAAGCGGTGACGAACCCCGAGAACACGGTGTTCGCGGTGAAGCGCCTGATGGGTCGCCGCTTCGAGTCGGAGGAAGGCAAGCGACACGCCGAGGCGGTGCCGTACCGCGTCGTCCAGGCGATGAACGGCGACGCGTGGATCTCGGTCGGCGACAAGGAGCATTCCCCGCCCGAGGTCGCGGCGATGGTGCTCGAGTCGATGAAGGAGACGGCCGAGAGCTACCTCGGCGGCGACGTGACGGAAGCCGTGATCACGGTGCCCGCCTACTTCGACGACGCGCAGCGCCAGGCGACGCGCGACGCAGGAAAGATCGCGGGCCTCGACGTCCGCCGCATCATCAACGAGCCGACCGCGGCGGCGCTCGCGTACGGGCTCGACAAGTCCAAGAGCGGCAAGATCGCGGTCTACGACCTCGGCGGCGGCACGTTCGACATCTCGATCCTCGAGATCCAGGACGGGGTGTTCAAGGTGCTCAGCACCAACGGCGACACCTACCTCGGCGGAGAGGACTTCGACGCGGCGCTCGTGGATCTCCTCGCGGCGCGGTTCATGACCGAGAACCCGGCGCTCGATCTGCGCAAGGACAAGGTCGCGCTCCAGCGGCTCAAGGAGCAGGCCGAGAAGGCCAAGCACGAGCTCAGCACCGCGCTCGACACGGAGATCAACCTCCCGTTCATCGCCGCCGACGCCACGGGGCCCAAGCACCTCGTCACCACCGTGAAGCGGAGCGAGCTCGAGATCGCGGTGATGGAGCTCGCGGAGCGAACGCTCGGCCCCTGCAAGAAGGCGCTCGCCGACGCGGGGCTGAAGGTCGAGGACATCCACGACGTGATCCTGGTCGGCGGCATGACCCGGATGCCGCTCGTGCAGAAGAAGGTGACCGAGCTCTTCGGTCGCACCCCGCACAAGGGCGTGAACCCCGACGAGGTGGTGGCGATCGGCGCCGCCATCCAGGCCGCCTCGCTCGCCGGAGAGATGGAAGAGGTCCTGCTCCTCGACGTCACGCCGCTCTCCCTCGGCGTCGAGGTCGGCGGCGGGATCTTCCATCGCCTCATCGCGCGCAACACCACGATCCCGTGTGAGGAGCACGAGATCTTCACGACCTCCGTCGACAACCAATCGTTCGTGCCGATCCACGTGCTCCAGGGCGAGCGCGAGATGAGCGCCGACAACAAGACCCTCGCCAAGTTCGAGCTCTCCCCGATCCCGCCCGCGCCGCGCGGCGTGCCCGAGGTCGAGGTGAAGTTCGAGATCGACGCCGACGGGATCGTGCACGTGAGCGCGAAGGACCTCGGCAGCGGGCGCGAGCAGAAGGTCCGCGTCGTCGCCTCGAGCGGTCTGAGCCAGGAGCAGGTCCAGAAGCTCGTCGAGGACGCCGACAAGTTCCGGCAGAGCGACGAGATGCGCAAGGAGCTCGCGGAGCTGCGCAACTCGGCGGAGGCCCTGCTCTACACGTCCGAGCGAGCGGTAGAGGAGTGCGCGGAGCTCGTCGACGCCGAGATCATCGAGGCGGTGTCGACGGACATCACCGCGCTGCGCGCGCTCATGGAGGGCGGCGACGCGGTGGCGATCCGCGAGGCGCTCCAGCAGCTCGAGCTCAGCGCGTATCGCATCGCCGAGTCGATGTACGGCGGCACCGAGTAGCACTACCATCGCCTTCGATGTGTTCCGGCTTGGCCAGGGCTCTCGCGTTCGCGTCGCTCCTCGCGATCGTTCACGTCGCCCACGCTCAGGTCGACGCCGACGATGAGGCCGCGCGCATCCACTTCGACGCGGGCGTGCAGTACATCCGGCGCGGCGCATTCGAGGACGGCGCGCGCGAGTTCACGGCCGCTTACGAGCTCTCTCACCGGCCGGAGATGCTCTACAACATCTCGCAGGCCTACCGCGACGCGGGGAGAACGCGCGAGGCGATCGACGCGCTGCGGCGCTATCTCGACGAAGCCGGAGAGATCCCGAACCGTCCGATGCTCGAGGAACGCCTGCGCACGATGGAGCGATCGCTCGAGGAGGGACCCGGCGCCGCGCCGCCGGACGAGCACGACCGAGGCGACGAGGGCGCGGGCTCGAGGGGCGGGAACGATACCCTCGTCGCGGTCGGCGCGATCGGGCTCGGCGTCGGGGGCGCGGCCCTCGTCGCGGCGATCGTCACGGGCTTCGCGACGCTCTCCAAGCGCGACACGCTCGACAACGAGCTATGCGATACCAATCATGCGTGCGGGCCCGGCTACGACTTTCATCTCCAGGTCGCCTATGACCTCGCGACCGCCACCAGCGTGCTCCTCATCGCGGGCGGGGTGGTCGCCGCGGCCGGCCTCACGTTCCTCATCGTGGGGGTGACGTCCGGCTCGAGCGGCGACGCGCAGGCCGCGCGCATCGAAGGCGTCGGCCTCGGGCTCGGTCGCGCCGAGCTGCGGGGGCGGTTTTGAAGGTCGCGCGGATCGGGCTGCTCGCGCTGTCGCTCGCGCTCGGCGGGTGCGACCTCGTGCTCGGGCTCGACAACTACCACGCGGGCGACGCCGGACCCGACGCGGGAGGCACAGACGCGGGCGTCCGCGACGCCGCAGGGATGGACGCCGCGGGCACCGACGCCGGAGCGGCGACCGACGCGGGCACGACGGACGACGCCGGGCGGCCGATCGATCCGCTGGCCCCGTCTCCGATCGTGGCTGGCTTCGAGCATGTGTGTGCGCGCGATCCCATGAACGAGGACCGGACGCTCTGCTGGGGTGCGCGATCCAACTTCCGCCTCGGCGACGACGACATGGGGCCGTCCGAGACCTGCCTACCGATGGCCGGAGGCACCGCATGCCTCTCGGGCCCGACCCACCCCGTGGTCGACGCCAGCACCAACCCTCTAGGTCGCGTCCGCAGGATGGTCGCGACGCGCTCGTCGACCTGCGCGATCCTCGAGGAGGACGGCGCCGCGTACTGTTGGGGTCAACACGAGGCGTACGGCACCGACTTCGGCCCCCACGCGACGCCCCTCCAGATCGATACGAGCGTGGGCGGCACGCGACCTCTCGAGAACGTGGTCAGCATCGCGCTCACCGAGCTCCACGGTTGTGTGATCGAGGACCGCGACGGCATGGTCAGCATCTACTGCTGGGGTGAGAACTCGGCCGGGGAGCTCGGGGACGGAACGTCGACGACTCGCCCTCACCCGTCGGAGAGCGCGGGCGTCGACACGAGCCTCATCGGGACGCCCGTCGACGTCGTGGTCGGCGGCGGGTTCTCGTGCGCGCTCAATATGGATGGCGAGGTCTACTGCTGGGGCCAGAACTGGGCGCTCGGCGACGGGACCGGCAGCGCACGGATGACGCCTACCGGTCCGGTCATGCTGAGCGCACCGGCGCTCGCGATCGGTGCGTCGCGCGACTCGGCGTGCGCGCTCGTCGACACGCACGACGTGTTCTGTTGGGGCCTGGGAACGGACGGTGTTCTCGGCAACGGCGCCGCGGTCCCCTCGCCGATACCCACCCAAGTCACCGGGCTGAGCGGCGTGAGCACCCTCGCCTCCGGACATCACAACCACTGCGCCATCGCGGGCGGCGGCGTGTACTGCTGGGGGTGGGGCATGTATCAGGTCCCGCTCACGACGACGCCCGCCCTCGCACCGCGAAGGATCGCGCTCCCCGTCGGCGCCGTTCCCTACGCGGTGACGGTGAACGCCACGGTCGCGTGCGCCCGGACGACGAACGCGGGGCTCGTCACCGACTACTGCTGGGGGAGCAACGACTACGGCCAGCTCGGCGGCGGCAGCCCGCTCGAGCCCGGGCCGGGGCCCGTCGCGGTCGCGTGGGAGCCCCCGTAGCGCCCCGTCGTCGATTCAGTCGGCGCGCGGACGCACGACCTCGGTGGGCAACGACACGACCCACGTGGTCGGAGGGTAGCCGCCGTGCCCCGCGACCTGACGCACGCCCTGAACCAAGAGAAGCACGTTGTCGGCGAGCGCCACGTATTCGATGCTCATCGGCTCGACGCACGCGCGGCCCTCGGCGCGGAGCTCCTCGAGCGTGCACTCGCGCTGCAAGGACTCGCACCACATGCCGTCTCCGTCGCAGGAGTCGACCGCAGCTGCGCGGCGCGCGAGCTCGTGCCGCTCGCTCCCGTCGGGGCGAACGAGGATCAGGATCTCCTCCTCGGGCGGCGCCTCGGTCGACTCGGTGGTGAGCAGCCATCCGGCGAGCGGCCCGCCCAGCGACACGAGCTTTGCGTATTCGTTCAGCGAGAACGTGGCGTACGCGCTGCGCTCGATGAGGGAGGTCGGCGCCGGCAGCGCGCGGTATCGGCGGAGGAGCTGGGCCGCGCGGCGCAGCGGCTCCCGCTCGATGCGACCCTCGAGGAGCTCGCGCCCCGCGCCGCTCCCGTCGAGCGCCGAGATGACGAACCCCTCGGGCCCGCCCTCGCCGAAGTCGACGCTGAAGACCACCCACTCGCGGCGGGCCGTGTCGAACGCAGCGCTCGAGCGCAGGTCGCAGTCTTCCTCCTCCACGTCGCACGGCACGATCGACGCGTGGAGGGGGCGCAGCGCGGCAACCGGGTGGTCGGTCCGGGGCGGCTCGGCGAGCTGCGCGACGAGCCCCTCGAAGCTCTCGGGATCGACCTCGTCGGACCGCTCGGTGTCCGCGGGCGCGGCGACTTCGACCGCGGCGGACTCGGACGATGTGGGTGTTGCGATGACCGGCTCGGTGCGTGCGGCCGCGGGCGGTCGCGACGCGGTGCCGCACGAGGCGAGCACCGCGATCGAGCACGTCGCCCGGAGGAGCACGCACCACCTCGCTGAGGAGAGCCGCATCGCCAGCGCACGGTACCACGCAGGACCCGCCGCCGGATACGTAACGTGTGTTGACAACCGAAGACGCGGGGTGCACAACGTTGGAGCGCAGTGGCTTTTGCTTCCCCCACCTACGACAAGCTCCTCGTCCTCGATCTCGACGAGACGCTGATCCACGCGACCCGAGCTCCGCTCGCGCGCGAGGCGGACTTCGGGGTGGCGTCGTTCCACGTGTACCGGCGCCCGCACCTCGAGCGGTTCCTCGCCTACGTGCTCGAGCGCTTCCGGGTGGGGATCTGGACGTCGTCGAGCGACCTCTACGCGCGCCACGTGATCCGCGCGACCTTCCCCGCCGACGCGCCGCTCGCGTTCATCTACACGCGCGAGCGCTGCACGCACCACTTCGATCGCGAGTCGCACGACGTGGTGGCGCTCAAGCCGCTGAAGAAGCTGCGTCGCTTCGGCTACTCGCCCTCGCACATCCTCGCGGTGGACGACTCGCCCGAGAAGTGGGTGCGCAGCCACGGCAACCTCGTCCGCG
The DNA here is from genome assembly GCA_050186575.1 of Sandaracinaceae bacterium. Taxonomy (GTDB): domain Bacteria; phylum Myxococcota_A; class Polyangia; order Polyangiales; family Sandaracinaceae; genus JAUHXR01. Next base: position 74,160 of record JBFWYI010000004.1, on the reverse strand, counting down.
TCCACCCCTTCGAGGGCGACCCCCACGACGACGAGCTCCTCGCGCTGAGCGCCTACCTCGACACGCTGGGCGCGGTGCCCGACGTGCGCCCGATCGAGAAGCGCGGCTGGCGCCTTCGCTGATCGATCTGCGCTGATCGATCTGCGCAGCCCATCAGCGCACCACTCATCGCGCACCAGGGCCCATCAGCGCACCAGGGCCCATCAGCGCACCAGGGCCCATCAGCGCACCAGGGCCCATCAGCGCACCAGGGCCCATCAGCGCACCAGGACCGATCAGCCCACGACGCCGATCAGCCCACGAGCGCGTCGCGGCGCCGCTCGAGGTAACGCCGCTCCACCTCGTTGCCGACCAAGGCGAGCGCCGCGTCGTAGGCTTCGCGGGCGCGATCGCGATCGCCCTGACGGCGCAACAGATCCGCGCGCGCCGAGTAGAGCAGGTGGTAGCGCGCGAGCTCGCCCCGCGCCTCGAGCGCGTCGATGAGCTGCATCCCGCGCGCGTAGTCGCCCGCCATGCAGATCGCGACCGCGCGGTTGAGCTCGACGACCGGAGTCGGCGCGACGCGCGCGAGCACGTGATAGAGCCCCGCGATCTGCGGCCAGTCGGTCGCCTCCGCGTCGGGGGCCTGCGCGTGGAGCGCTCCGATCGCGGCTTGCAACGCATACGGACCCGGCGGCGCGCCACGCAAGGCGGCTTCCACGAGGGGGAGCGCCTCGTCGATCTCGGCGCGATCCCAACGCGCGCGATCCTGCTCCTCGAGCGTCACGAGGTCGCCGTTCGCATCGACCCGCGCGTCGCGCCGCGAGTCGGAGATGAGCATCAGCGCGCAGAGCCCCTTCGGCTCGCGCGCGTCGGGCAAGAGCCGCACGAGCAGCCGCGCGAGGCGGATCCCTTCGCTGGCGAGCTCCGCGCGCACGAGCGACCCACCGCCGCTCGCGCTGTAGCCCTCGTTGAACACGAGGTAGAGGACCGTCATCACCCGCTCGAGCCGCTCCGGCATCTCCTCGGGCGAGGGAACGCGGTAGGGGATGCCCGCCTCCTTGATCTTCTTCTTCGCCCGCACGATCCGTTGCGCCATCGCGCGCGCGTCGACGAGGAACGCGCGCGCGATCTCGTCGGTGGTGAGCCCGCAGATCGTGTGCAGCGTCAACGCGAGCTGCGCCTCTTCCGCGAGGCTCGGGTGACAGCACGTGAAGACGAGCCGCAGCATGTCGTCGTTCACGCCCTCCTCGAGCAGCTCCTCGGGCGACGCCGCGAAGCTCCGCTCGAGGTCCGCCATCACCTCGAGCTCGGCGCGCTTGTCCGCGTAGCTCGCGCTCCGTCGGATCCGATCGATCGCCTTGTTGCGCGCGGTACGGAGGATCCACGCCCGCGGCACATCGGGCACGCCTTCTTCTGGCCACTGCGCGAGCGCCGCCTCGAACGCGTCCTGCACGACCTCCTCGGCGCGCTCGAAGCCACCCATCAGCCGCACGAGCGGCGCGAGGATGCGCCCGTGCTCCTCCCGATAGACGCGATCGACCGCCGCCTGGACCTCGTTCACGCGGTGAGCCTACGCGCCAAAGGGATCCCGATAGAGCTCGTGCATCGCGACCCGGGCCTGGATGGACTCGAGCTCCACCACAGCGTCTCGTGCGTGCTCGATCCACCGCCACAGCTCACCGGCGCGTCGCCACACTTCGACGAAAGGCGCGACCGACGAGACCAGCACGTACTCCTTCAGCGATGGCAGCCGCGCATAGTGGCGGAACTTCTCGCCCCGGTCATAGCCCTCGGTGGCCGGAGAGAGCACCTCGACGATGACGATGGGATTGATGATCGCCTGCGCGTCGTCGGACGCGACCTCGATCGAGCTGCACACCACGCTCGAGTCTGGAAAGAACGAGCGATTCGTCGCCTCCACCCGCACCCGCACGTCGCACGAGAGCACCTCACAGGGTCGGCCATCGAGGGCGCTGCCCAAGAGACGAGCGAACCGCATCGCCAGTCGACCGTGCTCGATCGTCCCGCCCGACATCGCGCGCTCGACGCCGTCGAGGTAGTCGTGCTTCGGCTCACGACCAACCTCGGCGGCGAGGTACTCGGCGTACGTCACGCCCTCGCTTCGCACCGCCTCGGCCATCGACGATCACGGTAGCACGCTCCACCGAGGCCCGATCGGCCGTGGTCCACTCAGGACGCGCCCATTGCACCTGCGGCCTGTGGTGTTCGACACGGCAGCTATCTCCCTTGCGCGATCCACGTAGCTCCCCTAACCTCCCCGTTCACGAGGGGGTCCCGATGCGTGAGCTCTGTCTGTCTGTCTGTCTGTCTGTCTGTTGACATCCTTGGGGTGTGCTAGCCCGTACGATCGTGCGGTGCTCGCGCTGCCCGACGACGAACGCGCATACGCCGACGCGAACGGTGCGAACGAGCAAGACGAGTACGGCAGCTATGTCGTCACGACTCAGGTTGGCTATGGTCCACCGCCCGGGACAGGCAACCACCCACCGCCTGAAGCATACGGGATCTGCGGCATTCGCAGGATCGTGGGCGAGTTCGCCCACGGGAGAGACGCCGCGGGCATCCGGGTCAACGAGGCCGGTTACTTTGAGGCCTTCGCCACGCAGGACGTTCAATCTCGAATCTACGGCTACCAGGCTCCTCGAGTCGAGATCACGTGTGTGCCCCTCAAGCGCATCGCGAACATGCCGCTTACCGAGGGCGGCGACGTAGACATCAACGAAGTCTACGCAGTTGTGAAGGCTGTGAGCGACCCTATCGAGACGGTGGGCGGCGACGCGTCAACCCACGCTACCATCGATGACATTGGGGCGAACTTTGTGGTCTGGCAATCGATCTCTGGAGGGATCTCGCACGGGAGCGAAGCCGGGGGTCTCCCGGTGGACGACGGAGGCGCGGTCATCTTCGACACATACGGAAGCGTCACTGCCGATGGCGAGGTGTTCGCTATGGGCAAGAACGATGACACGACCGACGTGGGCTCCGAAGCCATTCAGATCCGAGCCAATTCCGTCGTCTTTGACTCGTTGAACACATCGAACAATCCCTACGATCGTTTGCGCCACGACGAGTTCGTCCGCGGCCCGGCTGGCATCTTGGATGTCACGAATCAGTGGTGCACGATCGGTGGAGTGATCATCAATCAAGCCGACGGTGGCCTGATCGACTATGAGCTTCAAGACGCGACCGTCGATGGCGCGCCAGCCCACATTGTCTGGATCACGGAGCACTCCATCGCGCACCCGACCAGTCTGACCTGGGCAATGTGGGTTCGATGCGTCGAAACCAGCTACTGAGCCTGTCGGCAAGCGGGCCGCGTCCCACGATCCGGGCGACGATGGCCGCGCTGGCGATCCACCTCACGGCGTGCGGCAACTCTCACGGTGTCACGAGCTTTCAGCAAACGCCAGATGCTGTGTGCAACCCCACGAGGTTGTTCACGTCCTTTGCCGTCTACGGGACCGACGGGTCGTGCGTGTACATTCAAGTCTTCGCGTTCGCGCCCGACGCTCCTTTACCCAGGGAGACTTCTTGGGGCGGCGCTCTCGATCGGTTCGAGGACATCGAGGTCGCTGGCCCGAGTCGCGAGCCGCTGTGGCGGGTCGCAGAGATCTCATGGACACACAGCTCGTGCTCTGAGTCGCATATCCCAGTCGCAACTGACACATGGGCTACGCAAGCTAGCGGGCACCTGCTCTTCACTGAGCCTGTCTTCGATGGGAGCGACCCTGCCGAAACGCGTCTTGAGGTCGAATTCGACATCGAGGCAACCTTCGACGGGGCTGCGCGCGGAGGGATCCCTTCGTGCCCGGACGAGTCCTGTCTGGTTGATCTGCACATCGACCACATGTTTGCGGAGCACACGTGCGCCGGGCCCTGATTGCGTGCTTGACGACGATTTCCCTCCTCGCGTGCGACGGAGGGTCGGACCCCGATGCCGGACCGCCGGACAGCGGGTCAGCGTTCGACGCGGGTGCGGCGGACGCGGGTGCGGCGGACGCGGGTCTGACTTGCGATCCGCCGGGGGCGTCCTGCGTCAACCCGCTGGACTGTTGCACGATGCGTTGCAGCGTCTCCGCCGGGAGCAGTCCGATCTGCGATTGAGCGGTGCGTCGTCCGCTGACGTGCGCGCTACGGGCCCGCGTTGACGTCGCCCGGGGTCGGGGTGCACTCCGCGAAGGCGCCGGTGCCGTTGGGCAAGCGACAGTAGCTTTGCATGTCCGGCACCGCGTTCGCGGGGTGGGCTTGCGTGATCAGCACCGTGTCGTCGCCGCTCGGGCCGAGGATGTAGATGACGTCGCCCGCGCTCGCGCTGAGGCCGAAGCCGGTGTGGATGCAGTCGTCGCCCGCGTCGCAGTCGGCTCCCGTCTGATGGGTGCCGGGCATCGTGCCTTCGACGGCGACGAGGTAGCCGCCCGGTGCGACGACGGTGCCGGCGGGGAAGGTGATGGCGTGCATCATGTCGGGCATGCCCGCGTCGTCGTCGGTGATGCGATAGCCCGACACGTCGATCGCGGCGCTCGTCGTGTTGTAGAGCTCGGTCATCTCGGTGTTCGCGTCGATCTCGTTGATCACGAGGCCCGTCAGATCCGCGCCACCGCCGCCGCCGTCCGTCATCGGTCCCGCGTCGCCGGTGCCGGGGCCCGCGTCGGTGCCGCCGGGGCCCGCGTCGTCGGTGCCGCCGGGGCCCGCGTCGGTGCCGGCGGGTCCCGCGTCGGTGCGCGGCGGGCCCGCGTCGTCGGTCACGCTCTCGGAGCAGCCGAGCGCGAGGATCGCGGTGAGGAGGGTGAGAGAAATAGTCTTGCGCATGTCCATGTCCTCGGGGAAGCGCGGGTCAGAGGACCCACGGGATCGGATGCTCGAAGCTGCCCTCCGCGATCACGCGGATGCGCCACTCTTCGTAGCCGGGGATCGCGGCGGCGGCGGCGGCGCCGGCGAAGCGTCCGTCGACCGCGACGTGCGCGCCGACGACGTCGAACAGGCGATAGCCGACCGAGAACGTCAGCTCGGTGAGCGTGTCGTCTTGAACGGTGAGGTCGCGGAGGAAGTGTGAGACGCGGCCGGTGAGCATCAGCCCCTCCCACGGGTTGCCGCGCGCCCACGCCTCGATGAGGGCGCCCTCTTGCGAGCCGCGATCCTCGTAGCCCATCACCCACGTCGCGGCGAAACCGCCGCCGATCTCGGGTTGGTTCCACGCGAGCGCACCGAAGAGGCGATCGCTCCGCGCGAGGCCGGTGCCGCTCGAGCCGATCTGGTACGCGGCCATCAGCGTGAGCGGTTGGAGCTCGGGGACGAACGCGAGCGGGTGGATCTCCGCGAACAGCTCGGTGTTCTTGCCGCGGTTGAGCTCGCGGCTCGTGTAGCCCTCACCGTTGTAGAAGCCGGCGCCGATGCGACCGAAACGCTCGGGGATGTCGAACGTGAGGTTCACCCCGAGATCGGCCGGCGCCATGATCTCGAAGCGTCGCAAACCGGTTTGCGAGATGTAGCGCGCGCCCCACGCGTTGGTGAGCGCCGGCGCGGTCATCGTGGGCACGATCCCGGCCCGCAGCTCGAAGAGATCCCACGCTCGGTACCCGAGCCACGCCTCGCGGAAGCGCACGACGACGCTGTCGCCGCCGACGCCGACCAACGATCCGGCCCCGCCCGCGCGCGTCCCCTCGAGGAGCACGCGCGCGCGCACGTCGCCTAGCGCGACCGCGGTCCACACCCAGACGCGCGGCACGTCGAACTCGTGGAAGTACTCGGTCGAGCTCGCCTCGTCGTAGAGCTCGAGCCGATACTCGGCGAACGCCTGGATGCCCGGGGTGAACACCAGCGTGCGCCAGTACGCGTCGTCCTCGCTCGCTGCGTCCTCGCTCGCTGCGTCCTCGTTCGCTGCGTCCTCGCTCGCTGTGTCCTCGTTCGCTGCGTCCTCGCTCGTCCCGTCATCGACGACCGGCTCGGGCGTCGGCTCGATCGCGTCGCGTTGGTCCGGCGGTGCGTCGAGCACCACCGGCCGGTCGGACGACGGCTCGGTCTCCGGCGCGGGTCGGGCCGGCTCGTCCGGCTGGATCACCCCCGGCAACTCCTCTTCCTCCTCTTGCGCTCGCGCCGCGGGCGGCATCGCGAGGCACGCGAGCGCGACGACCAGGCACCGTCTCACGGCGCCCCCACGATCGCGGGCGGAGCGACGGGTACGCCGTAGAGCGCGCGCCAGTCGGCGCTCGCTCGATCGCGCCCGTACGCGTCGGTCGGGATCCCGAGCCGCGTCCCGACTCGCATGAGCCCTCGCACGAACAGCGCGTGGTCGCGCTCCACCTGATCCGCGTACGCGACCGCGATCGCACACTCCTGGCTGACGAAGCCGTCGCGATCGCGATCGATGGCGTCGGCGATCGATCGCGACGCCGCGGGGTCGGTCGACGGATCGGCGTGGACGCGCGCGAGGAGGCGCCCGAGCGTACGGCCGGTCGCGCGGAGATCGTCGGGCGTGCCCTCGTCCTCGACCAGCCGCGAGACCCGCAACGTCTTGTGCATCTCTGCCTCCCGACGGATCTGCACCGGCATACCCAGCCAGGTCGCGCCGCCCCACAGCGGCTCCGCGTCGGGACGCGCCCACGCGCGGCGCGACGCGATCCGCACCCGGTCCGGGACGCTGTCGGCGATCACGTACGGCCCGCGCCAACCCGGCGAGCCCGAGTCGGCGAGCTCCTTCACCTCGAGGATCACGTCGTCGATCGGGTCGTCCGTCGCGCCGCGCACCAAGACGAGCACGCGCACGCGCGGCCAGCTCGCGACGCCGGTACCCAGCTCGCGCACCGCGTCGAGCACGTCGAAGAACGCGGGGGCCGGCGGATCGACGAGCGTCTCGCGGTAGTCCGCCAGCGTCGGCCCGAGCGCGTCGTACGCGAAGCGCGGCACGTCGAGGAACACATGCTCCGGCTCCTCGGCGTCGATCGATCCGCGCAAGAACCGTCGACCCTCGGCCGTGACCTCGGTGAGCTGGTTCAGCTCGTCGCCCGGCGCGGTGTCGGTGGGCTGATCGCGGCGAGAGCGACGGAACGCGTCGGCGACGAGGCTCGATACGTCCATCGGATCGGAATCGTCGACCGCCTCGCGCGGCGCGCCGTCCGCGTACGCGCGCATCGCCTCGGCGTAGGCACGCAACGTTTCTTCCACGATGCTGTCCGTCTCGGCGATCGCGGCGGCGCGCGCGGCGTCGTCGCCGTCGTTCGAGAGCCGCGTCGCGACGACCATCCCGACGCTGAGGCGCCGGAGATCCCAGTGGTAGGGGAAGCGGTCCGCGCCGTCGAAGTCGTTGGGCTCGAGCGCGAACGCGCCGTCGGCCGCGCGGAGCACGCCGAAGTTCTCGACGTGGGCGTCGCCGAGCGAGAGCGGGAGCGCGTCGGACGCGAACGCGGTGCGCCCCACCTCGGTGCTCGGGTCCTCGGCGTCGCGCCGGAACAGAGGGACGACGCCGCGATAGAACGCGTACGGATCGTTGGCCATCCGCACGTACTTCCCGGCCGCGAGGTCGGGCCGGCTGCGGATGAGCTCGAGGTCCGCGTCGGCGAGCGTCGAGAGGATCTGCGCCTCGCGGGCCTCGGCCAAAGGAGCGCAGCCGACGAGCGCCAAGAGAAGAAGGAGCGCGAGGCCGGCCCGCATCGAGCGCAGCGCTACGCGGCGCCCCGAACCTGCACAACCGCGCCGGGGCCGATTTCACACGTCGGTCACCTTTGTCACGCGCCCGAGACCGAACGCCAGCCCGTGGTCGCTCAGCGAGGACGCACGCACACGCGCTCGACGCGCGACGTCGACGACTGCCCCCACGAACCGAGCTCGCAGCGCCAGCCCTCGGGGCACACGTCCTCCGGATCCTCGCAGAGCCGCGTGCAGTAGCCGGCCGCGTCGGGGCCGGGCTCGTCGTAAAGACAACGTCCGCTGTTGAAGCGCTCGCTGCGGCAGGGGAAGAACGTCCCCTGGGTGCACGGCTCCCCGACCTCGGCGCCGAAGACGCGCTCCGCGATCAGGGTGAGGCCGAGCCCGCCACCGAGCACGGCGAAGATCGCGAGCACCCCGAGCCACTGGGTCCGGCGGCGCGCCATCCGCCCTACCGTCGCACGCGCCGCGTCGAACGCCACGCGCTCGCACGGAGCGTGGATGCGCCCACGGCGGCGACCACACCCAGGTACACTGCGCGTCGTGCGCGCCTCCATCGCCCTCGCCGCGCTGATCGCGTCCGGTTGCAGCCTGAACCCTCCCGACGGCGTCTTTCGCTGCGAGACCGACACCGAGTGTCCGGAGGGTCTGACCTGCGGCGCGGATCGGCTCTGCTACCGCGCGCAGCCCGACGCGGGTCGTGATGGAGCGACGCGCCGCGATGGCGGATCGCTCGACGCCGCCGTCGACGCGGGACCCGACGCCGCGGGCTTCGACGCCAGCGGGATGGACGCGGGTGACGCGGGCCCAGGGGAGGACTGTGTCGATGACCGGTTCGCGGACGACGACGGGGACGGGGTCATCGACGAGGGCTGCACCCTGTTCGTAGGGACCGTGCATGCCCCCATCGCGGCGTACCCCGCGCCCGGCCCCGACCCCACGCCGTCGCACGACAATCACGCGCTCTCCTCGCCCTGGCTCACGCCCGACGGGCTCCGGCTCTACTTCGCGGAGCTCGTCGACCGCATCGGTCAGCTCCCGATGGTCGCCGAGCGGCCCACGCTCGATGCGCCGTTCGGCGCGCCCGACGCGGTCATGGTGATGGGGGGCGGGGCGTTCTCCGCCGTCGCGCTCTCGGACGACGAGCTCGTCATGGTCGCGCAGGCCGACGCGAGTCCGGCGCTCGTGCTCACGAGCCGCCTCGCGCGGACGGATGCGTTCGATCCCCCGATCGCCGCGACCCCCGCGCCCCCCGGCGGAGCATCGCAATCCTCCCCGACGCTCCGCTACGACGGGCTCGAGCTCCTCTACGTCGAGGCCGACACCAGCACGCATCGCCTCATGCGCGCGACCCGCGCGGACCGCACCACCGCGTTCGGGACCCCGACCGTCGTGCTCGACACGGGGACCCCGCTGTACCCGATGCTCTCGGAGGATGGCCGCACCCTGTTCGTCACCCTCGACACCGGCCTCCATACCCTCTCGAGGCCCAGCGTCGACGCGACGTTCGGCCTCACCCCGACTCCCGTCAGCGCGTTCGTGGACGCGAGCTTCACCGCGGAAGCCCCGTTCCTCCGGGCCGCGACGCGCGAGATCGTCTTCCAGGCGCGTGCGGACGATCGCGCGCCCGCCGGCCGGCGCTCGATCTTTCGAGCGCGCGCGTGCCGCGAGCGAAGTTGCCCCCTCATCCAAGTGGACTGCACGCCGCCGGACCGCCGCGGCTGGGACGGCCTCGTCTGCTATCACGAGACCACGACGACGGGCGCCGTCGGATTGGGCCGCACCTCCTGCAGCACGTGGGGCGGCACCCTGGCCGCGATCCACAGCGAGCGGGACCGTATCGACCTCGACATGGTCCGGACCTCCGTCGACTACGTGAGCCTCGAGCGCTTCTCCGCGACCAGCCCGTTCGCCAACGACAACGGCGAGCCGTTCCTCTATGCGCCGTGGGGATCGGTGGAACCGAGCTCGGATCCCGCGGATCGCTGCGTGGTCCTGCGCGCGGATGGGCTCGACGCGGCGGACTGCACCAGCGGACGGCTCTCGCTCTGCGCGAGTCGACTCTGGCCGACCTGGTGACCGATCGCGCACCGCCGCGGTCGCGTCGATCGGAGCCCGGATCCGCGCTCGCATGCGCGCGATCGCTGGTAAGGTCGGCGCCTTCGGCAAGGGATGGACATGAGCAAACCACGCATCCTCGGGCTCGTGCTGACCTGGGTGTCGCTGACCCTCCTCACGTCCACGGCCCTTGCGCAGTCTCGTCGCGCGCCGGCGCCGACCGTGTGGGATCGCGAGCTCACGCGGTTCTACGGCGAGGTCGTGCGTCAGGGTCGTCGACCCGAGGGCGCGATCCCGCTGATCGAGCTGGGCTCGCGCTGGGAGATGGGACCCGAGCGCGCGACCGCGCTCATGCATCAGCTCGGCGGCGATCGGCGCCTCAGCCCGACGCTGCGCGTCTACGCGCAGCTCTACGAGATCCTGTTCCTGCGTCGCTCGGGTCGGAGCGCGGAGGCCGACGCGATCGCGGATCGCCTCGGCTTCGTGCGGCGCTGGCGGATCCTCGGTCCGTTCTCCAACGAGGGTCGACGCGGCTTCACCGAGCCGACGCCGCCCGAGCAGGCGCTCGATGCGCCGACCGATCTCGGGGCGGAGTACCAGGGCACCGAGCGCCCGATCCGATGGCGCATCCCGCCGGACCTCGGCCCGATCGACTCGCTGCCGCTCGGCTCGCTCGTCACGCCGGCGACGAACGCGTGCGTGCTCGCGGAGACGTTCGTCGAGCTGGATCACGCAGGTCCCGTTGCGCTCTTCGTCGGCGCGGCCGGAGCGTCGCGCGTGTATTGGAACGGACGCCAGGCGCTGGAGGATCCCGTCTATCACCGGCAGCTCGAGGCCGACCGCGCCGCGACGATGGTGCACGGGCGCGCCGGATGGAACCGCGTGCTCCTCAAGGTGTGCGGCAGCGACCAGGAGCTCGGCGTGCTCTTCCGCGTCGCAGCGCGGGATGGATCGCCGATGCGCACACGCGTCGATCCCGAGGCGACGATGGCCGCGCCGAGCGGAGCGGAGCCGGCGGCGGGTGCCCCGCCCGAGACCCTGCTCGCCTCGCTCGAGGCCGCCGTGGCCGCGCGACCGACCGACGCCGCCGCCCACGAGACGCTCGCGCGCTACCTCGCGTACACGGGCGCGGACGACGCGGAGCAGAGCCGCGTGCTCGACCTCGCCAACCGGGCCGTCGAGCTCCGCGAGACGAAGGACAACCGCATCTTCGCGGCGCGCCAGCAGCGCACGCGCGCGGATCGGATGCGTCACGTGCTCGGCGCGGTCGCGCTCGCGCCGAACGATCCCGAGGTCCGCGTCGAGCACGCCCTCCTCGTCGCGTCGGGCGCGGGCGGCGAGCGCGCGCTCTCGATGCTCGAGGCGATCGAGCCGACGACCACCCACGGCCTGCGCGCGATGCTCGTCCGCGCGTCGCTGCTCGACAACCTCGAGCTCGATCGGAGCGCCAACGCGCTGCGTGAGGAGATGCTCCGCCGCGTCCCCGGCTCGCCGTTCTATCTCCGCGTGCTCGCCGACTCCGAGGCGGCGCGCGGTCACGTCACGCGCGCGACCGAGCTGCGCCGTCAGCTCCTCGGGATCCGCCGCGACGACTCGGCGGTGCGCCGCTATCTGGCCGAGCTCGCGATCCGGCGCACCGATCGCGACGCCGCGGCGACGTTGATCGCGGAGGAGCTCGCGCACTTCCCCGGATCGACGCGCACGATGTACTGGGCCGCCGCGATGTACGACGCGATCGGTCAGGAGACCGAGGCGCTCGGCGCGATCCAGTCCGCGGTGGAGATCGATCCCGACGACGCGACCTCGCACATCGCGCACGGTCGGTATCTGTTGCGGATCGAGCGCCAGGACGCCGCGCTCGCCGCGCTGCGCACCGCGCTCGCCCTCCGGCCGCAGGACGCCGCGACCCGCCTCCTCATCGAGCGCATCCAGCCCGAGGCGCGGCCCGACGAAGCGTACGCGACGCCGATCGAGACGATCGTCGCGCGCCGCCGTCCCGACGGACAGTGGCCGTTCAGCACGCTGCACGACATCGAGGTCCACACCATCCACGACAACGGGCTCTCGAGCCGCTTCCGACAGCTCGTCGTGCAGATCCACGATCGCGAAGGCGCACGCGCGAATCGCGCTCACGCGATCCAGTTCGAGCCCGCGACCCAGTGGGTCGACATCCGCGCCGTGCGCGTCTATCGCGGCGACAACGTCCTCACCGCGTATCGAACCGGCCAGCGCAGCCTCGCCGAGCCCGCGTACCGCATCTACTACTCGGCGCGCGAGCTCGTGGTGTCGTTCCCGCAGCTCGAGCCCGGCGACATCGTCGAGCTCCGCTATCGCGTCGAGGACATCGCGGCGCGCAACGAGTACGCGGGCTACTACGGGACGACGCGCGGCCTCCAAGGCTACGCGCCGACCGCGCACCTCGAGCACGTGTTCATCACGCCCGCGTCGATGCAGCTGTTCGTCAACGAGCCATCCTTGTCGCTCGAGCACACCCAGGAGGTGCGCGGCGCCGAGCGCGTCCATCGCTTCGTCGCCGAGGACGTACCGCCGCTGCGGCCCGAGCCGGAGATGCCGGGGTACATGGAGGTCGCGCCGTATCTGCACGTCTCGACGTACCCGAGCTGGCAGGACGTCGGCCGCTTCTTTTGGGGCCTCGTCCGCTCGCAGATCGAGCCCGACGCGAGCCTGGAGCAGACGGTGCGCACGCTGGTCGAGGGCGCGCCCGACACCCGCACCAAGGTGCAGCGCATCTACGCGTGGGCGACCGATCACGTGCGCTACGTCGGGCTCGAGTTCGGCATCCACGGCCACCAGCCCTACCGCGTGACCGACGTGGTCCGGCGCGGGTTCGGCGACTGCAAGGACACCGCCGCGCTCCTCTACGCGATGCTGCGGCTCGCGGGCGTCGACGCGCGGATCGCCCTCGTGCGCACGCGTCCCCGCGGCGAGATCGAGGGCTCGCCGGCGTCGCTCTCGGTGTTCGATCACGCGATCGCGTACGTCCCCGAGCTCGACCTCTATCTCGACGGCACCGCGGAGCACGCGGGCATCACCGAGCTGCCGGCCATGGATCAGAACGGCATGGCGCTCGTCGTCGGCCCCGACTCCGCGGAGCTCACCCATCTCCCGATCCGCGACGCCGACCAAAACGGGCGGCGGCGCGACCTCACCGTGCGTCTCGCGGCGGACGGCGGCGCGACGCTCGCGGCGACCGAAGAGGTGCAGGGCGACGACGCGATGCGCGCGCGCGGCACCTACGAGCCGGCGGGCACGCGGCGCGAGCGGCTCACGCGCGTGCTCGGCGGCTTGTTCACCGGCATCGAGCTCGACCGGGAGTCGTTCGACGGGATCCAGGATCGCGAGCGTGAGGTCCGCTACACGTGGGGGGGTCACGTCCCGCGGATGGGCGAGCGGCAGGGCGATCGGCTGCGCATCGCGCCGTCGGTGCTCGGCGGTCTCACCAGCTCGTGGGCGACCCTGCCGACGCGCCGCTATCCGCTCGTGCTCGGCGTGCCGTTCCACTACCGCGAGCGCCGCGCGGTGGAGGTCGGACCGCTCCAGACGATCGAGGTCCCGGCGGGAGGGACGGTGGAGTCGGAGTTCGGGCGCGCGTCGGTGCGCTACGAGCGGAGCAACGCACAGGTCGTTGCGCAGACGGAGCTGCGGGTGACGCACGAGCGGGTGAGCCCCGACGACTATCCCCGCTTCCGCGCGTGGGTGGAGCGCGTCGACGCGCTGCTCGGCGAGCGGATGGTGTTCGGAGGTGTGCGATGAGCAGGTACTCCACGCTGGCCATCGGCGTTTCGATCGCGCTCGCCGCGTGCGGCGGCGCGGGCGGTCACTCGGAGCACGGCGAGGGCCCCGGCATCGACGAGATCCGCGCGTACGCGGCCGCGCACCCCAACGATCCCGCCGCGCAGCGCCAGCTCGCGGAGTGGGAGATCCTCGGCCCCGGTGGCGAGCCGAGCCGCGCCGGAGCCGCGGTGGCGCGCGCGCGCGAGCTCGCCCCGACCGACGTCGCGGTGCTGTTCTTGGCGGGGCTCCTCGCCGAGCAGCACGGCCAGCCCGGCCCCGCGCTCGACGCGTTCCTCGCCGTGATCGCCGCCGCGCCCTCGAGCCCCGATCCCTTGACCCCCTATTACGTCGAGTCGTCGATCGCATACCTCCGCGACCTCGAGACGAACGCGCCCGGCCAGCGGACCCGCACCCTCGCCGCGCTCGAGCCATTCCTGCGCGCGCCTGGATCGGCGGGGCCGATCGGACGGCGCGCCGCGTGGCTGTGGCTGCGCGAGAACGCGATCTTGAGCGCCGATGTGGACCGAGAAAGACGTCTCGACGCCGATCGCGGCTGCCCCACCGAGGCGCGGGCGGCCGGTCCGTTCGGGCCGTACGTGCTCACGCCGTTCGACGAGACGCTCCCCGCCGAAGGCCGAGGCCCGCTCGCCGCAAGCTACGATCTCGGTCCCGGGCGCGGCGCCGTCCCCACCGCCGAGCTCACCGCGGAGCGCTGCGAGCTGACGGTCGGCGAGGGTCCGCACCGCGGCGCGGGGACGCACGTCGTCGAGGCGACGCTCCACGTCGCGACGGGCGGGCGTCACGTCTTGCTCCTGCAGACGGCGGCGAGCGTCCAGATCACGATCGATGGCACGCTCGTCGATCGGATCGACCGTCGCCGTAGTCAGCGAGGCTCGTTGACCTTGCATCCCGTGGAGCTGACGGCCGGCGATCACGAGCTCGAGCTCAAGCTCGCGACGCGCGAGAGCTCGTTCGGGTTGAGCTGGACGCTCGACGCGCCCGCTTCGGGATATCGACCGACCGAGCACCTCGCGATCCCCGAGCGGATCGAGTCTCTGGCCGGGCGCTTCGCGGTCATCGACGTGCTCTCGGTGCGCGGCGACGCGGTGACCGCGCGCGAGCGGCTCCTCGGCACCCTGCGGCCGGACTCGCCGTCCGCGATGCTCACCCTCGCCGCGCGCGTCGTCGCCGCGGACCCGTACGCTCCGTCGCAGCGCCGCCAGGACGAACAGCGCGCGCTCCATCGCCTCGCGCACGAGCGCGACCCCGACGCGCAGGGCCCCGCGCTCCGCGCCGCGCTCGACGAGGAGGATCCGATCGCGCGACAAAACGCGCTGCGCGCCGTGGCCGAGCGCTGGAACGACCTCGCGTCGGTGCAGCTCACGGTGGCGAACGAGCTCCGCGAAGCCGGCCTGGAGTACGACGCCGATCAGCTGCTCGATCGCGCGGCGGAGCTCCGGCCGGACGCGTGCGCGGTGCTCGGCGCGCGCCGCACCGCGCTGACCGCCCGTCGCCGCTACGAAGATGCCGACGCGCTCATCGCCCCGCTCGGCGCCTGCAACGCGCGCGGCGAGCTCGCGCTCGGGCGCGCGCTCGAGATGCACGACTGGGACGCGGCGCGGAGCCAGCTCGAGCGGATGGCGCCGCTCCTCACCGAGGAGGACGCGCGCGGGAGCCGCCTCGTCCTCGCGCGGGCGTCCGGCGACGAGCGCACCGAGACCGAGCTGCTCGACGAGATCACCGAGGAGGGAGACCCCGGCGAGCACGTGATCTTCGAGGCCGACCGTCACTACCAGCGTGGCGAGCGGGCCGCCGCGTTGCGCGAGCTCGAGACCGAGGCCGCGCGCGAGCCTCGCCACAGCGGGGACCTTCGCCGCCTGACGTACGCGCTCTCGGGCACCGACGTGATGGAGCCCTACCGCGTCGACGGCCTCGACGTGATCCGACGCTTCGAGGCGTCCGGACGTCGCTATGAGGGTCAATCTGCCGTGCTCATGTTCGACTACATGGTCACGCGAGTGTTCGAGGACGGCACCTCGATCGATCTGGTCCACCAGATCTACCGCGTGCAGAGCGCGGAGGGCATCGAGCGGTTCAGCGAGATGAACCTGAGCGGCCGCGTGCTCACCGTCCGCGCGATCGCGAGCGACGGAACGGTGCGCGAGCCCGATCGCAGCACGGGTCACATCACCATGCCGCCGCTCTCCGAAGGCGACTACGTCGAGTACGAGCTCGTGCGGCAGGAGGGCCCGAGCTGGGGTGACGGCTACGCGTCGAACGGCTGGGTGTTCCAGAACTACTCGCAGCCGTTCGATCACTCCGAGATGGTCTTCGTCGCGCCGGTCTCGCTGGACCTCCGCTACGACCTCCGCGGTCCCGTCCCGCCGCCCGAGTCGCGCGTGGAAGACGGCTTGCGGATCGACCGGTTCCTCATGACCGAGCTCGCGGCCCTCGTGCCCGAGCCGAACACCGTCGACGAGCCGCCGTTCATCCCGAGCCTCCGCGCGGGGGTCCGCGTCACCTGGGAGCGCATGTACCGCTCGGTCCTCGACGTCCTCGTCGATCGCGACCCGCTCGACCCCGCCGCGCAGCGCCTCCTCGTGGACGAGATCCTCGCCGGCGCGGGGCGCACCGAGCGCGAGCGCGCGGCGCGGATCCATCGCTGGGTGATGGAGAACGTCGACGAGGTCGAGGACTCGTTCTACAGCGTGGCGCCCGTGATGCTCGCCGAGCGGCGCGGTCACCGCCTGCGCGTCCTCCGCTATCTCCTCGAGCTCGCCGAGATCGACGCGAAGATCGCGTTCGCGCGCGAGATCACCGGACGCGCGCCGAACGACGAGGTCCCCGACACGCGCGTCTACGACTCGATGCTCGTCGTCGCTCGGGTCGACGGCGCGCCGCTCTACATGGTCGCGGTCGATCGCGGGATGCCGCACGACGCGTTCCTCCCCTCGCTCCGCGGCCAGGACGCGGTGGTGCTGACGGAGGGTCTCCCGCACATCACGTTGCCGACCTCTCAGGGCCGACCGCCCGGGCGCGAGGTCAGCGCGGACATCGTCGTCGATCGATCCGGCCAAGCGCGCGCGCACGTCGTGATGACCCTGACCTCGATGGCGGGCGGCGAGCTGCGCGAGGCGATCCGCAACCTCCCGCCGGCCGAGCGCGCCACCGTGCTCGCGGAGCGCTACGCCCCCGCCGTCCTGCCCGGCGCGGTGGCCGACCCCGGCTCGATCCGCGTCCACAACCTCGACGACTGGGAGCAAGACCTCTCGATCGAGATGGACGCGGTGTCGAGCGTCATCGTGCAGCGCGCGCGCGACGCCGCGTACGTGGTGCCGCTGTTCGAGACCGGCGTCGAAGGATCCTTCGCGCGCCTCCCGACCCGGACGACCACCGAGGCGGTCGGCGAAATGAACCAGCACGTCACGTTGCGGATCCGTGGGCCCGGCGCGATGCGCGCCCCCGAGCCGCTCCGGCTCGAGGGTCCCGGTGGCGCCAGCGCCTCCCTCGAAGTGTCGCGCGAGGACGACGGCGCGATCCGGCTCGAGCGCACGATCCGCATGCCGTACGCGACGGTCACCGCCGAGGCGTACCCGCGCTTCGCGCAGTTCTGCCGCGCGGTCACCGAGATGGAGGAACGCACGGTCTTCCTCGGCCCCTGAGCCGATCCCCACCCGGCCCTGGGGCGTCTTGCTCCCGGAGCGCCGGGACGCCACGCGGCCGTGCGCCAGCGCCACACCCCCGCGCGCGGTGCATCCTCACGAGCCGCGGGTGGCTCCCCTCTTGCGGTGATGCCTCGGCGTGAGTCCCCCCTTCGAGCGCCTCTGGCCCATCGCGTTGTGCGTCGCCGGAGCCGCGCTCTCGTGGTCGACCCTGCCGTGCGCCGCGCATGCGCAGGGCGCCCGCTCGTATCATGCGCTGCACATCGGCGTCGTCGAAGAGCGGCGCAGCTCGCGCGACCAGACCACGCGCGACACGTCGACGGGCGTCGGCGGGCTGGCCGGGCTCGAGATGCCGGTCGCGCCGCTCCTCGCGATCGGCGGCGAGGGCGGAGCCACGATCTGGAACCTCTTCGCGAGCACCGGTCCGCGCGTGATGATCCACGCGAGCGTCGCCCCGCGCCTGCGCGACCCCTGGGGCAATCCGGGAGGAGTGCACGGTGACTTGCACCTCACCACCCTGTTCGGTCCCTCGCTCGACGTGCGCGCGCCGGCGCCCTCCGATCGCACCGACCACGGCGACGCCTCGTACAACGCGTGGATGCAGCCGTGGAACGGCGACGTCGGCATGGGCTTCCACGTCGGCGCGCTCGTCGGCGCGAGCATCTATCCGATCCCGCAGCTCGAGGTGCGGCTCGACGCGGGGTACGTGCACCACGTCGTCTGGCACGGCGAAGAGCGCATCGACCTCGGGCACCTCCAGCTCCGCACCGGTCTCGTCGTCGCGATCTGATCTCGCTCGCGATCGGATCGACCGCTTGCTCCTCGCGCGATCGCCCCGGCATGCTGACCTCGATGGGCCGCTCGCCGCTTCTCGCCGTCTTCTGCTGCGCGCTCGGCTGTGCGCCGAGCGAGGAGCTCCTCGACGTCGTCGTGACGCACCCCGACGCACCACCGATCCCACCCGCGTCGGAGTGCACGGTGACCACCGCGCGATCCCCCGCCACCGATCGCACCCACGTGGATCCGTGCAGCGAGCTCACCTACCCGCTCGACCCGCCGGCCGGCGGCACGCACTTCGGCGTGTGGGCCGACTTCGGCGTCTACGACGAGCCGATCGAGCTGGGCTTCCTGGTGCACTCGCTCGAGCACGGCGCGGTCGCGCTCCTCTACGACTGCGAATCGGATTGCCCCGAGGTCACCGACGCGTTCGCGCGCATCGCCGCCACGATCGACGATCCGCTCTGCCGCGATCACCCGATGCTCCGCCGGATCATCATCGCGCCGAACCCCGGACAGGAGGCGCCGATCGCCGCCGTCGCGTGGGAGCACCGCTACACCGCGACGTGCCTCGACGAGCCCTCGCTCGCCGCGTTCGTGACCGAGCACTACGCGCACGCGCCGGAGAACCTCTGCGCGCCCGGCACCAGCACGCCGATGTGTCCGTGACGCCTCGCGCGTGCTCGCGCCCGGCGCCCCTCGCTGACGCGACGATCAGGACGCGAGCTTCTCGACCCCGAGGAACGTGCCGACGACGAGCGCGGCGCCGATCACCGCGACGAGCATCGGCGCCTTTCCGCCTTGGTCGAACGCCCAGTCCAGGATGGCCGGCACGAAGAACAGCAGGGCTCCATACGCGGCGAGCGCGGCCGTGGCCGCCACGACCGCGATCGCACGCGCGCGTCGATGAGGAGTCATGGTGCGCTCTACGCGAGGCTGCCGCGTCGTCCCCCTCACCTCGGCTCAGTAGGTCAAGATCGGGCGAACCTCGATCGTCCCCGTCTTCGCGGCCGGGATCCGCGCGGCGATCTTGGTCGCCTCGTCGAGATCCTTCGCCTCGATGAGGTAGTAGCCGCCGAGCTGCTCCTTGGTCTCGGCGAACGGCCCGTCGGTCGTGATGGTCTTGCCGTCCTTCACCCGAACGCTCGTCGCCGTGGCCACCGGCTTGAGCGCGTCACCCGCCTTGAAGTGACCGCTCTTGATGATGTCCTCCGTGAACGACTTGTAGTCGCCCATGATCGCGCCGGTCTTCTGCTCGTCCAGCCCTACCCAGTTCGACTCGTTTTCGTAGATCAGCAGCAGATATTGCATCGCGTCCTCCCTCGGGGTTTCGAGCTCAGGTCGAACGGGCGCCGTCCGGATCGACAGGCGCCGACAGAATTCGTGGCTCGAGCTCCAGCGTCACGCCGAATCGCGCCGCGACCCCGGCTCGGATCTCCTCGGCGAGGGCGAGGAGCGCCTCGGCCGTGCCTCCGCCGTGATGCACGAGCGCGAGCGCGTGCTTGGTGCTGAGGCCCACCGCCCCGCGGACCAGCCCCTTTTGGAACCCCGCCTGCTCGATGAGCCAACCCGCCGCGAGCTTCACGCGCCCGTCCGGCATCGGCCAGCGCGGCGCGCCCTCCACTCGATCGGCCAAGTCGGACGAGACGATCGGGTTGGTGAAGAACGAGCCCGCGCTCCGATGGTTCGGGTCCGCGAAGTCGATCACCATCGACTTCGCACGTCGCAGCGCGAGCACCGTCTGCATGACGTCGCTCAACGACGCGTCGCGGCCCTCCATCGCGCGCTCGAGCTCGAGATAGCGGACGCTCGGCGCGCCGCCCGGCCTGAGCGCGAACGTGACCGACAACACGACGTACGTGTCCGGATCGCGCTTGAAGTCACTGTCGCGGTAGCCGAACCCGCACTCCTCGCCGCGAATCACCGCGCGGCTCAGCGTGCGCCGCTCGAGCACCTCGACCTCGCGGATGGTCTCCGCGACCTCTTGGCCATACGCGCCCACGTTCTGGATCGGCGTCGCGCCCACGCGCCCCGGGATCCCCGCCAGGCACTCGATCCCCGCGAGGTCCTGTGCCACCGCGCGAGCGACGAAGCCGTCCCACTCCTCGCCCGCCGCCGCGCGCGTCACGCCTCCGCCGAGATCCTCGATCCCGCGCTGCGCCATCTCGATCACGAGCCCATCGAAGCCGTGATCCGGCACCACGAGGTTGCTCCCGCCGCCGAGGATCGCGACGGGGACCCCGCGGTGACGCGCCCACCGGATCGCCTGCGCCACGCTGCCCGCATCGCGGGCCGTCAAGTAGAATCGCGCGGTTCCACCGAGCCCGAGCGTGGTGCGCGGCGCGAGCGGGACGTCGTCCTCGATGTCCGTGCCGGGGATCAACGCCGCCCCCGTTCAGCAGGGCGCGATCCGCTCGCACCCCATGTAGGGGACGAGGGCACCGGGGACGCGCACCGATCCGTCGGCGGCTTGGTACTGCTCGAGGATCGCGATGAGCGTGCGCCCGACCGCGAGGCCCGAGCCGTTGAGCGTGTGCGCGAAGCGCGGCTTGTCGCCGCTCGCCGGCCGGTAGCGGATCATCGCGCGCCGCGCCTGGAAGTCCCCGCACCACGAGCAGCTCGAGATCTCGCGGTAGGCGTCCTGCCCGGGCAGCCACACCTCGATGTCGTACGTCTTGCGCGCGCCGAAGCCCATGTCGCCCGTGCAAAGTTGGCTGACACGGTAGTGGAGCCCGAGCCGCTGGAGCACGCGCTCCGCGCTCCCGAGCAGCCGCTCGAGCTCGTCGAGCCCCGCGTCCGGCTCGCAGAAGTGGACGAGCTCGACCTTGTCGAACTGGTGCTGACGGATCAGACCGCGCGTGTCCTTGCCGTAGCTCCCCGCCTCGCTGCGGAAGCACGGGGTGAACGCGGTGTAGCGACGCGGCAGCTCGCCCGGCTCGAAGATCTCGTTCGCGTGCAGGTTGGTGAGCTGGACCTCGGACGTCGGCGACAAGAAGAGTCGCGTGCGCTCGCTGGTGTCGCCCTCTTCGTAGTGGCGCTTCACCTCGAACACGTCCGTCTCGAACTTCGGGAGCTGCCCCGTCCCGAACAGCGCGGTGTCGCGCACGAGGACCGGCGGCCACATCTCCTCGTAGCCGTGCTCGCGGGTGTGGAGGTCGAGCATGAAGTTGAGGATCGACCGCTCGAGCCGCGCGCCCATCCCGCGCAGCACGGTGAACCGCGCGCCGCTCAGCTTGGCGCCACGCTCGAAGTCGATGATCCCCAGCGCCGTGCCGAGCTCGTCGTGCTGCTTGGGCGCGAAGTCGAGCGCGGGCTTCTCGCCCACCACGCGGACGACTTGGTTGTCGTGCTCGCCCTTGCCGACCGGCACGCTCTCGTGCGGGAGGTTCGGCAGCTCGTGCGAGAGCGCGGTGAGCCGCTGCTCCACCTCGGCGAGCGCGGTCTCTCCGTCCTTGATGCGTTGGCCGAGCTCCTTCAGCGCCTGACGACGCTCGGCGAACTCGGGGCTCGCCTTGTCCGCGACGCTCGCCATCGCCTTGCTCGCGTCGTTGCGCTCCTGGCGGAGCGACTCCGTCTGCACCAGGCCCTCGCTCCGCGCCTCTGCGAGCTTCGCGATCTCGGCCAGCGACTCGAGCCCCGCACCGCCGCGCGTGGCCAACCGTTCGCGCACCTCGTCGAGGTGCTCGGTGACGTATCGCAGGTCCAGCATCCGGCGGCGTATAGCACACGGAGTCATGGTAGCGTCGCCGCCGGAGGGGTCCCGATGCGCACCCGGTGGTTCCGTTACTTCCTCATCGTCAGCGCGGTCTTCTGGCTCGGCATCAGCTTGGTTCCCGTCCTGGCGGAGTCGGTCTCCGCGCAGAGCACGGGGTCGAGCTTCGGCGGCGGGAGCTTCGGCGGCGGCGGCGGCGGCGGGAGCTACGGCGGCGGCGGCGGCAGCTACGGCGGCGGAGGGATCAACTTCGGCGGCGGGCGCAGCTACGGATCGCGGCGTCACTACGGCGGCGGCGGCCTGCCGTGCACGTGCTCGGTCCCGAGCTTCATCGTGATCATCGTCCTCTGGGCCGTGTTCAACCAGATGCGCAAGAGCGGCGGCGGCAACTACGCCGGCAACCCGATGATGCAGACGAGCCACGGCGCGCAGGGCTGGGGTCACGTCGACATCTCCGCGATCCGACTCGGCATCGACTGGCGCGCGCGAAGGGACGTCCAAGCGAGGCTCGAGCAGCTCGCGCGGAGCGGACAGACCTCGACGCCGGCCGGGCTCGCGAACCTCCTGCGCGAGACGGTGCTCCAGCTCCGGCGCGCGGAGCTCGCGTGGCTCTACGCGAGCGTCGCGAACTATCACCCGATGAGCGCCGCGGTCGCGGAAGGGATCTTCCGTCAGCTGGCCACCGACTCGCGGAGCAAGTTCCAGAAGGAGCTCGTGCGGAACGCCGACGGCTCGACGTCGACGACCGACGCCGGTCACCAGGTCGCGCAGGCCACCGAGGGCGAGGGCACGGTCGTCGTCACGCTCATCGTGGCGGCGCGCCGCGAGATCATCGACGTCCACCAGATGGACAACGCCGAGGCGCTCAAGCGCTTGCTCGACGACATGGTCGCGGTGGCGAACCCCGCGAGCCTCGTCGCGATCGAGGTCGTGTGGTCGCCCGCCGCCGAGAACGATCGCATGAGCACGGCGGAGCTCGAGCAGTTCTATCCGGACCTCAAGAAGATCGACGAGCGCTCGATCGCGGGGCGCGTCTTCTGCATGTACTGCAAGGGACCTTTCGCGATGGAGCTCCTCACGTGCCCGCACTGCGGCGCGCCGGCTCCCGGACCGGCCGGTCAACGAAGCTGAATGCCAAACCCAGACGGTCGGTGGCTCGGTAGGCTCTACGTCTCCGCAAGCATCCTTGCGTTCATCGTCCCGCTCGCACTCCTCGGCGCGCCAGCGCTCGCGCAGGACACCGGGTCGAGCTTCGGCGGCGGTGACTTCGGCGGCGGCAGCGACTACGGCGGCGGCAGCGACTACGGCGGCAGCTCCGACTGGGGGAGCAGCTCGAGCAGCTACGACTACGGATCGGGAGGCGGCGGCAGCGGCGAGGGCGGACCCGGCGTCGTGTTCCTCGCGTGCATCCTCCCCGCGATCATCCTGGTGTTCCTCGCGTGGGCGCTCTCGCAGCAAGGCCGTTCGCGGCGCAGTCACGGCGCGCAGGGCTGGAACCAGCTCGACGTCTCCGCGATCCGCCTCGGCGTCGACTGGCGCCTGCGCCGAGAGCTCCAAGCGCGTCTCACGCAGCTCGCACAGAGCGGACAGACGGGGAGCAAGCAAGGCCTCGCGAACCTCTTGCGCGAGACCGTCCTCGCGCTCCGTCGCGCCGAGGTCGCCTGGCTCTACGCGAGCGTGCGGAACTTCCGCCCGATGAGCGCGGCCGTCGCGGAAGGCGTGTTCCGTCGGCTCGCCACCGACGCGCGCAGCAAGTTCAAGCGCGAGCTCATCCGCAACGCGGACGGCAGCGTGTCGACCACCGAGGCCCCCGCGATAGAAGCGCAGCCTACCGAGGGCGAGGGCACCGTCGTCATCACGCTCATCGTCGCCGCGCGCCGCGAGATCATCGACGTCGAGAACATGGACAACGCGGAGGCCCTCAAGCGCCTCCTCGACGACATGACTCAGGTCGCCAACCCGGCGAGCCTCGTCGCCCTCGAGGTCATCTGGTCGCCCGCGGCCGAGAACGACCGCATGAGCACGGCCGAGCTCGAGCAGTTCTACCCGGACCTCGAGAAGATCGACGAGCGCTCGATCGCGGGACGCGTCTTCTGCATGTACTGCAAGGGACCTTTCGCGATGGAGCTCCTCACCTGCCCGCACTGCGGCGCCCCCGCGCCGGCGACGTCGGTCGCCACCTGAGGTCTTCGTCGTGCGCATCTCGACCGCCTCTTCGTTCGGCTGGCTGCTCGCCTTCCTCTTCGGCGCTTGGCTGATCGCGGCGTCGGCGCTGGCGCAGGACACCGGATCCAGCTTCGGCGGCGGCAGCTTCGGCGGCGGCGGCGGCGGGTACGGCGGCGGCTCGAGCAGCGGCGGCTGGAGCGGCAGCTCGAGCTCGAGCAGCTACGACTACGGCACGAGCAGCGGGCGCGAGGCAGGGCCGTTCGACATCTTTCTGCTCTGCGTCCTGCCAGGCATTCTGCTCGCGCTCATGGCGTGGGGCCTCGCGAGGCAGGACCGCGCGCGGCGGATGGGCGGAGCGCAGGGCTGGAACCACGTGGATGTCTCGGCGATCCGCCTCGGCATCGACTGGCGCGCGCGCAGCGAGGTGCAGGCCACCCTCGAGCAGCTCGCGCGAACGGGGAGCACTTCGGGGAACGCCAACCTGACGTTCCTCGTGCGCGAGACCATCGCCGCCTTGTTGCGCGCCGAGACCGCGTGGCTCTACGCGAGCGCATCCAACCACCACCCGATGGGCTCTGCGGCAGCGGAAGGCATCTTCCGTCAGCTCGCGACCGACGCCCGCAGCAAGTTCAGGACGGAGCTGCTGCGCAACGCTGACGGCGTGACGACGTCGTCGAACGCCGGGCACGCGGTCGCACACCCGACGGAGGGCGAGGGCACCGTCGTCGTCACCCTCGTGCTCGCGTCGCGTCGTGAGATCCCGAACTTCGACGACCTGGCGAGCGCCGACGCGATCAAGGGACTCTTGCACCAGCTGTCGTTCTCCGCGGACCCGCGCGCGATCGTGGCGATGGAGGTCATCTGGTCGCCCGCGGCCGAGAACGACCGCATGAGCACGGCCGAGCTCGAGCAGTTCTACCCGGACCTCGAGAAGATCGACGAGCGCTCGATCGCGGGACGCGTCTTCTGCATGCACTGCAAGGGACCTTTCGCGATGGAGCTCCTCACCTGCCCGCACTGCGGCGCCCCCGCGCCAGCGACATGGACGCACGCGACGTGACCCGCACCCGCACCGCTTGGAGGATGCTCGTTTGCTTGCTCGGTCTGCTGGCGACGACGGCTGTCCCGCTGCCGCTCGGGATCGAGACCGCGAGCGCCCGGGCGCAGAGCACCGGGGGCAGCTTCGGCGGCCGATCCAGCGGGGGGCGCCGCCGTCGACGTGCCCGACGCGGACGGGGCGGTAGCGGTCACAACGCACTCGACTACGCGGGTCCCGCAGAGTGGCGTGGGATGATCCAGGAACGCGCGCCCCTCAGCGTCTCCAGGACGGACGTCAAGCGCATCGCCCTTCCGGTCGGGATCACGCTCGCGATTCTCCTCGCCTTGGCGACCTGGCTGCTGACAGGGAAGCGACGTGCGCCCCCGACCGTCGAGCCCTCGCCGCCATTACCGGAGCCCTCTCCAGATCCAGAGCCACTCAGCCGAACGGCACGTGCGCTGCTCTCGGTGCTCGGCCTCGCGGGGGCGATCTCGCTCGCCGTGTTCGTCGCGAGCGCGGGTTGGGTCCTCGCCAACCTCGACGATCGCCGCGTCACGTGCGCCGAGCTCACGGAGGAACCGCCCGACGGGCTGTTCTTCGTCATCGATGATTGCGTGCTGGATACGCACGAGATGGTCGTCGCCGCGCACGGGTTCACCGTCCACGCGGCCTATGTCCCGCTCCGGTCGGGACATGGACCGCGCTCGACCGCGATCGTGTCGCGTCTCACCCAAGGACCCGCGTTCCACTACGGCGCCACGCAGGGACTCCACCCCGGAGGCCGAGACCTCATCCCGGAGACGATGAGTCTCGAAGCGGCCCGGTTGGACGGAGCTCGCTTCGTGCGCGCCGGCGAGCCGTTCTCCTGGATCTTCGGAGGTGAGCTCGAGGGCCGGATGCGCGGCCTTCAGTCTCGCTATGTCGTCGTGGAGCCCGTGTCGCTCTTTCCATCGCTGCTCAGCTATCCGTTGAGCGCTCTCGTTACGTTCGTGCTCGCGAGCATTCCGCTCGTGGTGATCCTCCGTCGACGCCGACGGCGGCGATGATCTCTCCGCTGGCTCGGGCCCGTCACGGCGCGCGTCACCTGCTCGCACTGCGCGGTCCGCGACGGGCCCGTGCACCGATCCCGCGCACGGAGGCCACGCCACGCAACTCACCCTGACACCGGCTGCGCGGCCGTACCCAGCCTACAAGGCAGGGACGCGATTGGCTCGACGGCGAGTCAACCGCGACGATCGGCGTCCACTCGGATGCTCGGGCCGCGTCGCGCCATCCCGCTCGTCACCGCTCGCTCGCCTCGATGATCTTCCGCGTGAGCGTGGAGACGCCGACGCTCGCGCGTTGCGCGTCGCTCTTGAGCTCGGCGGGCGGCTTCACGCGCGCGTGCGTCGCGCGCCACAGCGTCACTTCGAGGACGCGATGGCTGAGCACGTGGACGAGCTCGCCGTGGGACGCCGCGGCGAGGCGACCCGACACCCCTGCGTCGGTCAGCGCGCGCTCGGCCGCGGCACGGCCCTCGCCCTCGGCCATCGGGACGCCCCAGAGGCCGCCGAAGAGCGCCGCCTCGCCCCGCAACATCGCAATCTCCGTTGCGCCCTTCGTGGCGACGACCGCCGCGCAGCGGACCGGCTTGGGCGCCTTCTTGGGCTTCGGGACCGGGAGCGCGTCGGTCCGACCCTCCGCGCGCGCGCGGCACTCCGCACGCCACGGGCAGACCAAACACGTCGGGCGCTTGGGCGTGCACACCGTCGCGCCGAGCTCCATGAGCGCTTGGTTGAGGTCGCCCGGTCGCTCGCCCAAAACGAGCGCCTCCGCGTGGCTCCACAGCGCGCGCTCGGTGTCCTTCTGGCCGAGCGGCGTGTCGATCGCGTGCACCCGCGCGAGCACCCGCGCGACGTTGCCGTCGACGAGCGGCTCGGCACGGCCGAACGCGATCGAACCGATCGCGCCCGCCGTGTAGCGACCGACGCCGGGGAGCGAGCGGCGGTCCGCCGGGTCCTCGGGCACCGCGCCGCCGTAGCGCGCGACCACCTCGCGGACGCCCTCGTGCAGGAGGCGCGCGCGACGGTAGTAGCCGAGGCCGCTCCAGTACGACAGCACGTCGTCTTGCGATGCTTCGGCCAGTGATGCGGTGGTCGGGAAGCGCGCCATGAAACGCTCGTAGTACGGGATCACCGTCTCCACGCGGGTCTGCTGGAGCATGATCTCCGAGACCCAGATCGCGTACGGGTCGCGCGTCTCGCGCCACGGGAGCGCGCGACGGTTGGCGTCGTACCAGGCGAGGAGCGCCGCTCTCACGGGCGCCGCGCTCACCACTCGATGCGGCGCCGCTCACCGAGCCGGCGGTCCGCGTCCAGCTCGCAGACTTCGAGCGGCGGGCAGCGGTCCGTCTCGTACTGGAGACGATCGAGATCGTCGAGCTCGAGCTCGATGGTCGGCGAGCCTCCGAGCGGGGTGCCCGGCACGATGATGACCCCTGGAATCGGCCCGAGCGACTCGCCACCGAACGCGATGAACGCGCGGCCCCGCACGCTCGAGCGCACATAGACCGCGTAGTGCGGTCGGCTCACCGGGGTGAGCGAGACGAGAAAGTTGGGTTGTCCAGCGATCTGCGACGGCTCGTACACGCCGGGTCGATAGCCGGCCGCGAGCACCACCACCGGCTCGCGTCCGAGCGCGCCGTTCGCGAGATCGAGCGGGGTGCTGCCGAGCCGCGTCGCGCCGCTGAACACCGAGGCGCCGGGGACGTTCGCCTCGATGTGGATCCCGCCCGGGATCATCGCCGGCGCGGTGCCGGGCTCCTGTCCTCCACCACCCGATGTCGACGTCGGTGGCGTGGGCGTCGGTTGCGTGGGCGTCGGCGGCGGCGCCATGTCGTCGTCCTCGCGATCGAACGACGAGAACACGACGAACAGCACCATCACCAGCGCGATGATCCCGAGGCCGATCGCCACCGCGATGCCGAGCACCCACGGGAGGACGGAGCGGCTCTCCTTCGCGGCGGGCACCACCGAGAGCTGCACGCGGCTCTGCGCCTGCGCGGCGACGAGCTGCTCGGCGTGGCTCGGCCGCGGCACCATCCGCTCCGGCACCATCCGCTCCGCCCGCTTGACGTCGACCTCCGTCCGCAACGAAGCGTGCTCCGCCGGCCGCTGCATCGCCTGCCCTACCGTCTCGTTCGGCGGCATCGAGAGGCGCTCCTCGAGCGAGGGCTGTGCGGCGGTCTCGTGCGGCTCGTCGAGCTGCCAGCCTCGCTCCGGGAACGCCCAGCTCAAGAGACGGGCGAGCTGATCGCGCCCGTAGCCCGGCGCCACCTCGTGGAGCACCTCGCGCAGCGCCATCCCCACCGCCTGCATCGACGGCGTGCGCTGCGCGGGGTTCGCGGCGAGGCAGCTCATCACGATCTTGTCGAGCGTCGGCGAGACGGCCTTGTTGTAGCGGGACGGCGGATCGAACACGCAGGCCTTGAGGATCTGCGCGGCGCGCGCCGGATCGCGCGGCGGGATGAGCACGCGCATCGCGAGCATCTCCCACACCACGATGCCGAGGCTGAACACGTCGGCGCGCGCGTCGACCTCGTGGTGGCTCGCCTGCTCGGGCGCCATGTAGCTCAGCTTCCCGATCGGGATCCCGCTCCCCGTCTGGACGACGTTGTCGGCCGCCTTCACGAGGCCGAAGTCGCTCACCTTCACGGCGCCCTCGTTCGAGAGCAACACGTTTTGTGGTGACACATCGCGGTGCACGATCCCGAGCGGCTTACCGTTCTCGTCGCGCTTGCGGTGCGCGTGGTCGAGCCCCGACGCCGCCTCCGCGCCGATGAAGCACGCGGCGGCCACCTCGAGCTTCTGGTTCTGCTCGGCGAGCCGCTCGAGGAGCGAGGCGAGCGAGATGCCCTCCACGAACTCCATCACGAGGTACGGCTCGGGCTTGACCCCGAAGTCGACGACGGCGACGAGGTTCGGGTGATCGAGCCGCGCGTTGGTGCGCGCCTCCGCCGCGAAGCGCTCGAGGAGCGACGGGTCGCGTCGGTACTGCGGGATCATCCGCTTGATCGCGACGGTCTTCTTGAAGCCGGCCTGACCTTGGCGCTCGCCTCGGTAGACCATCGCCATGCCCCCCTGCCCGAGCTTCTCGAGCAGCCGGTACTCCCCGAGCAAGAAGGCACCATCTGGGGGCACGCGCCGAGGATATCTCAGGGGGCTCGATTGGCTACCGAAGCTCTGCGATCTCGGCGAGCGATTTGCGGGCGAGATCCGGGACCTCGCAGTCGGGGTGGGGATATCCGACGGGGAGGATCACGAAGGGCTTCTCGTTGGCCGGCCGACCGCAGAGCTCGCGCAGGAACGTCATCGGCGCCGGGGTGTGGGTGAGGCTGGCGAGGCCGGCCCGGTGCAACGCCCCGATCAGCATCCCGACCGCGATCCCCACCGATTCGTTCAGGTAATACCCCTTGAGCCGTCGACCGTCCTCGAGCTCCTCGAAGTCGCGCCGGAACACGACGATCACCCACGGCGCGTCGGTGATGTGCGTCTTCACGAAGTCGGTGCCGAGCGGGGCGAGCGCCTCGCGCCAATCCGGCGTGACGCGCGTCTCGTAGAACGCGCGCTCTTCCCTCTCGGCCGCCTCGCGCATCTGTCGCTTGGCCACGGGATCGGAGATCGCGACGAAGTACCACGGCTGCCGGTGCGCGCCGCTCGGCGCCGTCCCTGCAATACGAATCGCGTGCTCTATCGCCTCGGCAGGCACGGGGTCGGTCGAGAAGCGGCGCACGCTTCGGCGTTGGCTCATCACCTCGTAGTCGCGCTGGAGGCGCGCGACGGTCTCGTCGGGCTCGACGCGCGGGGGTCGATACGGCACGGGCCGATACGCGGACGCCGGATCCTGATCCATCGCGCGAGGTTGCCACGCTTCCGAGTGCGTTATCCTCCTCCGATGCCGCTTTCGCCGTGTCCCGGTTGCGCGCGTCACGTCCACATCGACGAGGCGAGCTGCCCGTTCTGCTCGTCCCCGCTCGCGGCGAGCCGGCTCGCTCCGCCGAGCGCGCGCGCGCTTCGGACGCTCGGTCGGGCCGCGCTGTTCGTCGTCGGTGCGACCGCGGCGAGCGCGTGCGGCGACGACGGCAACGGCCCACGCCCCGAGACCGAGACGATCGCGCAGCCCTACGGCGCGCCCCCCGACCCGCTGCCGCCACCGCCGCCGCCGCCGCCGGAGACCGAGACCGAGACCGAGACGATCGGACAGGCGTACGGCACGCCGCCCGATCCCAACGCTTCGGACGACGACACGACCGACGACGACATGGGCAACGCGGTCCCGGCGTACGGCGCCCCGGCTCCTTCACCCGAGTAGCTCCGCCTCGGTTTGTGGGCATGCGCCGCCCGCGTAGTTACCCTCCGGCGGTGCCTCGACGCGCTGCGTTGGTCTGGTTCGTCTGTCTCTGGGTCGCGGGATGCGGAGGCGGCTGCTCGGGCGCGGGCCCGGGTGGCGGCGCCTCCGGCGACGGGACCGGCGGCGGCGGGGGAGGCAGCCAGGGTCACGAAGGGCAGGCCGACACCGCGGCGGTCGTCGATCCCGGACCCGCGCCGGAGGTCACGGTCATCGCGGAGCCCGCGCGCCACGCGCGCGACGTGGGCCTGCGCGTCGAGAATCACGGGGCCGAGGTCGTTCAGCTCTCGAGCGCGGTCGGCGTCGAGCGACAGGACGGCGACGCGTTCCGCGCGGTCGACGGCGTGGAGATGCACCTCCGCTTCGACTGCGAGGTGGCCCCTCCGGAGTGCGTGACGCTCGCTCCGGGCGCCGCGTACCTCCCGCCCGCGTGGAAGGCGATGGTCGGCCACGCGCAGTGCGAGTGCGAGCGCTGCGCGGCCGCACCGCCCGGCAACTATCGTTTCGTAGTGCGATCGTGCAACCGCGCCCACGCCGTGGTCAGTGAGCCGTTCGCGGTCGACTGATCGTCAGCCGGGCTTTCGGGCTGGCTGGGCCGGCTTTGCCGGGAGCGGGAACGACAGCTCGACGCGCAGCCCGCCGCCATCGACGTTGCGCGCGCGGACCGTCCCATCGTGGAGCTCGACCGCGCGTTTGACGATCGCGAGCCCGAGCCCGGTGCCGCCGCGGCTCCGCCCCCGGTCGCTCTCGACGCGAAACAGCGGATCGAAGATCGCGTCGAGCGCGTCGTCGGGCACGCCCGGACCGTGATCGCGTACCGCCAGCACGACCTCGCGCGAGCCGCGCTCCAGCGACACGTCGACGGTCGTGCCCGACGCGGTGAAGCGGAGCGCGTTCCGGATCACGTTGTCGACCGCGCGGCTGATCAGCTCGGCGTCCGCGAGCAACGTCGCCTCGTCGACGCGCGTGGCCTGCACCTCGACGTCGAGCGGCGTCGCCTCGAACTCCGCGTCGTGCACCACCGCGTGGACGAGCGCCGCGAGGTCCAGCCGCGCGCGCTCGGGACCTTTGCCCTCCAGGCGGCTGAACGTCAGGATCTCGTCGACGAGCGCGCCGAGCCGCCCCGCCTCCCGCTCGATCCGGTCCAGCATCTCGGCGTCCGATCCGTCGCTCCGCCGCCGAGCGAGCTCGAGCGCGACGGTGAGCCGCGCGAGCGGCGAGTTGAGCTCGTGCGACACGTCCGACAACAACCGTTGCTGTGACGCGAGGAGATCCTCCACCCGCTGCGCCATCGTATCGAAGTCGCTCGCGAGCTCGGTGAGGACGCCACCGCCGAGCTCCGGCTCCACCCGCACGCTCAGATCGCCCTCCGCGATCCGCTGGGTCGCGCGCCGGAGGCTCCGGATCGGCGTCACGAGGTAGCGCGCGAGGAAGAATGCGAGGAGCGCGCTCGACGCCAGCAGGAGCATCACCCGCAAGGCGGGTTGATCCTCTCCGAGGAGCCGCGCCCACACCGGCGTGCGACGCACCCGCCCGACCGCGACGTAGTGCTCGTTCGGCAGGCTCAGCCCGACCAGCGTCGCGTTCTGCCGCTCCTCTTCGATCTCACCCCGCTCGCGCACCGCGAGGGCCACCTCGCGCACCGGACCGGGCGGCGTCTTGGGCGAGAACACCGTCCCGTCGTCGCGGAACAAGTAGATCGCGGCCCCCGTGCGCGCCTGAAACTCCTCGAGACGATCGGTCGGGCGCTCGCCCGAGGCGGCCTGCTTCATCGCCTCGATCGCCTCGAGCCTCAGCGCGGTGACCTCGAGCCGGTGCCGCTCCTCCTCGCGCGAGCGCGGGTTCGCGAACACGTCGACCGCCGTGCCCACCGCGCCGGTGAGCGTCGCGGCGAGCCAGATCACCGCGAAGATGCGCGGGAAGAACCGGCTCACGGCTCGGGGCGCGCCAAGAGGTAGCCGTGCCCTCGCACCGTCTTGATGAGCCCCTGTCCAATCTTCTTGCGCAGGTTGCTGACGTGCACGTCGAGGCTGCGATCGAGCGGCGAGAAACGACGGCCGAGCACGCTGAGGCAGAGCTCCTCGCGGCTCAAGACACGACCGGCTTGGCGCACGAGCTCGACGAGGAGATCGAACTCCGCGGTGGTCAGCGCGAGCGGCTCTCCCGCGAGCGTCGCGGTGCGCGACGCGACGTGCACGCGGACGTCTCCCACCTCGACGACGTCCGACTCGGCGCGAGCGCTCCCGCCCGGCGCGACACGGCGGTGGATCGCGCGGATGCGTGCGACGAGCTCACGCGGATTGAACGGCTTCGCGAGGTAGTCGTCGGCGCCCATCTCGAGCCCGACGATCCGGTCCACCTCACGACCGCGCGCGGTCAGCATCAACACCGGCACCGTCGACATGGCGCGGATCTCTCGCAGGACGTCGAACCCGTTCTTGCCGGGCAGCATCACGTCGAGGATCACGAGCCCCACGCCGCCCGCCGACAACCGCGAGAGCCCGGCCGGCCCGTCGTACACCGCGTCGAACGACAGCGACTCCCCGACGAAGTACTCCCGCAGGAGATCGCAAAGCTCCCTGTCGTCATCGATGAGGAGGACATCGGTGCGGATCTCCGCCACGGCCGGAGATTAGCAGCCCGCCGCGTGGGTGGCTGTTCGCCGAGCGGTTACTCGAGCGTGGTGAAGCCGATGTACGCCTGACCGGTGCGGAAGAGGACCTGGATCCCCTCGACGTCGACGGTCGTCTCGCGAGACGCAATGAGCTGAGCGAGCACACGGCTGGGCTCCACCGTCCCGAGGATCGCGGCGCTGACGGTGATCTGCCCGTCGGCCACCGGCGCGTCGCAGATCACGTTGGAGAGCCGAAGCTCCATGACGTCGGCGTCGAGATCCGAGGGCCACGTGATCGTCAGCTCCTCATCGCGGGCCACCCGCTCGGGAATTGTGGCGGGCAGCTCGGCCGGCTGGGTCATCGTCGCGACGGCCGCGCTGACCACGTCGCTGCCGTCGAACGAGAGCGTGACCGAGTCCCCCGCGGCGATGAGGACCTCGTCGAAGTCCACCTCGTAGACCGCGTCGACCCCCTCGTCCGAGACGATCGGACGTCCGTCGACGCGCGCCTCGACCGTCCCGAGCGGGAACGCCGCTCGCGTCGGCCCGGTGAGGTCGACCGAGAAGCACCCGCCCTCGGCGGCGAGGAGCGCGACTCCCGGCGCCTCCCCCGCCGCGAAGTCCGGAAGCTCCGCGTCCGAGAGTCCCGCGGACAGGTGGAACACCGCGCGATCCGGACCGGTCACGAGACCCCCCGGAGCCTGCGTGAGGAAGACGTAGCCGCTCTTCGGAGACGCACACCCGACGACCGCGAAGCCGAGCGCCGCCATCCAAGCCAAATATCGATCCGTAACCTTCATTGCACCCACGACCTCCCGACATCCTACTCGCACCCCGCTCCGGTTCCAGGCCGTCACTCGATTCGGAAGGAGAGGCCGGCCATCGGGCCGCCGAGATCGACGTTGCCGCTGTTGAACAGCGTCTGGAAGTCCCATCCCGCGTAGAGCGTGACGATCCCGAGCGTCACGCCGAGGATGCCGCGCGCGGTGAGGAGGACGGCCTGTCCGATGAACCCCGCCGTCGCCTCCATCGCGATCACGATCGGCTCCGCGAGCGTCAGCTCGAGCGACGCCGCGGCGTCGAGACCGAACACCGGCCCGAGCCCGTCCTGCATGTGCCGCAGCGCCGCGCCGAGGCGCAGGACGAAGCCGCACTCCTCGACGATCCGGATGTCCGCGCCCACGCGACCGATCGCGATCGACTGGACCGAGTGATCGACCTCCTCGAGGAAGACCGAGTAGCGGCTCGCCACGTCGATCGGGACCTCGGGGATGCGAAGGCGCGCGCCGACTCCGACGCGGCCCGCGCCCGCGAGCACGTAGCCGCCTTCGACGTCGAGCTGAACCGCGAAGACGTCCGGCGGGACGCACCCCGCGCCGCCGACGGAGCCATCGGCGGTGCAGCCCTGCGGACCGACCGTCGCGCCGTAGCTCGGGCCGGGATCCGAATAGGTCGCGCGGCCCCAGCCGCCGTACCCCGAGTAGCCCGATGAGCTGCCGTACGAGCCCTCGTCGGTGTCGTAGTCGTCGTCGTCGTAGCTGTGACTGCTGCCACCGTCGCTACCGCCGCCGCGCACCGCGGAAGAGATGCTGCCGAGGAACGAGCCGCCGTCGTCATCGTCGTCGTCGGAGCCGTTGGAGCTGTGGTCGCTCGAGCCGCGCGCGGCCGACGAAGCGCTGCCGAGGAGCTGCGCCGAGACCTCGTGCGGTGCCGCGAGAAGGACCGCGAAAAGAGCGAGGGCGAGCGCGGGGACCCGGACACCGACGGCTTTGGGCATACCGAACGGAGTAGCGCTGGCGGGCCAAAGCGGAGGTTCGGATTCGTAAGCGTTCGTAAGGCCCTTGAATCGGAGTGAGCATGCCTCATTGCGCCTCGGCGACGAAGTCCTTCGCGGCCCGCTGGGGCGCTGCGCCGGGACACCGCGCGGGGGTATCCTCACCCGGTGCACGGGCGCGGGATCGCCGTCGGTACGTTGCTGCTCCTGCTCGGGTGCGAGGCTCGAGGGATGCTCCTCGTCGAGCTCCAGAGCGACCTGCGCGCGGGCGTCGAGGTCGACTACGCGGTGACCACGGTCCGCTCGATCGACGGCGCGTCGGCGATCGGCGGCGAGCACGAGCATGATCTCGCGCTGGACGACGACCTGCCCGCGAGCGTGCGCGTCGCCGAGCTCATCGACGTCGGGGCGGGCGACTACCTCGTCGAGGTGGTGCTACGGCGGAACGGTGAGGAGGTCGCGCGCGGCCGCGTGCAAGTCCAGACGTCGGGGGTGTCGCGGGTGGTGACCGTGCAGGTGTTCCGCGCGTGTCTGACGGTGGACTGCGCGGACGAGCTCCTCGCATGTCGCGCGGGGGTCTGCGATGACGCGCGGTGCAGCCCAGAGACGCCGGAGCGCTGCGAGAGCCCCCCGGAGTGCACGGTGGACGCCGACTGTCCGGCCACGGGTGTCGCGTGCGTGCGGGCCGTGTGCCTCTCGTCCAGCTGCGGGGTCCTCGTCGACGACGTCGCGTGCGGCGGCGGCACGTGCGCGGAGGCGACGGGATGCGTGTACCCGACCGGCGCGTGCGTGGAGGAGCCGGGCGCGTTTCAGGACGACCCCGTGCACAGCGCCGAGGCGGCGTGCGATGGAGCGGACGACGACGCGGACGGGTCGATCGACGAGGGCGCGGCGTGCCCGTGTCCCGTCCGGCGCCTCGGGGAAAGCTCCTTCCTCGTCTGTCCCGAGCAACGAACATGGTCGGAGGCGCGCGCGGCGTGTCAGGCCGTCGGCTACGACCTCGCGCGGATCCGCGATACCCCGCAGAACTGCGTCGTCGCGCGCGGCGTCTCTAGCGCCGCGCTGCCCGACGCATGGATCGGGATGAGCGATCAGGCGCTCGAAGGCGACTGGCGCTGGATCGACGGCGACGCGGTGGTCGACGCGCCGTGGAGCCCCGGAGAGCCCAACAACAACGGCGGCATCGAGAATTGCGGGACGATCTCGATCCGCGACGGACGTGACGGCCAGTGGGACGACCGCGGCTGCATGTCGAACATCGGCTACGTCTGCGGGCTGCCGTAGCGAACCCGGGTCAAGGCGCGTTGGCCGCCGCCTCGACCGCTTCGCGCATCGCGCTCGAGTCCGGCAGCCACGGCGCGATCGCGCCGAGGGACATCCGTTCGGCGAAGATCATCAACGCGAACGGGACGATCACCACGAGCATCGACGCGAAGAGGCCGACGCCCGCGATGCGCGCGGTCGACATCATCGCCCACAGCAAGAGGAGCAGCGGCAACCAGGTCGCGAGCTCGAGCATGAACGCCGCGGTGTCCGGGAGCGCCTCACCCGACCCCGTCGGCACCCACCAGACGAGCAGGCCGCGCACGAGGCCGACCACGCCGACGAGCGGGACGAGCCACGCGCGATAGAGCATCACTTGGTGGGCCGGCTGGCTCGACAGCTCGCCCTCGCCCGCGCGCGCCGAGCGGCCCCTCGGATCGCGCTTCCCGTATGCGCGGGTGAGGCTGACGAACGGGACGGTGAGGCTCAGGAAGTTGACGACGCATACCAAGAGGCCGAAGCCGGCCGCTCGGAGCACGTCCAAGGTAATTTGCGTGCTCGATGGATCGCCGATCAGCTGCACGCCGAACCGGTTCCCGAACAGGAGCGTGTGCGTGAACGGGATCACACCGCTGAGGAGCGCGAGGGGCACGAACGTGATCAGCGCGAACGAGATCGCGCGGCGCCACTCCCCGCGCGCGAACCCCGGCGCGCTCGCGGTCGGGCGCAGCGCGTCGAGCAGGGTGGCGAAGAAGCGCGCCGGGAGCCCGCGTGTGTCATCCGCCCATGGGGCCGGCGGCAACGGGTCGCGGAGCAAGCACGCGTGACAGCGCTTGAGCGCGGTGTGCCAGCAACCGAGGCACACGTTCGCGCGGCAGCGAGGGCACGTGACGAGGGCGTCGCGCTCGGGGTGCTCGGCGCACGACGAGCCGTCGGGAGCGGGCTCTACGTTGACCTCGTCCTCGTCCACCGCGTCACGTCTCGAGGAACAACCGGTCGGGATCTTCGAGGTACGCGATGATGTCGTACGCGAACGCGGCGCCGACGTGTCCATCGACGAGGCGATGATCGAACGAGAGGCTGAGCAGCATGATCTCGCCGATCACGATCTGACCGTCGCGCACCACCGGGCGCTGCTTGATCTGGTGGACGCCGAGGATGCCGACCTCCGGCATGTTGAGGATCGGCGTCGCGAAGAGCCCGCCCGTCTTGCCGAGGCTCGTGATCGTGAACGTCGAGCCCGTCAGCTCGTCGCGCGCGATACTTCCGCTGCGCGCCGCCTCCGCGAGGCGATCGATCTCCTTGGCGATCTCGAGCACCGACTTCGTGTCGGCGCGCTTGATGACGGGCACCATGAGGCCCTGATCGGTCGCCGCCGCGATGCCGAGGTTCACGTAGCGCCGATAGACGAGCTCGTTCGTGCTCTCGTCGAGCGCGGAGTTGAGCACGGGGTGTTTCTTCAGCGCGGCGACGCACGCCTTCGCGATGAAAGGCAAGAACGAAAGTTTGACGCCGTGCGCCTGCGCCGCGGGCTGGAGGCGCGCGCGCAGCTCCTTGAGCTTGCCGACATCGCACTCCTCGACGAACGTGAAGTGCGCCGCCGTGTTCTTCGTGCGCTGCATGCGCTCGGCGATCTTGCGGCGCACCCCGACGAACGGCTTGCGTTCCTCGAGCGCCTGCTCGTGCATGCTCGGCGCCTCGATCGAGATCGGGGCGACCGACGTCGTGGGGCGCTCCACGCTGGGAGCGGTCGTACCGACCGACGTCGGCGCGGTCTCGCTCGTGCGCTCGAACGCCTCGACGTCACCCTTGGTCACGCGGCCTCCCGGGCCGGTGCCCCGCACGTAGCGGAGGTCCACGTCGCGCTCGCGCGCGAGCCGCCGCGTCGCGGGCGTGGCGAGCGGGCGCTCGTCGAAGTGATCCGTCGTCGGCGCAGGAGCCGCCTTCGGCGCGGGAGCCGGGCGCGCGAACGCGCTCGTGCCGGGCAGCGAGTCCTTGATGTCGCCGACCGCGGTCGCGGCGGGACCGTCGTCCTTCTGCTTGGCGGCCGCGGGAAGCGGCTCGGGCGGCGGCGGCGCCGCGTGCTTCGTCGTGCCGCCCCCGTTCGAGCCGGCGCCTCCCGTGTCGAGCGTGACGATCACCGAGCCGACCGCGACGACCTGACCGACGCCCGCCCTGAGGCTCTGCACGGTCCCGGTCTTCGGCGCGCCGATCGTGACGGTCGCCTTGTCGGTCATGACCTCGACCATCGGCTCGTCCTCGCGGACGCTCTGGCCCTCCTGGACGAGCCAGCCGACGATCTCGCCCTCCATCACGCCTTCGCCGATGTCCGGCAGCTTGAACTCGAAGACTGACAAGACGGTCTCCCGGGTAGGGTTTTGAGCCTAGAAGCGCGCCGCGCGGACGACGGCCGGCGCGATGCGGTGGGCGAGGGGCAAGTATTCGTTCTCGGTCGAGTACGGGAACGGCGTGTCCCAGCCGGTCACGCGCTCGGGCGGCGCCTCGAGGTGGAGGAACGCCTTCTCGTTCACGAGCTGGACGACCTCCGCGCCGAAGCCGCACGCCTTGGGCGCCTCGTGGACGACCACGAGCCGACCCGTCTTCTTCACGCTCTCCACGATCGTGTCGAGGTCGAGCGGCCAGAGCGTCCGGAGATCGATGAGCTCGCAGTCGATCCCGTCGCTCGCCACGTTCTCGGCGGCGCTGAGCGCCTCGTAGACCATCGCGCCCCAGCTCACGATCGTGACGTCGCTCCCCTCGCGCACGACCTTCGCGCGCCCGAGCTCGACCTCGTAGTCCTCCTCGGGGACGTCCATCTTCACCGCGCGATACACGCGCTTGGGCTCGAGGAAGAGCACCGGGTCCTCGTCGCGGATCGACGCGAGCAAGAGGCCCTTCGCATCGTACGGATTGCTCGGGCACACCACCTTGAGGCCCGCGGTGTGGATGAACAGCGCCTCGGGCGACTGCGAGTGATAGAGCCCGCCGCGAATCCCGCCGCCCACCGGCGTGCGGATCACCATCGGGCAGCTGTACTCGCCGCCCGAGCGCCACCGCATCTTCGCCGCCTCGCTCACGATCTGATCGAACGCCGGGAAGATGAAGTCGGCGAACTGGATCTCGGGCACCGGCCGCATGCCGTAGAGCGCCATCCCGATCGCGGTCCCGATGATCCCGCCCTCGGCGAGCGGGGTGTCGATCACGCGGTCCTCGCCGAACTCGTCGTAGAGCCCCGCCGTCACGCGGAAGACGCCCCCGACCTTGCCGACGTCCTCGCCCAGCACCACCACGCGATCGTCCTTGCGCATCTCGCTCGCGAGCGCGGAGTTGATCGCCTGCACCATGTTCATCTCGGTCACGAAGAGCCCTCACCGCACGCGCAACGCGCGTGCCCCTTGCCCCTGCCCTTGCCCGTGCCCCTGCCCGCGAAACGCGGTGAGCGCACGCTACAAGCGCAAAGCGCGTTCCAACCGATCCTCGATCGAGCCCGCCTCACTTGCGCCGATCCCGCTCGCTCGACGAACGCTCGCTCGATGAGCGCTCGCTCGATGAGCGCTGCGCCACGAGGTGCGGCGGCAGCTCCGCGAACACCTGCTCGAACATCGCGCTCGCCTTCGCCGAGCCGGACGCCCGCGCGACCCGCAGCGCCTCGTCGAGCTGCCGCCCGATCGTCTGCGCGAGATCGCGCTCCGCCGCCTCGGTCCACGACCCGGCGCGCTCGAGCACCGCGGCGAGCCGCCGCGTGACGCTCGCCGCGTCGTCGCCGACCTTCACGTCCACCACCGTCGCCCCGCCGCCGCTCGCCGCGCGCTCGCGCGCCGTCGCGATCGTGCGGACCGTCGCCTCGGGATCGGACCCGTCGCAGCTCGCATGCGGCAGCCCGTACGCCACCGCATGCTCCGCGCTGCCCGGCTCGCCGTTGCCAACGAAGCACACGAACACCGTGGCGGTCTTCATCACGCCGGCGAAGTTGAGCCCGGTGTGGAAGTCCGCGCCGTCCACTTCGCGTGCGTCGAAGAACGCCGCCGAGACGAGCGCATCGCCGCGCTGCTTGGCCGCCCACGCCACGCCGACCGCGTGCGGGAGGTGCGTCGCGGTGGGTGCGCTCGCGCTCCCGATCCGGAGCGCCTTGTACGAATAGCCGGCCGACACGTCGCGGCCCGCCAACGGATCGCGGCTCGTCGCGAGCGCGCGGTGGAAGATCGCCTCGGGCGCGAGCCCACGCGCGAGCGGCGCCGCCCAGTCGCGCATCGTCGCGAAGAGGAAGTCGTCGTCCGCGAGCCCCGCCAGCGCGGTGAGCGTCGCCGCGATCCGCGCCGGCTCGGACGGCCAGAACGGGATCGTCCCGTCGTCCACCATCCCGCCGAGGCGATCCGTGAGCATCAGCGCGGTGCGGATCGATCGGAACAGCGCGAACGCGCGATCCGGTCCGAGCGTGCTCGCCTCGGATGCCGCACGCTCGCCGGACTCCTCCGCCCGATCGGTCTGGGTCTCCATGCTCAACGCCGCTCCTCGCTCACCGTCGTCGCTCGTTCGTGCTCACTCGGCGTCGCGGCGCCGGGATCCGAGTCGAGGACGGTCAAGTGCTTTTTCTTTCCGTACCGATCGTCCCACGCGCCCGCCGCGGG
Source organism: Sandaracinaceae bacterium (assembly GCA_050186575.1). Lineage (GTDB taxonomy): Bacteria > Myxococcota_A > Polyangia > Polyangiales > Sandaracinaceae > JAUHXR01. The sequence continues at coordinate 33,643 of JBFWYI010000004.1, read as the reverse complement.
CGCTTCGCCGCGCAGGATCCCTTCGAGGAACGCCTCCGCCGCGCGGTAGCTCGAGCGGACGAGCGGCCCCGACGCAACGTACTTGAACCCCATCGCCAGCCCGCGCTCGCGGTATCCGTCGAACTCGCTCGGCTCGACGTAGCGCACGAGCTCCGCGTGCTTGGGCGACGGCCGGAGGTACTGCCCGATCGTGAGCACGTCGACGTCCGCCTCGCGGAGGAGCTCCATCGCCTCGTTCACCTCGGCCTCGGTCTCGCCGCAGCCGACCATCAGCGAGCTCTTCGTCACCCCCGCGCCGGCCGCGCGCGCCCAACGCAGGACATCGACGCTGCGCTGCCAACTGCACCGCGCGTCGCGCATCGTGCGCTGGAGCCTCGGCACCACCTCGACGTTGTGCGCGAACACGTCCGGCCGACCGTCGCGCACGACCGTCTCGACGTCGCGCCGCACCCCGGCGAAGTCGCCGACGAGCGTCTCCACGAGCATCTCGGGCGCGTGGTGCTTGGTCCGCCGCACCGTCTGCGCCACGTGCGCGGCGCCGCCATCGAGGAGATCGTCGCGGTCCACCATCGTCAACACGACGTACGCGAGGTCCAGCTTGCTCAACGCCCGCCCGACGTTCTCGGGCTCGCGCGGGTCCACGATCGCCTGCGGGTCGCCGGTGTTCACCGCGCAGAACCGGCACCCGCGGGTGCACGTCTCGCCGAGGATCATCACCGTCGCGGTCCCCGCCGCCCAGCACTCGCCGATGTTCGGGCAGCGCGCCTCCTCGCAGACGGTGTGCAGATCGAGCCCGCGCAGCGTCTCTTTGACCGCGTTGTACCGCTCGCCGCCGGGGAGGCGGACGCGCAACCAGTCGGGCTTCTTCTTGGCGGCGTGGCTCATCGGGGCGCAGGCAGGGCTGTCTTAGTGAGTGGTCCGAGGTGGTGTCAACCCGCGCACTCACAGGGGAATCGGCGAACGCCGAGCGGTGTATCCTCCCGGCCGTGGCGAAGCCCAAGCGGAACTTCCTCGCGATCGGGGGGATCGCGATCGGCGTCCTCCTGCTGCTCGTGGTCGGGGGATGGTTCGCGCGGAACGCGATCGCGACGAGCATGGCCCGGAGCGACTTCGAAGAGCGCGGCCTCGTCTGCGACGATCGCTTCTCCGTCGAGCTGAGCGGCGGCTTCTCCGAAGCGACCCTCGGCCCGACCCGATGCACGCGCAGCACCGGCGTCATCGAGGCCATCGAGCTCCTCGAGCCCGCCGCCGTCGCCTTGTCCGGCACCGAGGCGACCGCGATGGACGTCCGCGCCGCGCGCGTGTCGCTCCGCGCCGATCGGATCCCCGGCGACACCGGCTGGGCTCCGAGCCTCGCGCGCGCGAGCCTCGAGGCGCCCGTCGCCTCGCTCGTCACCGCGCTCAGCGAGCTCGCCCAGATGCGCGGCCCGTCGCTCACCATCGCGCGCCTCGACATCTCGCGCGGCGGGCGCGCGCTCGGGACGGGACAGACGATCGCGTTCACCCCCGGCGAAGCGGGCCTCGACGTAGGCATCCGTCAGCTTACGTTCCCTACCTCGATCGCGACCGCGACCCTCTCGAACGTGCGAGGTCACGCGGGCCACACCGACGCGCGCCTCCAGGGCAGCGCGACGGCGAGCGCGCAGCTTCCCTTCGGGATCGCGCTCGGCCAGCGCTCCGGCCTCTTCGATCTGAGCGCCGAAGGCCTCCAGTCCACGTCCCCGCGCTTCTCGCTCCGCGGTCAGATCTGACGGGTCGTCCAGCGCTCCAGCGTCTCGTGGAACGCCTCGAGCTGGTGCTCGTAGGTCCCGAACGTGAGCGCGTCGTTCGCGCCGGAGGCGAGCGTCGATTGGATCGACTCCGCCAGCGCGAAGTCTTCCGCGAGGGTGGGGAGCGTCAACGCGTGGTTCTTCTCCCAGCGTCGCTCGGTGCGCTCGTCGCGCGGGCCCTTCGGGACGAGGAGCGCGATCGTCACGTCCGTAGCGTCGACCGCGACCGGCGTGAACGTGATCCACGCGACGTGATCGGACTGCACGAGCAGCGCGGTGTGCGGGAACAGGGTGTAGAGGATGTTCGCGTGGTCTCGGAGCCGCCACTCCGCTTCGTCGGTGCCTTCGAGCGCGCGCACCGAGCTCTTGAGCAAGACGTTGCGGAAGTGATCGCGGAAAGGATCGCCGAAGCGGTCCCCGAGAAATACGTTGTCGCAGAAGAGCGGGGCGATCGTGCGCGCGTGCGCGATCTTGAAGTGGTAGGCCTCGAGCCCGCCCTCCACGAGGAGCTTGTAGTTGGCGGCCCAGCGCCGGTGCTCGGGGCGATAGGGCTCGAGCGCGTCGAGCGCGTAGGCGGTGAGCTCACGGTCGAGCTCCGCGCCCAGGTAGGACGCGACGTCCACGTTCGTTCCTCGATCGAGCGAGAGCCAGACGAATCCGTGACGCTCCTCGGCGCTCAGGCGCACGAGGCCGCTCTCCGCCATGTCGAGGTGCGGAAAGCCCTCGCGCTGCCGGACGCCCACGAGCGCGCCGTCGAGGTCGTAGGTCCACGCGTGATAGGGACACGAAAAGCGCGGCCGCACCCCGCGCGGCGCATCGACGAGCCGCGTCCCGCGGTGGCGACACACGTTGAGGAACGCGCCGATCGCGCCGGCCTTGTTGCGCGTGATCAAGATGGGGACGCCGTACAGCGTGCGCGTCACGAACGCGCTGGGCTCGGGCAGCTCGCTCGCGTGCGCCACGATCTGCGGGACCCGGCGGAAGATCGAGGTCAGCTCGCACTCGTAGCGTGCCGAGTCGAGGTAGCGATCGATCGGCGAGCGATGCTGCGTCGCTCCCTGATCCGGCGACCCTTCGCGCGCGCGCGCGATCCCGCGCCGTAAGAGTGCGAGCTCGGTGTCGCGGTCCACGTCGCGACCTTAGCAGCCCCGCGTGCACCCGAAAGATGACCCTCGCGGCGCGGTGGGTAACGATCACGCTCGTGACGCGCGAGCAGTTCATCGAGGCGCTCCTCCAGGTGATGGAGCAGAAGCACCACTGGGCGTGGCCGAAGTTCACCTCGGGCGAGGTGGACGCGGCCAAGCTCCACATCCATCTCGAGCAGGAGTACGCGGTCTACGTCCGCGACTTTCCGGTGCTCGTCGCGCGCGCCTACGTGCAGTGCCCGATCGCCGCGGTGCGCCGCGCGCTGGCGGAGAACATCTACGAGGAGGAGACGGGGGGCCTCGTCGCGGGTCGCCCGCACCCCGAGCTCTTCCTCGAGTACCCGCGCGGCCTCGGCATGGATCTCGCGCGCTTCGACGCGGTCGAGCTGTTGCCCGGCGCGCGCGCGTACCGCGACGTGCTCGATCACTGGACCGAGGAGCGCGGCTGGTCCGTCGCCGCCGCGGTCACCACGATCTTCCTCGAAGGCACCCCCGAGGATCGCGCGGTGCTCGATCCGAGCTTCACGCCTTCCCCGCCGAAGCCCCTCGAGCAGCACCCGCTCGTCGTCCACTACGGCCTCCCGCTCGAGAGCCTCGCCCTCACCAAGGCCCACCGCGCGGTCGAAGGAAACCACCGCAAGGACGCGTGGGAGGTCATGCAGCACCACGTCCCCGAGGCGTCCTACGAGCTGGTGCTCGGAGCGATGCAAGAGACACTGACCGCGTGGCACGGCTACCGCGACGACGTCGCGGCGGCGGTGGGGCTCACTCGCGACTGACGCCGATCAGACGCTCGCGTCATCGCTGCGCCCGAACCTCGCGACGTTCTCTCGATCCGACGCCGGGCGTGTAGGCTCCGCGTCGATGCACGAGGGCGTGGAGCGCTGGGACGAGGCGTGGGTCGCGAACGCGCTCGCGCGGGGGGAGCTGGACCAGCGCATCAGCCCCGGCGTCACCCCGCTGTGGCACGCGACCTACTTCGGCCGAGCGGACTGGGTCGAGAGGCTCCTCGCGGCGGGCGCGCGCCCCGACGCCCACGACGCGGAAGGCATCGCGCGCTCCGCAGGGGAGATGTTCGGGCTCGAGATCTGGAGCGGGGTCCCCGACACCGCGACGGCGGCGCCGACCGGGCCGGGCACGCTCCTCCACGCCGCGGCGGTGCGCGTGGGATCGCCCGATGTCATCGCGTGCCTCGTCGACCGCGGGGTCGACCTCGAAGGCCGAGATCGGTTCGGCGCGACCGCGCTCCACATCGCGGCGTTCGCCGGCCACCTGGACGCCGTGCGATGCCTCGTCGAGCGAGGTGCGAACGTCGATGCGATCGACGTAGCGGGTTACGCGGCGCTCGATCACGCGATCAGCAAGATCGAGATCCTCCGCGTGCTCCTCGAAGCCGGCGCGTCGCCCGATGGGGGTCCGAAGGTGAAGTGGCACGACTCCTCCTACGAATGGACGAGCGTCACGAGCGCCGCGTACTGGGACACCGCGGTGCTCGGGATCCTGCTCGACGCGGGCGCCGATGTCCGGAAGCACAAGGAGGCGCTCCCCCTCGCGTGCAAGCACGATCGCCCCGACGCCGTCCGGCGATTGCTCGCGGCCGGCGCGGACGTCGATGGGACCACCCATTGGCGCTTCCGCGATCACCGCGCGCTCGAAGCGGCCGCGCTCTACGCGTCGATGGAGTCGGTGCAACTCCTCCTGTCACGCTGCGCACATCAGCTCGACGGAGCGCTCCGCAACGCGGTTGAGCTCTCGTGCGAGGACGGCCCGGCGCCAAACGATCACGAGGCGGCGCGCCGCGAGCTCGTGGCGCTCCTGCTCGAGGCGGGCGCCCAGCCGAGCGCGGTCGATCTCGCCTCGCCGGCCGACTTCGCGCTCACGAAGATGCTGCTGGACGCGGGCGCCGATCCGAACCGACCCGATGCGTACGGTCGACCTCCGCTGTGTGGCGCCGCCGCTCAGGGAAACGCCCAGCTCGCGCGCGCGCTCCTCGATGCGGGAGCCGACCCTTGCGCACGGACCGCGGACGGGACCACCGCATGGCAGCTCGCCGAACGTGCCTATCGCGACGCAAAGAACGCGGACGCTCGCCTGGTGCTGAATGCGCTACGCGAACGCGGTGCCGCGCCCGACGCGCCACCACGACCCGAGCCCGTCGCCGATCCGTTCGCGGTGGGCGCGAGCGTCCAACACGCCAAGTTCGGCGAAGGCATCGTGCGCGCCAGCGAAGGGCGCGGCGACTCGCTCAAGCTGACGATCGAGTTTGCGTCGGGTGGATCGAAGACGCTCCTGGCCCGGTTCGTGCGCCCTGCGTAGCGCGTCAGTTGTCCTTGCGGCCCTGCACCCACGACATCACCGCGCTCGCGAGCGTGCGCGGTACGTCGGAGTCGCCCTTGCCGAAGCGCTTGCTCAGGTAGCGCATGATGTCGCGCGACTCGGGCATCCACTCGTCGTCGCCGTCGTCCGATCGGATCCGCAAGACGGGCACCGTCGAGCGGCCGCGTGCATCGAGGAGCGCGCGTCGGTGCTCGGGGTCCCGCCACGCGTCGCGTTCCTCGAGGTCGAGGCCGAGCGCGCGCGCGTGGTGGCGGACGTCCGCGCAGTAGCCGCAGCCCGCACCGACGTACAGCACGAGATCGGGGGGGCGGATGGGGCCGGTGTCGTCCATGAGCGAGGTACGGTAGCGGGCCGGCGGAGTTTCGGCCGGTCGTCACACGGGGGTGACGAGCAACGTCTTGCCGGCCGCGTGGGCGAGCGTCGCGATGTCGGTCGGATCGCGGGTCAGGATCTCGTCGCCGTCGACCGCGATCTCGACGAGGCTCGCATCGACGACGTCCGACACTCCGGCGCGGGAGAGCAGCTCGCCGACGGACCGAGCGCGCGCGCGCGTGAGCTCGCGTTCGTCGACGGCACGCAGCAGTCGGGCCAGCGCGACCTGCCTCGCCGAGGAGCGCCAGGTCTGTGCGACGACGGTCGTGGTCGTGCGGACGTCCACCCCGTCGTCGTGCGCACGCTGGAGGAACGCCTGGACGGTGCGGTCCCCCCGCTCGAACGCGATGAGCGCGCCCGCATCGAGGAGGAGGCTCACTTCTTCGAGCGCTTGGCAGCCGGCTTGCGCCGCGTGGCGGCACTGTTCGTCACGGCACTGTTCGTCACGGCACGGTTCGTCACGACCCTGTTCGTCACGATAGAGCGCTCGCGCGCCTGCTCGATGAGCTCGCCGACCTGAGCGGGCGACAGCGAGCCGTGCTCTTCCGCGAACGCGTCGAGCGCGGCGCCGAGGTGGGCCCGCCGCATGCGTGCCTCCGCCGCACGGGCGAGCCACTCCGAGGTGCTCACCCGCTCCTCCGCGGCGGCGCGCCGGACCATCGCCGCCAGCTCGGAGTCGAGGGAGATCGAGAGCTTCTCCGCGCCCACCTCCGTCTTCCTACCACGCAGCTACCGCGGTAGCAATCGCGCCTCGGGTCAGCGGGAGCGGGCGGCGAACGACGCTGCGATCGCGAGCCCACCGAACGTGAGGCGGCAGCGCTGGCGGTCCGCGAGGCCCTTCTCGTCGAGGTGGCCGAGGACGCGGAACACGCGGCCGAGACCCCAACCCAACCGCTGGGCGAGGACGCTCGGCTCGGCGGCGACGCCGTGCTGCGCGAGGCCATAGAGCATCGCGAGGACGGTGAGCGCCTCGTCGGCGTGGGTCTCCACCTTGCGCGGAGCGGCGCGGAGGGCGGTCAGGGCATCGAGCTTCGAGGATCCGAACGCGAGGGCTTGGTCAGTCATGAACCGACTCTGCGCGAGCACTGAACACGAGTCCAGTTTTCTGCGTTCAGTGCTGAACGGGGGTTGCCGATCTCCCCCAAGGTTCTCCTTGGGAGCCACCCGTTCAGTCCTGAACGTCCGCACCATCATACGTTCGTATGAGAGCCAGTCGTTCAGGGCTGCTCGGATGACGAGGGGGAGCCCCTATTTCCCTGGGATTTCCCAGGGTCGACGCTTCGTGTAGACGCACAGACCCCCGGGGACCTGCTCGCCCTGGAGGTCCTCGGCGACCACGTCGTGCGCGATCTCGCCGCCCGGCTCGACCACGAAGCCCTCGGGGACCTCGCTCGACTTGCCGACCACCGAGAGCGCGCCGTGCCCGCCGATCCGCGCGCCCGCGCCGATGCGCGCGCGCTTGTCGACGATCGTGCGCTCGAGCACCGCCCCATCGCCGACCACCGTGTCGTTGAGCACGACGGACTCCTTGAGCACGGCGCCGCCGCCGACCCGCACGCCAGGGCCGAGCACGCAGCGCTCGACCGTGGCGCCGCCCTCGATCACGCAGCCATGGGTGATGAGCGAATCGCGGATCGTCGCGCGACCGATGCGCGCCGGCGCGCGGTTCTCGCTCCGCGTGTGGATGAGCCACCCGGTGTCGTTGAGGTCGTAGGCGGGCGGCTCGCTGAGCAAGTCCATGTGCGCCTCCCAATACGACTCGAGCGTGCCGACGTCGCGCCAGTAGCCGCCGTACGGCCAGGTGAAGACCTTCTCGCCGCGCGCGATCATACGAGGCAAGATGTCTTTCCCGAAGTCGTGGCTCGTCTCCTCCATCAGGTGATCCTCGAGGAGCACGCGGTCGAGGGTCTGATAGTCGAACACGTAGACGCCCATGTTGCCGACGCCGGGAGGCGGGTCGGCGGGCTTCTCGAAGAACGCGGTGGCCCAGCCGTCGTCGCTCTTCTGCACGATGCCGAAGCGCGGCGCTTCTTCGCGCGTGACCGAGATCGTCGCGAGCGTCGCGACCGCGCCCGACGCGAGGTGCGCCTCGATGAGGTCGTTGTAGTTCATCCGGTAGATGTGATCGCCGCTCAGGATCACCACGAGATCGGGCTGCCGGTCCTTGATGAACAGGAAGTTCTGTTGCACGGCGTCGGCCGTCCCGATGTACCAGTTCGCGAGCTCGCGCGAGCGGTACGGCTGGTAGATCCGCACGCCGCCCCAGCGCTCGCGGTTGAGGTCCCACGGACCGCCCGCGCCGATGTGCTCGATCAGCGAGTGCGGCCGGTACTGCGCGAGGATCATCACGTCGAACAGCCCGGAGTTGACGCAGTTGCTCAGCGCGAAGTCGATGATCCGATACTTGCCGGCGAACGGCACCGCCGGCTTCGTGCGCTTCGCGGTGAGGATCCCGAGCCGCGCGCCTTCGCCGCCCGCCAACAGCACCGCACAGACCTTGGGCTTCTTCACGAGCGCATCCCCTCGCCCGGCCGTTCGGCTCGATGGGAACCGGCCAGGCTTCGATAGAGTGACACGTAGTCCGCCGCCGAGCGGCGCCACGAGAAGTCGTGCGTCATGCCGAAGCGACGGAGCGCCTCGACGCCGTCGGGACGCGCGTAGAGCGCGAGCGCGCGACGCAGCGCGAAGACCGTGCTCGAGACGCTCGCGTCGGGGAACAGGATCCCCGTCGGACGATCGGAGAGATCCACGTCGAACACCGTGTCGGCGAGCCCGCCCGTCTCGCGCGCGATCGGCACGCAGCCGTAGCGCATCCCGATCATCTGCGTCATCCCGCACGGCTCGTAGCGCGAGGGCAACAGCAGGAAGTCCGCCCCTGCGTAGATGCGCCGCGCGAGCGCGTCGTCGAAGCCGATGCGTGCGCGCACCTGACCGGGTCGCGCCTTCTCGAGCTCGAGGATCGCCTGCTCGAGCGCGGGCTCCCCGGTGCCGAGGAACACCGCGTAGTGCGGCCGCTCGAGCGCGCGCAGCGCCTCGAGCGCGAGGTCGACGCCCTTCTGCGGGACGAGCCGGCTCACCACCGCGATCAGGGGAACGCGGTCCTGAGGAAAGCCTAGCTCGGCCCGCAGCTTCGCTTCCGCGATGCGACGCGCGTCCGGCGTGCTCGCGTCGAACCCCGCGTCGCGCATGGGATCCCAGCTCTCGATGTCGAGACCGTTCAGGATCCCGGTGAGATCCGCGCGACGGGAGCGCAACAATCCCTCGAGCCCCGCGCCGAGCTCCGGGGTGAGGATCTCGCGCGCGTAGCCCTCCGACACGGTGGAGATGCGCTCCGCCGCGACGAGCCCGATCGCGAGCGGCGCGCCGCGGAGCTCCTCGGGCACGCGCGGGTCGAAGGTCGCGTGCTTGTCGAACCCCGCCATCGCGCCCTCCGCGCCGCGGCCGGCGTAGGGGAGGTTGTGCACGGTGAGCAACGTGTGGAAGTCGTGCGTGCAGATCGAGAGCGCGGCGTGCCAGTCGTGCGCGTGGATGACGTCGGGACGCACGTGGCGATGCGCGAGCTCGAGCGCGGCGATCGAGAAGAACGTGAAGCGGTGTCCCTCCTCGTCCATGCGCGCGGTGTAGACGAGCTCGTGCGGCGGGATCGGAGGACCCGACACGAGGTAGGTCGGCACGCCGCCGAGGGTCGTCTCGTAGATCGTCGCCTCGAGCGAGCCCTGTACGTGCGGGACGCCGAAGCGCGCGACGATCTGAAGTCCTCTTGCGTGATCCATCACGCCCGCGTGCGCGGGCAGGCACACGCGAGCGTCGACGCCCTGGTCGCGGAGCGCCCGCGGCAGCGATCCGATCACGTCGGCGAGCCCACCCACCTTGATCCAAGGCGCCGCTTCGACGGCGACGAAGAGGACCCTCACGACGCGGGCGATCCCTCGGGCTCCGCCAGCGGCTCCTCCTCCTCACGCAGCCGCACGGGACCGAACTTCTCGGGATAGAGACCGACCTTGTCGGCGTAGAACGCACGCACCTTGTCCATGTCGGCTTTCAGATCGCCGCTCGGCTCGAGCACCAACCCGAAGCCGCCGCGCTTGCGCTCGTAGTCGAGGTAGCCGCACACCACCGGCACGTCGGCCGCGACGGCGATGTGATAGAAGCCGCTCTTCCAGTAGTCCTTGCGGCTGCGCGAGCCCTCGGCCGGCAGCGTGAGCACGAGGTTCGGGTGCTCCTTGAAGAGGTCGGCGAGCTTCTGCACGCGACCGCCGCGCTCGTGGCGCACGATCGGGATCCCGCCGAGGCGCTTCATGAACCAGCCGTACGGGAACTTGAAGAGCGTGTGCTTCCCCGCCCAGCGGATCGGCACGTCGTAGACGAACGAGAGCGCGATGGTGAGCGGGAAGTCCCAGTTCGACGTGTGGGGCGCCGCGATCAGCACGAACGCGGGCGGGCTCGGCCTCGTGCCCTCCTCCTTCCAGCCGGTCAGCCGGAGATAGCCGCGACCGATGATTCGCTTGAGCTCGCGTCGCACTGCGCCAATGGATCTCAGAAGCGCGCGCGCTCGCCAATCGAAAACGTGCGAGGGGCTTGGCCGCGGCGAGCGATGACCGTATCTCCCGCGTGGCTCGCGCCCGTCGGCGCGAGCGGGGAGGGCGTGTGAGCCGACCGATCAAGGAGCTCGCCAAGGGGTTCAAGGACCGCACGTGGGTCACCGCGAAGCTCGCCGCGAAGGTCGGGATGAGCGCAGCGCGACGGCAGATCGCGGGCGCGAAGACCGACGCGCCGAGCGACGCGCAGGTGCACGAGAGCATCGAGGCGGCGAAGAAGCTCGTGGTCGAGCTCGGCCAGCTCAAGGGCCTCGTGATGAAGGTCGGGCAGATGGCGAGCTACCTCCCGGGCGCGCTGCCCGCGCCGGCGCAGGAGGTGCTCGCGGAGCTCCAGGCGCAGAGCACGCGGATGGACACCGACCAGGTGCGCGCGGTGCTCGAGGCGGAGCTCGGGGCGAGCGTCGACGAGCTGTTCGAGTCGTTCGATCCGGAGCCGATCGCGGCCGCCTCGATCGGCCAGGTGCACCGCGCGCGCCATCGCGGACGAGACGTCGCGGTGAAGATCCAGTACCCGGGCATCGAGGAGGTCTTGAAGAGCGACCTCTCGACGTTCTCCGTGCTCACGAAGGTCGGCACGTTCGGCTTGCCGATCGACGCCGCCGCGCTCGCCGAGGAGCTGCGCTCGCGCATCCTCGAGGAGTGCGACTACCGGATCGAGGCGGCGAGCCAACGCGCGCTCGCGCCGCTGCTCGAGAAGGTGCCCGGCGCGTCCGTGCCGGAGGTGATCGAAGAACGGTCGTCGCAACGCGTGTTGACTACCGAGCTCGTGGACGCGATGCCGTTCGGCGAGTTCGCGCGGACCGCGAGCCAGGCTGCCAAGGATCGCGCGGGCGAGATCATCTTCCGCACCTGCATGGAGACGCTCTTCAAGCACGGCGTCTACAACGGCGATCCGCACCCCGGGAACTACCTGTTCCGGCCGGACGGCTCGGTGGTGTTCCTCGACTTCGGCTGCGTGCGGCGCTTCGAGGAGGACTTCATCGAGAAGTGGAAGGCGTTCGCGCGCTCGATGATCGACGGCGACCGCGCGGTGTTCCCCGAGCGCTACCGCGCGCTCGGGATGGTCGGCACCGAACGCGGCTACGACTGGGACGGACAGTACGAAGTGGTGAGCTACCTCTACCGCCCGCTCACCCAGCGCGAGCCGTTCATGCGCTTCGACGACGACTACGTCCGCGGGAGCTACGCGGTGCTCCTCTTCGACAACCCGAACCAACGCAAGACCGCTTGTCCGCCGGAGTGGCTGCTCTTGAACCGGCTCCAGTGGGGGATGTACGCGGTGCTCGCGAAGCTCGACGCCCGCGCGGCGTGGCCGGACTTCATGCGCGGCGCCGCCCTGGCGCCGTTCGAAGGGCCCGTGCCGCCTGGGAAGCGTCCGCGCGAGGTCCGCGCCGAGGCGTGAACGCCCGGCGGCTCCCCGCCCGGAAGCCCGTGAACCCGCGTCCTCGATCGGGCGCGCCGCGCGCATGATAGCCCTATCATCCGAGCCCGGCATGGCCTCTGCTGACGGCGCGGCCATGCACAGAAACCGCTTGATACTTCTAGCCACGAGCCTCGCCGCAAGCCTCACCGGGTGCGGCTCGAATTCCCTCACCCCCGACGCGGTCCGCTCCATCCCCGATGGCGACGGACAGGGCGCCGCGCTGACCGGCCACTACGACGTCGAGACGCGCGTCATCGAGTGCCACGGGAGCTGCGGCCCGTTCACCGTCGGCATCTTCAGCTCGACGATCTGCGACGTCGGCGACACCGACACCATCTCCGTCGACGCGACCCAGTCCGACGGTCACCTCCGGATCGAGACCGACGACCTCCCCTCGCTCTTCGAGGGTGGCGCGTTCACCGACGGCTCCTTCGAGGTCGGCGGCTACGCGACCCAGCTCGGCGGGGACCTCGAGATCGCGGCGCGCTCGCTCGGCTCGATCGACGCGCAAGGCCACTTGAGCGCGACGCTCGAAGCGCGTTCGTGGGGCAACATCGAGGGCCAGCACGCGGACTGCCGGCAGATCCGCGAAGCCACGGGCGCACGCGAGGACTGAACCGGCTCGGCCGACCGGATCCGGGCGCAGCCTGAGCTCAGATGCAGTCGCCGGGCGGCCGGCACCACTCCGCGGTGTCGAGCCGCTGACCTTCGGGCAGGATCACGAGCAGGTATCGATCGTAGAGCACGAAGTATCCGTCGTCGCGCTTCACCTGGTAGCGGAACGGGTAGGCGCGGATGCAGGAGCGCGGGAGGTTGTCACCGAACGCGAACCGCAGCTCCCAGAACAGCTGGGTGCGGCCCTGCACGTCCACGAAGCGCTGCTCGGGCACCATCACCTCGAACACGTTCTCCATCGGCATCGCGCCCACCGCGCTCGCCTCCTCGAGGAGGTCCATCGCGGTCAGATCGAGCGTGTCGAACACCGAGAGCGCCTCGAACGCGCCGGTGTACGTGTGGCCACCGCCGTTCACGATCAGCGGGATCGTGAGCTGCTGGCTCGCGATCTCGGTCTCCTGCATGAACACCAGCACGTCTCGTTGCGGCGAGTCCGGCTGTAGGGGTCGGTAGCCCAGCTCGACCTCGACCCGATCGTCGAGCCCGTCCGAGTCGGAGTCGGTGTTCTCCGGATCGGTGCCCATCGAGCGTTCGGTCGCGTTGCAGAGACCGTCGCCGTCGTCGTCCCCCGCGCCGTCGCCCGCGTCCGGAACCGGCGGGCCGCCGTCGCCCGGCGGACCGCCGTCGGGAGGACCGGGCGGCTTCGGACACCCCGCCGCGCCGAGGACGAGGAGGACGAGCGCGATCACGCGCAGCGCGAGCCCGCCGAAGCGAGGACCCGAGACTGCCGAGCGGCCTGTGGCCCGTTCGTCCACCAGTGCCTGAAGCATGAGCCGGGGCCCCGACCCTCCGCAACACGCCGCTCGCGATCCGACGCGTTTGTCGCGCGGCGTCCGCGTGACGATGCCCAGGCGCACGGCTTGACCCTCCCGGTGGCCGAATACTACGTAACCGAGATGGGCCTCCACGCGGACGCGACGGGCACGAAAACCGGCGAGATCCAGCACACCTACACGTGGCGCGACGTCGCGCTCTACGCGCTCGGGATCGGCTGCGGGCCGGACGAGCTCGACTACGTCTACGAGAAGCGCGGCCCGAAGGTCTACCCGACCTACGCGGTCGTGCCGGCCTACGAGGCGTGCAAGCAGCTCTTCGAGACGATCGGCGGCGACATGGGCGGCGTGGTGCACGGCGGTCAGCGCGTCACCGCTCACCGTCCCTTCCCATCGGAAGGCACGTTGACGACGGTGGGGACCGTCGCGGGCGTCCACGACCTTCGGCGGATGGCGCAGTCGACGATCACGACCGAGACGCGCGACGCCTCGGGCGCGCTGATCTGCGAGACCGAGTGGACGATCATGTACCTGAAGGACGGCGGCTTCGGCGGAGAGGCGCCGCCGCGTTCTTTGAAGATCCGACCGCCCGAGCGCGAGCCCGACTGGGTGGTCGACGGACCGACGCGACCCGAGCAGGCCCTCGTCTATCGGCTCGGCGGTCACGACCTCAACCCGCTCCACGCGGATCCCGAGGCGGCGATGCTCGCCGAGAAGGTCACGATGGGTCGGCCCATCCTGCACGGCCTCTGCACCTACGGTTTCATCGCCCGCGCCATCGTCGAGAAGGCGTGCGGCGGCGACGCGACGAAGCTCAAGACCTTCTACGGGCGCTTCAGCAAGCCCATCTGGCCCGGCGAGACGATTCGAACCGAGGGGTGGCACGAGGACGGCCGCGTGCTGGTGCGCGCGGCCACGGCCGAACGTCCCGAGGAACACATCTTTACCAACGCGTACGCGGAGCTCAACGAGGGAGCAAGGTCATGAAGAAGTTGGACAACCCCCTTTCGAACAGGGAGATCTGGATCATCGCGGCGAAGCGCACCGCGTTCGGCAAGATGAACGGCGCGTTCGACGACGTGAGCGCGATCGACCTCGGCGTCCACGCCAGCAAGGCGGCGCTCGCCCAGAGCGGTCTCGAAGCCAACGAGATCGACCACGTCGTGTTCGGCAACGTCCAGCAGACGAGCCCCGACGCGATCTACATGGCGCGCCACGTCGCGCTGAAGAGCGGTCTCCCGATCGAGACCCCGGCGCTGACGGTGAATCGCCTGTGCGGCTCGGGCTTCCAAGCGGTGGTGAACGGGGCACAAGACATCTTGCTCGGCGACGCGAAGGCGGTCCTCGTCGGCGGCACCGAGAACATGTCGCAGGCGCCGCACTCGATGTGGGGCCTCCGCACCGGCGCGAAGTTCGGCCGGCCGCCCGCGATGGTCGACACGCTGTGGAGCGCGCTCACCGACAGCTACTGCAACACGCCGATGGCGATCACGGCGGAGAACCTCGCCGAGAAGTACGGCATCACGCGCGAGCAGTGCGACGCGTTCGCCGTCGCGAGCCAGCGCAACTGGGCGGCGGCCCAGGAGTCGGGCGGCTTCAAGGACGAGATCGCGCCGTACGAGCTGAAGACGCGCAAGGGCACCGTCACGGTCGACAAGGACGAGCACGCGCGTCCCGACACGACGATGGAGACGCTCGCGAAGCTACCGCCCGTCTTCAAGAAGGACGGCGTGGTCACCGCGGGCAACGCGTCGGGCATCTGCGACGGCGCGGCGGCGCTGGTGATCGCGGACGGCGCGTGGGCGAAGAGCCGCGGCCTCACCCCGCTCGCGAAGCTGCTGAGCTGGGGCATCGCCGGCGTCGAGCCGACGCTGATGGGCATCGGCCCGGCCCCTGCGATCCGGAGCGCGCTCGATCGCGCGGGGTTGACCAAAGAGAAGATCGACTGGTTCGACGTCAACGAGGCGTTCGCAGCGCAGTGGCTCGCGGTCCAGAAGGAGCTCGAGCTCCCGAGCGACAAGTGCAACCCGAACGGCGGCGCGATCGCGCTCGGCCACCCGCTCGCCGCGAGCGGCGCGCGCATCACCGCGAACCTCGTCTACCAGCTCCGACGGACGAACAAGGCGCTCGCGGTCGGCTCCGCGTGCATCGGCGGAGGCCAGGGCATCGCGCTCACCCTGGAGCGCGCGTGAGCGATACGACGACCCGCGCCGGCGAGCTCGACGACAGCGACACGGGCGCGCTGATCTACGACTGGAACAACAAGCGCTACCGCGGCCCGGTCATCATCAACCGGAAGTTCGAGCTCCACGACGAGACGATGCGCGACGGGATCCAGAACCCGTCGGTGGTCGATCCGGACGTCGGGGACAAGCTCGAGATCCTGCACCTGCTCGATCAGATCGGCGTCGACACGGTCGACGTCGGTCTACCGGGAGCGGGCCCGCGCGCGTTCGAAGACGTCTTGCGTTTGTGCAAGGAGATCGCGGACCAGAAGCTGAAGATCCGCCCCACGTGCGCCGGCCGCACGGTGGTCGGCGACATCGCGCCGATGGTCGAGGTCAGCCAGAAGGCGGGGATCCCCGTCGAGGTCATGACGTTCATCGGCTCGTCGCCGATCCGGAGGCTCGCCGAGGACTGGTCGGTCGAGTCGATCCGCAAGCGCTCGGTCGAGGCGATCGCGTTCGGCGTGAAGGAAGGCCTGCCGGTCAATTACGTCACCGAGGACACCACGCGCTCGCGGCCCGACGTCTTGTGGGAGCTGTTCCGCGCGGTGATCGATCAGGGCGCGTCGCGGCTCACGCTCTGCGACACGGTCGGCCACGTCACGCCGGACGGCGTCCGCAACCTCGTCCAGTTCACGCGGCACATCATCGACGCGACCGGCGCGAAGGTGGGGATCGACTGGCACGGCCACAACGACCGCGGGCTCGGCGTGGTCAACACGATTTGGGCACTCGAATTCGGCGCCGACCGCGCGCACGGGACGATCCTCGGGATCGGCGAGCGGGTCGGCAACGCGTCGCTCGATCAGATCCTCGTGAACCTCAAGCTCCTCGGCGAGCTCGGCGAGCGCGACCTGAGCCCGCTGGCGAAGCTCTGCCAGAAGGTGTCGGACGCGACCGAGTTCCCGATCCCGATCAACTACCCCGTGTTCGGCGAAGACGCGTTCCGCACCGGCACCGGCGTCCACGCGGCGGCGATCATCAAGGCGATGGAGAAGGGCGACCGCGAGCTCGCGGACTGCGTCTACTCCGGCGTACCGGCGGGCGACTTCGGTCGCGAGCAAGAGATCTGCATCGGCCCGATGAGCGGCGTGAGCAACGTGCGCTACTGGTGCAAGCAGCGGAACGTCGAGCCCAGCGAGGACCTCGTTCGGGCGATCCTCACGACGGCGAAGAGCGGTAAGCGACTGATGACCGACGCCGAAGTGCACGCGGTGATCGCGTCGCACTCGGCAGGATAGCGATCGTCCTCGCGACCCCGCGGCGAGCGACTCGACGCGGTGTGGATGCGCGGTGTGGATGCGCGGTGTGGATGCGCGGTGTGGATGCGCGGTGTGGATGCGCGGTGTGGATGCGCGGCGCATCGGGACGCTGTGCCGTCGTGCGACGTGGCGTCTGGCCACGCTTGCTGGCCGGCGTCCGCCGCAACGGACGGTGTCTCCCGGGCCCGGTTTCGGATCTGCAATCCCGCTTTCAGACCTGCGAGGTTCGAAGGCGCATTTCGCCATCCGGATCCCGCGGCTAACCCGATCCGGGGCTTGGCACGGTACTCGCTGTAGGGAGAGCACGGCGGAACGCATAGCTGGCGTGACAGCCCCCCGATCGCCCGCTCCGTTTCGTCGTTTCCGCGGCCCTCCGAGCACCCCCCCCCAAGCTCGGAGGGCTGCCTCTATTAAGCACCCCGCCGTCGGCTAAGCTTCGCTTGCCGCCGGCTCGAGTGCCGCTCGCGCCGACCCGGTCCGCGGGTCTTTGCTCCCGGCTCGGCGCTCGCTTTGCTCCCGGCTCGGCGCTCGCTTCGCTCGCGGTTCCCGTCGACTGCCACATCACCCGCGCCGACCCGCTCCGCGGGTCTTTGCTCCCGGCTCCGCGATCGCTTCGCTCGCGGTCGAGCTCGTGTGAGCAGAGCTCGTCAGGGCGCGGGGGCGGACGGGGACACGGGCTCGGACGAGGTCGCGGGCTCCTCCTCGATCGACACCATCGACTGCATCACGTACCAGGCGGCCGCGATGAGGAAGAGGACGGTGACGGCGAGCATCACGCTGAGCATGAGGTTCATCGGTCCGCGCTGGGCGAAGCGGTCGCGGTAGTAGCGTCCGCGGCTCCGGTTGCGGAGGCGCTCCTGTACACCGCGCAAGAGGTCTGGCGGCGGCAGGCCATCGTCGGCCTTGCCGAGGTCATGGACCATCTGGAGCGTCGAGACGAAGTCGTCGTACTCCGCCTGCAGCGCCTCGTCGTTGGCGAGCGCCTCCTTGAACGCGGCCTGCTGCGCCTGCTCGAGGTCGCCCTCGTAGGCCTCGCTGAACAGATCCCTCGCTTCGTTCGGGTTCATCACGGCTCGCTCGCCTCGTCGGGCTCCACGGGCACGGCCGACCGCCGGCCCTCGGAGAGGCGCTGGACCTTGTCACGGAGCGCGTGGCGCGCACGGTGGAGGCGGCTCTTCACGGTTCCTTCGGCGAGCCCGGTGATGGACTGGATCTCCTCGTACGTAAGGTTCTCGATATCGCGCAGCACGATCAAGGTCTTGTGCTCGTCGTCCAGCGAGTCGATCGCGACCTTGAGGATCCTCTCCTTCTGGTACGCCTCGACCATCTGATCGGGGCGCGCGGGGGCGCCCGCCGGGTTCATCGTCGCGCTCTCGACCGCGTCGTGCTCGGCGACCTCGTCGAACTCCTTCTTCTTCCCGCGCGCGCGGCGCTGGAGGTACTTGATACGGTTCTTCGCTTGGTTCGTGGCCACGCGATAGAGCCACGTGGAGAGGAGCGACTCGCCGCGGAAGCCGTCGATCTTCTTGAAGACGGTGATGAAGACCTCCTGCGCGAGGTCCTCGGCTTCCGCGCGATCGCCGAGCATGCGGAAGACGAGCCGGAAGATGCGCCCCTGATAGAGTCGGATCAGCTCGTTGAACGCCGCTTCGTCCCGCCTCTTCAGGCGCTCGACGAGCCTCTCTTCATAGCCGTCGGGCATGGGGACGTGAAAGCCTGCTGCCGCCGCTGCGCGCTCGATCTCCAAAACGGCGCTCACTCATCAGCGACACCGAAGTCCGATGCCGGTTCCGGCGAACTTACCCGCCGGGCCTGGCCCGCGTAAAGCGCTAGGGTCCGTCGCGATGCGCGCGATCCTCCTCATCGATCACGGCAGCCGGCGCGAAGCGGCGAACCGGCTCGTCGAGTGGGTGGCCGAGCAGGTGCGCGCGAGCGAGCCCGACGCGCACGTCGCGATCGCCCACCTCGAGCTCGCGCCCCCCACGATCGCCGAGGGATACGACGCGTGCATCGCGGCCGGCGCGAACGAGATCGTCGTCGTCCCCTTCTTCCTCGCGTCCGGCCGCCACACCGAGCGCGACGTCCCCGCCGCCGTGTCCGCCGCCGCCGCACGGCACGCGGGCACCACCTACCGCATCACCCCCCCGCTCGGCCCCGACGCAAAGCTCGTCGACATCGTCCTCGCCCGCATCGCCTAGCAACTTCGTTTGTTATCTGCGCGGGCAAGTGGGGCTGGGGCCCCACGCGCGAGCGCGCAGCGCGGAGCGGATGCGCGTAGCTCGGAGCGTCGAAGACGCGGAGAGCGAAGTGCAGCCGTGGAGCGCGAAGCCCCAACGTCTCGTCAATCCGCCAACGCGAAGCGGGCAAGTGGGGCTGGGGCCCCACGCGCGAGCGCGCAGCGCGGAGCGGATGCGCGTAGCTCGGAGCGTCGAAGACGCGGAGAGCGAAGTGCAGCCGTGGAGCGCGAAGCGAAGTGGGAGGGGGGGCCCCGCGCGATTCACTCGCGCGGGGGGGAGGGGCGCCAGCCCCTCCCAGCTAATCAGCAAAGTTCTGCGTCCAGTAGTAACGACCGTTGCATTCATCGAGGCCGACGCCGATGCGGCGGAACGAGCCGTTGAGGATGTTGGCGCGGTGGCCGGAGCTGTTCATCCAGGCGTCGTGTACCTCGTCGGGGCCACGTTGGCCTTGCGCGATGTTCTCGCCGGCCGCGCCGAACGTGACGCCCTCGTCGCGCATGCGATCGAACGGGCTGCGGCCATCGAGGCTGTCGTGGGAGAAGTAACCTTGCTGACACATGTCTTGGCTGTGGAGCCGCGCCGCGCGCGACATGTCCTCGTCGCACGTGACCATGCCGGCACCGTTCATCGCGCGCGCCTGGTTCGCGAGCTCGATGACGCGGAGCTCGTCGGCGCTCCCGCAGCCGGTGGGCGGTGGATCCCCGGCCGGGGCGCAGCCGACGCGGTTGCCCTGGAGCTCGCAGGTCTCACCTGCGCTCGCGCAATCCACGCTGCGCTCCTCGTCGCCCTCGCACCAGCGCGCCACCGTGCCGTCGCAGAGGCCGGCCGCGGGGAGATCACAACCGATCGGCGAGGTCCCGCCGCCCGCGTCGCGAGGCGTCCCGGCGTCGACGCGACCGCTGCCTCCTGCGTCGACCAGGTCGACGCGCGGCGGCGGCGATCCTCCACCCCCGCCCCCGCCGCCCCCACCCGGATCGAGCACGAGAGCGCCCTCGCAGCCGACGAAGGCGACGGCGCTGAGCGCGGCAGCGAGGACGAAGCCGATCCGCCCGATCCGCGCGAGGCGCTGCGTCACACCTCGCCTGCGAGCTCCGGCCGGCTTCGAGCCCACCGAGCCCGAGCGACCGACCGCCGATCGCCGCACGCCTCGTCGAGGCGCGCCGCGCCTACGCCGACGCCGCCCGCCGCGACGGAGGAGCCACGTCCCGAGGAGCACGAGCGCCAGCCACGCGCCGGAAGTAGGATTGCGCGCTCCACCGATCGCACAACCACCCACCCCGCTCGGACGACCCGCCAAACCCTGCGAGCTCACCGGCTGGCACACGCTCACCCCCGGGGTGCTGCTGTCGACGCACGCCATGTCGTCGGGACACGGCGATCCCGTATCGCAGAGACGGGTGCAGTAGCTCCGGTCGTCCTCGACCGCGCAGATGTGCGTCGCACAGTCCGCGTTGGACGCGCACTCGCCCCCGAGCGCGCCTCCATCGGGGACACACACGTTGACACTGCCCGCGCTCTCGCACGCGAACCCGGTCGGGCACGGGGAGCTCGCGTCGCACAGCGCGGTGCAGAACTGACGTCCGTCGGCCGATGCGCACATCCCCGATGCGCACTGCGCGTTCGCGGTGCACGGATCGCCGAGGCTCCCCGCGACGCCGCACCCGCCGCGACACGGGAGGCCACCGACCCGGCAGATCCCGCCGCTCGGGCACGCCCCGACCGACTCCGGGTTACAGGGCTCGGTGCACCGCCCCTCGAAGCAGAACTGGTTCGCGCAGTCCGGGTGGTCGTGGCAGCTGTCACCGAGCGCGCCCGCCCCCGCGCCGCCGGGCAGGCACACGCCCGGTCCGCACGCCCCCGTCGCCTCGCCGTCGCAGTAGAAGCCCGTCGGGCACGCGCCGGACGGCCAGTCGCAGCTCTGGCTGCACATCCCGCTGAAGCAGACGCCGCTCGCGCACTCCGCGTGCGCGCTGCACGCGCCGCCGAGCGGCGTCGTACCGCCTCCCGTCGCGACGCATCGGCCGCTCGACGTGTCGCAGCGGAGCCCCGCCGCGCAGTCGGTGTCCGCGGTGCACCCGCTCGGCGCGCCGCCGCCCGAGCACGAGGCCGCGTCGCCGTCGTACCGAACGCACTGCCGCGCGCCGTTGCCGAGCGTCCGACAACGATCCATGCCGCAGTCCGAATCGGAGGCGCACGCGCGGCCGCAGTACGCGTGGCTGTCCGGGTACATCAAGCAGTAGTCGTCGGCGTCGCCGCACTGAGAGTGCGTGGTGCACGGCGCGCACGTGTCGCCGCCGCCGCCGCCCATCGGCATGTCGGGGACGCACGATCCGTCGACGCAGCTCTGCCCGCTCGGGCATCCCGTCACCGTGCAGTCGGTCGGTCCGCCGCCGCCGCCCGGATAGAGCGTGCAGATCCCCGTCTCGTCGTCGGCGTTCATCGAGCCGATGCCGCCCGAGTACGCGTAGAACATGATCGCGTTCGAGTCGCTCGAGTGACCGAGCCCGACGTAGTGGCCGCTCTCGTGGAGCGCGATGGAATACGCGTTGACGCTGCTGCCGCTCCCTGCCGCGGTCGTCCACGTGAAGTGGACGCCGTTCATCTCCATGTCGGCCTCGACGATGGTGCTCGACGTGTAGCGCGTCCCCGTCACGCCGATCGCGTTGCTGCTGTGGCCCCAGCCGCTCTCGACCCAGCCGATCACGCTCACCCCGTCGGCCGGCCCGGGGATCGCGGTGGTGGTGCCGCGATAGTCCGTCTGGAGCGCGGAGCACGTCGGGGTGGTCCAGTCCTCCATCCCGCGGCGCGCCTCCATCTCGGTCACGGTCGGCCCGAGGTCCGCGGAGTTGGGGTTGATCGCGTACGGCGCGGGTCCGTCCCACACCGGTCGCGAGCCCGAGAGCGGCTCCCACGCGCGGGCGGGGACCGCGATCGCGAGACCGCACAGCGCGAGGGCGAACGACGCCGCGCGACCGCTCATCGGGACAGCCCTCCGCGCACGTTCGGCAGAGGCCGGTAGCCGTTCGCGATGCTCCGTACATACGCAAGGAACGTGTCGAGCGAGACCGCGGGCTCGGCCCGCTCCTCGAGCTCCATCCTCCCGCCCTGCCACGTCGCGAACGCGACGCCGTGGAGATCACGGAACGCCGAGTCCGGCGCACCGCCCACGCCGCGGCGGATCTCGAAGCGGCCGAGCGCCATCCCGTAGGTGCGGAGGCGCGTCCCCGCCCGCTCGAGGAACAGCACGACTTCTTGCCCGGGCTCGTAGCGTGCGGTCCCCGCGATCGCGAGGCCCTGGCCGGCGACCTCGCCGCCGAGCTCGTCGACGACCACCGTCGCCCCGCCCGGCCCGACGATCCACTCGCTCACCTGCACGGTGGTCAGCGTGTGGGGATCGGCGCCGCGCACCGGGTCGAGGACGAGCTGGGCCTCGCTCCGGATCACGCGGCCCACCACGATGACGTCGGCGTCGCGCGCCATGTCCTCGAGCGAGACGTCGACGAGCACCGTCGCCTCGGCGTGGCTCGCGACCAGCGCGACGATCGCGACCGCTACCCCTCCCATCGCGAGCGCGCGAGTCGGCGGGGCGTTCCGATCGCGAGTGCTCGTGGCGTCCTTCACGCGTCCTCCTCCCACGGCAGGAGCAATGGCCGATCCACCGTGATCCGGGCGATTCAGCGAGGAGCGGCGTCACCCGCGGGGAGACACACCGGGGACGGACCGCACCGGTTCGGCTCCACGGGCTCGCTCAGTCCGCCCGGCGATACCCGAGCCAGGTCAGGTACGGGAGCTCGCTCCCTGGGTCCGGCGCGATCGCACCCCCGCTCACCGTCCCGTGGCCGTAGGGGACGAACGTTCCTTCCTCGATCCACTCGCCGTCGGCGAGGTGGGTGTAGGTCCCGCCCACGATCCAGAGCTCGACGCGGCTCCCGTCGGCGAGGCCCGTCCCCTCGGGGATGCGGAAGCCCGCGCCCGGCGCGATGCCGGACTCCGGGCCGAACGCGTAGAGGCCGAGCAGGCTCGGCGCCTCATCGAGGAAGCAGTCGGCGTTCGCCGGATCGACGCGGCCCGCCGCGAGCTGGTCATACGCCTCGGGAAACTCGAAGTCGCCGGGCACCGCGTCGACCTCGAGCCCGTCGGGGAAGCGGAGCGTCCGCATGGCGGTGGCGTCGCCGACACCCGGTCGCTCGACGGGAACCTCGAGGGAGTGCACGACGAGATCCTCGTCGATGTCGAGCACGCCATAGACCGGCGCCATCGGCGCGCGGCAGTAGGTCGTCGACGCCGCTCCGTCGCGGGCCGAGAGGCGCAACGTGACCTGCTGGATACAACGGAGCTCGCGGTCGAGGACCACGCGGTACCAGCCGTCGGGCTCGACGTCGGTCGGCGCGAGGCAGAGCTGGGTGTGGTCCTCGGTCCGCAGACACATCTGCAAGATCCCTCCGGCGAGCGGCTGTCCGAGCTCGTCGAGGGCGCGCCCGCGGATGCCCGCGACCCAGTGCGCGGTGCACGCAGGATCGGGGGTGCGGTCCATCAGGGTGAGCTCGAGCGGCGGACGGCTCGACGCGCTCGGGCCCGCGCTCGCGCAGCCCGGCGCGATGGCCGCGAGGAGCGCCGTCGCGAGGAGCGCGGCTTGAGAACCCGTGGTGTGTCGCCGACGAGCGGCGCGCGAGCGGGGCGTGGTCGACATGCGCGGCGGAAGAGCAAGCCGCGGACCGGCCGCGATCCCGCGCGCCGCCTGGACCGGTGTACTCCGCGCGTGACGACGCCTCGCGCGCGCCGCGGCGGTTGTCACCGGGCAACTAACACCCGGTGGTGCCGTTCGCGATCCCTCCGCGCTGGTCCGGTTCTTTCAGTGGACCGCCGCCATGTCGCACCGCCCCACCACGTCGACCCTCGCGATCGCGGCCCTCGCGCTGCCGATCGCGACTCTGCTCCTCGCGAGCCCCTCGCCCGCGTCCGCGGACTTCCGCGTCGCGGTCTTGCCGTTCGACGGCCCCGACGCCGACCGCGCGCGCGAAGACCTGGCCGACGCGCTGCGCGAGCAACGCGACGTGCGGATCGCACCGCTCGATCGCACCGATCGCGCTGTCGCGGGCGCGCACGGCTCCGAGGCGCGCGAGCTGGCGACGCGGCGGCTCGGCGCCGACTACGTGGTGAGCGGGCGCGTGCAGCGGCGCGGGCGCCGCGAGCGGGTCTCGCTGATCCTGAGCGACGAGGACGGGCGCACCCTCGCGCGCCGGACGGTCTCCTTGCGGGACGGACGCGGGAGCTACGGCGCGGCGGCGCGCGCGCTCGCCCGCGGCCTCGAGAGCGCGGCGGACCGCGACGACGATCGCGGCGGCTGGGACGACGAGCCGGAGGAGGACCGGCACGACGAGGAGCGCGATCGCCCTCGCGCATCGCGGCGCGAAGAGCGCGAGCACCGCCGAGCCCCGCGCGACGGACGCGGACCGCCGCTCCTCGAGCTCTACGTCGGCGCGCGCGTCGAGGGTCGCCTCGCGCGCTTCACGACCGAAGAGGGCAACGTGCATCGCAACGACGTCGCCTACCCCGTGCTGACCGGCATGGTGAACGCGCGCCCATGGGTCGCAGCCGAGGGCCTCGAGCGCGGCCTCGAGATGCGCGGGTTCTTCGGCTACGCGGTGGGGCTGCGCTCGCGCAACACGCTCACCGACGAGCCGGTCGACACCTCGTTTTTCCATGTCTACCTCGACGTCGGCATGCTCTTCGAGGTGGTGCCGAGCGCCGAGCTCGGCCTCGGGCTCGGCTTCGGGTGGGACAGCTTCGCGTTCGGCGAGCAGTCGCTGATCGTGGTGCCCTCGGCCGAGTACGCCTTCTTGCGCCCGCACCTCCGAGGCCGCTTCCAGCTCGAGGAGGAGCTCGCGGTGCTCAGCATCGAGCTCGCCTACCGCGGCGTCCTCTCGCGCGGCGCGCTGTCCGAGCACTTCGGGCAGGACGGACAGACGCAGGGGTTCGATCTTCTGGCGCGGCTCACCGGCTCGGTCGACATCGGCCTGTCGTACGGCATCGAGGCGGGCGTCGCCGGGTACTTCCACTTCTTCGACGGCGAGGCGATCACCGCGCACGCGAAGGACGGAACCGACTTCGCGCTCTGGCTCGGCGCCCACGTCGGGTTCGCGTTCCGCTGAGCGCTACAGCGGGACGGCGAGGCGCGTGACGCCGTCGGTGTCGACGTCCACTTGTCGTGTGATGCGCGTCGCGCCCCCCGACGGGCGGAGCACGATCGTGTGTGGCCCAGCCCGGAGGACGAGCCGGCTCGGGGTGCGACCGCGCGCGACTCCGTCGACGTAGATGTCCGCCCACCCGCCGCTCGTGACGACGACGAGCGCGCCGGTGCCGGGTGCGGGCGGCGGGCGAG
Source organism: Sandaracinaceae bacterium (assembly GCA_050186575.1). GTDB lineage: Bacteria > Myxococcota_A > Polyangia > Polyangiales > Sandaracinaceae > JAUHXR01. Next base: position 8,445 of record JBFWYI010000004.1, on the reverse strand, counting down.
GTCGGGTCGGCGCGACGGAGGTGCGACGGCGCGAGTTGGTCGCTCCGGGATCCGGGTTGCCTCGACGCGTGGCCTCTGGGTCCGGCGCCGACGCAGGCGCGCCCTCGGCGGACGGTGGGGTCGAAGGTGGCGGCGGCTCGGGCGCCACGTCCGGCACGGCGTCGGGCGGCACGGCGTCGGGCGGTACGGCGTCGGGCGGTACGGCGTCCGGCGGTACGGCGTCGGGCGATACGGCGTCGGGCGGCACGGCTTCGGGCGGTCGCGGATCGGGCGACGACTCCGGGCGCTCCGCCGTCACCCCGATCGGTACGCCCGTCTCTACGTCGTCCACGATGGGCGCGGCGGCTGAACGCGTCTTGCTCGCTACGAGAACCGGCTCCTCGCCGCGATCGAGGAGCAGGAAGCCACCGAAGCCGAGCGTCGTGGCGGCGGTGAGCACGGCGACGCCCACCGCGGTGCGCAGCGGAGACGGTCCGGTGGCGCGCTCGATCACGCGCGACTCGGTGGGCGGCTCCTTCTCGCCGATCGCGGCGTCCGGCGCGGGCGGGCCTTCGTGCACGGTGCGCGCGTCGTCGATCAGTCGGAGGCGCCCGCCGTGCTCCTCGGGGAAGAGCTCCTCCATCAGCCCGCTCACCTCGGGCGGTCCGATGAGCCGTCCGGTCTTCGCGATGTGCTCGCGGAGCGCGGTACCCATCGCGCGCGCGGTCGAGAAGCGTCCCTCCACGTCACGGCTGAGCGCGCGCATGACGACGTCGCTGAGCGGCTGCGGGATCCCCTCGACGATCGTGTGGGGCGGCGCGATCGGCGCGCTGTCCACCGCGGTGATCGTCTCGATCTCGGAGCCCCGGCGGAAGAGCCGCTTGCCCGTCAACATCTCGTACAGCACGACGCCGAGCGCCCACACGTCGGCGCGCCGATCTACGGGCCGCCCGCGGAACTGCTCGGGCGCCATGTACGCGATCTTTCCTTTGAGCACCCCCGTCTTCGTTTGATGCAGGCGATCGGAGGAACGCGCGATCCCGAAGTCCATCACGCGCACCGTCCCGTCGTAGCCGACGGTCAGGTTGTGCGGCGTCACGTCGCGGTGGACCACGTTCATCGGCCGACCGTCGCGGCCGACCAGCTCGTGCGCAGCGTGGAGCCCCTCGCACGCGTCGGCCACGATCTGCGCGGCGGCGATCGGATCGAGCCAGCGACCGAGCTTGACGGAGCGCCGGATCAACGCCGCGACGGTCTCGCCGACCACGTACTCCATCGCGATGAAGTGCCGGCCGTCCGCGTCGCCGAAGTCGAACACGGTGCACACGTTCGGGTGGTCGATCCGCGCCGCGATGCGCGCCTCGTCGAAGAACATGTCGACGAAGCCGGGCTTCTTCGCGAGGTGCGGCAGCATGCACTTGAGCGCGACGAGCTTCTCGAACCCGCCCGGTCCCTCCGTGCGCGCGAGGTAGACGGTGGCCATCCCGCCGCTGCCGAGCTCGTAGCAGAGGCGGTAGCGACCCACGCGGCCGTCGGCGCGATGCGGCTCGAGCTCGTTCGACTCCGAGACGAGGTCGTAGACCTCGTCGTCGTGCTCGCCAGGATCGCTGCTCGATATGCTCGAATCGCCGGACACGCTCAGATCTCGGGGATACGCACCTGCGTCTCCTCGTTGTACCCCGCCGATCCTACCGCGACCGCGATGATGATCACGATCGCGGCGAGCACCACCACCCCGCCGCCGATCCCGAGCCCGATGAACAGCGCCGTCTCGTCGATCCCACCGCCGTCGTCGCCGAACCGGAAGAGGTGTGGATCGTCCGCGGATCCGTCGCTCGAGAGCACGACCCCGCCCGCACCCACGCCCTCGGCGAAGTAGGCGATCGGCGAGGCCAGCCCTTCGTCGAGCACGAGCTCCGCGCCATCGGAGAGGCGATACGCGGGCTCGCCCTCACCGCGTGCCCCGACGCGCACGCGCCGGACGAGGCGCAGCGGATCATCGCCGCGCAGCCCCGCCGTGACGACGATCCGCCCGTCGCGCATCGAGGCTTCCGCCGCGACCGGCGGCGCCGTCACGCCTCGCGCGCGGTGCGCCTCGAACCGCGACACCATCTCCGGCGGCGCCGCCGGGTTCAGTCGATGGTCGGGCGCCAACGCGGCGAGGCGCGCGAGGTCGGCGTCCATCGCGTCGGCATCGCCGAGCGCCGCGTTGCAGAGCGCGCGTGTCTCGTAGAGCCGCACCACGTCCTCGCGCGTCAGCCCCTCGCTCGCCTCCGCGCGCGTCAACACGTCGCGCGCGGCCTCCAGCTCGGCTTCCTCGAAGCGACGCACGCCCTCGTCGACCAAGGGATGAGCGAGCGCGGTCGAGGGGAGCGCGACGGCGAGGCCGATCGAGGCCACCAGCGCGAGCGCGCGGCTCACAGGACACACACCCGGGTCGGCACCGGGCTCGGCGCCGTGCTCCCGTTTCCGAGCTGACCCTGTGCGTTCTGACCCCAGCAGTACACGGCGCCGCTGGACTGGATCCCGCACGTATGGTTGCCCCCCGGCGCGATCTCGAGCCAGCTCGCGGCGCCCACCGCGCTCGGCAGGAGCGTGGGTGGTCCCACCGCGCCGTTGCCGATCTGACCGCCCGCGTTGTCGCCCCAGCAGAAGAGCAGCCCGCTCGACTTGATCGCGCACGTGTGTCGGAGCCCCGCGTAGACGCGCATCCAGTCGAGGTCGGTGCCGACGCGGACCGGGCTCTGCTCGTCGACGCCCATCGTCCCGTTGCCGAGCTGTCCGTACGCGTTGTCGCCCCAGCACCAGAGCGACCCATCGGCGCCCGTGCCGCAGCTGTGCGCGGAGCCTGCGGTGACGCTCGTCCACGACGCGGGTCCGCCCGACACGTTGGTGAACGTCGATGTCGACCCGACGGAGCCGTTCCCGAGCTGCCCGTCGCTGTCGTCTCCCGTGCACTGGATGGAGCCGGACCGTAGGACGCAGGTGTGCCCGCCGCCCGCCGCGGGGACGTAGCCGCTGCTCGCGAGCACCGTCATGGACGGCGGGGCGACGTTCCCCCCGGGCGGTGAGAGCCCGAGCTGTCCGAGCGCGTTGTCACCCCAGCACTCGAGGCCGGTGTCGTTGTGACAGCCGTGCCCCGCGCCCAACCCGAGCGGGAGCGATCCGCCCAACCAGTTGCTATCGAGCAACGTGAGAGGCTCGGTCGGATTGGACGAGCTCGAGATCTGATGCTCGCGGTTGTCGCCCCAGCAATGGAGGGTGTCGCTCGCCCCGCCGCGCACCGCGCACGTGAAGAGGTAGCCGGCTCCGACGATCCCATACGTGTTGGTGCCCGCCGGACGGCGCGGGGTCGGGTACGTCGGGTCGGGACCGTTCTGTTGGTTGAACGAGTTGTCGCCCCAGCAGTAGAGCTGACCGCCCGACACGATCACGCACGTGTGCTGATCGCCCGACGCGATCGCGGTGGCGCTGTTGTTCGGCCGGCACTGTCCGCTCGAGTCGCAGGTGTCGGCCGAGCACTCGCACACATGACAAGCCTCGCCGCCGGTCCCACACTCGGCGAACGTCGCGAAGCGACACTCGCCAGCCGCGTTGACGCACCCGGTGCAGCACGAGCCCGCGTTGCACAGACCGCCGCCACACGGCCTGCCGTTCGGCACCGGGGCGCAGGTGCCGGTTGCACAGGTCTGGCAAGGATCCGTGCACGTCCCACACGTCCCGCCGCCCGAACCACACTCGGACGGTGTGTTTCCTGGGCTGCACGTGCCGGCGCCGCGGGTCAGGCAGCCTTGACAGCACATGCCGCCGAGACAGACGCCCGATCCGTCCGTGCACGAGGATCCCTCGGCCCGCGCGCCACAGGCGGCGGCGGTGCACTGCTGGCAGAGGCCGCAAGGCCGACCGCATCCACCGCAGTGCGCGTCGCTCATCCGCGTCGGCACCTCGCAGCCGTCGCTGGGGTCGCTGTTGCAGTCGCCGAAGTCGGGCTGACACGCCGCGATCCCGCACGTCCCGTCGACACAGGCACCGATCGCGTTCGCGGGCGTGCAAGGTTGGTTGCAGCCGCCGCAGTGGCTCGGGTCCGTGTCGGTGTCGATGCACGACGAGCCGCACATCGTCTGCCCGACTTCGCAATGATCGACGCACGTCCGCACGCCGCCGACGAGGCCGCAGATCGGGAGCGCGGGCGTACACACGTTGCCGCAGACCCCGCAGTGCTCGGGCTGGGAGAGATCCGTCTCACACGGGCCCATGTCACCGTCGCAGAAGGTGAAGCCATCTTGACACTGCGTGACGCACCCGCCGCTCTCGCAGCTCACGAGCGCGTTCGGCGGCGCGACGCACGTGTTGCCGCAGCGCCCGCAGTTCATGACGTCGCCGTCGAAGTCGTACTCCTCGTCGACGTACCCATCGCAGTCGTCGTCGGACTGGTTGCACGACTCGTCCCGAGGGACGCAGCCGTCGAGGAGACCGCCGTCGCCATCCTCGCAGAGGCCCATCATGCAACGTCCCGGCGCGCACGCGCGTGCACCCACCACCGGCGCGACCTCGACTCGGACGGTGGTCTCCTCCGTCGGCAGATCCAGCTCGCTGCAGCCGCTCGCGATCGTCACACACGCGCTCGAGCGTCCCTCGACCATGAAGCCCCATCGCCCGCGTGAGAGGAGCGGCGGCGTGCTCATCGACCCCTCGCCGCGCCGGAGCACGACCTCGTAGAACACCGCGCCCGGCGCGACCCCACCGTCCGTGGCGCCGCCGTCCATCGAGCCGGCGTCGGCGCGGCCTCCGTCGAGCGCGCTCGCATCGATCGACGGGTCGAGCGCGCCCGCGTCGAGCGCGCCTGCGTCGATCCCACCGGCGTCGACCACGCTCCCGTCGAGCGCGCTCGCATCGGGCGTCCCCCCCTCGGGCGTGCCGCCGTCCACCCCTGCGTCGGGGAGGATCGGCGCGCCCGGACAGCCGCCTTGGAGGATCGCAAATCGATAGGCGACGATGTCGTCGTCGAGGTCCGGATCGGTGAGCGCGATCTCCCAGTCGAGCGGGTGCGGTCCGCGGTCGCATCCGAACCCGCCGATCGCGACGAGCACCAGCGCGGCGCGCGCGACGAGGGCGCGGCGGAGTGTCGAGGCTGGCTGCGTCATGACGGCTGCGTCGATCGGATGGTCAGCCGCCGGGTCCGAGGTTGCAAGCCCGACGTCCCCCAGGTTCTCAGCGTACGACGACGCGCACGTCTTGGTTCGCGCGGACGTCGACGTGCTCCGTGATCCGACGACCGCCGCCCACGATCGTGACGGTCTGCGGACCGGCCGGCAGGCGCACCGTCCCCGGCACGCGACCGACGGGACGACCCCGGTGGAGGATGCGCGCGCCCCAGAGCGGTCCGGTCGGCGCGCTGAAGCGCACGACGCCCGTCGCGGTGGGCGTCGGATCGACCACCGGCGCCTCGCGGCGTCGACCCCGTCGGCCGCGCCGAGGCGGCTCGCGCACCGCCTCGACATCCGCAACCTCGTTTGCAGGTTCCTCGAGCGGCGCGTCGATGACCGATCCCTCGTCGCGCACGCGGACGTCCTCGAGGGCGACCACGTGGTCCGACGGATCCGCCTCGAGCTCGACCGGCGCCTCGAACGTCATCTCCGCGATCTCGGGCTCCTCCTGCGCGGGCTCCGGGGGCTCGAGGCGCGGCGCGGGAGCGGGGTCGGGCGCCGGCGCATCGGCCGGGAGCGTCGCGAGCACCCGCGCGGGCTCGTTGGTGAGCTTCGCGATCCCGAACGCCGCGGCGGCCGCCACCGCGGTGATCCCGAGCGCGACCGCGATGGGCACCCCGGTCGAGCGCCCGCGGCGGCGCGAGCTCAGCTGTCCCGAGGTCGTCGACTTGACGCGCTGTCCCGTCACCTCGACCGGGTCGAGCATGTCGTGGCTGAACGTCGTGTAGATCGAGTGCGCGCGCTCCGCCTCGCCGGGGAACAGCTTGCGCATCCAGTCCTCGGCGTCACCTGCGGTCACCGGCGGACCGAGCTGCCCGGTCGCGCGCGTGAGCGCGGCCGCCATCTCCCTACACGACGCAAATCGTTTGTCAGGGTCGCGGGACAGCGCGCGCATCGCGATCCGCTCGAGCTGGTAAGGGATCTGCGGCGCGACCATCGACGGCGCGGGCACCGGCTCCGACACGACGAGGAGCACCGTCTCGGCCGGCGAGTCGCGGCGGAACAGCCGCTCGAGCGTGAGCAGCTCCCAGAGGATCACACCGAGCGAGAACACGTCGGCGCGGCGGTCCACTTCTTTTCCGAGCGCCTGCTCGGGCGCCATGTACGCGAACTTCCCCTTCACGCGCCCGGTCGTGCTCTCGGCCACGCGATCGACCGCGCGCGCGATCCCGAAGTCGAGCACCCGCGCCGTGCCGTCGAACGTCACGAACAGGTTGTGCGGCGACACGTCGCGGTGGACGACCTGGAGCAACCTCCCTTGCGAGTCGCGGAGCTCGTGCGCCGCGTGCAGCCCTTCGCAGGCCTGTGCCAAGAGGTGCGCTCCCATCCGGAAGCGCTCCGGCGAATCCTCGGGCGGCCGCGTCCCCAGCTCGCGCAGCACCTCCGAGAGTGGGAGCCCCTTCAGGTACTCCATCGCGATGAAGTACGCGTTGCCCGCGCGCCCGAAGTCGTAGACCGAGCACACGTGCGGGTGCTGGATCCGCGACGCGATCCGCGCCTCGTCGAGGAACATGTCGACGAACGCCCGCTCGCGCGACAGGTGATCGTGGATCTTCTTCAGCGCGACGAGCCGCGTGAACCCGCCCTCCCCGCGCTCACGCGCGAGATAGACGCGCCCCATCCCCCCCTGGGCGAGCAGCTTCAAGAGGTCGTAGCTCCCGAGCCGACCCAACGGGTCGTCCGACGGCTCCATCGGAGCGATCATCGGGACCGAGTCGTCGTCGGGGCTCAGCGACGCCGTGGCCATCGAGGGGGTCAACGTACCAACCCGACGCCGAACGCGAAAGTCAGCGGCCTGTTCTCACCGAGGTCGCAGGGGGACGGCCGCGCACGGACTCGGGGCACGTAGGGGTCTGATCCCGACCCCACCGAGCGCGTCGGCGATCCCCGTCCGCCAAGCTTCCCACCGAGCGCCGACACGGCGAGCTCGTCAGCGACGAGTGATGACCTGGAACACCTCCGCGCTGGAAGCGGCGACGCGGCAAGGCACGCGCTCGGCATCGCTTCCAGGCCCTGACCGAGGAAGAGCGAGCCGGGCCCGACGCGGCGGCGCGCACGATCCAGCTCCGTGCCCGTCCGGCCGGTCCGGCGCGCTGACCCACCTGCGTGAGCACAGACGCAAAGCGACCCCGGCACACGTGCCAGCACCCTGCGCAGAGGGCGCCGTGTAATCCGATTTGGAGATTGACGCACCGATCGGCGTCTATCGCGCCTCCCTGCGCGGTGTTCAGCTTCGGCGTCGGGCTCCCGGGCGCCACTTGGGGGCAGGAACCCGATCGATTGGCCGTCTGGACCGCCCGACAAGCCGAACACCTGGGAGGGATCCTCCCCTTCGCACCCGGGAGCTCCACCGAGGGGCCTTGCCCTTGTTCTTGCACCTAGGAGGCGTCTTGTGCTGCGCTTCCGGCAGAGACGGGCGCCTCCCGCGTACGCTAGGCCAAGTCTGAGAGCAGTACGGTCGTTGTGAGACCACTGAACGGTACCCGCCACTCGGAGATTCTCTGACCGTCCTCAGAGACCACTTCTCGGGGAGGAGTCCAATCGGAGAGGCCACTGGCGGTCTCGGTGAGATCGGGCCGCCAGTCGTCCAGAAAGAGGAGCATGTTCTGAAACACGACATCAGACTCATCGCGATAGAAGATCCACAAGAACGCTTTGCTGCCGACAACATCTGGGTCTTCCACGGACGCGATCATGCAGCCTTTCGGGCTGCCCGCGGCAAGCTCCTCCAGTGCTTGGCGCCACTGACCGAGATACTGCTCAGGAGTCCAATACACTGTGGAAACGGGGAACTGCTCGCAGAAGTCGCCGATCTTGATCGTAGCAAGCAGCTCGTCGTACTCGGTGCGGCGACCTTGGTGCAGAGTCATTTCGATGACGCTCATTCGTGACTAGTCTCCGATGCGTACCGTCAGGTCCTCATTGTAGGTGCCCAAGCGACGTCCTCGGCGATCAAACATCTTCCACGCTCCTCCGGAATGGGCGTCTACGTCCCTGCTGATGTAGCGGCTACCGTCCGTGAATGCAGGCCGTCCGTGACTGTTGAATGGAGTTCTGTGGGGGGCAATCCGACGACTGAACCCTAGCGCGGTCGCCTGACGGGCGGCCAACTCGAGCGCTGTCAGTCCAGCGAGCACTTCCTTCGCGATGGCGATCTCCAGGAAGTACTGCATCCCAACTGAGGCCGCCTCGAGCGGCACTCCTCCCTCATCTGGCTCTCGTGCAACCACCACCGTCGAATCTGGCGTCCATTCAGGCG
>JBFWYI010000003.1:192777-281770 GCA_050186575.1 Sandaracinaceae bacterium | reverse complement strand
GGACCATCGCGAGCTGCTCGCGCGCCGTGCCGCCCGCGTTCACGATGATCTGCCGCTGCACGGGCGTGAGCCCGCTGGTGCGAATCTCCACCACCACCGTGCCCGCGCGGACGCGCAGGTTGGCCGCTTCGGGCAGCGTCCCGCGCAGCTCGCCGTTCACGTACACCTGTGCGCCGTTCGCGCCGCCCACCAGCTCCACCGTCCCGAGCTGCGCTTGGATCTGACCGAGCGCCTCCTGGAGCGCGGGCCGGCGTGAGGAGATCCAGCCGTCCACCGTCACGGCGAGCGCTTGGCTGAGGTGGAGCTCCGCCTCGACGAAGCTCCCGAGCGCTTGCTCGGCGAGCGCGATCTGCGCGAGCGCGCGCGCGGAGTGGTCGATGTTGTACGCCTGCTGGAAGCGCACGAGCGCGTCCTGATCCCGACCTTGGCGCCGCAGCTCGAGGCCCTGCTCGATCAGGGCGTCCGATCCCTGTGCGAGCGCGACGTTGGTGCCGAAGGTGGAGAGCAGCGCGAGGGCGCCAGCGAGAAGAAAGACGTTCGTTCTCATTCGATGATCATGGCTCCGTTGGTGCCCGAGTTGCGCGGTCGCACGGGCGGCGAAGTCGGGGGCGGCAGCGGCCGCGGCGGCGGCGCGTGCACGATCGGCGGGGGAGGTGGCGGCGAATATCGACGACCACGCCGCCCGCTGCTCGTCGGCTCCGACGGCCGGTCCGGCTCGGTGGGCGTCGGGGGCTGCACCGCGGTCGGCTCGACCACCGGCGGGGTCGGCGGGGTCGGCGGGGTCGGCGGATCGACCGGCGTGTTCGTCGCGATCGGCTCCGGCTGCATCGGAGGCTGCGTCGCGGCGGGCGGGGTTACGGGGTTGACCTGCGGATTCGTCGCCACGACCGGCGGCGGCGCGTCTGTGTCGTCACGGGTCCCTCGCTTGTAGAGGAAGTAGCCGCCTGCGCTCACCACGCCGCCGAGGATCAGCGCGAGGACCGCGAGGACCAGCAGCTTGCCGATGCCGCTGCCGCTCGAGCGTGGCGCCGCGTGCGGTCCCGAGCCGTAGGGTGCGTGCGGCGTGCTGATCGCGGGCGCGCTCATGCCCGGGTAGCTGCCCATCGGAGTGGGCACGCCACCTTGCGGGTACCCGGCGCCGGGCATCGACTGCATCGGCGTGAGCATCGCGGTCCGCGCGATCGGACCGGGAGGCGTGCCGTACGCGGTCGACGGGATCGGCGTCGCCGGCGGCGGCGTGATCCCCGGATGCGAGGCACCGCCATGAGCGGGCGTCATCCCCGGCTGCGAGTAGAGCGAGGGGTTCGGCGTGAGCTGCGGGATCGCTGCGGTCGCCGCCAGGCCCATCGGGCGCCCGCCGCCCGCGTACCCGGGCTGCGTGCTGTTCCGCACCATCTCGATCGCGTCGATGAACTCCGCGATCGACGTGAAGCGCTGGTTGATGTCGCGGTGCATGGCCCGCAAGATCACTTGATCGAGCCCGGCCGGCAGGCCACCGACCAGCGTGCTCGGCGGCACCGGATCGGCGTTCATGATCTGGGCGACGAGCTGGAAGATCCCGTCCGCCACGTAGGGGCAGCGCCCGCAGATCGCTTCGTAGAGGACGACGCCAAACGCGTAGACGTCGAACCGCGCGTCCGCGTCCTTCGGCGCGTTCAGCTGCTCGGGCGACATGTACGAGGGCGTGCCCATCATCATGCCGGTGCCGGTGAGGTTCGAGCGGCCGTCGCCGTCGTAGAGCTTGCTGATCCCGAAGTCGAGGACCTTGGCCTCGCGCGGGGTGCCGTCCTTGCCGCGACAGAGAAAGATGTTGTCGGGCTTGATGTCGCGATGGATGATCCCCTCGCGGTGCGCCTCTTTGACGCCGCGCATCGCGGGGACGATCACGCTCAGGGCCTCGAGCGGCGGCAGGTAGCCGTCGCGATCGAGCCGCTCCCTCAGGCTCTCGCCGCGCAGGCGCTCCATCACGAGGTAGGGCGCGCCGTCGTCCTCGCCGAAGTCGTAGATCGCGACGACGTTCGGGTGCTCGATGCGTCCCGTCGCCTCCGCCTCGGAGATGAAGCGCGCCACCGCGTCGGGGCTGGTCGCCGCCGCGGGCAGCATCCACTTGATGGCGACCGCGCGCTGCGTGCGCATGTGGTGGGCCGCGAACACGGCACCCATCCCACCATGACCGAGCATCTTCTCGATCTGGTACTGGCCCGCCACCACATCGCCGGCCTTGGGCAGTAGATCTTCGCGAATCGCGCCGCTCATCTTCGACCTCGAACAACCCCCGTACCGCCGTGACCCGGCGCCGGGCCAGGGTTCCATGGCCTCGGCGCGGCTTCAACCGTGCGCCCGCCGCAAGATGGCACGTCGCCGTCGAAACGCGAGCTTTTCGACCCGCCCGGTGCGGCTTCGACGCAGCCGAGCCAGGGGACTTCACCGAACGGGCGGTCCCGTCCCTCGATCGCTGCGCCGCGCGTCACCATCCACGGTCTCCATCGGCGGCCGTCGGGCCTCCGGCATGGTGACCTACGGCGCCGTCGGTCGGACCTCCCCTCCCGTCAGCGGCCTTGGGTGCAGCGGACGTTCGGGGTGAACTCGCTCGCCGGGGAGCCGCGGAACGTGATGAGCTCGACCTCCTGGTGGGGCGGGACGGTCGCGTTCTGCGGCTCGGGGTTCGCGTCCGTCCGGACCACGCACGAGACGGGGCGATCGCAGTCGTTCGAGATCACCACGAAGTGGTTGTAGGCGTCGGCGCCCCAGCGGACGACGGCGCGGATCCGTACACAAGACGGATTGCTGTCTCCGCCGCTCTGTCCGAACGCGACCGGTGCGAGCGCGATCGGTGCGAGCAGGATCGTCGGGAGGACGAGGAGCAGGAGGGCGATCAGGGTTCGGCGCACGCCTACAGCCTGACGCCGGGCTCATGCTGCGTCGAGGCGGAGGTCCGTGATCTCGGCCGGAATGCCCACGCGCATCGGGGGGCCCCAGTAGCCGGTGCCCGAGCTCACGTAGAGCTTGGTGCCGCCATGATCGTGGAGGCCCGCCACGTACGGCTGCTGGAGGCGCACGAGGAAGTTGAACGGGAAGATCTGACCGCCGTGGGTGTGGCCGCTCAACATGAGCGAGACGTCTTGCGCCGCCGCCTCCTCGATCTGCCGCGGCTGATGGGCGAGGAGGAGCACCGGCCGCCCGTCGGGTCGGCCGTCGAGCGCCTTCCGAAGATCGGGCCCGTCGTCGAACTGCCCCGCGTTCCAGTCGTTGACCCCGGCCACGTCGAGCGCGGCGCCGTCGTGCTCGATCGAGACACGTTCGTTGCGGAGCACGGTGATCCCGAGCGAGCCGACGAACTCAGCCCACTCGTCGGCGCCGGAGTAGTACTCGTGGTTGCCCGTCACGAAGAACACGCCGTGTCGCGCGCGGAGGTTCCCGAGCGGGCGCACCGCCTCGCCGAGCTCCTCGACGCTCCCGTCCACGAGGTCACCCGTGATCGCGACGATGTCCGGCTCGAGCGCGTTGGTGCTGTCGACGAGCTGCTCGATGAACGCGCGTCCGATCGTCGGGCCGACGTGGATGTCGGTGAGCTGGACGACGCGGAGCCCGCTCAGCCGCGCGTCGAGCCCCGCGATCGGCACGCGGACCTCCTTGATCGCGACCTTGCGGAGCGCGGTGACGAGGCCGAGCCCGCTGAGCCCCGCGCCGACGGTGACCACGCCGCCGGCCACGATCCTCGACAGGAGCTGGCGCCGCACGGGATCGACGACGCCGTCCTCGCGGCCGAAGAAGTGGAAGCCCGCGCGGATCAGCTCGGTCGGCAACAGGAGGACGAAGCAGAGGAACATCGACCCCATCCAGATGTACCCGGTCCACACGAGCGGCGAGAGCATGTCGCGCCCGAACAGGCGCGCGCCGATCAGCCCGACCGGGATCGTCACCGCGAGCCCGACGATCAGCCACGTCGCCACGTTCATCCACGGCGCGGGCCAGGCCGGGCTCTTCACGAGCCGATTCCAGAGGTAGTAGTGCACCCCACCGGTGACCGTGGTCAGCACGGCGAGGAAGACCAGGATCCTCCAGAGCGGCATCGTGCGTAGATGTGGCGATCGGGTCGGGAGGTCAATCGGCGCGGTGTGGAGAAGTGTTGCGCGCTCAGAGCGGGCGGGTGACCAGCCAGGCGAGCGGCGCGGTGAGCAGCAACGTCGGAGGCAGGGCGGCGACGAGCGCCCGGGGGCGGCTCAACCCGAGGCCGCGCGCCGAGGCGAACCAGAGTCGTCCGAACGGGATCAGCCCGACCGCCATCACCGATCCGAACACGACGTAGTCCCGGCCCAGCGCGAGGCGGAGCGTCTCCTCGAGGATCGCGAACACCAGCAACGATGCTTGCGCGTATCCCGCGGTGCGCAGCCCGATGCTGAGGAGCCCGTGCGAGCGACCGACGAGGGTGAGCGTGAGGGCGAACGAGAGGGCCTCCGCGAGCACCGCGGTCAAGACGCCGAGCGTGAGCATCAGGACGACGAGCCCGCCCACCATCGCGCCCATCGACGCGCCTTCGTAGGGGATGCGCGACGAGGCGAAGCCCGCGAGGGTCACCGGGATCCCGACCGACGCGGCGGCGAGCAGCGCCGAGAGCAGTCCGAAGCCGAGGCCGGAGAACGGCCGCTTCGGCCCTGGGAAGGCGATTTGCGGACGTACCATCACGTCCCGGATCGTCAGCACGAAACGCCATCCGAGCCACCCGGCCCGGCTGTCCTCCCACGCGATCCCGTGCGGCAGCCTCGCCGCGCAGGTCCGGCAGGTCCCGGCGTACTGCGCGTCCTCGCACGCGCGGCAGTAGAAGTCGCCGCAGCGGGCGCACGCGCCGATCGCGACCGCGTCGGTGTGCGTGGCGCAGCGCTCGGTGGGGACGGGCGTGCTCGGATCGGCGGCGCGCGTGGCTGAGTCGCTCACCCCGCGTTCGACATCACGAGCGGTACGCGGCGTTGATCCGCAGGTACTCCTCGCCGATGTCGCAGAACAAGTGCACCGAGCGGGCCTTGCCGGGCCCGAGCCGCAACGAGATGCGGTAGCTCGCGTCGTTCATCACGCGCCGCGCGTCCTCTTCGGCGTCGCGACCTACGCGGAGACCCTTCTTGACGACGGTGACCTTTCCGATCTTGAGCTCGACCTTGGTCACGTCGAACGCGACGCCCGCGGTCCCCGCTGCGGCCATGATGCGACCCCAATTCGGATCGCAGCCGTGGACGGCCGCCTTCACGAGCAGGCTCTTCGCGATCGCGGCGCCGACCTTCTTGCCCGCCTCTTCGCTCGGCGCGCCGACCACCTCGAGCTCGACGACGTGTCGCGCGCCCTCGCCGTCCTGGACGATCCGCTTGCCGAGCTCGCCGAGCACGTCGACCAGCGCATCGATGAAGCGTCGCGCGTCGCGGTCACTTCCGCGCAGCGGCTCCGCCTGCACCTTGCTCGAGCTCATCGCGAAGATGGAGTCGTTCGTCGAGGTGCATCCATCGACCGTGATCTGATTGAACGTGCGATCGACCGCGGTGCTCAGCGCGCGCTTGAGGAAGGAGCTGTGCATCGGCGCGTCGGTGAGCACGAACCCGAGGGTGGTCGCGAGCTCGGGGTGGATCATCCCCGCGCCCTTCGCGATGCCGAGGACCGTGACCTCTTGGTCGAACCCGATCGGAAACTTGATCGAGGACACCTTGGGCCAGCGGTCGGTCGTCATGATCGCGCGTGAGAAGGCGTCGATGTTCTCCGGCGCGGCGCTCGAGAGGAGGATCGGACACGCGGCTTCGATCTTCTCGGACGGCAGCGGCTCGCCGATGATCCCGGTCGACGCCATGAGGACCATGTCGTCGGCCACCCCCAGCTCGTCGGCCACGATGGACGTGATGACCTTCGCGTCTTCGAGGCCCTTGCGGCCGGTCATCGCGTTCGCGTTCCCGCTGTTCACGATGATCGCCTGGGCCCGGCCGCGCTCGACCCGCTGCTGCGAGAGCTGTACCGGGGCGGCTTTCACGCGATTCGTCGTGAACACGGCCGCGGTGGAGACCGGCTCGTCGGCCACGATGAGGCCGAGGTCGAGCTGACCATCGGGTTTGATCCCGCAGGCCGTCGCCGAGAAGCGGAAGCCGGGGACGGTAGGGTGCTGGGATTCGGTCACGGGGCGGAGAATCCCACGAGCCAACCCCATCCCGTCAACTCCGAAAACCGGCGTAGGCCCACTCCGTGCTGGCGCGAGAGCGCCGGAGCGACCCTCGAACGCCCTCGCCGGGGGATCGTTCGCGGACCCCTTCCGTACGATGGAGCGTGACGGACCCGACTCCGCTGGGCGCCTTGCCCGCCGAGCTGCACACCGTGGTGGAGGACGCCCTCCGCGCGGGGACGGGGCACGAGCACGCGATCGCGGCCATCGAGCGTCATCTGGCGGCGGGAGGCGAGCGCACGCCGTCCATCCTCGTTGCGCTCGCGACGCTGACGTACGAGGACGCAGCCAGCCTCATGGTCACTCGCCTGCGTCAGGCGTCGGAGGAAGCGCTAGGGCTGTTGACCGAGGCGGCGGAGCGACGAGGCGCGAGCGCGCCCGAGCTCGAGGCGCTGCGACGGCTCTTCCTCGACACGATCGAGCGCGAGCACGCGCGAGACCGTCAGCTTCGCTTGCGGGCCACGAATCCCGAGATCGCGACGGCGCGCGACCTCGTCCAGCTCGCGCACGACCTCACGATGCGCGGTGAGGACCGGCTCGCGAAGGATCTCTACCGCGCGGCCGACGACGCGGCCGAACTCGACGCTTCCGCGCTCGAAGCGAACGAGCCGAGCGGGATCCTCCGGCTCGACGGCGCGAGCTGATCGTCCGGTTGGTGCGGATCGCGACGGGGACCCGTTGACGTGGGGGCGGTCTCCGGTCGAGCATCGCCGTATGGGAAATCCCTTCGTGCACCTCGATCTGGCGGCGGACGATCTCGACGCCGCCAAGGCCTTCTACAAGCGCGTGTTCGACTGGAAGTTCCACGACATGCCGGAGATGAGCTGGTCGGGGATCGACGTCGGCGAGGGCGTCGGCGGCGGCATCGGCAAGAAGCAGATGCCCGGGGCGCCGACCGCGTGGACGGCGTACGTCGGGGTGGCCGACGTGAAGGCGACGATCGCGAAGGCCGCCGAGGCGGGCGCGACGATCGTCGTCCCGTTCATGGAGGTCGGGGACATGGGCGCGCTCGGCGTATTCGTGGACCCGCAGGGCGCGACGCTCGGCGTCTGGCAGTCCAACCCGCCGCCGCCCGAGAAGTCGGCGAAGAAGGCCAAGAAGAAGGCCGCGAAGAAGGCCGCGAAGAAGGCGGCCAAGGACGCGAAGAAGGCGGAGAAGGCGGAGAAGGCCGTCAAGAAGGCCGAGAAGGCGCAGAAGAAGGCCGCGAAGAAGGCGGCCCAGAAGGCCGCCGAGAAGCCGAAGAAGAAGAGGTGATCGTTTCGCGTCAGCGGCGGCTGGCGACGAACCGTTCGACCACTTCGTAGAGCGTGCGCAACCCCCAACGGAAGCCGTCGACGGGGATGCGCTCGTCGTGGCCGTGGTACATCGCGGTGAAGTTCAGCTCGGGCCCGAGCCGCACGGGGGAGAAGCCGTAGCAGACCGCGCCGAGCTTCGCGTACGCGAAGCTGTCGGTGAAGCCCGGCACCATGTACGGCACCGCGACCGCGCCGGGATCGCGCGCCTCGAGCACATCGCAGATCGTGTCGTAGAGCGGGGTGCGCGAGTCGAACGTCGTGCCCTCGTGGTGATCGAAGACATTGATCTTGACGTCGGGGCCGACCACCGCCTGCACCTCGGCGAGGAACTGCTCGAGCGACTGACCCGGTAGGATCCGTCCGTCCACCTTCGCCTGGGCGCGCGAGGGGATGACGTTCACTTTCTTTCCCGCCTCCAGCATGGTGGGGCTCGCGGTGTTGCGGAGCAACGCGTTGATGCCGATCGCGCGGTCGAGGCTCTGTCGCTCCATCTGCGTGAGCAGGAAGCCCGCGAGCCGCGGCTCGAGGAGGAGCGGCATGACCTTGTTCTGGGGGAACGGAGCGGCCGACGCGAGTGTGCGAAGGAAGTTGTCGACGATCGGAGTCACGTGCTGGGGCAGGCGCGCGCTCCCCAGCCGCTCGATCGCGCGGCAGAGGCGCGTGACCGCGTTGTCCGGGCGCGGCATCGATCCGTGACCCGGCGATCCCTCGACCGTCATCTCGAACCAGCAGATGCCCTTCTCGGAGACTTGGATCGGATAGAAGCGCGACTCGCCCATGAAGAACGTGTGGCCGCCGACCTCGTTGAGGACGTACTCGGCGCGCACCTTCTCGGGGTGCTGCTCGACGAGGAACAGCGCGCCCTCGTGGCTGCCCGCCTCCTCGTCGGCGACCCCCGCGAAGATCACGTCGCGCTCGAGCGCCACGCCCGCGCGCTTGAGCGCGATCAGGGTCATGAAGCCCATGGTCACCATGTTCTTCATGTCGATCGCGCCGCGTCCCCAGATGAAGCCGTCCGCTTCGACCGCCTCGAACGGCGGGTGGGACCAGTAGTCGGGGTCGGCGGGGACGACGTCGAGGTGACCGTTCAACAGCAATGGACCTTGCTTGCCGCTGCCGCGTAGGCGCGCGATCACGCTCGCGCGTCCGGGCCCGCTCTCGAGGATCTCGCTCGCGATGCCCTCCTTCGCGAGCACGGCCGCGATGTAGTCCGCGGCGGGCCGCTCGTTTCCCGGCGGGTTCGTGGTGTCGATGCGGAGCAGGGCCTTGAAGTGCTCGAGAGCTTCCCGCTCGAGGCTCGGCCACTCGAGCGGGCGCGACGAAGGCGCGGCCGGCTCGGTCTCCGCGCTCACCACTCCCCCACGTTGGGCATCGACGACCACGGCTCGGCGGGCGGGAGCGCGCCGCCCTTCTGCAAGAGCTCGACGGACTGGAGATCGGGCGATCGCACGAACGCCATCCGACCGTCGCGCGGCGGTCGGTTGATCGTGACGCCGGACTCCGCGAGGCGCGCGCACGTCGCATAGATGTCGTCGACCTCGAACGCGAGGTGCCCGAAGTAGCGGCCGACGGGGTATGGCTCGCTCTGATCCCAGTTGTAGGTCAGCTCGATCTGCGCGGGATCGTCGGGCCGGCCCGTCCCGAGGAACACGAGCGTAAAGCGCCCTTGCTCGCTCTCGCTTCGGCGGAGCTCCTTCAGGCCGAGCTTGTGGACGAAGAAGTCGAGGGACGCGTCGAGGTCTCGTACGCGGAGCATCGTGTGGAGGTAGCGCACGAGACGACGCTACCAGAGCTCGCCGCGCTTGGCGCTCGGATCGGTCTGCGGCGGCTTCTTGTAGCTGCCGCTCAGCTTGAGCAGCCCGGTGTGCGCGCGGCACGCGGGCACTTGGTCCGCCATGTAGTGGACCGGGCAGCGCCCGATCTCGACGACCTCCATCCCGTGCTCTCTCGCACGCGCGACTGCGTCTCGGTGACCGGTCTGGAAGCTGAACCACACGCGCTTCGCGCCGAGCCCATGCGCGATGTCGACGGCGCGGCTCGCGCTGTGCGGCTTGACCCAGATCACGGCGAGGTCGGTGCGGTCGTCCGGGATCTCGTCGGCCTTCGTGTAGACCTTCTTGCCCTTCGTCCCGCCGCGGCTCTCGGTGAGCCCGCCGAGGTCGAGGCAATAGAACCGCGTCCCGGTGCTGGAGTAGTTGTGGAACGACTGCGCGGGGAAGCGTCCTTCGCCGGAGTCGCCGATGAGGACGAACGGCTGCGCGTTGCGGATGACCGTCTCGAGGGGGTGCGCCATCGACCACTCATGGGCCCGGAGGTCCCGGGCGACAAGCCGGAGAGCTCAGGGTTCGGTGAGCCCCACCCGGCGCGAGAGGTGCGACGCGAAGCGAGTCTCCGGATCGACGCGGGTCTTGACCTCACGCCACGCGGAGAGGCGCGGGTACATCGCGGCGAGCGAGCCGGGCTCGAGGAATGCGTCCTTACCGAGATAGATGCGTCCACCCGCGTCCTCGACCATCGCGTCGAGCTCGCGCAAGAGCGCCGGCAGCCCGCGTGTGATCGGGAAGTCGATCGCGAACGTGTAGCCGGCCATCGGGAACGAGAGCGGCGCCTCCCCTTCGGGTCCAAAGCGCTTGAGCACGTTGAGAAACGGCAGCTGGCCGCTGGTCGCGATCCGCTCGAGGAGCTCGCGCATGCGTCGGCGACCATCGTGGAACGGGATCACGAACTGGTACTGGGTGAACCCTCGCGCGCCGTAGCCGCGGTTCCACTCGCCGATCACGTCGAGCGGGTAAAAGAACTTCTCGTAGTGCGCGATCTCGGCGCCGCGCGCGAGCACCTCGAAGAGCACGCGGTTCACCGCGCGGAGCGTCACCGGGTTGAGCGACGCGTTCGGAAGCTCGAACGGCACGGTCACCGCCGCGGGTCCGCGCACCGCGAGGGGATCGTGGGCAAGCCTTCGCGGCAGCTCGTCTCTCCGCGCGTGGTCGCCGACCGTGAGCACGCCGCGCCCGAGCCGCTTGCCGGTGGCGAGCGGGTCGATCCACGCGACCGAGTACGGCAGCATCGCGTCGTAGCGCTCGAGCGCGTCCATCATCTCGTCGAGATCGCGCACGACCACCGCGGTCTGCCGAAAGTACGCGGTCTCGATCCGTCGCAAGCGGATCTGCGCGCGCACGATCACGCCGGTGAGCCCGAGACCCGCCACGGTGGCCCAGAACAACGGTGCGTCCTCGGTGCGGCTCACCCTTCGGATCGCGCCGTCGGCGGTCAACAGATCGAGGTGCTCGACGCAACGCGAGAAGCAGCCATCGACATGGTGCGCCTTACCGTGCACGTCGTTCGCGATGCACCCGCCGACCGTCACGTGCTTGGTGCCCGGCGTGATGGCAGGAAAGAAGCCGCGCGGAGTGAAGCGATCGATGATCTGCGCGAGGCTCACCCCCGCCTCGCACGTCAGCAATCCGCTTTGCTCGTCGAACGCGAGCAACCGGTCGAGCCCCGTCACGTCGAGCACCCGGCCGCGATCGTTGAGCGCGGGATCGCCGTAGCTCCGCCCGAGTCCGCGCGCGATCACGCTCGCGCCGTTTCCGCCGACCGCGTCGGCGAGCTGACCGACGCTCTCGGGGTGATCGACCTCGCAGCGCACGCGAGGATAGTTGCCCCACCCCGCGATCGTCAGCTCGCTCATGCGAGCTTCCTACCGGCCGGCGCGCGCCCGCGCCACCCCGTCGGGCGCGCGGCGCGACGAGCCGTCGAGGTCGCGGTCCGAGCCGTCGCAGAGCCCCGGTGAGCGGCGGCTAGAACGAGCCGTGTGCGATCGCCATGCAGCCGTCGGGACCGCACGCCGCCGCGACGGGCGCCTCGTCGCCACCTTCTTGCAGCACGAAGATGAGGATCACGCCGGTGGCGAGCGCGGCGACGCCGACCCCCAACAGCACGTCGGTCGTGATCGCGAGCGCGCGTCCTGTCCCCGCGCGTCCCTCGACGTCGACGCCGGGTGGGCACGCGTCGTTCGGGCACATCGACGCGAGATCGCTCTCCGTCGTGAGCGCGAGCGGGCCGGTGACCGCCGCGCCGATCAGCGCCGCCGCGCCGATGCCCGCGACGATGAAGCCGACCGGTGACGGGTTGAACCCGCCGCCGCCGCTCGCGTCCGAGCTCGACCGGTCGCCGCGCGACGTCGCGTGCGAGTCGCCGGCGTCGGAGCTCGCGTCGCTTCCGGCGTCGTGATCCGGATCGTCGTGCGCGCCGCTGCCGCCGTCGTTGCTCTGGTTCGCGGCCATCGCTTCGAGGTTGGCGAGGCGCCGCTCGAGCAGCGGTCGATTCTCGACCTCGGGGCTCTCCGCGAGATACCGCCGCAGCGCGTCCGCAGCTTCGGACACCATCCCCGCGTCCCGATACGCGACGTAGAGGTTGTGGAGCAGCGCGGGTCGGTGCGAGAGCCGATACGACTCCGCAAACTCGGTGGCGGCTTCGCGGAAGTGACCGCTCTCGTAGTGCGCCTGACCGATCCGGAAGTGGTGGCGGGCTTCCTCTTCGCTCGCGTTCGCCTCTTGCGCCGATGCATGGCTCGGCGACTCGACCAGGGTCCCCAGCGCGAGCGCGAGCGCGACCACCACCGCGAACCCCCGGAGCGATCTCTTCATCGCGCACAGCATACAACGGCGGCTGATGCGTCCGCCACGGCCGTTGATGTACCCTGCCGCTGTGACAAACACGTCGCTTGCCCACGGGTTTCGTTGGGTGGTCTTGGCTTCGATCGGCGCTCTCACGAGCTGCAGCGCGATCACGAACTTCGATCGCTTCCATCCAGCCGGCGGGGGCGACGCGGGCACCGACGGATCGCGCCCGGACGCGGGTCAGTGCACCACGCCGGTCGACGAGCTCTGCAACGAGCGCGACGACGACTGCGACACGAACGTCGACGAGGATTTCAATCTCCAGACCGACATCATGAATTGCGGCACCTGCGCGCGAGAGTGCGGCGCGGTGACGAACGGTGCGCCGGACTGCAGCGGCGGCGACTGCGTGCCGGACTGCTCGCTCGGCTACGGCGACTGCGACGGCGCCTACGCCACCGGGTGCGAGACCGACCTGACCAATCCCGACACGTGCGGATCCTGCACGTCGGTCTGCGCGTCGGACGAGGTGTGCTCCGCGACGATGGGATGCGTCACGACGTGCCCGGGCAGCGAGGAAGTCTGCTCGCGCTCGTGCGTCAACACGCAGACGAGCCTCACCCACTGCGGCGGTTGCGACAACGCGTGCCCCACCCCCGATCACGCGATCGCGGTGTGCGCGGCCGGGTCGTGCGACTTCACGTGCATGACCGGCTTCGACGACTGCGACGGCCTCCCCGACAACGGATGCGAGACGGCGCTCGACACGACCAGCGACTGCGGCACGTGCGGTACGAGCTGCTCGTACGCCCACGGCGTCGCGTCCTGCGACGGCACCGCGTGCATGTTGATGGCGTGCCTGCCGGGCTTCGACGACTGCGACGGCAACGTGGCCAACGGATGCGAGGCCGACCTCGGCAGCCTCGCGACGTGCACCGCGTGCGGCACGTCGTGCACCGCGCCCGCTCACGCGAGCGCGACGTGCGGGGCGACGGGCTGCGGGTTCACCTGCGACAGCGGCTTCGAGGACTGCGACGGCATGGCGGCGAACGGCTGCGAGGCCGATCTGGCCGCCGACTCTACGTGCGGCACGTGCACCAACGTGTGCATGGGGGCGACCCCGCTCTGCAACAGCGGGACCTGCGTGACGTCTTGCTCTGCGCCGACGCCGGATCGCTGCGGCATGACGTGCACCGACCTCAGCACCGACCCGAGCAACTGCTTGTCGTGCGGCACCGTGTGCACCGACCGTCCGAACTCGAGCCCGACCTGCGCCTCACCGGCCGGCTGCTCGTTCGCGTGCGACTCCGGCTTCGCGAACTGCAACGGCACGGCGCCCGACGGCTGTGAGAGGTCGACTACCACGCTCACGGACTGCGGGAGCTGCGGGACGGCTTGCGTGCGCGCGCACGCCACCGCCACGTGCGGGACCGGGACGTGCGCGATCAGCGCCTGCGACACGGGCTGGGCGAACTGCGACGGCATGGACGCGAACGGGTGCGAGACGCCCACCACCACGGTGACGAACTGCGGCAGCTGCGGGAACATCTGCGCGGTCGCCCACGGCACGCCGTCGTGCGTCGCGAGCAGCTGTACGATCGGCATGTGCGGGAGCGGCTTCGGCGACTGCAACATGATGTACGCCGACGGCTGCGAGCAGACGCTGTCGACCTACTACCTCGACATGGACGGCGACACGTACGGCCGCAACACGGGCCCGATGACCGTGTGCTCGCCGCCTCCGATGTACGTGACCCGCAATGGGGATTGCAATGATGGCGATCCGGCCGTCTACCCGATGGCGCCCGCGCTGTGCGAGATGACTCCCGTCGACAACGACTGTGACTCGAACGTCGACGAGGGCTACGGCGTCGGAGGCACGTGCTCCTGCGAGGTGGGAGCGGCGAGCGGGAGCGTCCGCTGCACCTCGACCACGACGTCCGCGTGCGCGTACCCGACCGAGGTGTGCAACGGCGCCGACGACGATTGCGATGGCAACGACGACAACGGGTTCATGTGTGTGGGTGGCTCGTCGAGGAGCTGCTCGACAGGGTGCGGGTCCACAGGGACGGAGAGCTGCACGTCTGCGTGCATGTGGGCGGGAGGCTGCGTACCTCCGGCGGAGACGTGCAACTTCCTCGACGACGACTGTGATTTCAACGTGGACGAGGGCCGCCTCGGGATCGTGGGCACTCAGGAGTACATCGTGCCTTCGGCGGACTACGGCGGCTCGATCGATATCGCCTACAACCCGATCTCGTCGGAGGTCGGATTCGTCTACTTCAACACGTGTTGCGGCTCGCCGAGCTTCGCGCTCGCGCGCGTCCGTGCGGACCTCACCTCTCAGCTCGGGTACTACAACATCGGCGGGCCTGGGACGACGAAGACCAATCCGCGCGTCGAGGTGACGTCCACCGGCTCGTACTTCGTGGCCTATCAGCAGGGGTCGAGCTTCACCTACGCCTTCCTCGCTCCGCCGTCCTATGCCGCGACGTGGTCGACCTACAGCTTCGGGCAAGTGCTCGACTTTCTCGCCGCACCTTCCGGCGGAGACGTTTACGTCTTGTTTCATAACGGCGGCGGGATCGTGCAGGTCCGATCGATCGACCCGACCTCGGGGCCCGGGCCGAGTATCTCGCTTCCCACGGCTCCCGGCGCGGTGGACGCCGGCGCCATGAGCCTCGTTCAATCCGATCTTGCGGTCGCGATCGGTGGATCGACAGCCAATTTTGCGAGGTACTATCGCGTCACCCCGTCGGGAACGGTCGTGCACGGGCCGGTCTCGCTGCTGCCGGCCGGGCACACGTTCGATGTCCCCAAGCCCCGGTCCATCTACATGGACCGCATTCCAGGCGCGGCGGAACGGGTCGGCGTGACCCTGCACACGCGCATGGCAGGCAATACGTATTACTCCACGATGATCCTCAACACCCTGGGGATGGTCACCGCTAGCGCATCGACGCTGCGCGGCAGCAGCAACATCTCGATGGACATGTCTACGACCGAAGCGTCGTTGGCCGTGCTCGTCGACGACGACATCGTGCGCCGCCTCATGTCAGGTCCCGAGATGGCGCCCTACCTCGGCACCGGGGCGTCCCAGGACAGCATCATTCTCGGGGAACAGGTGGGCTCCATCCGCTTCTATACCGTCGGGCGGGACGCCAGCGCCGGACGCATTCGCCTTCAGGGCGTGGGCTGCGCGCCGTGAGCCAATCGAGCGATCCACCGCGACGTTACCCTCGGTAACCGGCGGTCGGTCGAGACGCCCCCGCTGCGCCCCACCTTCGGGCGCATGAACGACCGATTCGCGCGCCTGCTCCCAACCCGCTCGGCGACGGTCGGTTACCGCGGCGCCGAGACGGTGGGATCGCTCCGGAAATCGGGCGCTGCGGCTCCGAGGGTGAGCCCCTGCGCCCGCACCAGCGCGCTGACGGTCGCGAGCGACTGGGGGAACCGCGCGCGGTCCTCGTCCGAGAATCGTCGCGCCAGCTGGATGATGAGCGCGGTGCGACGCAGCGCCTCGGCGGCGTGCGGTTCGGGCAGCAACGCGAACAACGTGGCGTCCACGAATCGACGCTCGCCCTCGTTCGGCGTCGAGGCCGTCGATCGCGCCGCGCGCTCGGTCGAGGCGAGGGCGAGCCGCGTAGGGTCGGTGGCCGCGCGGTAGCTCTCCGCCTTCGCGCGTTGGGCGAGCTCGGCCGCGATCCGGGGCAGGCGATCCTCGAGACAGAACCGTTCGTTGTCCCAGCTCTCGGCGAGCGCGAGGATCGCGTCGGCGTCGGGACGGTCGGCGCGTAGAGCGTCGAGCCGAGCGACATACTCGGCCGCGTCGCAGCGCGCGTGGGCGCCGAGCTGGATGGTCTCGCCGAGCCGAGGCACGTGCAGCTCGCGCGGCAGCGCGTCACCGCGCTCGGGGACGCTGAGGCGATCGCCGTCCTCGAGGAACGCGCACGCGCACTCCATCCGCACGGTGACGCGGATCGCGGGGCCGACGTCGAGGAAGCCGAGCGGGAACGTGCGGCACCCGTGGGGGCGCTGGGGATGGATCACGCAACGACGGGCGTGCGGATCGCGGTACGCGCAGCGTCCATCGACGCACGCCACCGCGCCGAGCGTCTCGTCGCTGTCGCGGTCGGGGCTGAACGCGCGCGCCTCGTCGAGCCCTGCGTCGAGCGTCTCGGGGTGCGCGGCGCGCGCACGTGCGCGCTCGAGCGAGGTGAACAGCACCGTGTCGAAGCTCGCGCAGCACTCTCCCGCTCCGTCGCAGCGGAATCCTCCCGGCCACGCTTCGACGGGCAACGGACGCGCGAACGCGGGCTCGTCGAAGGTCGCTTGCTCGGCGTCCAGCGCGCCGACCTCGCCGAGCTGCTCGGCGAAGCGCCGCAGCTCGTCGAGGGCGACCGAGACCCCGGCCGCCCGCCGCACGCCCTCGAGGTCGCGCGTCCCGTCCATCGCGCGGACGAGCGCGACCTCCCGCGCGCCGAGGACGAGCGCGCCGGTGCGTCGATCGTCGTGGAGCACGCCGCAGCGTCGGCCCTCCACGACGTGGAGCCTCAGCCGTACGTGACCCGACAGACGCGGGCGACGGTCCTCAGTCACGGTCGATCCCCTTCGCCATTTATCTCGTATATCTGCGATGATGCAGGGCTGGTGCACGCATGGAGGCCATTGAGAGATTCTATTTGAATCCCAGGGAATCGAGGCTCATCCATGTACGTACGCTGCACAGCTGATCGAGAGCCGAGGGGGGCACGTCTGTGAGTGACTCGAGCGCGGCCAAGCGACCGGATCCCGTGACCGAGCCCCGCGACACCCTGGTGGACGCGGACGCGGACGCCCTCGACACCACGGATGTTCGCTCGGTTCGTTCGGAGGCCCACAAGCGGCTCGGGACCACGGTGGCCGGCCGCTACGAGCTCGTCTCCCTCGTCGGGCGCGGCAGCTCCGGGGCGGTGTTCGAGGCGCAGGATCGAGAGCGCAACGAACGTGTCGCGATCAAGATCCTCCATTCGCATCTCGAGCGCTCGGCCGACGCGACGGCGCGCTTCTCGCGCGAGATCCACGCGGTGAGCCACATCGCGCACTCCGCGGTGGTGCGCGTGCTCGACTCGGGGCGCGAAGAGAACGGCGCGCTGTACCTCGCGATGGAGCTCTTGCGCGGCGAGCTGCTGCATCAGCGCATCCTCGCCGGCATCACGTCGTCGGAGGTGCTCGAGGTCGGTCGACAGCTGCTCGGCGCGCTCGACGCCGCGCACCAGCGCGGGATCGTCCACCGCGACATCAAGCCGGAGAACCTCTTCCTGGTCGGTGACCGGGGGAGCCGCATCCGCCTCAAGATCCTCGACTTCGGGATCGCGAAGACGACCCAGCCTCGCCACGGCGTGTCGTTCCAGACGCTCGACGGGCTGATCCTCGGGACGCCGGAGTACATGAGCCCCGAGATGTGCCGCGGCCTCCCGATCACCCCGGCCGCGGATCTGTGGTCGGCCGCCGCGTCGCTCTATCACGCGCTCGCCGGGGTCCCGCCGTTCGAGCACGAGAACATCGGCCAGCTCCTGATGATGATCGTGAAGGAGCGCGCGCCGCTCCTCGCCGAGCGGCGGCCCGATCTCCGCGGCGGCCTCGCCGAGGCGATCGACCGCGCGCTCGAGCCGGACCCCGCACGTCGCTTTGCGTCGGCCTCCGCGTTCCTCCACGGCCTCGCGAGCAGCGCACCGATCGCCGACCTCGATTGGGATTGACGCATCAGGGCGCGGGCTCGCCCTCGTAGACTCCGCCGGTCGGCAGCGGACCGCCGCGCGCGACGCGCAGGGTCGTCGGGATCTCGAGCGCGAGCGTGGCGCCGATCCCGAGCACGCTGAGCACGAGCGCGGTGATCCCGCTGACGCGGTCGAGATCGATCCACAGCGCGAGCGCGAGCGCGGCGACGAACGACGCCGCGTATCCTCCGTACGACATCGCGAGGAACTGACGCCGGTCGCTGCGCGCGACGTCGAAGCGGAAGAGGAAGATCGAGAGCCAGCGCGGCGCGGGGTGCGCGACGCCGCCGGACAGCCAGGCCCCCGCGAGGTGTCCCCACTCGTGGAGCAGGAACGCCACGATGGTGGCGAGGGTACCGGTGACGACGCCGAGGCAGCTCGCCGCGATGCCGCTCACCGCGCCGCGCGCGTCGAGCACGAGCGCGGCGACCGCGACGGCGGTGACGAGGAGATCGCGGACGAGCAACGGGACGAACCCGCGCAAGCTCCGTTTCGGTTCGGTCGCGCCCGACGCCACCGGCGAAGCCTGGCGCATGCCGCGCCGGTCCGCTGCCCGACCGCGGGGATCGTCGTAGACGCCTCGCGGTGGGCAGGAAAACCGTTGTAATCACCGCAGCTTGTGCGAATTCCGGCCAGTCGGCTTGCTCCCGCGGTGGCGCCGCCCCACAAGATCGACCGTCGTGGCCTCCTCGGACGCGCTGAACGTGCCGCCGCCCGCGCCGCTGTCCGAGTCGATGGGACGCGCGGCGCTCGCGCTCTGTGAGGCCATCCTGCCGGGGACCGGCACGGTGCGCGCGGGCGACGAGCGCACCCTCGAGCAGACCCGACAGGTGGTCGAGCACGTCTCTCCGTGGGCGACGCGGACGTTCAACGCGTTCGTGATGACGCTCGATCACGCCGCGCGCCTCCGCACCGGTCGGCGCTTTCATCAGCTCGATCGAACGTCGCAACAGAAGTTGCTGGAGCATTGGGAGACGGACCCGGTGCTGCGCAGTCCGTTGGGCGCGGTGGCGTTCGCGCTGAAGTTCACGCACTTCGACACGAGCGAGGTCTACGGCGCGCTCGGCGGCAAGCTCAACGTCGTCGAGAACATGGAGCAGCCGCGCTGGCTCTCGCAGATCGCGGACGCGTCGACGTTGGACGAGGGCGAGGATCTCGAGTGCGAGGTCGTCGTCGTCGGAACCGGCGCGGGCGGCGCGGTGGTGGGTAAGGAGCTCGCCGACAAGGGCTACGCGGTGGTGTTCGTCGAGGAGGGCGGCCATCACCGGCGCGACGCGTTCAAGGGCAGCTCCGTCCAAGCGCACTTCGACTTCTATCGAGGCTCGGTCACGCTCGGAAACGCGCCGATGCCGATCTTCATGGGTCGCCTCGTCGGTGGCTCGACCGCGATCAACACCGGCAGCTGCTTCCGCACGCCCGATCGCGTGCTCGCGCGATGGAACGAGTCGATCGGCACGGACGAGTTCGAGCCGGACGCGATGCGGCCCTACTTCGACCGCGTGGAGACCCAGCTCCAGGTCGAGCTCGCCGACGAGCGCGCGGCCGGGCCGATCGCAAAGATCATGGCGCGCGGCTGCGACGCGCTGGGGTGGTCGCACCGCCGCATGCTCCGCAACGCGCCGGGCTGCCAAGGCGAAGGGTTCTGCGACTTCGGCTGCCGCACCGACGCGCGCAAGAGCACCAACCTCAGCTACGTCCCGCCCGCGCTCGAGAAGGGCTCGCTCTTGTTCACGCGCTTTCGCGCGACGCGCGTCCTCATCGAGGGCGGTCGCGCGGCGGGGATCGAGGGCACCGACAAGCTCGGTCGCACGCTGCGGGTCCGCGCGAAGACGGTGATCTTCAGCGGCGGCGCGCTGCCGACGCCCGTGTTCCTCATGCAGCAAGGCATCTGCAACTCGAGCGGGCAGGTCGGACGCAACCTCAGCGTGCATCCGAGCACGGGGTTCAGCGGCCTGATGGACGAGCTCGTCGAGCCGCACAAGCACATCCCGCAGGGCTACTACGTCGAGGAGTTCATCGACCGCGGCATCCTCATCAACGCGGCGCAGCCCGACAAGAACTTTGCCCCGCTCCTCTTCCCGCAGACCGGCGAGCGGTTGATGGCGCTCACCGACGAGTTCGACCGCATGGCGTCGTTCGGTGTGCTGATCAGCGACTCGGTGGCGAGCGGCGTCGTCCACGTGGGTCCGGGTGGGCTTCCGGTGGTGCGCTACAGCGTCACCAAGGAGGACTGCAAGCGGATCCACGAGGGGTTCGTGCACACCGGCGAGATGCTGTGGGCGGCCGGCGCGCGGCGGCTCCACCCCGTGTGCGTCTCGTTCTCCGTGGTGCGCGATCGCGCGGAGTGGGCGCGCTTCAAGAAGCACGAGATCACGGCGAGCGACCTCATGCTCACGAGCTACCACCCCCTCGGCTCGTGCAAGATGGGGCGCGATCCCGAGACGAGCGTGGTCGGCCTCGATCACCAAGCTCACGACGTGCCGGGGCTCTTCCTCGTCGACGGCAGCACGGTGCCGGGCCCGCTCGGGGTGAATCCGCAGCTCACGATCATGGCGATGGCGACGCGCGCGGCCGAGCGCATCCACGAGACGATCTCGGCCCGCTGATGCGCGGCGAGGAGCCAGCCCGCCGGCGGCTCCCTACCTCCCAAGTCATTTTGCTCCTCCTCGCCGCCGTGGTCGGCGTGCCGTCGGTCGGCTACGCCGGGGCGTACGTCCACGCGCGAGTCACGCATCGTCTCGTGAGCTACGGGAGCTTCATCGCGCGGCCGGACGCGATGCACGGGATCGGCTACTCGACCGAGGAGCTCGTGTTCGCCCCGCTGATCCTCCTCGAGGAGACGGTCCGCGGGATGTAGACGGCTCAGAGGGTCCGACGGCGCTCGATCGCGTAGCGGACTTCCGAGTCCTCGCCGCGCAGCTCCGCTCGGAGCACCGCGTCACCGCCCTCGCGATCGACGCTGAGCCAGAGGAATCCGCCTTGCGGCGACGGGCTCGTATACGGCTGCACGATCGCCGCGTCGGGATCGGTCCCCTCCGGATCGCCGGGCGCCACGCCGAGCCGCGCGTTGCCCTCCACGAACGCGCCCACCGCGAGCTCCTCGACCCCGCTCGGATCGATCGAGTGGTACTGCCAGTGTCGGTCGCCCGCGATCACGAGGAAGCCCTCGTCCGGGAGACCTTCCGCCATCGCCCACGCGAGGAACGCCCGCCCCTCGGTGCGGAAGCCGCCGACGTTCGTGTGGTTGTCGTGCTTGCGGAGATCGTCCGGTCCGACGAGCGGCGTCGGCGAGATCACGATGCGGAACGGTGCGGTGGACTCTAGCAACGTACGTTGCAACCACGCGCGCTGCTCGTCGCCCCACAGCGACTTGTTCTCGTCGTCGGAGGCGTCGTTCGGATCGCGGAGCTCGCGGCCCTCGAGGAGCCAGAGCTCCGCGAGCGCGCCGAGCCGGATCGTCCGGTAGGGGAGCGGATCGAGCTCGCCCGGGGCTGAGAGCCCGGTCTGCTCGTACCACGTGCTGCGCCCGAGCTCGGCCGACGGCGGACGATCGCCGAACGGGTCGGCCTCATCGTAGCGATAGTCGTGATCGTCCTTCATCCAGAACGTCGCGAGCGATCCGAGGAGCGAGACGGTCCGCGGCAGCGCGCGCATCCGATGCCACTGGCGGCGGAGCTCGTCTTGACGCGTCGCGTTCGCGCCCTGGTCGTAGTACACGGCGTCGCCGCCCACCACGAGGAGCTGCGGCGAGAGCGCGCCGATCGCCTCGAACCCGGGATAGCCGAGCGCTCCGTCGGGTCCGCTCCCTCGCTCGCTCGCGAGGAAGCGATCGAGGTGCATGCAGCTCAGGACCGCCACACGCACGGGCGCCTCGCTCGTCGGCCCGGGCAACGTGCGGAACCCGCCCTCGGCGATCGGCGCCGCGTCGGCCTCCGAGCGCCCCGCCACGAAGCGATAGCGGACCTCCGCGTCGGCGGGCAGCCCGTCTACCCGCGCGCGCACGATGTAGTCGTTCGCCTCGTCGGCCGCTCGCCACTCGGTCTCGAGGGTGATCGGAGAGAGGACCTCGAAGCGCCCGACCCCCGCCGCGCCGCTCCGCTCGCCGCGCGTCGAGAGCGGGCCCGCCGTGATCCGGGCCGAGAGCACGGCCGAGCTCGCGCTCACTTCGCTCGCCCACGCGCCTTCGCCGGCTTCGAGCGGCGGCGGGCCGGCGTCGGTCCCCGCGTCGCTGACCTCCGTCCCATCGCAGCTCGCGAGGGCGAACGCGAAGGCCACGCGGGCGAGCGAGCGGAGGGCGGCGCGCACGCGGCCACCATACGGGATCTCGCGGCGGGGAACCGGGCTGCTACAACCCGCGCCATGGTGGGCGGCGCGTGGGCTCGGCTGGGGGAGTGGTCGCGCAGCCCGCGCGTCGTGCTCGGGCTCGCGCTGGCGACCTTGCTGCTCGCGGTCGTGTTCCTCGCGGGCGCGCTCTACCGGCCGAGCATCGAGCTGCGGGTGAGCGCGGGGGACGAGCTCGGACGCCGCCATCAGATCGCCCAGGTGCTCGCGCGTTTCGCTCGGGAGCGAGACGTGCACTTCACGTTGATGCCTACCTCGGGCTCCGCCGACGCGCTGGCGCGCGTGGAGTCCGGCGAGCTCGACGTCGCGCTGGTCCAAGGGGGTCTCGACGTCGGTCGTCACGTGCGTGAGGTCGCGCCCCTCGACGTCGAGCCGCTCCACCTGCTGGTCAATGATCCTTCCATTCAGCATATCGAGGACCTCCGCGGTCACCGCGTAAACCTGAGCACCCGTGGCTCGGGTACGCGGGAGCTCGCCCTCGAGCTCCTCGGGCCGGTCGGGCTGCGTCCGCGGCGGGATTTCACCGAGGTCGAGCTCAGCTACGACGAGCTCGAGAGCAAGCCGATGGAGCAGATGCCGGAGGCGATCTTCATCGTCAGCACGCTGCCCTCACCGGTCGTCGAGCAGCTCATCCGGCGGCGCGGCTATTCGCTCGTCCCGCTGCCGTACGCGCGCGCCATGCACCTGCGCGACATCGGCATCCTCGAAGCGACGATCCCTGCGTTCACCTACTCGGTGTCGCCCCCGATGCCGGACGCGGACATCCCCACCCTCGCCACCCGGATGATCATGGTCGCGCGCCAGGACGCGCCCTCGGAGGCGATCAAGGTGTTGCTCGAGGTGCTCGACACCGAGGCGTTCGAGCACGCGGCGTCGCTCTCCCCGATCAGTCACGACGCGCTCGGCCAACCCGAGATCGCGCTGCACGACGGTGCGCTCGAGTGGGTCCACCGCAACGATCCGTTCCTCACTCCGGAGCGGATCGACAACATCGAGAGCCTCCGCAGCTTCTTCGTCTCGGTCGTGGTGGCCCTCTTCCTCGCGTGGCGTGGGTTTCGCGCGCGCCAATACCGCGGTTTCGAGGTCTACCTCCACCAGGTCACCGCGCTCGAGCGTGAGGTGCTGACGCTCGAGCGCGGCGCCGAGCTCGACCTCCATCGGCTGCTCGAGATCCAGAACGGGCTGAGCGACATCAAGAATCGCGCGCTCGAAGGCTACGGCGTCGGCAACATCGGATCGGGGGAGCTGCTGAACGGTTTCCTCAGCCACGTGAGCGACGTGCGCAGCTATCTGAACCGACTGATCCTCCACGAGCGCGAGCGCCTCGAGAAGAAGGCGCGTCAAGATCCGAGACAGGAAGACCGCTTGCGGCGGGCGCTCTGGCTCGGCGCGGTCGAGGGGCGCGACTCGCTGCCGCCGCCTCCTGACGACGAAGAGTAAGGTCGACTCCGGGCCGCGTCGGGCTGCCGCCGAGCTCGCCGTCCGGTAGCATCCCGCGATGCGAACCTTCCCTCGTTTCGCGATCCTCGCCGGCGCGTGCTCCGCCCTCGCGCTGAGCCGCGCGCACGCGCAGGACCCCGAGGATCACGGCCCGCTCACCTCCGCGAGCTGGGACGCGGGAACGCAGTCGCTCGCGGGGGCGTCCATCCGGGTGCGGGTCTATTACCCCGACAGCGGCGGTCCCTATCCGTTGGTCGGGGTGATCCACGGCGCCAACGCGAACGGCACCTACCACACCGAGCTCGCCACCACCCTCGCGACCCGCGGGTTCGTCGCGGTCGTGCCCGACATGCCGTGCACGGTGATCGCGTGTGACCACGACGCGAACCAGCGGCAGATCAGCGCGCTCCTCGAGTGGGCGGTCGCCGAGTCGGCCGACTCGACCTCACGGCTCGCCGGCAAGGTCGACGGCTCGCGCCGCGGGCTGATCGGTCACAGCTGGGGCGGGCTGAGCTCGCACATCACGGCGGCGCGCGATCCGAGCATCGACTCCGTGGTGCTCCTCGATCCGAACGACGATGGGATCCAGGGTCTGTCGGTGACGAACACGATCACCGCGCCGCACCTCACCCTGCTCGCGCAGGTGCCGGGCGCGTGCAACGGCGCCTGGCAGGAGGCGATGGTCCGCACCCGGCTGACGGGGAGCCATCAGGACTTCGTGATCCGCGGATCGGGTCACTGCGATCCCGGCGAGATGGACGTCGTGTGCTCGTTCGCGTGCGGCGCCGGTGATCGCGGGACGGTG
Source organism: Sandaracinaceae bacterium (assembly GCA_050186575.1). Lineage (GTDB taxonomy): Bacteria > Myxococcota_A > Polyangia > Polyangiales > Sandaracinaceae > JAUHXR01. The sequence continues at coordinate 257,318 of JBFWYI010000003.1, read as the reverse complement.
CCGCTGTTCCGCCGGTACGCGGTGGCGTGGACCGCGTGCGTCCTCGCGGGCGACGCGTCGATGGCGACGTGGATCGATGGCGCAAGCTACATGGCGGACGTGAGCGGCGACGTGATCCGCATGCCGAACCCGTCGGGCCTCGCCGCCCTTCCGTGTCAGGGCGGACCGCCGCCCGACGGAGGCGTCGGCCCGATGAGCGACGCCGGTCCGCCGATCGGCGGCGACGGCGGCGCGCCGGGGAGCGACGCGGGGGTGCTCATGCCCGGCACCGACGCCGGGATGCCGCCGGCGGGCCTCGACGCGGGACCTCCCGGCGCGTTCGATGCAGGGGACACCGGTCCGTCGGACGGCGGATGCACCTGTCGCGCGCATCGCGGTGGCGCCGACGCCTCGTGGCTCGGGCTTCTCGCTCTGCTCGGGATCGCGCTCCGCCTCAGGACGCGAAGAACGACTTGATCCTCTGCATCCGCTCGCGGAGCAGGATCGGGAGGCGCCAGGCGCGGCCGACCCGCATCAGCTGGGCATCGGCCAACAGATCGCCGAGCTCGAACGTCGCGGGATCGAACGGCAGCCAGTAGGGCTCGACGCCCGGGTTGTTGTCGACGAGCAAGCTGCGTGGACGCGCGAACGTGGTGAGCGAGAGCTCGCTGTTCGCGATGCCGAAGCCGGTGTCGCGCGTACCGCTCCACGGAAGCGCGGCGATCGCGCCGGTCATCGCGTGGTTGTTGATGTCGACCACGCCCACGTCGAGCCGCTCGGCGAGGCGTTCGGCGCGCGCCACGTCGCGCGTCCAGATCGAGGCGCCGAGGCCGTAGCGGCCGGCGTTGGTGCGACGGATCGCGTCCGCCGCGCCATCCACGCGGACGATCGCGAGGACGGGACCGAACGTCTCCTCGCTGACGACGTCCATGCCCTCGTGACAATGATCGAGGACGGTCGGCGCGTAGAAGAGGCCCGGTTCGACCTTGTGTCCACCGCAAAGCACCTTGGCGCCCTTGGCCCTGGCGTCCTCGACGTGCGCGTCGACGATCGCGAGCTGACGCGCGTTGCTCAGCGGCGAGACGTCGACGCTCGCGAACTCGCCGTGCCCGGTGCGGAGCCGCGCCCATGCGCGGCCGATCTTGTCGGCGAAGCGATCGGCGATCGTCTGGTCCACGTACGCGATCTCGATCGCGCCGCAGGCCTGGCCCGCGTTCTGGAGCGCCCACTGCGTCACGCCGGCCACCGTGCGATCGAGGTCGCAATCTGCCAGCACGATGGCCGCGTCGTTGCCGCCCATCTCGACGCTGGAGGGGATCCCGAGCTCCGCGCAGCGCACACGGACTCGCTTGCCCGTGCGGCACGACCCGGTGAACACGCACGCGTCGATCCCCGCGTCGAGGAGCGCGGCGCCCGTCTCGCCGCCGCCGTGGACGACCGAGACGAGGCCGTCGGGCAGCTCTCTCGCGAGTCGATCGGCGAACCACTGGCTGCTGAGCGGGGTGTACTCGCTCGGCTTGAGGACGATCGCGTTGCCGGTGAGGAGCGCCGGGATCATCGAGCGATACAGGCCCGCCACCGGGAAGTTCCACGGCGCGATGATGCCGATCACGCCGCGCGGGACGAGGTCGATGCGCGCGCTCTTCCGGGGGAAGTTGATCGGGTTGAGGCGCACGCGGCGGCGCGCCGCCTTCTTCACGATCGCGGTCCAGCTGCCGACCGCGTCGAGCGGTCCGAGCGCTTCGGTGAACAGCGCGTCGACGTCGAGCTTGCCCGCCTCGCGCTTGACCAGCGTGAGGATCTCGGCGCGCGCCTCGAGCATCGCCTTCGCCGCAACCTTGAGCGCGCGGGCCCGCTCTTCGACGCTGCGCGCGGCCCACCCCGGCTGGGCGTGTCGCGCCCGCTCGACCGCGGTCTTCACCGCCGCTGCGTCGTGCACCGGCACGGGCGGCAGCGGGCTCAGGTCGAGCGGGCAGACGCGATGGATGACGCCGTCCTCGACGATCGGAGGGACGCGCGGGGACGCTGGGACCTCGCGGCTCGTGGTGGATCCGTCCATCGCGGCGGCGTACCACACGGCCGGCGCGCGAGCAGGCGGACGGCTCTCAGATCAGGCCGGCGATGTGGCTCTTGCGTCCGCCGAAGCTGATCCGCTCGGTCAGCGTGTAGTGATGGTCGCTCGAGAGGTCCTCGCCCTCGCGCGGCGCGTCCATACGCTCGGTCTTCGCGACGCCGACGGTATCGCGCGGCCGGGCGACGAGCACGGGGAAGCGGCCGAGCCGGAGGACCTCCTCGGCGACCGATCCGAGCAACAGTCGTTGCATACCCTTGCGCGCGTGGCTGCCCACCACGATCAGGTTCGCGTCGACGTCCACCGCGACCTGCTGGATCGTCTCCGCCGGTTTCCCGAAGCGGACGTGATGCGTCACCGATTGCTCCCACGCGTCGCCGAGCATGCTGCTCGCGACCTGCTTCGTCCGCGCGGCCAGCTCTTCGCCGGCCGAGCCGAGCATGTGCGACAGCGCGTCGAGGTGATCGCGTCGCCCCGCCGCGTCGGGCTCGGGCAGCACGTGCACGGTGTGGATCTCGACGTCGCGGGCGCGCGAGATCCGCATCGCCTCACGCAACGCGTCGTCGCCCTCGGCTCCGAAGTCGACACCCACTACGATCTTCTCACTCATCATCGGCCCCCTTTGAGGTGCCGAGCATAGTGCAGACATCAGGCCAGACGCACCCGCCAGCGCTCCTCGCGCGGCACGCGTCGCCGCGCACGCACCGGCTGCACGCGCGGTCCGAGGGGCGCAGAAAATGCGATCAGGGACCGTCGTGCGGCATCCGCACGGTGTTGGGTCGCGGCGCGAGAAAATAGATCACCGCCGCGGTGGCGGCGAACCCGAGCATGAGCGCGAGGATCGCGGCCAACAGGATCAGCAGCACGCTCCTCTTGTCTCGGCGGCGTGGTTGCTCGGTCGGGACCTTGGGGAGCTGCTTGTCGCTCGGCGGTTTCCACACCGCGGTGAGCTGCCCCGGTTCGGCCGGCTGCGGGGTGGGCTGATCGCGCACGATGTCGCGGATCGCCTCGAGGCGTTTGACAACGCCCTTGGCGCTCCCGGGGCGATCGCGGGGCTTCTTCGCGAGCAGGTCCCGAACCAACGTCTCGAGCGCTCCTGGGATCGCGAGGGTCGGATCGATCTCGCGCAGCCGGCGCGGCGTCTCGTGGAGATGCCGGTACATCGTGCCGACGGCGTCCTTCTCGTAGAACGGCGGCTCGCCGACCAGCATCTCGTAGAGGATCACGCCGAGCGCATAGAGATCGGACTGCGGGTAGAGGCCCGCCTTCGTGATCACCTCGGGCGCCATGTAGACCGGCGTGCCCACCACGCGGTGCGCCTCGGTGAGCGACGGCTCGGAAGGACGCGGCTTCTCGTCGCCGGAGAGCGCCTTCGCGATCCCGAAGTCGACCACCTTCAAGGTGCCGTCTCGACAGAGATAGATGTTGTCGGGCTTGAGGTCGCGATGGATCACGTTCGCCCGGTGCGCCGCGTCGAGCGCGCGCCCGATGTCCGCCGCGATGTGGAGCGCCTCGAGCGGCGTCAACGCGGGGGGGCGCCGCACGCGCTCGGTGAGGCTCTCGCCCTCGAGCCGCTCCATCACCATGTAGGCGCGTCCGTCGGGGCTCATCCCCGAGTCGAAGATCTGGACGACGTGCGGGCTCTGCACGCTCAACGTGTGGCGCACCTCGCGGAGGAACCGCTCCTGCACCGTCGCGTTCTTCGCGTGCTCCGGGCGCACGATCTTCACCGCGACCTCGAGCTCGTCGGGCAGCCGTTCGGCGAGGTACACCGAGCCCATCCCACCCTGACCGAGCGGCTCCACGATCTGATAGCGATCGCCGAGCACGCTCCCGATCAACGGGTCGTCCGCCCACACGGCGAGCGTGCCGCCGTCGCGCGGGCACACGCGCAGGCTCGGGTCGCGATACGAGGTGCGGCACACCGTGCAGATGCGGATGTCGACCGCGCCCGCGTGCATCGGCTCTCTCACCGCGCGCCACGCGCCTTCGAGCAAGAGGGCGCCATTCGCGCGAGGCTGGGATCCGTCACCGTCACGGAACCTCGATGATACGGGACCTGCCGCGCCGGCCGGAAGATCGGGACGCGTGGGGTACGCGAACGAGCTGTAATCGGGGTCCCGAAAGTCCGCGGCTAGGCTCGTCGGGTGGGACGAACGACACCGATCGCGTGGACTCTCGGCCTGCTGGTCCTCAGCGGCTGCGATGGCGCGGAGGAGCCGGACGACGCGGGCGGGCGCACCGACGCGGGCCCGAGGACCCTCATCGACGCGGCCTCGGGGCGGGGCGACGGGGGTCCGTTCGACGCGGGTCCGTTCGATGCGGGGGGGACCGACGCGGGCGCGAGCGACGCGGGACCGCCCACGATGGGCGTGTTCGTCGCGAGCGGCGCGGTCGGCCGCACCATCGCGTCGTTCGACGACGGGCACACGTGGACCGACGACGCGAGCGATCGCGGCGGCGTGATCTGCACCTCGGGCACGAACGCGGACCCCGCGCACTACTGCTGGGAAGGCGACTTGACGGGCCGCGGGATCGCGTTCGTGGACGGCGACTTCTTCACCACCTACGCGTGGGCGCGCGAGTCGGGACGCAGCAACTCGGTGCGGCGCTCGAGCGACGGACGGACGTGGACCGACGTGGTGATGCCCGCGGGCTACGGCGGGATCGCCGCCGGCGCGGGGCGCGTCGTGCTCGCCGGGCCGTCCGGCACGACCTACATGCGCTGGTCCGACGATCGCGGCGCGACGTGGAACGATGTCGACAACGGGTTTGGCGGATGGACGAACTTCCGCCACGCCGAATTCGTGACCGCGTTCGGCGGGCGCTTCGTGTTCTTCGCCGACGGCAACGCGGCGACCAACGAGTCGGTGGTGCTCAGCGCGGACGGCGAGACATGGACGCCGCCGAGCGACTACCCCCGGCGCGTGTCCCACTCGGATGCGCCTCCAGGGTGGAATCGGAGCGATCGGCGATCGCATCGTGCTCGTCGGGACGACCGGCGAGACATGCTTCAGCGACGACGGCGGCGACACGTGGTCGGTAGGGGACTCGCTCGGCAATGTGTCGAGCCACGACGTCTTGTCGCTCGGCGATCGCATCGTGGCGTGGTCGCGCGGACAGCGACACGAGACGACCGACGGCGAGACGTGGACGACGCAGCCGATCACCCCGGCCAACGTGAGCATCGGCGCGGTCGCCCGTAGCCTGGACACCGGAACGTACGTTGCGGTGACCAGCGGCTACCTCAGCGGCTACGGGAGCCAGGTGTTCTATCGGAGCGCCGACGGCATCGCGTGGGAGGCGCTCGCGAGCGCGGACTACGTCGCGAGCCACCCGATCGTCGGGATCGAATACGGGCGCGTGCTCGCGCCGTGATCGGTCACTCGCAGCCGACGCGCGCGGTGTCGAAGACGACGTCGTCGATCCACACGTCGTACTGGCTCGGCGTCGGTCCGCCCTGATAGAGCTGCCAACCGATCTTGACGGTGGTGAAGTCGGGGAACACGAACGGCACCGACGAGCCGCCGTGGTGATCGGTGTCGGCGGTGAGCTCCGCGTTCTCTACGCCGTCGAACACGACGTGAATGTAGTTGTCGGTCGCGTCCATCTCCCACTCGACGCACACCCAACGCCCGGCCTCGGTGGGCGCGGAGGTGCGCCACTCTGTCCAGTCGCCGGTCGGCCCGCCGTCGCTGCCGATCCCCCAGAACGAACCCGGTCCGCCGCAGCAGCTGGGCACGAACTGGCCGCCGATCGGGCGCGTGCGATCTCCCGACATGCCGTTGAGCTCGACGAGCGTGAAGTGCGCCCAGTCCGGCGCGGATGGGAACTCGGTCACGTAGAGGCGCATGCGCCCGAAGAAGCTGTTGCCCGGCGGCATGAACGGGATCCGCATGAACGCGTAGCTGTTCATCTCGGTATGCGAGTGGAGCGAGTGCGAGCCGCTCACCGCGCGCGCGTCATCGACCGCGAGCGAGCCGTTGCCGACCTGCGCGTTCCAATCGCTCGAGGAGTCCGCGCCGACCGCGAGGTCCTCGAAGTCCTCGCAGAAGAGCGCGGTGCTCCCCGCGCAGCCGACCGCGGCCGGTCCCGCGTCGCTGTCTCCGCCCCCGTCGAGCATCCCCGAGTCACCGCCGCCACCGCCCGCGTCCCCGCCACCCCCGTCGTCGCGTCGGCCACCGTCGTCGCGCCCGCCTCCGTCGCGCGCCGCCGCGGCGTCCGGCTCGGTCGTCTCATCGCACGAGGTGAGGGGGACGAGCAGGACGAGGAGGATCGCGACGCGTTTCATGGAGGCAGGATCGACCCGCTCATCGGGGAGGTCAACGCCGCCGCGCGCGTCGGCTGGATGACAGTTTCCCGTGCGATGATGCGATCCTCAACCGGACGGCGTGGCGCGCTTGCGGTAGGCCTCGGCCACCGCGACCATCACCTCGAGCGGCGCGCCGAAGTGCATCGCCGCCGATCGTGCGAGGAGCTCGCCGCTCGGTCCGAAGACTTCGATCGCCGGCTCGCCCCGTTCGGTCTCGCCGGCCGCGAAGCGCCCGACCTCCGCCCACGGCACGGCGCGCGGGCGGTCCTCCGAGAACGCGGCGACGAACGCGTCGGGCGTGAGCACGAGGACGCGGCCGACGTTGCGACCGCGGACCAGCTCGATCCCTCCGACGAGGCCGCCTCCGCCGAGCGCACCGGCCGCGCCACCCACGAGGAGCCCCGGCAGCCCGAACGCGAGGCCGTAGAGGCCGAGCGCGAACGCGCCGACGCTGGCGCCGATCAGCGATCCTCCCCACACGCTCGGCGCGGCGGCCGGGATCTCGACCGCGCCGGGGAGCGGGCGATGCGCGAGCACGTAGCTCAGCACCTCGTCGGGAGGCAGAGGCGCCCGCGGTTGCGTACGCGCGCGGTACCCGACGTGCTTCGTCGCGTCGAGCCACGTGCGTACCGCGCGATCGATCGCGTCGACGCCCGGACCCGTCATGGAGAACCACGGCGCGGCCGGAGGTCGTCGCGCCACCGCGAGGAGGAGCCGCGCTCCACCGTCGATGCGGATGGGGACGAGCACGTCCGCCCATGGCACCGCGCTCGCCCTTCGCCCTCGCGTCAACACGATTCCCTCAGGATACAAGCGGGCTCGAAACGGCGTCGCCTCGAGCGACTCCGCCGCAGCCTTCGCCCAGTCCGGCAGCTCGGCAGGTCTCACCTCGTCGTGCTCGAGCCACTTCACGCCGCGGAAGCCTCCGCCGGTCGGCCGCGTCGGGCAACGTCTCCCCGTTCCGCTCGCGGCCGCCGCGAAAGTGTGCAAAAACCGATGCGAATGATGACGCTGGACGCGCTCACGACGATGGCTCGACGGGCTCCGACGCCCCTCGATGCCCCGTCCGGTGAGGCCGGCTCGACCCCTCGACCACGCCGGCGCGCCGCATTCCTCGTGCTCGTCCCCATCGCGATGGCGCTCGCCCTGTTCTCGCTGCTCGCGCTCTCGTAGGGGGTCAGGGTGCGCCGAGCGCGGCCTTCGCGCTCGCCCACGCTTCGGGATCGAGGGCCTCGAAGCGAACGTCGTCGGCCGCTCGCACCATCGCGTGCACGTGGTCGATCCGCGACGCGAGCTCCGGGTGCGTGCTCAGCCACGCCGGCACCTCGGCGCCCGGCTCGCGCTGGAGGATCTCGAACAGCTCGGCGAGCCCGTTCGGATCGATCCCCGCCAACACGAGCATGCGCACGCCCTCTTCGTCGGCCGCCGCCTCCTGATCACGGCTGTAGTCGTTGGTCTCCGCCACCATCGCCGCGTTGGTCGCGAGCTCCACCCATCCGCTCTGATCGCCGAGCAACAACGACACGGCGAGCATGAGCCCGGCCTGATGCGCGACGTTGCGGATCCCGTGCCGCAACGTGACGTGCGCCATCTCGTGCGCGAGCACGCCCGCCACCTGCTCGGCGCGCGTCGCCGCCTCGAGCAGCCCGGTGAGCACCACGATCTGCCCGCCGGGGAGCGCGTACGCGTTGACCGCGTCGCTCCGCACCACGCGAACGCGAAACTCGAAGCCCGAGACCGCCGCGTTCGGCGCGAGGCGCTCGACGATGCCGGTCACGAGGCCGACGACGCGCGGGTCGTCCACGGCGGGGCCCTCGTCGTTCGCCTCCGCTGCGGCGTCGCCGAGCTCGCGATCGACCCGGATCGGCACGCCGTCGACGCCCGCCGCGAGCATGCGCGGCGCCATCACGAAGACGATCAGCACGCTGACCACCATCGAGAGCACCACGATCCCCGCGAGCGCGATCCCTGCGCGTCCCTGTCGGACGTGCGCCTTGCGCTGCGCGGTCACCTTCGCGAGCTCGCCGGCGAGGCTCGGTACGTCCGCGCGGGCGCCGATCGCCGCGAGGAGCGCCGGCTCCGTGCTCGCGATCGTCACCCGGTGGCTCGCGTCGCGACAGAAAAGCGTGTTGCCCTCGAAGCCCCCGTTCGTGAGCCGGAGCTCGCCCCACGCGATCCGCGCCTCCTCGCCCTCGCCGCGCGCGACGAGGCCGTCGTCCTCGACCGCGATCTCCACCACGATCGGATCGCGGCGGCCTTCCACGTGGAGCGTCCCCCGGATCATCGGTCGAACCGTGTCCACACGCCGTCGATGAGCCGCTCGTTGGGGAGGAAGCGCGCCTTGTAGCTCATGTGAGCGTTGTTTGCGACGTAGAGTCCGAGGTAGAGGTGGGTGATCCCCCACGCGCGGCACAGCTCTACCTGCTTGAGCACCGCGTAGGTTCCGACGCTCAGGTCCGCGTAGTCGGGATCCCACAGGCAGTACACCGCGCTCATCGCGGTGGCGCCGCGATCGAAGATCGAGACCGCGACGAGGTGCGTCCCGTCGAACAGGCGCAGCTCGTAGCTATGCGCGCACGTGTCTACGAGGAATGCTTGGTACGCGCGCGCGTCGAGCCGCGTGGTCGAGTCGATGGCGAGGTCGCGCTCCACCTTGTGCTTCTCGTACAGCGCGAGCCGCGCGGCGTCCACGATCGGGCGTCCCAGCTCCGCGCGCAGGATCCCGTCACCGCGCTTGAGGATGCGACGGTGCGCTCGCTTGCTCGTCAGCTCCGCGACCGGGATGCGGATCGCCTCGCACGCCCTGCAAGCCTCGCAGGTCGGTCGATAGAGGAACGGTCCGTGGCGCCGATCGCCCGCCGCGAGCCGCGCGTCGAGCTCGGTCGGCGAGAGCGCGCGGGCGGGCAACCGCATGGGGAGCGTAGCGAGCTGGCCGTCCAGGTACGCGCACTCGGAGGGCGCGTCGTGCACGACCAGCTCGGGCGGCTCCGCCCTGGACCACCGTTGGCGCACCCCTGGACTCTACCCGAGCCTCACTCGGTCAGCGTGTATTCCACGCTCGCGAGCTCGGCGCCCGCCGCGTCCCGCACCACGCAGCGATAGCGCCCCGCCGGTCGTCCGGTGCCGGTACGCGCCACCGTGCGGTAGCGACGCGTCGCCGGGATGTCGAGGCTGACGCCGTCCGCCGCCGGGCCGTCGACCCGCTCGAACGACACCCGGATCGAGGTCGCCTCACCGCTCGGGTTCGTGAGCCGGACGACCGCGAAGAGGCGTCCCGCGGACCGCGAGAACTCGGTGCCCGGCGTCGCGATGCGCCCACCTTCGAGCGCGGTGCCGAGCTGGACCTCCGTCACCGAGAGCCCACCCGACGGCGCGTTGCCTTCCTGCGCGGCGGCGCTCAGCGGTGCGAGCGTGAGGGCGAGCGAGAGCGCGGCGAGCCGCGGGACCAAGCAACGAATCTTCCCCATGAAAGCCTCCCATTCGTTCACTGGCGCGCGGCCGAGACCACCGAGCGCCCGGTTTCGAGCACGGTCCGACCATCTCATGGCGCGTGCCAAGCCCCAGCCCGCGCGTGAAGAACGCTGCCCCGAACCCCTGCGTGTCTCGCCGCCCACAGCTCCGACGCGGCGCTCCCACGCTGCGGCCTGTGGTCGTGTGATCACACCGCCGACAGACGCTCACCCGTGCGCGCGTCGGCGCACAGCTCGACGAGCGCCATCGCTCGCATGCTGATGACCGCGTTCGCCTCGGGGTCGAGGGTGTCGGGGAAGAGCCCGCGATCGACGACCACCGCGACCGCGCCCTGCTCGATGTACTGCGGCGCGCTGTCGGAGCCGATGCCGCCCATCGCGATCAGTCGTGTGCCGGGGAACGCGCGGTGCAGCCACGCGATGTAGTCCGGACCGCCGAGCCCGTGGGCGGGCACCACACAGATCGCTCCGTCGTGCATCGACGTCGCGGAGCGCAGCTCGTTCGGCGTGCTGACGGAGCAGATCACGTCGATCCCGCGCGCGCGTCCGGTCTCGAAGAGCTCCGGATCGAACACCGGCGAGAACACGAACTCCGCGCCGGCGGCCATCGCGACGTTGAAGTGGTCCGCCTTCACGACGTCGCAGATCCCGACCGTCACGTCGGCCGCGTCCGCGACCTCGGCCGCGATCTCCGCGACGAACGGGACCGAGATCGGCAGCGCGAGGATCTTGATCCCGCCCTGGGCCGCGGCCAGCGCGCGCGCGAGCAGATCCGCGCGGTCCGGGGATTGAACGATGGCCGCGACTCGGCACTCCTCGAGCAGCTGGGTCGCCGTGCCCATAGCCGACGTTGCTATCGCTTGGGCGGACCTAAAGTCAATTGCTTCGGAGCGCGTAGATCTCGCCGCTCTCCCCGAGGAGGTAGAGCTCTCCCTGCCCGTCGCGACCCCACGAGACGACTCGCTCCGGCGCCGAGGGGCCTTCCTCCGGCGCGCTCGCGGTCCCCTCCGCGACGGTGAACGACGACACCGTGCCCGTGCAGTAGTCGGCGAAGAAGTAGCGACCCTGATGGCACGCCTCGAGCGCGGAGCCCCGATACACGTAGCCGCCCATCACCGCGCAGCGTCCGCCCGAGTGGCCGTACTCGAAGATCGGCGCGACGAGCCCGCTCGGGTCGCACCCCGTGGCCACGCAGTGGCCGTCGCCCTCGACGGTCGGCCAGCCGTAGTTGCCGCCGGCCGTGCCGCCGGCGGCGAGGTAGTCGACCTCCTCGAAGCTGCGGTCGCCGACCTCGCCGAGATAGAAGTCGCCGCTCGTCGGGTCGAAGCTGAATCGATAGGGCACGCGGAAGCCATACATCCAGACCTCCTCGCGCGCGCCGCCCATGCCGACGAACGGGTTGTCGGTCGGGATCGCGTAGGGCGAGGCGGAGTCCACGTCGATCCGCAGCACCTTGCCCGCGAGCGAGCCGAGGTCCTGGGCGAGACCCATGTCGTCGCCGGCGGACTGACCGTCGCCGATCGATGCATAGAGGAAGCCGTCTTCTCCGAACGCGAGGTGCCCGGCCGGATGGTTGGGCATCGGCAGGGTGGTCTCGAGGATCACGACCTCGCTCGCCGGATCGACGGAGTTCGCGTCGGTCGCCAAGACGTGGAACGAGGAGATGCGCACCGCGGCCCGCGTCGGCGCGTAGAGCACGAACACGCGTCCGTCGGTCGCGTAGTCCGGATGGAACGCGAGACCGTTGAGCCCGAGCTCACCGGCGAACTGGAACGAGCTCGCGCTGGAGAGATCAAGGAACGTTCCGCCGATCGCCCCCGCCGCGTCGAGGACGCGCACGCGCCCGGTGGTCAGCTCCGCGACGAAGAGACGATCGTCGCCGTCCGGCGCGGTGAGCTGCACGGGCTGCGAGAGGCCGCCGACGCCGAGCGCGGTCAGCGTCAGAGCGCCGCACGCGCCGCCGCCACCGTCGCGCATCGCGGCGTCGACGTCGCCCGCGTCCACGCCGGCGTCGCGTGCTCCCGAGTCCGGTCGGATCGGATCGGAGCCATCGCAGGCCATGAGAAGGAGCGCGCCCGAGAGGAGCCAAGGTCGAAGCATCGCGGGAGCCTACGGGCTGCACCGGTCGCGGCCAAGCGTCCCCGATTCCCGGCAGGGCGGGCGCCGAACCGGGGAATGCCGTATCCTGCCCGCGGTTTCTTCGCTACAACCGGCCGCCAACCCCCGAAAGCGGCCGGTCCGGGGGAGAGCGACGCAGGGGTCCCGTAGTACGGCGAGGCGTCGCAGATCGAACGCGTGCTCATCTACCTCTATCTGTTCTCGCTGATCGTCGGCGGCGTGCTGCTCGGCGCTTCGATCCTGCTCGGCGGCAAAGACGTCGAGGCGGACGCGAGCACCGATGCGGACGTCGACGCGGACGGCGACGTGGAAGCGGAGGTCGACGCGGATGCCGACGCCGACGGCGACGTGGCGGCGGCGAGCGATCAGGGCTTCGGCCACGGCGACGCCGCGGGGTTCATCTACACGTTCCTGTCGCTCCGATTCTGGGTGTTCTTCCTCGCGTTCTTCGGGCTCACCGGCATCACGCTGGACGGGCTCGACCTCGTGCCGAGCTCGTGGATCGGGCTCGCGCTCGCGACGGTGATGGGCGGGGCGAGCGGCGCGGCGGCGGTGACGCTCGTGCGCAAGCTCGGATCGGATCGGGACTCGCGCGTGGTGAGCGAGCGCGACTACATAGGCAAAACGGCTCGCGTGCTCGTCCCGTTCGAGGGCGAGGGCCTCGGCAAGGTTCGCGTCGACATCAAGGGGAGCTCCATCGATCTGCTCGCGTCGGGCCTCGAGGCGGACGCGTTCAAAGGGCAAGACGAAGTGCTGATCGTGGAGATGGAAGGGCCGCGCGCGCGCGTGGCTCGGATCGAGGGCTCGTCGCCGCGCAAGCGTCGTCAAGCCCGCTGACCAGACTCATGCCGGCGACGTCGTCGGCGGGGGGTCCGCGCCAACTCGGCGCGGAGTAAAGGAGAGAGAGAGAATGCAGCAGCCCTACGCACCCTATCAGGGCCCCGGAGCGGGCGACCTAGGCCAAACGGCCCAGGACGTCGGCTACGCGGCCTCGACCGGAGGGGGACACACCGTGTGGTACGTCGTGTTCGGCGCGCTCGGTCTCGCCGTCGGCATCCTCGCGCTCGTCGCGATCATGCGCCGCCTCCTCTACATCGCGCGTCCGAACGAGGCGCTGATCTTCAGCGGTCAGCGGTACACGACGCCGGACGGCCAGACCGTCGGCTACAACGTGGTCCGCCAGGGTCGGCGCGCGTTCAAGTGGCCGATCATCGAGCGGCTCGATCGGATGGACATGACGCTCATCCCGGTCGACGTGGTGGTCCAGAACGCGTACTCGCGCGGCAACATCCCGTTGATGATCCACGCGATCGCCAACGTGAAGGTCCACAGCGACGACCGGCTCATCGGCAACGCGATCGAGCGCTTCCTCGGCAAGCCGAACGGCGAGATCCAGCTCGTCGCTCAGCAGACGATGGAAGGCGCGTTGCGCGAGGTGCTCGCGCAGCTCACGCCCGAGGAGGTCAACGAGGATCGCCTCAAGTTCGCGCAGAACCTCATCCACGCGGCGGAGGACGATCTCGACAAGCTCGGGCTCCAGCTCGACACGCTGAAGATCCAGAGCGTGTCGGACGAGACCGGCTACCTCGACTCGATCGGCCGCCCGGTCATCGCGTCGGCGCTCCGCGACGCGGAGAACGCCGAGAACCAGGCGATGCAGGAGACCACCGAGGCGCAGGCGATCTCGACCCAGCGCGCCGAGGTCGCGAAGGCGGGCGCGCAGACCATGGTGCAGATGAAGCAAAACGAGATGCGCCGCGTGAAGGCGGACCTCGAAGGCAACGCGCAGGCGGTCGAGCGCGAGGCGGAGGCGGCGGCCAAGACGGCGCGCGCCAACGCCGAGCTCGAGCTCCAGAACATCCGTGCCGATCTCGAGAAGCTCCGGCTCCATGCGGAGGTCGTCATCCCGGCCGAGTTCAACCGCGAGGCCAAGGCCATCCAAGCGATCGGGCTCGCGGCGCCGACCAAAGAGAACGGTGAGGCCGCCATCCAGGTGCTGCAGATGATGTCGGAGGCGTGGAAGGACATGGGCCCGCAGGCCCGTGAGATCTACGTCATCCAACACCTCGAGGACATCGTCGGCACGGTGGTCAAGCAGCTCGACAGCATCGAGGTCGACGAGGTGCACGTGCTCGACTCCGGCGATGGCTCGGGTCTGAGCAGCTACGCGGCGACGTATCCGAGGATGGTCGCGGAGGTCATGAAGGCGCTGAAGGAGACGACGGGCGTCGACGTGCCGGGGATCCTCGCGGGCAACGAGACGAACGGTGCCAGCGCGCGTAGCGCAGGCTCGGCCGGACGGAGGGTGTGACGATGGGAGCGATTCTCAGCCTGATCGGGATCGCGGCGATCGCGTGTGTCGCGATCGTCCTCCTCCTGAAGAATATCCTCTACGTCTGCCAGCCCAACGAGGTGCTGGTGTTCAGCGGCCGAGCGCGCGAGGCCTCCGGCCGGACCATCGGGTATCGGATCATCAAGGGCGGCCGCGCGTACCGCGTGCCGCTGTTCGAGACGGTCGACCGGATGGACCTGACGAACATGATCATCGAGCTCACCGTCCGTAACGCGTACTGCAAGGGCGGCATCCCGCTGACCGTGCAGGGCGTGGCCAACATCAAGATCCCCGGCGAAGAGCCGCTGATCCACGCCAGCCTCGAGCGCTTCTTGGGCAAGAGCCGGGCGGAGATCATGAAGGTCGCGCGCGAGACGCTGGAAGGTAACTTGCGCGGAGTCCTCGCGCTGCTCACCCCCGAGCAGGTCAACCAGGACAAGGAAGCGTTCGCGCAGAAGCTCACCGAAGAGGCGGAGCACGATCTGACGAACATCGGCCTCGTCCTCGACACGCTGAAGATCCAGAACGTGAGCGACGAGGTCGGCTACCTCGACGCGATCGGCCGCATGCGCTCGGCGGACATCCGCAAGAAGGCGCAGATCGCGGAGGCGGACGCGCAGGCGGACGCCGCCGAGAAGAAGTGGCACAACACCCAAGAGGCGGAGCTCGCGAAGCTGAACGCGCAGATCCAAGTCCTCATGAAGGACAACGAGCGGCGCATCGCCGACGCCACCACGCGACGCGAGGCGATGATCGCCGAGGAGCGCGCGGAGGTGCAGGCGATGATCAGCCAGGCCAAGGCCGAGATCGACATGCAGAAGGCGCGCATCGAGCAGGTGAAGCGTCGGCTGCAGGCCGACATGATCGAGCCGGCCGAGGCGCAGAAGACGAACGCGGAGCAGATCGCGAAGGCGAACGCCGCCGCGATCATCGAGCAGGGTCGTGCGACCGCTACGGTCCTCAGCGGGTTGGCGAAGACGTATCGCGCCAGCGGCACCGATGGGCGTGACGTGCTCTTGATGCAGAAGCTCGTGCCGATGCTCAAGGCGGTTACCGGCACGATCGGCGATCTCCACGTCGACAAGCTCACCGTGATCGGCGGCGGGTCGAACGGACACAACAACGAGCTCGCGACGTCGCTCGTCCGGACGAACGAGCAGATCAAGGCGGCGACCGGGCTCGACGTGCCGAAGATGCTGACCAGCGCGTTCGGCGGCTCGACGTCGGACGAACAGCCGGCGGGCAAGCCGTCGGCGCCCCCGCAGCGGTGATCTGAGCCGTCGCGATCGCGATCGAGGACGAGGCGGGCTTCGCGGCCCGCCTCGTTCTTTTTTGCGGTCCCGCGAGGTCACGTAAAGACGCGTCAAGGGAGCGGGCGCGACGTGAATGGAGCGCGCGAGGTCGCGTCGTTCGACGCATGCGTACCACCCTGTCGGCGTTCAGCCTCCTCGCTCTCCTCGTCACCCTCAGCGCGCCGGCGGCGGCCCAGTGGGGCCAGCGCCACGGCGGGCGCCGCCCCGGCGGTCACCACGGCGGCCACGGGCAGCCCGGGCAGCCGTACTATCCGCAGCAACCGACGTTGACCGACCTCCAGGCGATCGGCGCGGCTTGCCAGGACGCGTTCGAGGGTCAGGTGAACGAGCAGCGGTGCATGGACGTCGTCCTGGCCGCGCGGGTCGGCTACGACGCGAGCCCCGTGATCGCGGCGTGCGAATCGGCGTTCGAGGGTGACATCAACGAGCTCGCGTGCGTCGAGGCCGCGCTGGTCTCGCGTTGGGATGCGTCGAGCGCGATCGCGAGCTGCGAGTCGGCGTTCGAGGGTGACATCAACGAGCTCGAGTGCGTGCGCCGCGTCGCGCGCACCGGTCTGAGCGCGGCCGCCGTCAACGCGTGCGAGTCGGCGTTCGACGGCGACATCAACGAGCTCGCGTGTCTCGACGCGGTGGTGGGTACCCCGTACGACCCCGCGCAGCTCGTCGCGTACTGCGAGCAGACGATGAGCGGCGACGTGGGCGAGCTCGAGTGCGTCCGCCGCACGGGTCGTTGAGCGGGACGGTGCGACCGAGCGCGCGCACCGATCCCGAGGATCGTCGCATCGACCTGCGCGGGCCCCGTCGCGGGGGTGGATCGGGAGCTGAATGATCTCGCTGAGTTGGCGACATCGTCGCCGTCGGCACGCCTCGTGAAGAGGGACCCGAGTGCGTGCCGACGGATGGACGCAACGGAGGACTCAGCATGATGAAGCTCAACACCACCTTGTTCTTGATGGCCGCGTTCGGGAGCGTCGGCTGTATGGCCGGCGTCGACGAGTACGCCTCGTCGACCGACCCGATCTCGACCGTCGCGTGTCGCAGCGACGCAGACTGTGGTCGGGGCGACGCGTGTCTCACCACGGACGCCGCCGGCAACGTCTGTTCGACCGGCGACCGGTGTACGAGCTCGCGCGAGTGTCCCGAAGGCACGGTGTGCCGAGAGCTTCATTGTCTCTACGTCGAGCGTGACGGCGGCGGCTCGACCGTCGATCCCGGCCGCGATCCCGGCCGCGATCCCGTCCGCGACCCGGCCGAGACCCGGCCCGCCGAGTGCCCGCGCGGAACGATCGCGGGCTCCGTCCTCTGCGCCCCTGGCTTCGAGAACGTGGTGGTGAGCCGCGACCCGCACTGCGAAGCGTGCGAGCCGATCTCGAACACCGCCGAGCGCTGCCGCGCCGCGGGCTACAGCATCGAGGAGTGCCGCCGCCTCATCGGCGGGGGTGGCGACGAGCCGAGCGTCGGCGATCGCTGCCGCGCGGCGGGGTTCACGCCCGAGGAGTGCCGCCGCCTCTACAACGCGAGCCTCGATGACAGCCGCACCGGCGACGTCGCGGAGCGCTGCCGCCTCGCGGGGCTGAGCTTCGAGGAGTGCCGCGAGATCCTCGCGGGTGACCCGGCGCCGTCCCTCGCCGAGCGCTGCCGCGCGGCTGGCCTCTCGCCCATCGAGTGCCGTCGCCTGACCCACGACTCCGGCGACCGCGGCTGGGACATCGCGGATCGCTGCCGCGCGGCTGGCCTCTCGTACGCGGAGTGCCGTGACCTCGTGAGCCCGGACGACGACACCGCGACCGCCGAGCGCTGCCGCGCGGCGGGCTACAGCGCGGAGGAGTGCCGCCGCCTCCTGAGCGCGAGCGCGGATCCCGCGCCGTCGCGCGGATGAGCTTCGCTCGGTCCCACCCCGAGCGGAACCTGGCTCTTCACCCCAACGCGCGCGCGAGCTGCTTCGGCGGCTCGCGCGCGCGGCTTTCCGTCCGTCAGCCTGGCTTGCGAGCGACGAGGACCGCCATGTTCTCGTCGAACGTCGCGTCGAACGTCTCGAGGAACGCCTTCGCGGCCGGCTGTTCGAGGGCCGCCTCGATCTTGTCCGCGCCGCTCTCGAGCACGCGCTTGTCGGACTCGTCCGCGCCCTCGACCGCGCTCGCGTCCTCGGGCTGATGGCGGCGCCGCATGAGCGTGCGCATCGCGGCGCGCGGGAGACCGGACGCGGATCGGAGCGCCGAGCCGAGCAGGCCCTGGAGGAGCTTGAGATCGCTCCCGCGAACCGCGTTGTCGAACGCGAGTCGGATCCGCTCCGCCTCGGCGAGGATCGCGGCGTCGTCGGGCGAGCTGAGCGCGCCATCGGCGAGCAGACGATCGAGCACGCGGCCGAGCAAGATCGCCCGCGCGAGATCCTGCGCGAGGTAGCGCGCGGCGAGCACCCACGCGAGCACCTTGCGAACCGGGAAGAGCGCGAGCTTCAGCATCAGCGTGAAGACGCCCACGAGACAGCCTTCGTTGTCGGCGTAGAGCGGCTTCACGCGCTGGCTCGCGTAGTGGCGCCCTCGCTGCGAGAGGAGCCGCGCGACCATCAGGTGCGTCGCCTTCTCGCGCAAGAGATCGTCGAGGAGCGGCACCGGGACCATGCGCGCGGCCGACGCGAGGAGGCCGAACACCACGCGCTCGGTCAACGGAGACTTGCCGGTCATCCGCGATTCATATCCTCGCCCTCGCCGTGACGCGACCTCCGGGTTGCGCGCAGCGCGCCCGCGGGGCGATCCTCGGATCCGCGGATCGAGCTCTGTCACTCGAGGCCGAGGAACCATGGCTCGATCCGCCGGACCCAACTCTGTCCCCGCTCTCGGTCACACGATCGAAGCGGTGGAGCCGAGCCGCGCGCTCCTCTGGGTAGGCTTCGGCTGCGCGTCCTCGATCCCGCTCGTGCTCGCGCTCGGGCGGGGCGAGGCGTCCGTCGTGACGCCGTCGATCGGGCTCGGCGCGATGAGCGTCTTGGCATTCGGCGTCGCGGCGCTGCAGCGCCTCCCCGACGGTGCGGCGAACCGCGTCGCGCGCGGCATCGGTCTCCTCTCGATCGGCCTCGCGGCCGGTCTCGTCGCGTGCTTCTTCGGTCCCCAGACGGAGATCAGCGGGCTCGTCAGCTTGGGGTTGATGGTCCTCGGCGTCGCGTCGACGCCAGGTGGGACCCGGCTCGCGTGGTTCCCCGCCTGGGCCGGCGCGGTCGGTCTGATCCTCGGTCAGATCGGCGCGACGATCGCGATCCGGTACACGTGGCTTCTCGGCCCCGGTCTCGTCCCCCCGCGCCCCGGAGTCCCGGTCCTCGGGATCGTCGTGGGGAGCACGATCGTCTCGACCTGGCAGCTCTTCGGGTTCTTGGCCGCGCGCCGGCTCCGCGCTCGCTACCATGCGCTCGCGGTCGAAGTGGACGAAGCGCTGCGCGCGTCGGTCGTCCGTGAGGCGCTGCTCGACGAGGCGAGGCACGACTACATGCGCGCCCTCGCCGCGGCGCGGACGGGACCGCGGCAGGCGGTCCGCGCGATCGACGCGAGCGAGCCGAACGCCGAGGCGACCGTCCACGAGGCGCCGTGGGACGAGCTCGAGCGCACGGTGCGCGAGATCGTCGAGACGACGCGACGAAAGCCCGCCCTGGACGACATCGCCTCCGCCGACACGCGCACGTTGGTGCGAACCGGCGCCGCGCCGCGGCACGCCGAACCCGCGAGCACCGAGAGCCCCGATCACACGCAGCTCGCGCGTAGCACCGCGCAGACGGCGACCAGCCAGCGGTGGGACGACGCGTATCGCCACCGGCTCCGATTGCAACAGGGCTTCCTCGTCGTCGTGTGCGCGCTCGGGATCGTCGCCGCGTACTTCATCCTGCCGGATCGCGTGGCGCGGATCCGCGCGGTGGTCGGACTGGTGCTCGCGGCGGCGCTCGCCCTGCTCGACGGGTGGCTCGCGCGGCGACCTGGCAAGGCCGACGTGCACTGGCCGTGGGTGCTCATCGCGGCGAGCGGCGTGATCGTCGCATCGTCGTACGGGCTTCACTCGGTGATCGTCGGCTTCGTCGTGGTGCTGATGTTCCTCGGCGGTGTGTTCCGCGGTCGCGACGAGGCGCGCGGGATCAACCGGCGGAGCTCCGTCCTCGTCTCGCTCTGCGTCAGCTACTTCGTCACCTACGTGCTGTTGGTGACCGGCGTCGTGGAAGACCACGGCTTGTTCCCGGTGCGCCCGCCCGGCATGCCCATCATCGAGACGGTCATCCGCCACGCGATCCTGCAAGGCTCGATCGTGGCCGCGTACCTCATGAGCGGCGCGATCGACATGTCGTTCCGGCGCCTCCGCGAACAGTCGATGCGGCGAGCCCACGAGGCCGCGGTGCAGGAGGCGCTCCTCGAGACGGCGAGCGAGCGCCTCGCGCAGCTCGAGGCAGTCGGCTCCGAGGGCCTGTTCGCCGGGCAGAACGTGGGACGCTTCACGCTGCGCGCCCGTCGCGCGCGCGGCGGGATGGGCGAGGTGTACGACGCGATCGATCCCGAGACGGACGAGGTCGCCGCGCTCAAGCTCGTCGCGGTGGACGTGGTCGAGGATCCCGGTGCGCTCCAGCAATTCGCGCACGAGGTGACGGCGCTCCGCCGCGTGGAGAGCCCCTACGTCGCACGCGTGCTCGACGCGGGCGGGCTCGAGTCCGGCTTGCCCTACGTCGCGATGGAGCTGATCGACGGTCCCTCGCTCGCCGAGACGCTGCGCCAGCGCGATCGGCTGACCCGCGAGGAGCTCGGCGACCTCATCCGCGACGTGTGCGCGGGGCTCCGAGCGATCCACGCGAGCGGGGTCGTGCATCGCGACGTCAAGCCGCAGAACATCTTGCGGGCTACGGGCGAGGAGGGGGCGCCTTGGAAGATCGTGGACCTCGGCATCGCGTTGATCGACGGGGTGGTGCGCCCCGACGCGGACCTCAGCGTGGTCGGGACGCCGCCGTACATGGCGCCCGAGCAGTTCGAGGGCGCGTCGATCGATGCGCGCGCCGACCTGTTCGCGTTCTCGCTCATCCTCTACCGCGCCCTCACCGGGCGGCCCGCGTTCGGGCGCGTTCGAGTCGCGGACGACGGGCGCTACGTGAGCCCGCCGTCTCCGCGCGCGGCGGCCGCGGTCTCGCGCGACCTCGAGCTCTTCCTCCGGATCGGATGCGCGCGCCGACCGGACGATCGTTTCCGGGACGTCGACGAGCTGGAGCGCGCCGCGCTCGCCGCGCTCGATGGCACCTTGGATCGGGCGACGCGCGCGCGCGCCGCGGAGCTCTTGGACCGTGAGCCCTGGAGCTGATCAGCGGACGCAGCCGACGCGCTCGTCGTCGATCACGATCTCGTCGATCCACACCTCGTACGCGCTCGCGATCGGTTGATAGTGCTGCCAGCCGATCCGGATCGTCTCGAACGGGGTCGGCATCGTGATGTAGTCGCCGCCGATCTCGTCCATCACGTGGAGCTCGTCGATCGCGACGCCGTCGGACCAGAAGCGGCCCTCGGACGCGTCGCCGTCGAGCTCCCACTCCGCGCACGTCCAGACGTCGAGCCAGTCTTCCTTCGGGCTGAGCGGGCCGCCGGCGCCGCGCTCGCTGAAGCCGGGCGGGCGCATCGAGCCGGGCATCTCGTAGTTGAAGAGGTACGACTGATCGTCGAGGTCGGGGTGGTTGCGCAGGATCCCGCCCCAGCGCACGAGCGGCCGATAGGTCGTGCCGCCGATCGACGCGGGTCCGGTGGCCTCGACGAGGTTCCAGTGGATCGTCACCGCGCCATCGGTGCGCGCGTCGGGTTGGCGCGCGATGCGGAAGAATGCACGACCGAAAAAGTGGTTGCCGGCGACGGGGAGGAGCAGGGCGCCCGCCTCGAGGTAGACGTTCGAGCCCGGGGTGGTGCCCAGCGTGACGTGGTACGCGTGCGTGCCGCGAGCGGCCTCGTCCGTCGCGACCTCGGCGGCGCTCATGTAACTGCGCTCGTTCCAGCGCGCTCCGTCGATCGCGCCCGACTCGAAGTCTTCGCAGAGCAAGAACGAGTCGTTGCACCGCGCGGCGCCGAAGAACAGGCCGCGGTCGGTCGAGAATGGATCCGCGCCGGCGTCGGACATCCCCGATCCAGCGTCGGTCATCCCGCCGCCGTCGCGGCTCCCGGCGTCCGAACCGCCGTCCTCCCTCGTTCCCGTTCCGCCATCGCGCGCCCCACCGCCGTCGCGCGCGGTGCCGGCGTCCCCGGTCGTCGTGGACTCGTCGCAGCCGGCGACGATGAGGAGGAAGAGCGCGCCGAGGCGGAGGGTGCGGTTCACGGAGGGTTGGTACCCCGACGCGCCCCGAGCGGGTCAGGCGGTCACTTTCTCCAGCGGATCGGCGGCTCGTGAGGGCGAAGCATTTGTAATTCCTCGTGCGCGCGACCTTCGATAGCGTGGATCCCATGCGGTCGCTGGCGTGGAGGGTGGGTCTCGTGCTGAGCGTCGCCGCCCTCGGGTGTCAGGGCCAGGTCGCGGCGCCGAGCGGCACGCGCGGCGATCCCGGCGCGCGATGCGATCCGAACAGCCAGGAGGTCGGCTCGGTCCCCCTGCGTCGGTTGAGCCGCATGGAGTTCCAGAACGCGGTGCGCGATCTCCTCTACGGCACCACCGTCGTCGACGCACCGGTGATCCCGGCCGACGTGAGCGAGCACGGATTCGAGAACGTGGCCGCGCAGCTCAGCGCGCCTCGCCTCCTCGTCGAGCGCTACGAGCTCACCGCGACGGAGCTCGCGGAGGCGGCGATGGCGGACGTCACGACGCGCGACCGGATCGTCGGGTGCGTGAGCGGTGCGACGCCGAGCGAGTGCACCGAGGCGTTCCTCGACGGGTTCGGCCGACGCGCGTTCCGGCGACCGATGACCGACGACGAGCGCGCCGACTTCCGCGCGTTCATCGAGGACGTCGCGATCCGGATCGACTTCGACGCGGCGATCGAGCTCGCGGTGAGCGCGATGATCCAATCGCCGCAGTTCACCTATCGCCTCGAGCGCGGCGTGGACGGGGTGGCCTCGCCGTTCGAGATGGCGAGCCGGCTCTCGTTCTTCCTCTGGCAGAGCATCCCCGACGACGCGCTGCTCGACGCGGCGGCGGCGGGCGAGCTCGCGACGCCCGGAGAGGTCGAGATGCAGGCGCGGCGGATGCTCGACGATCCCCGCGCGCGCGCCGCCGCGATCGACTTCCATCGTCAGTGGCTCGACTTCGATCGCGTGACGCGCGAGCCGAAGAACGCGGAGATGTTCCCGGACTGGAGCGAGGACCTGCGCGCGGCGATCCGTGAGGAGTCGGACCGGTTCGTGGGTGACGTGGTGTGGGATGGCGATCCGACGCTGGCCACGCTGCTCACGAGCCGGGCGACGTACGTCAACGCGGATCTCGCAGCCCACTACGGTGTGGCGCCGGTCGGAGAGTGGACGCGCGTCGAGCTGCCCGAGGGGGAGCGCTCCGGGATCCTCACGCGCGCGGGGTTCTTGGCCGGACGCTCGCACGAGACGAACGGCTCGCCGGTGTTGCGCGGCGCGTTCGTGATCGACCGCATGCTCTGCCGCGAGCTCGGCTCGCCGCCCGACGACGCCGACACCTCGCCGGTGGTGCCCCCCGCGGGCACGGGGCCCCGCACGAATCGCCAGCTGTTCGAGGAGCGCACCGGCTCGATGGTCTGCCAGGGGTGCCACCGGCAGATCGACGGGATCGGCTACGGCTTCGAGCACTACGATTCGACGGGCGCGTATCGCGATCTCGACCAGGGCCTCCCCGTCGACGCGACCGGCAACCTCGTCGCGACGGACGTCGACGGGCCGTACGACGGCGCGGTCGAGATCTCCGAGCGGCTCGCACAGAGCGAGACGGTCCGCTCGTGCGTGGCGCGCTCGTGGGTCCGCTACACGCTCGGCCGCGCGACCACCGGCGAGGACGCGTGCTTCGTACAGCGCGCGGAAGACAGCTTGCGCGCGACAGGCGGCGACCTGCGCGAGCTGATGGTCACGATCGTCACCAGCCCACAGTTCGCCCGGGGGTTGATGCCATGACGCCGAAGAGCATGACGAAGAGGAGAGGCTTCTCGCGGCGCGACGCGCTCCGCGCGCTCGGGATCGGGAGCGCCGCCGCGCTCTTCCCGTCCGCGGTGTGGCGTCCCTCGCGCGCCAAGGCACAAGACGGGCCACCCCGCGTCATCTTCCTCACCACCCAGCACGGCGCGCCGCGTCAGCACTGGAAGATGGACCTCCCCGGCCTCGCGCCGGACGCGGACTCCGCCGTGGATCTCGGGCCGCTCGACCGCTCGCAGTTCAGCCAGGTGCTCGATCCGCTCTACGACGTGCGGCAGCGCCTGACCGTGGTCGAGGGGCTCGCGATGATGTCGGCGATGCTCGACGAGCCGGGCAACAACCACGGCGTGTCGTGGGCGCACCTCCTCACCAACCACCCCGCGGACTACACGAACCCGTACCAGACGGGCGGCGGCGCGCACCCCTACGCGACCGCGATCTCGATCGACCAGTACATCGCAAGTCAAACGGCGGCGCCCGGGACGATCCCGAGCGTCGAGTGGGGCTACGGTGGTCGGTTCGGCAGCGGACCGATCGGCTACAGCACGGACACCGACGGGGCGTGGCTCCCGTTCGAAGACTCGCCGAGCCGCGCGTTCGATCGCTTGTTCCCGATGGGCCCGCCGATGCCCGACGATCCGACGCCGCCCACGCGGCGCGAGCTGATCCGTGCGGAGCGCCCGAGCGTGCTCGACCTCGCGGCGCGCCAGTACGACCGCGTCATGCCGACGCTCGGCGCGGCCGACCGTGACAAGTTGATGCTCCATCAACAGCGCATCCGCGAGCTCGAGCTCCAGCTCCGCGCTCCCGGCGGCGGGGGCGGCGGCGCGATGTGCGACCCGACGTTCGACAGCACCGTCGCGCGAATGGATGCGTTCTTCCGGCTCACGACGATCGCGCTCTCGTGCGACCTCACGCGCGTCATCGCGCTCAACGTCGGCCAGCTCACGCCCTCGGAGTTCGGCGCGCCCCCGGGCGACGTGCATCAGGACTACGCGCACGGGACGTCGGTGGAGGCCTATCAGTACATGGCCGACTACTACCGGGTGCACGCGGAGCAGCTCAAGACGCTCATCGGCTACCTCGACGAGGTGCCGGAGGGCGACGGGACGCTCCTCGACAACACGATGATCGTCTGGCTCACCGAGCTCGCGACGGGCGGCCACGACATGGCGGACGGCATCACGGTGGTGGCGGGTGGCGGCCGAGGTGCGCTCCACCCCGGGCGCTACGTGCGCTTCGCGCAGAACCGTCCTGCGCCGTGCCGGAGCTACGGGTGTCAGAGCGGCGCGTCGGTGGGTCCAGGGCAAAGCCACTTGTTCGTCTCTGCCATGCGCGCGATGGGCATGTCGGACGATGGCTTCGGGCAGCGCAGCGGGACCGCGCTCGACGGATCGACGATCGACATGACCGGTCCGCTGCCGATGCTCTGATCCCGATCGGATCCCGACGGCGCGTCAGGGCTGGACGCGCAACCCGAGCGTGAGGCGGGGCGCGGGGTACCACTCGCCCCCGATCTCCATCGCCGCGATCCCGAGCTGCGCGAGCACCGCGACCTCGTCCACCGGTCGGACCGCGACGCCGCCGCTCACCCCGAACGCGCCCCCGTAGTGATCCTGCCGCGTGAGATCCGCGCCGATGACGCCCGCCTCGAGGTTCGCCTCGAAGTCCGCGATCCCGACGCTGCCCACGTACCCGAGCGAGACGGCCGCGATGCCGACGAGCTCGTCGCTGATCCAGACGTGGAGCGCGCTCAGGTGCACGCGGAGCAGCACCGACTCGCCGAGGAAGCCACCGACCCCGAGCGTCGCGCCGTTCGCGATCACCGCGGTCATCGCGGTCAGCTCGATGACCATCCCGCGCGGCGGAGGATCCTCGACCACCTCCGGCTCGGGCGTCAGAGGGGGCGCGCTCGACTCCTCGCACACGAGGTCGCCGATCGGCGCGCCGAGCGCCGCCGTCTGTGGACCGCTCGAGGCCTGCGCCGCCGCGCGATGCGGCGCGCCGAGGCAACCGAGGGCGAGGGTCGCGAGGAGCAGCGTCCGATTCATCCCCCGTCCGTGGCCCGCGCGGGTCGCGGCGTTCGACGCGGAGGTCCACCCATCGCGATCTGGCGCGTCCGGACACGATCTCGGCGCGAACGACCGGCCATCCGGCCCTTCCGCGCGTCAGGGGCACGCGACGGTGGCGCCGACCTCCACGCCGCCGATGTCCGGCGGGCCGGTGCGATCGGCGCGCAAGAGATCATCGGTCGGGTTGTCGGCGTGGACGAGCGCCGCGTCGATCAGCGGTGAGCCGCTCATCGGGATCCCCTCCGCGTCGAGCAGGGGATCGCTCGTGATCAGGCCGGCGCCCATCCCGCCGGTCCCCGCCGCGTTGTTCGACTCGAACGTCGGCCGCGGGTCCAGGCCGTCGATCCGGATCTCGCCGAGCACGTTGTTCCACACGCGGTACTCGTCGTTGCCGACCAACACGGTGTCGCCGTTCTCGTCGACGGGCACGCGATGCCACGTCGAGAGGCCGCGTCCATCCATCACGGTGTTGAAGACGACGTCGACGCGCCGGCACGCGGCGAGCTCGACGCCGGTGCCGTAGCCGCGGACGAGGTTGTTCGCGACGAGCACGTCGGTCGACACCATGTTGCCGACCCCGTCGAACGCGTCCCACTGATAGCCCGGTGACGCGACGCGCACCGCGCCCCCCGCCGATCCGGAGGACGCGGTTCCCTCGAAGCGGTTGCGGAGCACCTGCACGTCGATCGCGCCGGCCATGAGCACGCCGTCGTGCGCGGAGCGAAACGTATTGTCGGCGATGAGCACGTGCTGGCTGCCCGAGATCTGGATGCAGTTCCGATCGCCCACGCAGTCGAGCTCGTTGTTCTGGATGACGAGGTTCTGGTTCCACTCGTCGGGGACGACGAACAGCGAGTGGAGGAACAGCGTCCGTCGCCCGCCGCGGATGGTCGAGTTGCGCAGCACGAAGTCTCGGTTGCCGCGGCCGACCCCGCGGCCGCTCACGTTGATCCCGCCGCCCGGGTACATCGTCGGGTCGCCCCGGTCCGCGATGTCCAGGCGGATGTGATCGAGCACGGTGCGCTCCGCCGCTTCGATGAGCACCTGGCCTTCGAACGTGACGCCCTCGAAGTAGAGGCCCACCGTGTTCGTGAGGTGGAGCGAAGCGATCCGCGGCGTGGCGCCCGGCGCGGCGCGGATCACCAGCCAGCCGTCGAACGCGTCGTCGGTGATCGTCACGTCGCCGTAGGTTCCGTCCGCGAGCACGATCTCGTCGCCGCTCGCCGCCGTGCCGACGAGGGCCGCGAGGTCGCCGCCCCCCGCGAGCATGTGCGTCGCGCCGGTGATGGCGGGCGCTCCCTCGGGAGCTGGGCAGCGAGGTCCCGCGTCGGGATCGTCGCCGGCGTCCGAGGGCGCGGCGCCCGCGTCGCGATCCGACGAGCCCCCTGCGTCCACGTCCGCGCCGGCATCGGTGCCCGCTCGACCCCCGTCGGTGCCCTCCGCGCCGTCGTCACATCCGACGCCGAGGAAGAGGAACGCAAGGATCGTTGCGAGGCGGCGCAGATCGGGCATGGAACATCTTGGCGCAGCTCGCCGCGCGCCCTCATTACATTCGGTTCGCGCCCTCAGGGTCGCCCGAGTCGGTGCTCATGGCGACCGTCTGTGTGACGAACGGGCTGATCGCGCGCCCCATCCTTCGCGAGGCCGGCTCAGGTGCAGTGGCCGGCGATGCAGCTGCTCGAGCAGCACTCCGCGTTCTCGGCGCAGGTCTGTCCGGGGGTCTTGCAGTAGAAGCAGCACCGGAAGCCGGTGTTCGGGACCGCAAACGAGTTGTTGCCGGACGTGAAGTTGAATTGACACGTGCGACCGGGCTCGATCGTGTCGTACGAGCCGCCTCGGATCTGGTGGACGCTCGAGCTGATCGTCTGCGTGTTCGTCCACTCGCGCGCGTTGCCGCTCAGATCGTAGACGACCCCGCCCGCGCCCCAGTCGGAGAAGCACGCGCCGAACGCGGTGCTGCCGGTCGGGAAGAGCGCGTCGTCGTCCACCGTCGGAGTGGCCGGCGTCGAGTCGTACTCCTCGCCGTTGCAGGTGAGCTGCGAGGAGGTCGAGCACGAGGACATGTAGCTCCACGTGCAGCTCGCGCCGGCCTGACACGCGATCTGCCAATCCGCGGCGTCGCACAGCCGCCAGCCCGTCGTCGCGCACGTGCCGCTCGGGTTGAGCGCGCAGCACGCGTTGCGCGCCTCCGTCCAGGTGACGTTGGTCCACGGCGTCGCGTTGGGGTGCGAGCACGCGCGCGTCTCGATGATGCCCTCCGACGTCGCGGTCGCGTCGGGGCGGCTCGCCTCGTAGCTCATGATCCGCACCGCGCTGCCGCCCGAGCCGGTGAACCGGACGCTCGGCAGGTTGGCGAGCGGGATCGCCTCGTCGATCCGCGTGTCGCAGTCGTCGTCGATCCCGTTGCAGCTCTCGTTCATGGCGGGCGGTAGCGGCATCCCGGCGCTGCACTCCGTCCCGTTCATCGCGGTGTTGCAGCGGATCGTGCCGGAGACGCGGCAGGCACCGGCGCCGTTGCCGCAGGCCTGACCGAGCGTCGGGTAACCTTCGTTGACGGCGCCGTCGCAGTCGTTGTCGTAGATATCGCAGAGCGTCTCGGTCGCCTGATACGCGGCGTGCGTGTAGTTGCAGACCCACCCGCCCGTCCCGGTGCAGACCGGGGTGGTGCCCGCGCAGACGCCGTTCGGATTGCAGAAGTTCGGCGGAGGGGGCAACGCGGCCTCCGTCGTCGACGTGTTGCAATCGTTGTCGCGGCCGTCACAGATCTCGGCGCCCGTGTAGCTGCACGCGTACTCGCAGCCGTTCGTCGGGTTGCCGTCGTCGTCGACGTACCCGGGCGCGCATCCCACGAGCTGACAGCTCCCCATCATGCACGCGGCGAACCCGTGCGCGAACGAGCAGGTGCGACCGCACATCCCGCAGTTGGTCGCGTCGTTCATGAGGTCGAAGCCCTCGTCGACGCCCATGTCGCAGTCGTTGTCGACCCCGTCGCAGAGATCGAGCGACGGCCCCGTCGCGCCGACGCACGTGAGCGACGGGCTCGTGCACGTCAGCATGCCCGCGCGGCAGGCGCCGACCGTGCTGCCGCACGCCGCACCGCCGCCGGGGTTGCCCTCGTCGATCATCCCGTTGCAGTTGTCGTCGAGCCCGTTGCACGTCTCGGCCGCGGCGGGCGGCGTCTCACCGACGCACACCACCGATCCACCGATGCACTGTTCGTTGCCCTGCTGGCAGATGCCGACCGAGCTCCCGCATGCGCGCGGCGGGTGACCTTCGTCGACGTTGCTGTCGCAGTCTTCGTCGGCCGGCGACCCCGCCGGACCGCACACCTCGGTGCCCGGACGGACGCCGCCCATGCAAGCGAGCGCGCCGCCGACGCAGTGCTCGACGCCGAACGTGCACACGCCGACGTTGGTGCCGCAGGAGCCGCCGCCCTCCGGGTCGCCTTCGTCGATCATGCCGTCGCAGTCGTCGTCGTTGCGATTGCACAGCTCGATCGGCGGGCTCGCGGGGGTACACGCGACCTCGCAGCCGTTCGCGGGGTTCATGTCGAGGTCATGGAAGTCGGTGTCGCACGCGCCGAGGGTGCAGACCCCCGCCACGCAGGTCGCCGCGGCGTGGGAGAACTGGCAGCTGAGCCCGCACATGCCGCAGTTCAACGGGTCGGTCGTGAGGTCGATGTCCTCGTCGATCATCCCGTCGCAGTCGTTGTCGCGTCGATCGCAGATCGCGTCGTCGGTCTCCTCGACGAGGCAGCGATACTCGCAGCCGTTGCTCGGGTCGCCGTCGAGATCGATGCGGCCGACGTCGCAGCTGTCGATCGTGCACATGCCGCCGACGCACGCCCCGAACGCACCGAGCGGCGCGCACGGCGTGTCGCACGCGCCGCAGTGGTCGAGGTTCGTCTCCAGATCGAAGTCCTCGTCGATGTCGCCATCGCCGTCGTCGTCGATCCCGTTGCAGACCTCGTCGGTGCTCCCGTCGACGCCGCCGTCCGCCGATCCATCCGGCGGGCCCGCGTCGCGCGGACCACCCGCGTCGAAGCCCGCGTCGAAGCCCGCGTCCGCTACGCCGCCGTCGTCGACGCAGTCGAGGCAGAACGGGTCGACGTCACATCCGCCGCCGCCGAGCAGCCAAAGCGAGGCGAGGACGCTGCGCGCAAAAGGGCGGAGCGGACCTCCGCGCCGCGCGCCTCCGCGTCGACGACGCGAGCGACGCCGCACCGCGAGCCCGGCCGCCAACGCGAGCCCGAGGATGGCCCACGGGGCGCGTGAGGGACGGCTCGGCGCCGCGCCGACGCGGCAGTTGCATCCGCCCGACGCGAGCACGCGATCGCGCCCGTCGCCGGTCCCGGCGTCGATCCCCGGCGGACCCGCGTCCACGCCCGGCACCGGCGGGTTCGTGCACTCGCCGCCCTCGCAGATCTGCTCGCCGGGGCAGCGCAGAGTATTGCAAGGATCGGTGACGCAGTTGCCCGACGCGACGTCGCACACTCGGCCGCTCGGGCAGTGGATGCTCTCGCAGAGGTCGTCCGTGCAATCGCCGGTCGCCGGGTCGCACACCTGATGGGCCGGGCAGCTCACCGTGGCGCACAGATCCGCGAAGCACGTCCCCGCGTGGCAGCGCTCGCTCGGTCCGCATTCGATGCCCGCACAGCTCGCCTCGCACACGCCATCGCGGCAGGACTCGCCGGCGTCGCACGTGATGGACTCGCACGGATCGGTGACGCACTCGCCCGTGTTCACGTCGCAGAGCTCTCCTGCGTCGCAGCCGAGGCCCGTGCAGTCGTTGACCACGCAGCGACCGAGCGGATCGCGCGGATCGCACACGGTGCCCATGCCACACACGACGCCGTCACACGAGAACGTGCACTCGTTGTTGCGGCACACGCAATTCGCGACGTCGGCGCTGTCCGGCGCGCAGAGCGTCTCCGTGTCGCGCTCGATGGTCTGGGTCGCGCACGCGTCGGCGTTGCAGCGCTCCGCCACGCAGAAGCACATGCCGCCCTCGACGCGCGGCGTCTTGCCTTCGGGGCAGGTGAAGCCGAACTCGCCGTTCGCACATGGCAATGCGCACTGACAATCGACGCAGCTCGATCCCGGCGGGCACAGCGTCCCGGTCGCGGGCATCTCGTCCGTCGATCCGTCGCAGTCGTTGTCGTCGCAGTCGCACGTCTCGCGACCCGGACCGACCTCGCCCTCGCACACGAGGCGTCCCCCGACGCAGCGCTCGGTGCCCGGCATGCACAGGCCCTCGCTCGAGCCGCACGGCCCGCCGAGGCCGAGGCCCTCGTCGACCATCGTGTCGCAGTCGTTGTCGAGCGAGTCGCACGTCTCCGGCTCGGGGCCGATCTCACCCTGGCAGTCGAAGCCGCCGGTGGCCGGGTTGCACACGTTCACGCCGGTGCGGCACTCGCCGATGCTCGAGCCGCACGCGGTGCCGACGGGGATGCCCTCGTCGACGCGCGTGTCGCAGTCGTTGTCCATCGCGTCGCACGTCTCGGCCGAGCCCATGACCTCGCCGACGCAGTCGAGCGCGCCGGTCAGCGGGTTGCACGTCAGGACGCCTTGCATGCATGGAGGCACCGCGCTGCCGCACGCCGCGCCGCCGCCGGGGTTCATCTCGTCGATGGACCCGTCGCAGTCGTTGTCGGCGGTGTCGCACACCTCCATCGCCGGGTAGGTCGCGCCGAGGCACTGGATGCCCATCCCGGGCACGCACGTGAGCACGCCGAAGTCGCAGCGACCGACGTCGGTCATCGGTCCGCACATCGCGCCGCCGCCGGGGTTGCCCTCGTCGATCACCGCGTCGCAGTCGTCGTCCGCGTTGTTGCACGTCTCCGGCGAGCCGCTCACCCCGCCGCTGCACACGAGCATCCCGCCCATGCAGTGGAGCGTCCCGGGCGAGCACGGGGGCACCGAGCTCCCACACGCGGCTCCGCCGCCCGGGTCGCCCTCGTCCATCGAACCGTCGCAGTCGTCGTCGAGCCCGTTACAGAGCTCCGTGCGCGGGAGGATCTCGCCGACGCACGCGCCGAACGAACCGGCGATGCAGAGTCGCGAGCCGAGTTGACAGATGCCACGTCCCATGTGGCCGGTCGAGTCACACGGCACGCTGAAGCCGTCGATCGAGCCGTCGCAGTCGTCGTCGTCGCCGTTGCACGTCTCCGGCGTCGGGCCGACCGCGCCCACGCAGGAGCCGAACATCCCCGAGCTGCCGACGATGCAGGTCTCGACGCCCTGCATGCACTCGCCGACGCTCGAGCCGCACGCGCGCGTGACGCCCTCGTCGATCGTGCCGTCACAGTCGTTGTCTCGGCCGTCGCACGCCTCCGCGGTGGGCGAGCAGCCGGCGCAGATGTCGCCGCCCATCCCGTCCTCGTCGATCCGGCCGTCGCAGTCGTCGTCCGAGCGGTTGCAGACCTCGGCCGGCGGTGGGCCACACATCCCGCACGCGTTCGTCGCGCCCTCGTCGACCGTGCCGTCGCAGTCCTCGTCCGCGCCGTTGCAGACCTCGGCGGGCGCCGGGCCGCAGCCGCCGCACGCGTTCGCGACGCCCTCGTCGATCCGGCCGTCGCAGTCGTCGTCCGCGCCGTTGCAGACCTCGAACACGAGCGAGTCCGACACGATCTGCGCGAGGCCCGCGGACAGCTCGGCCTGGTTGGTCACGAAGTACGCGGTGTCACCGCCGGGCGCGCCCGCGTCGGTGCCGCCGGCCGTCGCGACCGCGTTCAGCGCCGCGCGGAGCGTGGAGTCGGTGCCGAGTCCGACCACGTGGGTGCGGATGCCCGCCGAGAGTTGGGCCGCCGCGGCGGAGGGTGGATTGCCGCCGCACGACTCGCCGCCGTCGGCGATGAGGATGATCGCGTAGTTGCGGCACGAGCGCGGATCGGCGGCGCGGATCGGGGCCATGTATCCGCCGGTCTGCGTGATCAGCGCGGCGAGCGGGGTCTGGCCGTTCGCGCGGATCTCACAGTCGGTCGTGCCGCTCGCCGTGTTGCAGAAGTTGCCGCTCGTCGTGCTCGCGTTGAACGCGGTCTCGCGGTGATCGATCCAGCTCAGGATCGCGTACGTGTTGTCGCGGCCGATGAACGCTCCGCGGTCGGGGAAGCCGACCAGGATGTTTGCGGTCGTACACGTCGTGCCGAACCCCGGCGAACCGAGGTAGTTGAGGCACGGCACGGGGTCGCCGCGGAACGTCTCGCACCACGGATCGTGGTACGACGGATCGCAGTTGACCCCGGCGCCCGTCGTCTGCGCGAAGCGCGCGAGCGCCCAGTCGACCTCGCCGTACGCGAGCACCATGTTCCGGATCGCTTCCTTCGCGATGAAGATCCGGCTCTCGTTCGGGATGTTGTCTGCGTCGCCCTGATCGATCCCGGCCGTGCAGCCGACACCGCACCAGTGGCCGCCGCCCGACGCGGTGTACGTGCAGTTCTGCATGCTGCCGTCGCCGTAGGTCCACGGCGGGAGCGCGACGGGGTCGAGCGTCCGGACCATCGAGCCCGACGTGTCGAGAGCGATCATCAGCCGGGGGCTGAGGATCTCTTGCGCGCTCGCGGGCGAGCTCGACACGACGATCGCAAACGAGGCGACCGCAGCGAAGAGAAAGCGAATTCTCATCTGCGCCATGGGCATGATCTCCAAGCCGGACGCGGGCCGCGGCTCGGATCATGAAACCACTCTGGCTGGATTCCGTCAATCTAGCCGCATTCGAGGAGCGGTCGCGCGTCCGCGGAGTTCGCCAAGAGCTGAGCGGCTTTACGTAGGATTTGTGCGCCGGCGCGGCATCGGTGACACTGGTGCGCCGCCCGTGCCCACTCCGTCCAAGTCTGCTGGCGCGACCGCGTCCACGGATCGCGCCACCCTCTTGATGGTCGGTTCGGGCGAGCCGATGGACCTGGCGCTCAAAGACGCGCTGGACCGACACGGCCTGTTCGTCGAAGCGGTGGGGCTGAGCGGGCTCCGCGACTCGGTGCTGCTCACCGCCCCCGACGTGATCCTCCTCGTCGGCGACGCGGCCCGCAACGGAGGACAGACCGCGCTCGAGGCGCTCGGCACGGACTCGAGCACCGCGGCGGTGCCCGTCGTGTTGCTCGCGCCGGACGCGCGGCTCGAGAGTCGGATGCGCGCGTTTCGCCATGGCGCGATGGCGGTGGTGCCGCGCTCGGCGAGCGCCGATCAGGTCGCCCGCAAGATCGTGGAGCTGAGCAAGGATCTCGCGAACCACTTCGAGGAGAAGACGGGCGAGATCGGCGAGGCGACGTTCGACGAGCTCGTCGACTTGGTGAAAAAAGAGTTGCGCAGCGGGATTCTCTCCGTGCACGCGCCGGGGCAGAAGGGTGGTCCGACGCGGGTGGTGCTCGGCGCGGGTCGGCCGGTCGCCGAGGCGGTGCAGGAGTTCGTCGCTCGCCTGCGGCCGCACGTCGCCGAGGCGTCGCCGATGTACTACCAGTTCCACACCTCGGCGGGCGGTCCGGTGGAGCTGCTGTCGCTCGACAGCTCGACCGAGCGCGCGAGCGAGGTGCTCGGGCAGCTCCGCGTGCTGTTGGTCGACAACGATCCGGCGCGCGCGGACACGTTGACGCAAGGACTCCGCGCGCGCGGCGCGCTCGTGTTCGTGACCGACGAGTCGGGTCGTGGCCTCGAGCGCGCGGTGGGGCTCGATCCCCAGGTCGCGATCGTGGACCAGAGCGGGCTCGAAGGTCCGGGGTTCGAGGTGGTGCGACAGATCCGGCGCGACCCGCGGATGCGGTGGGCATCGATCTTCGTCGCGCCGTGGGGCGAGATCTGGCCGGCCGGCGCCCCCGCCCCCGACATCGACGCGCTGGCCGCGCAGATCGAGCCGCTGCTCGCGCCCGAGCGCGAGCTCCGCGTCCGCGGCTCGTCGGGCGAGCCGTTCGATACGCGGCTCGAGGCGACCGGACCGAGCCGGATGCTCCGTCAGCTCGTGTTGACCGATGCGACGCTGCACGTGACGATCCGTAGCTCCAAAGCCACCGTCGAGGTCGACATCGCGGAGGGTCTGATCGTGGGCGCCGCGGCGACGCTGCGGCCGGGGGGCACGGCCGAGGGGCCCGCCGCGCTCGCCGCGCTCCTCAGCCTGAATTCCGGGCGCGTGCACGTCGAGCCGCGCGCCAACCCGTCGGTCGCCAACGTGATGAGCCCGGTCGACGAGGCGCTCTCGCTCGCGTCGCGCGAGCCTTCGCCGATCAAGGCGTCGCGCCCGCCGCTCTCGACCGAGCACGTTCCATTCGAGGACGACAACGAGCAACCCGACGACTCGGACACGCGGATCCGCGATCTGAGCGGGCTCGCCAACGCGGCGGAGGCGCTGCTCGAGTCGGGCCAGCGCCCCACCAGCGGCCCGGCGAGCGCGTCGAAGCGCGGGCCGCTCGTGCCCAAGCCGGGCGTCCCGCCGAGCCGCGCCGCCCGTGAGGCGCTGGCCGCTCAGCGTCGAGCGCCGATCCAGGAGAACCTCGAGCCAACGAAGGAAGTTGTGTTGCCGGAGGCGTCGCCGAAGCCGGAGGCGACGCCGACCGCGCGGCCGGAGGCCGAGTCGGGAGCGCGACGACGCCGACCTCGCCAAGCGACGCTCGTGATGGGCGCGCCGGTCGTCGAGGCTCCGTTCAGGCGCGCACCGCGCCGTCCACCTTCCTTCCACGATCGACCGACGGTCCGCCCGGACGCGATGGACCAGATCGAGACGCTGTCGGTGTCGGACATCGCCGAGCTCGCGGACGGGATGGAGGAGGGCAGCGCGCCGCTCAGCATCCCTCCCGCGCCGAAGGCTCCCGCCGAGGCGCGCGCGCTCGGGGCGTCGGCGTTCGAGGTCGTCCAGGCCGAGACGGTGCGGCCGGCGGCGCTCGGCCCGAGCGTGGAGCTCGCGCGCGACGATCTCGAGCCGGACTTTCGAGAGAGGGAGCCGTCGCCGCCGCCGCCCAGCGCGGACATGCCGCCGCCGCCCGCGTCGCTTCCGTCGGTCGCGTTGGACGAGGCGCTCCTCGCGCCCGCTCCCTTGCCGGACGAGGTGCCTTCGATCCCCGTTCAGCCGGGCAGCCCGGATCGCTACACGGTCACCGAGAAGTTCGACCGGCCGGCGTCGGTCGACGAGCTCGACGCGGTGCCGCCGCGTCGCGGGCGCGCCGGGTGGATCGCGGTGATCACGTTGCTGATGCTCGCGCTCGGTGCGGTCGGCGCGGTGTTCGGCTATCGCGCGAGCGGGATGCACCAACCGTGGGCCGACGCGATGCTCGCGCGGATCGGTCTCGCGCCCGCGGCGCCGGAGCCGAGCCCCGATCCGACGACGACGGTGGCGACGAACGACGGCGCGCACGATCCGGTGGGGACGAGCGACGTAGGCGCCGATCGAGGAGCGACGGAGGACGGGACGACGGAGGACGTTGCGACGGAGGACGGCGCGACGGAACACGGCGCGACGGGGGACGTTGCGACGGAGGACGGGGCGACGGGGGACGTTGCGACGGGGGACGTTGCGACGGGGGACGTTGCGACGGGGGACGTTGCGACGGAGGACGGGGCGACGGAGGACGGGGCGACGGAGGACGGCGCGACGGAGGACGTTGCGACGGAGGACGTTGCGACGGAGGACGTTGCGACGGAGGACGGCGCGGGCGGGGTCGATCCTTCGGCGAGCCCGGAGGAGCAATCCGAGGCGTTCGTCGCGCAGGCGGAGCGCGCCGGGCAGAGCGATCTCGCGGTCGGGCTCTATCGGCGCGCGCTCGCGATCGATTCCCGCAACCACCACGCGATGATCGGGCTCGGCGAGCTGCTGCTCGCCCGCAACCAGCCCTCAGCCGCCATCGAGCTGTTCGAGCGCGCGGTGCGCCGCCGGCCTCGGCGGGCCTCCTACCGCGTATTGCTCGGCGACGCGCGCGCGGCGGGCGGCGACGCGGCGGGTGCTCGTCGCGATTGGGAAGAAGCCTTGTCGATCGACCCCGAGGATCGCCGCGCTCAGCAGCGCCTCGGCCAGTGAGCGCAGCCTCGCGATCCTTGCGGTAAGGGATCATTAACGCCCTGGAGATCGGCCCCGCGTTTGACCCACGCGAGAACGTGGACGACGCTGGCCCGCGAGGTTGGCGATGAGCAGAGCGTCGGTGTTGCGGTGGATGAGCGTGATCGTCGTCGGGGCGACGCCATGGATGGCGCCCGGGTGTGACGCGGGCGGGACCTCCCCGCGCCGCGACGGTGGGACGGGCGCTACGGAGACCGGCGACACCGCGTGCAGCGACTCGGCCGACAACGACGGGGACGGCCTGACCGACTGCTCCGATCCGGACTGCTACGGCACCGGACCCTGCGGCACGTTCGACGCGGGGGCGCGCCCGGACTCCGGGTTCAACAGCTGCATCGGCACGCCCTACCAGGCGGAGGAAGCGTTCGCGCCCGTCGACATCATCTGGGTCGTCGACACCTCGGGCTCGATGTCGGACGAGGCGATGCGCGTGCAAGAGAACATGCAGAACTTCGCCACGGCCATCGGCGCGGTCGGGATCGACTGGCACGTCGTGATGATCAGCACGCAGGACTTCGTCAACGTCCCAGCCAGCCTCGCGTCGGATGCTCGGTATCGGCTGATCGATCGCGCCGTCAACTCGAACGAGCCGCTCCAGGCGCTGCTCACCGAGTTCCCGCGCTATCAAGACTTCTTGCGCGCGAGCGCGCTCACCCACTTCGTCGCGGTGACCGACGACGACAGCAGCCTCGGGTGGATGGAGTTCAAGACGCAGATGCGCGCGAACCTCCGTCACAACTTCATCTTCCACACCATCAGCTCGCCCGACACCCCGGGCGGGCTCGACGGCGCGTGCAGCAACGGCGGCGGCTTCCCACCCGACGGCGCGGCGGCGGCCGGCCGTGAGTACTACGCCATCGCGGCGGACACCGGTGGCCTCGCGCTCTCGATCTGCACGCCGTCTTCGGAGTGGACGAACCTGTTCGGACTGTTGACCTCGGTGATCGCGGTGCCGATCTCGATCCCGTGCGAGTACGACATCCCGCCGCCGCCACCCGGAGAGACGCTCGACTTCGGTCGCGTCAACATCCGTTACACGCCCGGCTCTGGCGCCTCGCGCGTGTTCCCGTTCGTCGGCGGCCCGCGCGGCAACGACTGCACGACCGGTGGTTGGTACTACGACGACGACGCGAGCCCGACGCGGATCATCCTCTGCCCGACGACCTGCAACGAGATCACCGGCGACGGCACCGGCCGCGTCGACGTCGAGCTCGGCTGCGCGACGTTCATCATCTGATCGTGCGCGGTGGCGAAGCGTAGTCCGCTCAAGGCGCCTTGCGCGTGCACGAGCGGCGCGACGTACGGCGCCTGCTGTCGGCCGTTCCACGACGGAGCGGAGGCGGGCACCCCCGAGGCGTTGATGCGATCGCGCTTCAGCGCGTTCGCGATCGGGCACGGCGAGCACCTGGTTCGCACGCTGCATCCCGAGCATCCGCTGCGCGCCCGGCCGCGCGACGAGGTGGTGCGCGAGCTGTCGACCGCGCATCACACGCTGCGCTATCGACGCCTCGAGGTGCACGACGCGCGGACCGAGGGCGCGCGCGGCTGGGTGCTGTTCACCGCGTACGTGTTCGATCGAGGTCGACCGCGCACGTTCAGCGAGCTCTCGGAGTTCGCGATCGACGGCGGAGGCTGGCGCTACCTCGACGGCGTGCTGTGCGCCGGTGAGCTCGCGCCCGACGCGCGCACGATCGACGGCTTCGGCGCGACTGCGACCGACCGCGCGCAGGCCTCCGACTGAGGCGCGCACACCCTGCGGCCCGTCGGTCGCAGGCGCGCTCGCGAGCTCCGCGACAGTCGCCCTCCCGCGCGTCGGCACGGCACGTGACTACGTGCACGAACGCGGGCGCGTCGCCCGCAGCCGAGGAGGGCGCTCTGAGCATCTATGGATGGGGAACCGACCGCGCGAGCTCGGCCCGCGCGGACCACGCTCGAAACGAGCCGCGCGCCGACCTTGAGTTATCGGGGGACGGGTGCGAGCATCGCGATCGCGTGGCCGAGTCGGAGACGCGTGTCGTCAAGGACGAGGTGGGGGTCCACCTCGAGCTGCCCGGCATCAAGCTGACGGTCCTCGAGGGGCCGGATCGCGGCGCGGAGATCACGGCGCGCCGCGGCGTGGTGCGCGTGGGGACGGCGTCCGACAACGACCTCACCCTCGCTGACAACGCGATATCCCGTCGACACGCGGAGCTGCGTCTCCGGGGACCCGACGTCCTGCTGCGCGACCTCGGCTCGACGAACGGCACCACCGTCGACGGAGTGCGCGTGCTCGAGGCGTTCATCTCGCCCTCGTCGCTGATCCGGCTCGGCGACACGTGCATCCGGGTGAGCCCGGTCGACGAGCCGATCGTCGTCCCGCTCTCGTCGCGCGAGCGATTCGGCAAGCTGCTCGGCTCGAGCGCCGCGATGCGCCAAGCGTTCGCGCTGCTCGAGCGCGCGGCGCCGACCGAGGCGACGATCCTGATCGAGGGCGAGACGGGCACCGGCAAGGAGCTCGCCGCCGAGGGCATCCACGACACGTCGACGCGCTCGGAGGGCCCGTTCGTCGCGATCGACTGCGGCGCGGTGAGCGCGAACCTGATCGAGTCGGAGCTGTTCGGCCATGTGCGCGGCGCGTTCACCGGCGCGGTCTCGGATCGGCGCGGCGTCTTCGAAGAGGCGCAGGGCGGCACGCTGTTCCTCGACGAGATCGGCGAGCTCCCTCTCGATTTGCAACCGAAGTTGCTACGGGTCCTCGAGAAGCGCGAGATCCGGCGCGTCGGCGAGTCGCGCGCGCGCCCGATCGACGTCCGCGTCGTGGCCGCGACGAACCGCGACCTCGCGGTGGAGGTCAATCAAGGCACGTTCCGTGAAGACCTGTTCTTCCGCCTCGCGGTCGTGCGCGTGCGGCTGCCTCCGTTGCGCTCGCGTCGCGACGACATCCCGCGCCTCGTGCGTCACTTCGTGGAGCGGCTCCGCCCCGACGCGCCGACCCCCTCGCCCGAGCTCGTCGCCGCGCTCGCGCGCAAGAGCTGGCCGGGAAACGTGCGCG
Source organism: Sandaracinaceae bacterium (assembly GCA_050186575.1). Taxonomy (GTDB): domain Bacteria; phylum Myxococcota_A; class Polyangia; order Polyangiales; family Sandaracinaceae; genus JAUHXR01. The sequence continues at coordinate 217,505 of JBFWYI010000003.1, read as the reverse complement.
AGCTCCGCAACGCGGTCGAGCGCGCGCTCGCGCTGGTCGATCCGGCGACGAGCGAGGGCGCTCCGGCCGAAGCGGCGAGCTCCGGCCAGGACGCGCGCCTCGCCGAGCTCCTCTCCATGCCGATGAAGGAGGGCCTCGACCGCTGGGTCGCGTACTTCGAGCAGGAGTACGTCAAGCTCGCGCTCGATCGACACGGGAGCGTCAGCGCGGCGGCGCGCGCGGCGGGGGTCAACCGGCGGCACATCCAACGCCTCATGAAGCGCCACGGCATGCGCGACGACGAGGGCGACGGCGAGGGTTGAGCGCGGACCTCGACGATGCCGTGCTCGACGATGCCGTGCTCGACGATGCCGTGCTCGACGATGCCGTGCTCGACGATGCCGTGCTCGACGATGCCGTGCTCGACGATGCCGTGCTCTACGATCTCCCTCGTCACCCGATGCTCCCGACTCTGCCGAACCTTCCGAACCCTCCGCGCCCGCGACCGATTCGAAGCGTGCGGCTCGGCCCCGCGCTCGCGCTGCTCGCCATGCTGAGCGCGCCGCGACTGGCACAGGCGCAGAGTGCGCAACGCGCGTTGCTGCTCACCCATGACGTCGACGCGCCCAGCGCGCGGGCGTTGGCCGAGGCGCTGCATGCGTCGATGGCGCTCGACGTGGTCACGGTCGACGGTCTCACCGAGCAGCTCCGCGCGCGCGCCGGCGAGCTCGGCCCCGACCCCAGCGAAGCGCGGCTCCAGCGCGCCGAGGAGGCGGCGCGGGCCGCGTACGTCCAGCTCCAGCTCGGCGAGGCGCGCACCGCGTACGACGAGGCGATCGCGGCGGCGACCGCGTCGCGCCGTTCACCCGCGGCAGCGGACCGGGTGGCCCAGCTCTTCTTCGAGCGCGCGCTCGTCGCGCTGGCCGCGCATCAGGACGACGCGGCGGCGGCCGACATGGCGAGCGCGACGACCATCCACCCGGGCCTCGCCCCCGATCGCTCGGTGTACGGCGAGCCGGTGCTCCGGGCCCTCGACCGCGCGCGCGCCCGGGCGCGTCGCGGCCGTCCACGGCGCTTGCGGATCGAGCGGGCGCCGGTCGACGCCCAAGTGCTCGTCAATGGAGATTCCGTAGGAGAGGACGGCATCGCGGTGGTCCGCGGGGACGGACCGCATCTCGTCACCGCGTCGCGGCCCGGCTATGCGCCGCGCTCGATGTTGGTCCGCGCGGATCGGCCGGAGACGGACGTAGGCGTGGTGCTCGCCGCGGCCGAGCCGGCGCTCGTCGCCGCCGAAGCGCTCGCGGTGTGGGAAGCCCGAGACGGGTCGGCGCTCGCGCCCGACCAGGCCGAGGTCGTGGCGCGCGCGGCGGGCGTCACCCGCGTGGTCGAGGCGACGCGGATCGATGACGAGGTGATCGAGCTGGTGCTCCACGCGCCCGGCTCCGCCGAGCCGCTGCGGAGCGCGCGTGGAGCGCGCCACAGCTGGGAGCCGCGCCCGTTCCACGTGCTCGCCGAGGCGCTCGCGGGTCGCGTCGTCAGCGCGCCTTCCGCCGAGCCGGATCGCGCGCCGGTGTCGCTCGCGGTCACCGCGCCGGAGCGCGTCCCTCCGCACGAGGAGTTCGCGCTCGTCCTCAGCATCGGCGACCCGGATGCGCGCCTCCGGACCGTGCGGGGCCTGTGCGGCGAGCAGACGGTCGAGCGCGATCTCGACGCGACGTCGCGGCGCCGCGATCTCCGTCTCCCGTTCCTCGCGCCCGACGAGGAGACGGAGCTCCGGTGTCGGGTCCTCGGCGCCGACGTGCTCGGCGAGACGATCGTCACGTTCCCGACCTCGGGCCGTCCGCTCCTGATCGGGGTGCGCAACGAGGGTGCCGACGACGGTCTCATCGCGGGCCTCACGCTCCTCGGGATCGGCCTCGCGGCGGGGGTCGCCGTGCTCCTCGGGGTCCTGCTCGCGCCCGACACCGGGGACCGCTTCAGGTTCGTGATCGATGGTTGATGCAATCCTCGTTGATGCAATCCTCGTGGTCCGGAGCGCGCTGGCCGCGGCGGCCCTGCTCCTCGTGTCGTGTGGGCCGCACGAGACGACGATCACGCTCGTCTTTCCCGAGCCCGGACTCGACGGCACGCCGGTGCAGGACCTCGTCGAGCGGATCGAGATCCGCGCGTACGAACCGAACGCCGTGATGGGTGGAGTCTGCGGGGCGGTGGACGACTGGAACTATCGCACGTGCGCCGGCCGGTCATGCTCCCCGGCCGACGATCCAAACCTGGGCGTCGAGCCGCGCGGAGAGCTGATCGCGGTACGCGCAGACGATGGCTCGCTCACGGTTCCGCCGCTCGATCTCGGTTCGGGCGACATCGACTCGTGGCAGGTCGTCGTGATCGCACGTCTGGCTGACGAGGTGATCTACGGATGCAGTCCCGTCGCGCGCGAGATGGATACGGTCATCGAGCTCCAGTTCCTGCTCTGCTCGCTGCGCGCCTGCGACGAGAGCTACCCGGCCGAGTGCCTCGCGGAGCCCGACTGCATCTTGTCCGCCGACGATCCGCGTCACCCGGTCTGCACCTCGGAAGAGGGCTCCGGCGTCGATGCATGGGTCGACGCCGACGGTGCGCGCTGTCCGGGACGACCGCAGGTCGCGGGGATCTGTCGGCGCGGCAAGGTCGATTGCACGACCACGCCGCGCGCGACCGTGGTCGTTCCTGCCGTCTGTCCGAACTTGGTCGACGATGAGCGGTGCGACGACGGGATGAGGGGCTACGATCCGACGCAGGACCTCGACTGCGATCTCTCGCACCCCCCGTGCGCCGTCGAAGAGTGCGCGAACGTCGGTGAGCGGGGCTCATGTGATCGCTGCGGAACCCGAACCTGCCGCGACGATCACGTATGGGGTCCGTGCCGAACACCGGCCGACATCTGCAACGGCGTGAACGACGACTGCGATGCGAACGTCGACGAGGCGAGCGACACGCTGCTCGAGGCGTGCTCGGCCGTCGAGGGCGCGGTGAGCGCCAGCGGGTGCAGGGCGGGGGTCTGCGTGTGCGGAGATGGGCCCCAGTGCCCGGACGGCCTCACGTGTTGCATGACCGGGGACACGCACGCGTGCGTCGACACCACCCGCAACGGTCGGCACTGCGGCGACTGCATGAGCCCGTGCGGACCGGGACAGGTGTGCACCGATCGAGGATGCGTCGACGCGCCCGATGGGGGTGCGACGCTCGACGCCGGATCGCTCGACGGAGGCGTGGGCGACGGAGGCGCGACGGCAGGCTGCGGGACGGTCGATGACTGCAACGCGTTCGCGCAGCGCGCCGACGCGTGCCAGGCCGGGAGCTGCCTCTGTGGCGGGGCGGCGGCGTGCCGCGGGACCGAGCTGTGCTGTCGCGGTCGCTGCGTCGACGCGTGGTCGAACCCGCTCGCCTGTGGCGCGTGCGGTCGCGTATGTGACTCGGGTATCTGCGCCGGTCGGCAGTGTCGATGAGCGTCGCGCCGATGCTCAGCGCTCGGCGGCGGTGATGTACGCCATCACGCGCTGACCGACGAACAGACCCTCGGGCGCCTCGAGCTCCACCACCACCTCGAGGATCTTCGTGTCGATGCGCTCCGTCGGCTCGTCGGTGCGAATGTTCTTTCGGCCCATGCGCCGCGCGATCTCGACGACGTGGCCCTCGTACCGCCGGCCAGGGAACGCGTCGACGGTGATGACCGCGCGCGCGCCTTCGCGCAGGCGGCCGACGTCGCGCTCGTCGACGTCGACGCGAGCGCGCAGCGTGCTCGTATCGCCCATCACGATCACCGGCTCGGCGCCGCCGGGCGCGGTGTATTCGCCCACGCGGTAGTGGACCTCGAGGATCTCGCCGAGCGTGGGCGCGACGATGCGGCGCTGCTCGAGGTTGGCGCGCGCTTGGTCGAGGCGGGCGCGCGCGGCTTGCAAGTTTGCTTGCGCCACCGAGATGTCCTCGCGCCGCCCGCGCCCCGCCGCGCGCTCGCGCGCCGCCGCCGCGTCCGCGGTCTGGTGCGCCGCCGCCGCATCCTGCCGCGCGCGCTCGACCTGATCGCGCGACACGCCACCGCCGCTCGCGGCGGCCTCGAGCCGCGTGAGGCTGCCCTCGGCGAGCGACGCGCGCGCCATGGCCGCCTCGGCCTCCGCCGCGAGCGCCTGCGACTCCTCGGGGCGAAGGCCCCGCCGCGTGCGCGCCAGCTCGGCGAGCGCGACCTCTACGTCCGCCTCCGCCGCCGCGAGCGCGGCCTCCTCGGGTCCCGACTCGAGCTCCACGAGGAGCGCGCCGGCCTCGACCGTGTCGCCCTCGTCCACGTGCACGTGGTGCACACGACCGGGCACGCCCGCGACGAGGCGGCTCTCCGGCGCGGCGGGCTCCACCACGCCGAGGCCGCCGATGAGATCGCCCTCCGGCCGGTCGACCACGAGCGGGTCCGCGCCGGGAGGATCCGGCTCCTCGCGCTGCGCGTACGCGACGTCGACCGCGCGCGGGAGGGTGCCCGGCTCATCGAGCGCGGCCTTGACGATGAACGCGAGCATCGCGGCGAGCGCGAGCGCGAACAACACCTTCTTGTAGTGCTTCTTCAGCGAGGTCACGCGTGTCCTCCTTCGTCGTTCGTGCGGATCTCGCCGTCCTCGATGTGGACGATGCGATCCGCGAGATGGAAAATTCGGTTGTCGTGTGTCACGACCACCACGGTGTGCCCGCGCTCTTTGGCGAGGTCTCTGAGCATCTCGGTCACCGCGAGGCCGGTCGTCGCGTCGAGGCTCGCGGTCGGCTCGTCGGCGAGCACGATCGGCGGCGATCCTGCGAGCGCGCGCGCGACGGCGACGCGCTGTCGCTGCCCGCCGGAGAGCTCGCCCGGCTTCTTCTCGAGCTTGTCTTCGAGGCCGACGCGAATGAGCACGCGCTCCGCTTCCTCTCGCGCGTCGCGCTTCGTGTATCCCCGCATCTCTAGAGGGAGAGCCACGTTCTCGCGCGCGTCGAGCGACGCGATGAGGTTGTGGCCCTGGAAGATGAAGCCGATGTACTCGAGGCGAAGCCGGGGCAGCTCGCGCTCCTTCTTGCCGCTGATCACCTCGTCGTAGATCCGCACCTCTCCGTCGGTCGCGCTGAGCACGCAGCCGAGGATCGACAAGAGCGTCGTCTTGCCGCTCCCCGAAGGGCCCTCGAGCATGACGAACTCGCCGGGCGCCGCCTCGAAGTCGACGCCGCGGAGCGCGCGGAACGCGAGCGGTCCCTTGCCGTAGATCTTGGTCACTCCGCGCGCCGCGATCGCCGGCCCGTCGGCGGCGATGTCGCGTGCCGTGCTCTCGGTCATCGGAACACCATGGCCGGCTCGAGGTTCTTCACCCTCAGGATCGCGAGCGCCGACGCGACCGCGCAGAGGATGGTCATCGCGACGTAGGTCGCCGCGAACAGCTCGGGCGGCAGGACCAAGCTGAGGTTTGGGCTGCGTATGCCCTCGGCCATCCGCGTCGCGAGGAAGAGGCCGACCGTCGATCCGACGAGCGCGTACACGACGGCCTGCACGAGCAGCAGCTTGGTGAGGTCGAACGTCGACGCGCCGATCGCCTTCAGCGTGCCGAACTCGCGCACGTTGTCGACGACCGAGCTGAACATCGAGAGCGCGACGATCACGAACCCGACGATCAGCGCGAACGCGGTGGACGTGCCGAAGCTGATGCCGAGCTGCGCGGCGACGAGGTCGCGCACGATGCGGTCGTGGAAGCCGGCCCTCGTGATCACGTCGAGGTCGTCGCCGAAGGCGTCTTGCAATCGTGCAGCGACCGCCTCCACGTCCGCGCCGGGCTCGACGCCCACGAGCACGTAGCTGGCTTGGTCGACCGGGATTCGCAGGATGTCGCGGACGGTCGGCTCGCTTCCGAACGCGTAGCTCGGACCGAAGGGCAGAAGACCCCACGTGAACCCGCGCGCGACCACGCGGTGCCCGCTCAGCTCGGCGACGCTGCCGAGATCGAGGCCGCCGAGCTCGTCGCGCGCCGAGTCCTCGAACACGATCGCGCTCGGATCCGCGACCGCGTCCGGCTCGCCCGCGACCATCGCCCACGGACCGCCGGCGAGGCGCGGGAGCGTGCTGCCGACCAGCGTCACCGCCTCGGTGCCTCCGTCGGACCGGCGCACCGACGCGCCGCCGAAGAGGAGCGGCTCGGCCCACGCGACGCCTTCGGTGACGCGCGCCTGGGTCAGCGCGGAGAGCGGCACCGGCGATCCCGGCTGGAGCTGCGCGGTGCCGGGTGGGGCGATCCAGATGTCGCATGCGGTGTTGTCGACGAACTGCGTGTTCTTGTAGAGCAGCCCGAGCAGCACGCCGAGCTGCTGGGCCATGAGCACGGTCGCGAACACCACGCCGAGCAGCGTGCCGGCGAGCTTCGCTCGATCATGGAACATCATCTTGATGCCGAGGGCGGCCATCGGTCCCCACTTCGACGTACGCCGGACGCGCGCGCGGCGAGGCTTCGGAGCGCTCATGGCGTCGCCTCCAGCGAGGGCGGGAGGCCTGCTTCGAGCCGCAGCGCGAGGCGCGCGCGACCGAGGTCGGCGAACGCGCGGATGCGCTCCGCTCGCGCGTTCGCGAGATCGCGATGGGCCTGGCTGAGCTCGAGCGGGCTCCGCACCCCCGCGTCGAACCCGCTCTGCGCGGCGGTGAGCGCGCGCTCGTAGAGCGCCTCGGCCGCGCGGGCGGCCCGCGCGCGGGCGAGGCTCGCGCGGACCTCGAAGTAGGCGCGGTGGATCGCGGTCTCCGCCTCGGTGCGCGCGCGATCCGCGTCGGCGCTCGCGCGCTCGACGGCGCGCTCGGCCGTCGCGATCCCGGCCGGCCCCGCGAAGTCGAGGCTCCAGGACAAGGAGAGCCCGAGCGACCAGAGGAAGCTCGGGCCGAACCCCGCCGCGTTCGTGTAGCGCTCGGCCGCGCTCGCGCTCAGCGTGGGCAACAACGCTTGCCATGCTGCTTCGCGCTCGCGCTCGGCCGCGCGACGATCGAGCTCCGCCGCCTCCGCGCTCGGGTGCGCGTCGGCGCGCCGGAGCCACGGCTCGAGCGGCGGCTCCTCGGCCAAGGAGTCGTCGAGGGCCGCACCCGCGCGGCTCGGGGTGACGCCGGTCAGCGCCTCGAGCGCGCGGGCGGCGAGCGCCTCGTCGAGCTCCGCGTCGGCGATCGTGCGCTCCGCCTGCGCGACCTCGGCCTCCGCGCGCAGGCGATCGAGCTCGGCGTCCACTCCCGCGTCGGCGCGCCGCGCGACCGCGACCGCTTGATCGCGCGCGGTGGTGCGCGCCTGCTCGCCGGCCTCGATCAACGCGCGCGCGCCGGCGAGCCGAAACCACTCCGTCACCACGGAGCGATTGACGTCGAGCTCGGTGGCGACCCGCCTCGCGCGCGCGGCGTCCGCGCTCGACTCCGCGCCGAGGAAGCGGCTCCACGCCGGCACGTCGACGAGCGGCACGTCGAGGGTGAGCCGACCGTCGACCTGATCCTGCGCGGTGATCGTCGCCGTCTGCGTGCCGCCCATCCCGTCGGGGAACATCGCGACGACGGGGACCTCGTTGCGGGTGTAGCCCGCCTCGAAGCGCAGCGACGGAAGCAGGCGCGCGCGCCGCTCGTCCACGCGGCTCCCCTCCACCGACTCGCTCGCGCGCGCCGAGCGGATCGCGTCGGCGTGCTCGGCCGCCGCGCTGAGGAAGCTTCGCAAGGGCTGTTGCGCCTCGGCGCTCGCGGTCGGGGCGAGCGCGGCCAGGGTCGCGGCGGCGTGGAGGGCCCAGATTCGTGAGTGCTCGCTCATTAATTCGACGCATGCCTTCCTGGCCGCCCGAGCTGGGCGGGCCGGCTACTCGGGCGCGATGCCGCGCCAGGTCATGTCGACCAGCCCGCGCGCGTAGGCCTCGGGCCCGATCGGACGAGGATCGTGGGCGCCGAACATCATGTCCCACATCGCGTAATTGAAGAGGGAGCCGATGAACACGCGCGCGAGGATCTCGGTGTCGACCGCGCGAAGGCGTCCGAGCCGGCGCTCGCCTTCGAAGTACAGCTCCATGCGTCGCCGGCCCACGAACGCGGGCGAGCGCGCGGGATCTTCGTCGCCCGGGATCGCCGAGCCGAGGTGACTGTGGGCCATGACGACGAGCGGCATCAGCTTCCGAAAGAAGCGGATGCCGCTCAACGCGAGCTCGCCGAGGTGCTCGGGGACGGTGCGCGTGCCGGCACGCACCTCGACGCCGTCGAGCCACGATCCCTCGGGCCCGAACGCGCTCGGCGCCCTCATCGCGGTCTCGAAGAGGTGCTGCTTCGTCGAGAACCGCTTGAAGAGGAGCGCCTCCGACACCCCGGCGCGCGCCGCGACCTCGGCGGTGGTCGCGCGCAGCCCGCGCTCGAGGAACACCTCCCGCGCGTGGGAGAGGAGATCCTCGTCCTTATGGGTCGGAGGCCGAGCCATCGTGAGTCCCGGCTCACTATTGGACCGAGCCCGACGGTGCGGCAAGCCTGAAAACGACCGGGGGCGATCAGGAGCTCGATCGAGCCTCCGCGGCGGGTGTGCTCGCGATTCGTGCCCTCGCGCTGCGCTGCCGTCGCGACGCGATCTGCGCGCCGATCAACAGCCCCACCAGCGCCATCGGCCCGGGGGAGAACGCGAGACCCGCTTTGATCGCGAAGTCGAGCCCGCTCGGGGCCGGGTCCCACGTCCGCGTGTACGACTCGCCCGAGTACAGCGTCTCGCCCGAGCAGAACGACGTCCGGTCCAGGCTGCGGCACGGGTTGACCGGCGCGAACCAGAACACCGCGGCGGCGAGCCCGGCCGTCAACACGAACGCGAGCCCGCCGCTGCCCACGATGACGACACCTCGGCTCACGACCGCCCCCCGATCGCCTCGCGGTGGAGCGGGCTCGAGATGGTGCAACGAATCATGCTGCCTCCGGGAGGACGATGGGCCCGCGCGCGGTCCGCACCTCGACCAGGCTGACGAGCCCTCGAACGACGCGATCGAGCTTCTCCACGTCTCCGACCACGCCGCTCATCACCACCCTCGCTTCGAGGGGGCCGACCATCAGGCACGGTCCCGGGAGCAACGCGGCGACCTCGGGGCAGTCGCGCGTGACCTCCTCCACGAGGACGAAATCGGACTTGCCGGTGGTGAGGCGGCACCTCGACGTCGGCGCCAGCGTGAGGCGCACGATCGTCTTCGCGCCGCCCTGGAGACCGTACTCCGGGTTGACCAGGTGAAGCTCGCCGCTCGGTCCCTTCAGCGCCGCGTTCGCGTCGAGGTGCGAGACGAGCTTCGTCTCCACGCTCAGCGCGTGATCGGCTCGATCGATCGACACCCGCCCATCGACGAGCGCTCCGCCGTGACGCGCGGCGAGCTCCGCCCATCGCTCGGACGCGGCCTTGCGGCGGAGTGACCCGATCATCCGGGCGGCGAAGTAGATGGCGAGGATCGACACGACGAACGCCCCGACGATCCCGGCGAGCACCATGAGCACAGCGAGATTCACGACAGCCTCCCTACTTGCGGTTGCGCGGGCCAACCTAGGCGGGGGGCGATCTCCTGCACGCGCAGGGGAGCCGCGGGATCCGCGAGCCGCGATCCTCGTTTGGTTTCGAGGGGTTACGCGCAGTCCCGGGCGGAGCCGGACGAACCGCGCGCGAGGGAAGGTCTCCGCCGCCTGCGCTCTCGCGCGCCGACGCGCGTCTCTTGAAGCGCGCCTATCGAACCAGGCCGCTCATGTCGTGGCGACCCGCGAACTCGATGCCCATCGCCTGGCAGACGAGGCTGTAGAGGTGACCCTCGCGCATCAGCGCGTTGCGATCCGCGGTGCCCGTCAGCGGATCGAACCCGTAGGTCAGCGCGGTGGTCGGGTCCACCCCGCCGTACACGCGGTTTCCTTTCAACATCGGAGAGATGAACAAGTTGCCGTTGTTGAGGTGGTGGCCGGACGAGAACGACTGTGCGTTCGACGGCCGATCCTTGCTGCGGCCGAAGTCGGTCGCGACGTAGATGAGGCTCTGATCCCACATCGAGCCCGCGCCGTGCGGCGTCTCTTCCAGCAACGTGATGAGGCCGTCGAGCACCTCGCACACGCGGCTCCACATCGTGTTCTGCGTCGTGACGTGATCGGTGTGGCTGAAGTCGAACGCGATGGGCGTGTCGGGGATGCTGCCGTCCTCGAGGAAGCTCGGCATGAAGCCGGGGCCGAGGGTGACCGCGCTCGAGATGCCGTAGCGCGCGAGGAGGAACCCGAGCGCGGCCTGCGCGTGGAGGCGATCGTGCGTGACGTCGGGGAACACCTCGAGCAGGCGCGCGAGCTGCGCATCCTGCTCCACGCTCCGCTCGAGCCCGTAGTCGCTGAGCGAGACGTCGTCGCCGTTCTGGAGGAGCAGCAGCTTGTGGATGAGGTCCGCCTCTTCGATCCGAGGCAGCAGATCGCGGCGGAGCTCGAGATAGCGAGCGCGCAAGGCGCTTTGTGAGTATCGCTGGCCGAACGCCGACGCGTCGTCGAACCGCTCCCGCGCCGCGCGGGCCTGTGCCATCGCGGTGTCGCTCGGCGCGCCGCCGACGCCCGCGTACCCGTGCGACGCGAGCGCGTAGAGCGACGGGTTCGCGACGATCTCCGCGCGCGCCGAGTACGGCACCTCCGCGTCGCCCGGCTCCGCGTAGCCGCCCACGCTCAGGCACGCGTTCGGGAGCAGCAGGCCCTCGCCGTGCTGCATCGCCATCGCCTCCATGAGCGTGCGGCCGCCGTCGATCCCCGCGCCCGTGATCGCGCGCTTCTGCGCGACGACGTGGTTGACGCTCGTGTTCTCCACCGTGACCACGAGCATGTCGCGGTAGTACTTCGAGAGGAGCGTTGCGGGGTCGTAGGCGTTCGCGAACAGCCCGCCGAGGTTGAGGTTGCGGACCACGCGGAGGTTGGACCCGGACGGCTGCGCGATCGCGGCGTCGGGGTACGCGATGATGCGCTCGCCGGCCGCGCCCGCCTCGCTCGCGGCGACGGGGAGGAAGCTGTCGATGATGCTCCCGCCTCCCGACGCGGTGACCACGAAGAGGAACTTCTGATCGGCGGCCGGCTGCGCGGACGCGCGAGGTCCGCGCAGGCTGAGCACGCTCGGCAGCGCGGCGGCGGCCGCGGCGGCGCTCCCCCAGCGAAGGAAGTTGCGGCGCGAGAACGGAGCGCGTCGGGCGTGGCGAGAGGAGCGTTGCGATCGTGCGTTCGTCATCGTCGTCGTCCTTTGCTCAGAAGAGAACCATCTCGGAGGAGCTCGCGATCGCGAAGCAGATCAGCACGTCCGTCTCGCGCGCGGTGCGCGGCGCGCCCATCTCGTCGCTCGCGAGCTCGGCGAGGACGTCGAGCTCGGCCGCCTGCGCGTCGCGCGCGAGGAAGCGCCGCACCAGCTCGCCCGCCTGGTCGCGCGCGGCGTTCGGATCGGCGAGCTCGTCGCTCGGCACGAGGTCGACGAACACGCTCGGCGCGCCGCCCGCATCGCGGCTCACCGCCTGCTCGCACGCGCCGAGCGCGACGCGATCGACGGCGGAGGGGGTGGTGGCGAGCGGGCTGCCGACCGGCTCGTACTGCGCGAGCTCGAACGGATCGTTGCCGCCGAGCGCCACGCGGTGGAGGTCCGTGCAGTCGTAGACGCCGACCTCGGTGCAGAGCCCGCTCGGCGTGAGCCCGAGCGCGGACGCCACGTCGGCGGTGAACGCGCTGACCCGCTTCCAGGTGAGCGGCTCGGCGACCGGCGCGCTCGACGCGGGGTCGCACTCGTACGGCGCTGGCGGCACCGGCTCGCGCGGGGCGGGGCGGTAGGGCTCGACGCGGCCGCTGCACGCGGTCGCGACGGCCACGACGACCACCACGAGGACCGAGAGGATCGTTCGCTCGCTCATCGCACACCTCCGAACGCGCTGGTGTCGACCAGCCGATGGATGAGGCCGTTCGCCGAGTAGCCGTCGTCGCGCATCGCGCGCCACGCCGCGTCCACCTCGTCGAGATCGGCGGGTCCAGGCTCGCGCTCCATCGCGTGCTCGAAGAACATCCACGCGAGGTTGCGCAGGAACTCGTCGCTGTCGGCCGCGCGCTCCGCCCACGCGCGGACGTCTTGGACCTGCTCCCCGAACAGGTAGGTCCGCGGGTTGCGCCACCCGTCGATCACGCGCCGTGGACGGGAAGGATCGTAGACGCCGGTGGCCGGTCCGCGGATGCCTTCGTACTCCGCGAACGCGTAGCTCAACGGGTCGAGCGTCGAGTGGCACTGCGCGCACGAGTCCTCGGTCACCCCCTTGTCGTCGACGTCGAGAGGCTCGCCCGCGACCGGCACGATGCCTTGCTGGCGCGCGATGTCGGCGCCGAGGTACGCGCGGTACGCCTGCGCCGCGGTGGTGCGCGGGAGCGGGCTGAACATCGTGTTGATCGCGAAGAACCACTGCGTCGTGATCATCCCCGCGCGACGATCGACGCGGAGCGGCTGGCCACCCGCGCCGTTGCCCCGCGGCGCCTCGAACGGGCCCTCGACGCGCACGAGCGTGCCGTCGCTCGCGCGATCGACGTGGTAGTCGGCGAGGAGGAGATCGCGCGCGTCGCGACCCTCGGTGAGCGCGTACGCGAAGAGCCGATAGTCCCAGTCGAAGTCGCCGATCACGATCCCGATCGGCGTGCGCGCGCCGACCGCCTCGACGGGACGCACACGCGGATCGGCGAGGCGAGCCAACGCGTCGTCGCGCCAGTAGTCCGACGCGAGACACGCCTCGACGCGATCGTGGAGGAGCTGATGGAGCGCGTGCGCGTCGGAGCCCGCCGCGCTGACCTCGGCCATCTCGTCGTAGCTCGGCGAGCGCCCGCAGTAGAGGATCGACGCGCGTCGAACCGCGCGCGCGAAGTCGTAGCCCTCGGGCACGCTCAGGTCCGACGCGATCGGCGCCGGCGCGCAGTACGGCCAGCCCGACGTCTCGTCACCGGGCCACGTGCCGAGCCGGATCTCGTCGCCGTTGACGATCCCGTCGCCGTCCGCGTCGAGCTGATCGACGTACGCGATCGCGTTCGCCGCATCCAGCGCGAAGTCGTCGGACAGGTACGCGCCGACCTGGATCCCGTACGCGTTCCACGCGGCGGGCGAGGTCGACGTGTGGCACATCGTGCATTCGGGCACCCGACCCCGACACGCCGGCGCGTCGGGGTAGGTGCTGCAGAAGATCGCGGGTCCTTCCGGCCGAGCCAGCGCGACCGCGGGAGCGAGCGCCGAGACCGCCAGCGCAGCGAGGGCGAGGAGCGGGGTTCGTGAGGCCATGCTCGCGTGCAACGCGAGCGCCGTACCAGGCCGTCGATCCGGGCGCGGCGCGTGATCACGCGTCGTCCATCGGATGGCCCGCCACCCAGTTGGATGGTGGACCCGACAACGCTCGTCGGCTCACGGGCTCACGCGTGGTCCGAGCCCGAGCCGGTCGTGCTCGAGATCGAACACGAGGCGGCGGAACCCGAGGCTCGAGACGCCGAACAGACCCACCGCGCCGAGCTCCATGAGCTCCTCCTCGAGGTACTCGAAGCGCTCGGTCCGCCACACCGGGACGGTCCGGGTCTCGCCGGCGAACGCGAGCACCGCGGTGCCCTCGTAGGCGAGGAGGCTTCCGCCGTCGACGGTGTTGAGCTCCACCTCCTCATCGCCCGGCCTTGCCATCTGGCCGACCCACAGCGTGTGCGGCGAGCCGGCGTCGTACATCAGGCGTAGCGGCTCACCGTCGAACGTCGCCTCGACGACGATGCGATCCCCGTTCCACGCGACGTCCACGATCGTTGCGTCCTCGAAGTCGGGTCGACCGTCGAGGTGTCGGACCACGCGCCGCCCGGGGTAGTCGAGCTCGCTCGGCGCGCTCGCGAAGAAGTCGAGCCCGAGGATGCCGAGCACGTAGCGGTCGCGGAACGGCTCACGGCCGATCGCCTCCAGCGTGACGGCCGGCACGCCGAAGCGCTCGCACCCGATCTCGACCTCGCCGGCGTCGTCGACGTAGGTCGGTCCGTCCGGATCCCCGAACACGAAGGTCAGCGGCGAGCCGGTGTCGATGGCCAAGTAACCTTCCTCGCCACGGTACGTGATGGGGACGAGCTGATCGTCGGCGAACCCGCCGGCGGAGATCGTCAGCGTGAGCGAGACCTCGTTGACCTCGCACCGCCCCGACCCGCCCGCGTCGAGCGTCGTCCCCGCGTCCGACGCGCTCGCGTCCGCCCTGCCCGCATCCGCGGTCGTCGGCGTCTCCGTACACGCCGCGAGCGCCAATGCGATGCCCAGCACCGCGATGCCGAGCACCGCAGCGCGCCGCGTCCCCTCCTCGATTCGTGCGATCACGTTCACCTCCCGGTGTACGCCACCCAGCAGCGCGTGTGCCATCGCGCGGGACGCCTCGGCCGCGCATCCCCTGAGCAGAGCGCCGCGCGACCTGAGCGGATCTTGCTCACGCGACGCCGCGCGCCGCCCCGGACCGCCTGTGCACGCGGCTTGCTGAGGAGCGGTCGGGGAGGGCGCGATGGACGATTCGACGGAGCCGACCGCGCCGGGCCTGCCGATGGCCTGGCCGATGGAGGGAGAGGAGGCGGACGCCGCGCGCCCCGCGATCGATCCCCAGCCGACCTCCCTCGTCGCGCCGCCGCGACCTTCGTTGGACGAGCCGACCGTCCCGGATCTCGACGCGCGCCCGCGCCCGGCGCACGCGACCTGGCTCCACGTGATCCCGCCACTCCCGAAGCCGCGTCCGGCGCCGCGAACGCCGCTTCCGTCCGAGGAGATCGTGCTCGCGCCGCGTTCGCGCATCCCCGATGCGATCCTCTGGGCCGCCGTCGCGGCGGCGGCGTTCCTCCTCGTCGGCGCGGTCACCCTCGCCGCGGCGTTGCTCGCCGCTTGAGCCGGGTCGGACGTCGAGCGAGCATGCAGCGGCGCGTGGAGGAAGACGGCATCACCCTCGGAGGACGCTATCGGCTCGGCGCGCGGTTGGGCGCCGGCGGGATGGGAGAGGTGTTCGAGGCCACGCACGTGGCGCTCGGACGTCGCGTCGCGGTGAAGCGATTGGCGGCGCACCTCGCGGGCGAGAGGCAACACCTCGCGCGGTTCCATCGCGAGGCGATCCTCGCGAGCTCGCTCGAGCACCCGCACATCGTCCCCGTGATCGACATCGACACGGAGGCCGAGCCGCCGTTCTACGTGATGGAGCTCCAAGATGGCCCGACGGTGTCGGACCGCGTGCGCGCCGAGGGTCCGCTCCCGCCCGCCTCGGCGATCCGCATGGGGCGTCAGGTGCTGAGCGCGTTGTCCGCCGCGCACGCGCGCGGGATCGTTCATCGGGACGTCAAGCCGTCGAACATCGTCTCGACGCGAGGCTACGACGGAGGGGAGGTCGCGAAGCTCGTCGACTTCGGGATCGCGCACCTCGCGAGCAGCCCATCGCACCAGCGGCTCACCGCCACGGGGCAGATCCTCGGCACGCCGCGCTATCTCGCGCCCGAGCAGGCGGACGGCGGCGCGGTCGACGCGCGCACCGACGTCTACGGGGTGGCCGCAACGATGTTTGCGGCGATCGCCGGGCGGCCGCCGTTCGACGGGACGCCGGGCGAGATCCTCGCGGCGAAGTTCGACCCGGAGTCGGTACCCGACCTCGCGGCCGAGCGCCCCGACCTCGGGCCGCTCGGCGCCGTCCTCCGGCGCGCGATGGACCCCGATCCGGCGAACCGTTTCGCGTCGGCCGCCGCGATGGAGGAGGCGCTCGCCGCGTGCGAGCCCGGATCGCGCGCGACGCTCGCCGAGGTTCCGGGCCGCTCGCCCGCCCTCGCGATCCTCGTCGCGCTGCTCGTCGCCACCGCGGCGGTGGCGGGGATCGGCGTCGCGATCGCGTGGAGCCGCGCGGAGCCGGAGCCCTCGCCTCACGCGCTCGAGGCGGCCGCGCCGACGGCGCCGGAACCGGCTCCGATGATGCGGCCCAACCCGCCGTCGGCCGACGTCGGGATCGATCCGGAGGTCGCGGTGGAGCCGACCCCGATCGCGTTGCCCGCGCCGGACGCGGGCGCTCCGAGGCGACGGCGTACGTCCACCCCGGGCGCGACCAACGGGCGTGAAGGCGATCGAGGCTCGCGCCCGCCGCCATCCCATGAGCACTCGGCGGCGCATGATCGCTGCGCGCTCGACTGCTCGAATCGATACAACACCTCACGTTGTCCGCCGGACCAGACGTTGCGGTGCCACCGCGAGTTCACGGCCTGCAACCAGGCGTGTCCTCCATGAGCCGGCCCGACGTCACCGGCGCGACGGCGGCGCGTACCGCGCGAGGCGAGCTCCCGCGCTCGCTCACCGTCGTCGCGCACGACGCGGGCGGACCGAAGACCGCGTCGCTCCGCGCGCACGGAACGCTCGTGATCGGTCGCAGCCGCCAGTGCGAGCTCACCGTCGACCACGCGAGCGTGAGCCGTCGCCACGCGTCGATCGAGTGGAGCGCGGCCGGCATCACGATCACCGATCTCGGCGCGACGCATGGTGTCGTAGTCAACGACGCGAGGGTCAGCGCGGTCGCGATCTCCGCCGGCGACGTGATCCGGCTCGGCGACATCGCGATCACGCTCCACCTCCATGGCCCGGTGCGCGATCACGTCGACACCGAGGCGCGGTTCCGTGCCCAGCTGGACTACGAGGTCCGCCGATCGCGCGTCACGCGCGAGCCGCTCGCGTTGCTCGCGCTCCGCGGCACGGGCGCCGACGGTTGGCTCGATGCGGTCGCGCCGACCCTCTGCGACATCGACGCCCTCGCGCCCTACACGCGCGACACCGCGCTCTTGCTTCTGCCCGCGACCGATCGCGCGCGCGCCCGCGACCGCGCCGCGCGGCTCGAGGCGCTCGGCGTGCGGGTGGCGATCGCGTGCCAGCCGGAGGACGGCTCGAACGCCGAGGCGCTCATCCAGGCGGCGCAGGAAGGGTTGCTCGGTCGATCCACCCCACCGCCGCCGACGTCGTCCCCGCTCAAGTTTCGCTCGGAGGCGATGCATGCCGCCATCGCGCTGGCTCGACGCGTCGCGCGGGTCGAGCTGCCGATCCTGATCGGTGGCGAGACGGGGACTGGCAAGGAGCTCGTCGCGCGCTTGCTCCACGAGGCGAGCCCGCGCGCGGACGGACCGTTCGTCGGGATCAACTGCGCCGCGCTGGCCGAGACGCTGCTCGAGGCGACGCTCTTCGGTCACGAGCGCGGCGCGTTCACCGGCGCAGAGCGTGCGAGCGAGGGCCTCTTCGAGCAGGCCGAGGGCGGGACGTTGTTCCTCGACGAGGTCGGCGAGATGTCGGCACGCGCGCAGGCGTCGTTGCTCCGCGTGCTCGAGACGGGTCAGGTCCGGCGCGTGGGGGCGTCGCGCGAGGTCGCGGTCGACGTGCGCGTGATCAGCGCGACCCACCGCGATCTCTTGGAGGAGCAGGCGCAAGGTCACTTCCGATCGGACCTCTATTATCGCCTCGCGGGGTTCGTGCTCGAGCTGCCTCCGCTCCGCGAGCGAGGCGAGGACATCGCGCTCCTCGCCGAGCACTTCGCGAGCGAGCTCGCGGATCGAGGGGCGCACGGGCTGCCGACCGAGCTGTCGCCGACCGCGCTCGCGCGCCTCCGCGTCTGGCCGTGGCCGGGCAACGTGCGCGAGCTCCGCAACGTCGTGCATCAGGCCGCGCTCCTCGCGCGCGGGCCGCGCATCGAGGAGGACGATCTCCCGGCTCGGCTGCGCCCGTCGGGGACGAGCGCGTCGTCGGCGGCGATCGCGGAGGGCGAGGACCTCCGCGCGCGCCTCGACCGCTACGAGCGCGAGGCGATCGAGCAAGCGCTGCGCGCGTGCGGCGGGAACCAGACCGAAGCCGCGAAGCAGCTCGGCCTCCCGCGCCGCACCCTCGTCGACAAGCTGCGGCGCTATCGCCTCGACGGCGACGACTGAGCAGGTCTCGCCGCGGCTGAGCGGCGATTGCTCAACCAGCATTCCCGCGCCGCGCGCGCGGGCTCGGCACCCATGTTGCTCTGTCTCCGTTCGCGCTTCGGAAGCTCGCGGCGCGAAGGGAGGCACCTTGGACCGAGTGGCCCGACGGGTGGAGGGGACGTTGTTCCGCGACGGAGCGCCGACCCC
Organism: Sandaracinaceae bacterium; assembly: GCA_050186575.1. GTDB lineage: Bacteria > Myxococcota_A > Polyangia > Polyangiales > Sandaracinaceae > JAUHXR01. Next base: position 199,393 of record JBFWYI010000003.1, on the reverse strand, counting down.
ATGGGCGGTGCGCGGCGCGACGATCGCGGAGCGGCTCGACGCCCCGTACCGCATCGAGCTCGACGTCGCGAGCGACGATCTCGACCGCGAGGCGCTCTCGATGCTCGGCGCGTCGGTCGAGCTCGAGCTGTCGCGCGCGACGCGCGGTGAGCGCTGGGCCGGCATCGTCACGGAGGTGCGCGAATCGATCGCGCGGAGCGATCGCGAGCTCGCCGCGTGCCTCACCATCGAGCCGGCCCTCGCCGCGCTCCGGCACCGCACCGACAGCCGCATCTTCCAGCACCGCTCGGTGCCCGAGATCCTCGAGGCGGTGCTCGGCGCCGGCCTCGCGCCATACGGCCGCGCGATCGCGCTCGAGCTCTCGGGCAGCTACCCGATCCGCGAGTACACCGTCCAGTACGACGAGACCGACTTCGAGCTCGTCCATCGGCTCATGGAGGAGGAGGGCATCGTCTATTTCTTCGTCCATGATGGGCCGGCCGAGCGCATGACGCTCGTCGACGCCCGCGCCCAGCATCCGCGTGCGCTGACCCTCGACGGGACCGACGTGGTGCGGATGGGCGAGCGCCGCGACCACGGCGGCGAGCTCGGCGAAGCGATGCGCAGCTTCGAGGGCACCGCGCGGATCACCGGGACGAAGGTGCACGTGCGCGCATTCGACTGGACGCGCCCGCAGCGACCGATCGAGACCGCGACAGGGAGCGGCGCGACGCTCGAGCGCTACGCGGTCGACGCACCGGTCACGCTGCACGGCTTCGCGGACGACCGCTACACGGCGACCGACGTCGAGCAGCGCGCGTCCCGGCTCCACGAGCTAGAGGTGCGCGAGGGCTCGATGGCGATCGGCCACGCGAGCGCGCTCGGCCTCCGCTCTGGGACGCGCTTCACCCTCGAAGGACACGCGCGCCCCGAGCGCGATGGCGAGTACCTGATCGTGTCGGCCACCCACCGCGCGATCGATCGCAGCCGCGAGGAGGAGGCGTACGTCAACGAGCTTCTCTGTGTCCCGTACGCCGTGCAGTGGCGCCCCGCGCGCACGCGCCGCCGCCCGCGCATCGCCGGGGTCCAGACCGCGACGGTGGTCGGCCCGGCCGGCGAGGAGATCCACACGGACCCGCACGGCCGCATCAAGGTGCAGTTCCATTGGGACCGCGCCGGCCAGCGCGACGAGCACAGCTCGTGTTGGATCCGCGTCGCGCAGACGATGGGCGGCCCGGGCTGGGGGTTCTCGTTTCTCCCGCGCATCGGCATGGAGGTGGTGGTCACGTTCGTCAACGGCGACGTCGACCAGCCGCTCGTCACCGGCAGCGTCTACAACGGCGCGCACCCGACGCCCTACTCGCTCCCCGACGACAAGACGCGGCTCACCCTCAAGACAGAGAGCACGCCGGGCGGCGAGGGATGGAACGAGCTCCGCTTCGAGGACGCCGCCTCGAGGGAGGAAGTGTATCTGCGCGCAGAGAAGGACTGGAACACGCTCGTGAGGAACGACCTCGGCCGCGACGTGCTCCGCGACGAGCGCCAGGAGGTCGGACGCGATCGCGCGCGCAAGGTCGGCGTCGACGAGTCGGTCGAGATCGGACGGGACCGCACCGCGATCGTCGGGCGCGACGCGAGGGAGCGCGTGGGGGTCGACCGCCACCGCGAGGTCGGGCAGCACGAGACCGTCACGATCGGCGTGGACCGCAAGGAGGACGTCGGCAACGACGAGCACCTCACGGTGGGCCGGCACCGGGTCGAGCTCGTCGGCGGCTCGCGCAAGGTCGACGTGGCGGTGGATCAGGTCACGAAGATCGGCCGCACCATGCGCCGCGACGTGGTGGAGGACGACGCGGTGTCGGTGGGCGGCTCACGCCGGCTCGACATCACGGGCGCCCGGGTCGAGGAGATCGGCAAAGACGCGCACCTCACGGTCGGTGGAGATCGACAAGACAAGATCGGCGGCAGCGCCCACGCGCGCGTGCGCGGGAACGATCGCACCGACGTCGGCCACAACCGCGTGTGCAACGTCGGGATGAACGAGACGGTGCAGGTCGGGATCGCGCAGGCGATCAACGTGGGCGGCGCGCGCTCCGTCTCGGTCGGCGGCGTCTCGAGCCGCACCGTCGGCGCGGCCGAGGTGGTGACGGTCAAAGGCATGCAGCAGATCATGGTCGCGGGACAACGCGCGTTGCGGGTCGGCGGCGAGTACGTCGTCGACGTCGGCGCGCGCTTCGTCCTCCAGTGCGGCGAGGCGCGCCTCGTGATGGAGAACGGCGACATCACGCTCGAAACGACGGGGAACATCACGCTCAGCTCGACCAAGGAGGTGAGCGTGCTCGGCGACGGCAAGGTCGCCATCCAGGCGAGCGGCGGCGACGTCGACATCAAGGGCGGCCCGATGATCAAGCTCAACAGCTGAGCCGCCGATGCCTCACGTCGCACGAAAAGGGCAGACCACGAGCAACGGCGGCACCGTGCTGAAGGGCTCGCCGAGCGTCTTCGCCCACGGCACCGGCGTAGCCACCGTCGGCTGCCCGGTCGCGGATCCTCGCCTCGGACCGAGCTCGATCACGTCAGGACACCCGCGCGTGTTGGTCGACGGTCAATGGCTCGCGTGCGCGGGACATCACACGGCGCCGGGCGCCGGGGCGGCCGGCGCCGGCGTCCCCCCGGTCGTTTCGATGTCGGACGACTGGGAGCTCGTGCTGGAGACGCACGATCGGTTCGATGGTCAGAACCGCGAGGAGTCGCTCAAGAAAAAGAAGTTTGCGAGGCCAAACGCCCACCTGAGACTGAAGCAGCGCCCGGATGGGAGCTGGGTGGGGAGCACGGGCGCCGAGGCAGGCTCGTTCGAGCTCGGGTCCCTCCCCACCACCGACAAGCCGGGATTCGGGCTCCGCGGCGGCGGAAGGTTCTATTTCGCGGACCTGACCGGGGGCAGCAACGCAGGCGGTACGTTCGGCGAAGCGAGCGCGGGGATGGTCCAGGGCGATGTCGCGGCCGCGCTTGCGACACGAGACTCCATTGCGGGTATCCGACTCGAGGGAGAGATGGTGACCGCGAAGGCACACGGGACGAATTTCATCGGCGTCAATCCGAAGGACCCCAATCAGTTTGGGCTCGGCTTCCGGGCCGGAGCCATCGCGAGCGCCGTGAAGGGCAAGCTCCACCTGTTCGGCGAGGCGCCGATCATCCGCGCGGTGACGCCGTTCGCCGCCGCCCCGGCCGAGCTGCTCCGGGCCCTCCACCTCGATGCGCTCCGGGCGGGGGGTGACCTCGCGGTGGCCGCGAGCGGCGCGTCGGCCGGTGCGAAGAGCGGAGTGGTCCTCGTCTACGACAAGTCGACTGGACGGGTGATGCTCCTCGTGGAGGGCGGTGCCGCCAAAGGCGTGGGACTGTCTGGGGACCTGCTGATCTGGATCGGGTTCGTCTCCCCCCCTCCGCCTCCACCCAAGCCAGGGCCGGCCACGCTGCTGGATCGCATCGTCAATGTGATGGTCGGGAAGTGAGCGCCGTATGCGTCGAGCTCGCGCCGAGCGACCGCGAGGCGTGGCACTTCACGATCGATCTCGCCGAAGGGTGGGACCTCTCGCCGACCGAGCCGAAGGAGCCATCGACTCGCGGTGGGCTCGGCGTGCTCGCCGTATTCGATGAGGCACACGGCGAGGCCCAGACCATCGTCTACGGAGCAGAGGTACGGCTCGAGGTCGCAGGGGCGGAGATGCTCGAGATCGTGCTCGACGAGCTCGGAGTCGAAGTGCTCTCGCGTTCGCGAACCTCCTGCGGGTTGGCGGGCGACTCGCTCGTCGCGCTCACGCGCAGCGAGGTCGATGGGACGAGCGTCGTGTCGAGGTGGTCGGTGGTGCGGGCGGGGAGCGACACCGGTGCGCGGTTCCTCATCGTCGAAGTGCGCTGTCTCGAGCGTCGCTTCGTCCACCTCGAAGCATCGCTGCGCGCCATCGCAGACAGCGTGCGGTTCTCGCACGAGACCAGCTGGCCGTTCGCCGGACGACTCAAGAGCTGCGCGCGCGCGCTCCCCGGCGACTTCGTCTTCTTCTATCCCTTCGGATGTGCGTTCGCCGAAGTGCGCGACGATCGCTCCCGCAGCGGGCTCTTCGTCGCGGAGCTCGCGAATGCGATCCTCGGCGCACCTGCCGGCAAGCTGACCGTGATCGCATCGGGCGAGGCCGCGAGCCCGGACGACATCATCGCGCCGTGGCTCGCATCGCTAAGGACGCGTGGCCTCGAGCTCGACCTCGGGACTCTGGAGGACGCTCCAGCCACGCGATGGATCGACCGCGCGTGGAGCGTCGACGGCACCGCGTCGGGTGGGCCCATCCCGTTCGACGTCCGCGTGCGGGTCGGTCGGAGCCGCGGCGTCTTCTACGCGTTTGCGCTGCTCGCTCCCAGCTGGTCGGTGTGGCCGCTCGCGTCGGCGACCGCGGCGCGCGCGCAAGACATCGTGTTTCGTACGCTGAAGACCGAGCCGACCTGATCGCGCGTCAGGGCACCATCCAGCGCGCCGGCGAGATCGCGGTGTCGCGCGCGTCGATCGTCACGAGGCGCGGCCCCTCGCGGGTCCCGTCGGGGCGCACGAGCACGACGCGATGATCGCCGGTCGGGAGCTCGACGCGGCGCGGCGCGAAGCCCATCGATCGACCGTCGACGAGGATCTCGGCGCGGAGCGCGCCTTCGCCGCCGACGAGGAGGAACCCACTCCCCGTCGCGCGCGGGCTCGCTTCGGGCGTCGCCTCCGTCTCCGTCGTCCTCTCGGTCGTCGTCTCCGTCCTCGTCTCCGTGGTGGTCGGGCCGCGCGCGGTCGTGCGTCCACCGCGTCGGCCTCCCGCGGGCGCGCCTTCTGTCGGACCGCCCGCCGGTTCGTCGGTCGGCTCTGCGGTGGGCTCTGCGGTGGGCTCTGCGGTGGGCTCCGCGGTTGCCTCCGCGGTTGCCTCGACAGTCGGCTCGGCGATCGAGTCAGCTTCGTTGTCTCGCTGCGACTCTGGCTCCGTCTCGCGTGCTTCCGGGGCGGTTCCGAGCGGATCGACCGCGGCGCTCGCGGGCTCGGCGTCGAAGACATCTCGTTCGATCGCGACGACCGCGCCGACGCCGGCCGCCAAGGCGATCACCGCGATCAGGCTCAGGAACAGCGTGCGGCTCCGCGACGGAGCGTTCGATCGTCGATCCGGCTGCGTCGCGACCGGATCGTCCTCGACCGGTCGAGGCGCCGCCTCGATCGCGTGGAACGATCGGACGCCCGCGTCGTCGACGGGCCCCGCGTCGAGGACGAGCTCGAGCGCGAACATGCCGTCGAGCTTCCCCTTCGGCGCCGGCGCCGGGGGCCGCACGCGCGCGAGCCAGCGCATCAGCGCCGAGCGCGGGTCGCGATCCAACCGCGCGGCGGCGGCGCGCCCGAGCGCGTCGGCCATCTCGTCGGCGCTCGCGTACCGATCGTCGGCCTTCGGCGCGAGCGCGCGCGCCACGATCGCGCGGACGTCCTCGTCGAGCTCGGGCAGCGGGATCGATTGCTCGCTGAGGAGCGCCACCATCGCGCCGGGCGAGCTGAGCGGGCTCGAGCCGGTGATCAGGGCGAGCAGGGTGCAGCCGAGCGAGAACACATCGCTCCGCGCGTCGACCGCGCCCGCCCGCGCCTGCTCGGGCGACATGTACGACAGCTTTCCTTTCGCGACGCCGTCCTCTGTCGTCTCCGTCCGCTCGCGCGCCAGCGCGATCCCGAAGTCGGTGAGCTTCACGTCGCCGTCCCAGCTCACCAACACGTTCTCCGGCGACACGTCGCGGTGCACGATCCCGAGCCGCCGCCCGTCCTCGCCCGTCTGCGTGTGCGCGTGCTCGAGCGCGTGCGCGACCTGCGTACAGATGTGGAGCGCGATCGCGACCGGCATGGGCTCGCCCGCTTGCTCGCCGCGCCGTCGCAGCGCGCCCGCGTGGAGGCCATCGACGAGCTCGAGCACCTGGAACGGCACCCCGTCGAGCATCCCGTAGTCGAGCACCGACACGATATTTGCGTGATGCAACCGGCTCGCGATGCGCGCCTCATCGACGAACATCCGGAACTGCGCGGGGTCGATCCCCTCGCTCGCGAGCATCCGCTTGATCGCGACGCGCCGCTCGAACCCGCTCGCGCCTTCGGCGACGCCCTCGAGCACCTCGCCCATCCCGCCTTGGGCGAGCCGACGCGTGATCCGGTAGCGCCCCGCGCGGTCCACGAGCGTCAGCGTAGCCGCTCCCGGGCGCGTTCGGTCCCTCGCGTCGCGGAGAGCATCGAACGCCGTGCGCGGAGTGGGTGATTGCGATGGAGTCGGCGTTCGTGACCGCGCCTGCGGCAGCGGCCGGGAGAGGAGGAGAGTAGGAGACGAGGAGAGTGCGACGGCTCCGCCGTCGCGGAGCGAATTTCCAGGTTGGGGACCACCTTCGACCTTCGTGCACGAGCTCGGCCTCGTGCACGTCCACGTGCTCGTACGTGCACGTCCTCCTGCACGTGCACGTACGCGTGCACCTCCACGTACCCGGACCCGCGCCGCGCCCGGTCCCTCCCGCGAGGCCTCATGATCCCCTCCACCCAGCTCGTTCCGCGACGGCGTAGCCGTCGCTCTCTCCTCCTCTCCCACTCTCCTCG
>JBFWYI010000003.1:0-192677 GCA_050186575.1 Sandaracinaceae bacterium | reverse complement strand
AGATCGCGTCGCGCATCCTGTTCTGGCGCGTCGCGTGTCACGTCGGCGCGGGCGACGCGGACGGCGCGCATCGCGCGGCGGCGCGCTTCTCGCAATTCGGGTTGACGGTGCCGGCCGACGTCGAGGCGGCGAGCCCCGAGGTCGAGGCGGCGTTGGCCGACGCGCTGAGCGCCGCGTCGTCCGCCCCGCGCGCGCCGCTCCGCGTGCGCGCCGACCCGCCGGCCGACGTGTCGGTCGACGGCCGCGCCTCGACGTGCGAGACGCCGTGCGCCGTCGATCTCGGTCCCGGCGATCACGTGATCGCCCTGCGCGCGCCGGGCCGCGTCGACGCGTGGCGCCTCGTGCGCATGGAGGGCCGTCCGCTCGCGCTCCGCGTCGAGCTCGACGAGGCGTCCCCCGAGCTCGCGGGTCAGCAGTGGGCGGAGCGATGGGCGACGCGCGAGGATCGCGACTCGACCTCATCGGTCCGCCTCCTCGCGCAGGCGGTCCGCGCCCGTCGCCTCGTGTATCTCCGCATCGAGCCGACGCCGAACGGCGATCACCTGCGCGGCGTGCTCGCGATGGACGGCGAGGTCACCGCGCGCGCGGAGCGCGATGGTGCGCGTCTCGGCGAGGCGTCGCTCGATCTGTTCCGCGAGCTCCTCGTCCAAGGCGGCGCCATCGAGCTCGGTGAGGACTTCTGGGAGAGCCCGTGGTTCTGGATCGGCCTCGGCGCGGCGGCGGCGATCGCGGTGGCGATCACCACGGCGGTGCTGTTCACCCCGACCACCACGACGAACGTCGGATTCCGATCGCCATGACCGGACGTGCGCCGCTCGGGCCCCTCGTGCTCACGCTCTTCGCGGGCTGCGCCAACGTCAACGACGTGTACTTGGTACTGCCGGACAACGGCTCGCTCGGCCTCTCGTGCATCGACTCCCGAACGGGGGATCCGCTCATCTTCGCCGCGCGCGACGGCGACACGGCGCGGGCCAACATCGTCGTCGACTATCTCGGCTTCGACGGCGTCCCGAGCTGTCGCCCGGTCCAGCTCCTCGAGTGGTGCCGCGATCGCGGCTGCCCGATCCAACGGCGCGACTGTCGAGAGGTCGCCCTCGGCGCGCCGCTGCCGCCCGATCTCCCCACGCTCCAGGCGCGCGTGTTCGACCAGCTCCAGTCGATGGGCCCGATCACCCGCGACGCGCCCGACGGCGTCGTCCTGATCCGGATGACCGTCACGAGGCAACCGTGCGACGAGCTGATGGATCAGCCGTTCCGGTGCGCCGACCTCCTCGGCTGCGTCTACAGCTGCCCGGTCCAGCTCGACGAGGTGCGCGGCGACATCCTCCTCGACCTCGACTCGCTCAGCACCCAGTGCGACGAGCAAGTCGTCGGCATCTGCGCCGGCATCGGCGTCCCCGGCGGCTGCGAGTAAGGAGGATTCCTTGGACGACCGCGGCTGACGTCAACGTTATTCTCCCCCTCCCACCGCGGGAGGGGCCGGGGGGAGGGGCTCGCGCCGAGAGGCGAGCCCCACGTCAACGTGCACGTCCTCGTGCACGTGCACGTACCCGTGCACGTCCACGTACACGACCCGTCGTCCAATCACCTTCGCGGCACGGGCACCGGCAAGGCCTCTGCCGAGAGCTCGAGCTACCTCAACCCATGCCGCCGCAGCAGATCGTTGAGATGCGATCGATTCATCTCCGCGATCCGCGCCGCCTGACTCACGTTCCCGTCCGCCCGCTCGAGCAACCGCGTCAGGTACCGACGCTCGAGCTCGTTCACCACCGTCGCCCGCGCGTCCTGGTAGCGCTCCTCGAGCACCGACCCGATCAGATCCGCACCCGCGTCCCGCATCCCGCGCGCGTCGAGCGTCGGCGCCTCCCCCGTCGCGAGGGCGGCCTCCACCCAGTTCCGCAGCTCGCGCACGTTGCCGGGCCAGCGATGACTCTTCAGCGTCGCGAGCGCCGCGGGACCGAGCAGCGCGTCCACCGACTCGCTCGCGCCGGCCTCCTCGAGGAAGTGCGCGATCAGGATCTCGAGGTCGTCGACGTGCTCGCGCAGCGCCGGCATCCGCAGCGTCACCACCGCGAGCCGATAGAAGAGATCGAGCCGGAACTTCTCCGCGTTCACGTCCTCGCGCAGATCGCGGTGCGTCGCGCTCACCACCCGCACGTCGACCGAGATCTCGCTCGTCCCGCCGAGCCGCTTGAACCGCTTCCGCTCGAGCGCGCCCAGCAACGCCGATTGCAATGCTTGAGGGAGCTCCCCCACCTCGTCGAGGAACAGCGTCCCCCCGTGCGCCTGCTCGAACGCCCCGGCACGCCGCTGCTCGGCGCCGGTGAACGCCCCGCGCTCGTGCCCGAACAGCTCGCTCGCCACCAGCGTCGGCGCGAGCGCCCCACAGTCCACCGTCACGAACGGCGCGCCCTGCCGAGGCCCGAGCTCGTGGAGCGCCCGCGCCGCCACCTCCTTGCCGGTCCCTGACTCGCCCGTCAACAGCACGTTCGCGCTGCTCTCCGCCACCTTCGCGATCTTCGCCATCAGCGACCGCATCACGGTGCTCTGCCCGCGCAGCCCGGCGATCGCCTCGCCGTGCAAGAGAGGTTGCTCCTCCTCCCCGGCGTCGAGCACCCGCAGCGTCGTCCCGCCGAGCCGGAGCGTCGCCCCCGCCGGCACCACCCCGTCGATCACCCGCACCGCGCCCGCGAACGTCCCGTTCGTCGATCCGAGATCGCGCACCCGCACCCCATCGCTCTCGCGCGTCAGCTCCGCGTGATAGCGCGACACCGTCGGGTCCGAGAGCGTCAACGTGTTCGTCGCCGCCGTCCCCACGCTCAGCGCGTCCGAGTCGGCCTCCGCGTGCGCCGACGCATCGGCCCCCGTCACGACCTCGACGCGGAGCCGTCGGATCGCCACGCCTCGCGCGGCCTGTTGAAGCGTCTTCTCGCTCAAGGCGAACCGAGTATCGCACACACACCGTCGCTCCCACGCGGGCGCGACGGCGTGCACATCCGGCGCGGATGCTCTCGTGCACCGCGGGGCGGATCCGATCTGATCACGATCCGGGCCGGTGCGATGCGATCCGGTCCGATGCGATCCGATCCGAGCGCTCCGATCCGAGCGCTCCGACTCTAGCTCGGAGCGGAGTCGATCTGATCCGATCCCATCCGGTCGTGAGGAGGTTGGTGCGCTCCAGAGCCCCCTCCGCTCGGCGCGCTCCGCTTCGCGGAGCGGTGCCTCGCTCCAGGGTCTCTTCCGCGCGCTCCGCGAGCCCGCTCCTCTCGCCGCGCGCTCCGCGCACGGCGCGTTGAGCGGTCTCGCTCCGCTCGTCGCGAGCCCGCTCCTCACGCCGCGCGCTCCGCGCACGGCGCGTTGAGCGGTCTCGCTCCGCTCGTCGCGAGCCCGCTGAGCGGTCACCCGCCGTCTCGCCGGGCCCCTTCGGGTCTCGGCTCGCGCGCTCCGCGCGTGGAATCAACCGAGCCACGCACACGTGTGCGCTACTTCCGACGCGCGAGGTCTACGGCTGGGGGTACAACGCCGACGGGCAGCTGGGGACCGGAACCACGACGCCGAGGACCACACCCACCCTCGCGACGGTCCTGTAATCCGCGCTAGCCGCCGCAGACACCGCCGGTGCACGTAGTGGTGAAGTCGCAGACGGGGTTGGTCCCACACATGCACGTGCGGTTGACGCACCGATCGGCCTGGTTGGTGCACTGTCCGCCGCACGCGCCGCAGTTGGCGAAGTCGCTCGTGACGTCGACGCAGCCGCTCGTGCAACACGTCATCCCATCCGCACACGGTCCGATCCCTGGCTCGGTGGTGCAGTCGCACTCGTTCGCTTCGGTGCAGATGTCGGCGCGGAGAGGATCGATGCCCGCGCAGCCGCTGCAGCACGCGGAGGCCTCGTCGATGCGGCCGTTGCAGTCGTTGTCGACGCCGTCGCAGAGCTCGGGCGCGCCCGGCAGACCACCGAACGGGGGGCGGACGTCGGCGCGCGAGTCGTCGCAGTCGCACATGGTGAGGTCGTCGCCCGCGCGGCAGGCGTCGATGTTGTCCATGTCGTTGTCGCCGCACGGGGTCTCGCGGCCGTCGCAGTTCTGGTCGATGCGGTCGCCGCAGATCTCGATCTGCGGGACGCACGCGTCGCCCGTGATCATGCCGCCGGAGTCGCCGGGCGGCGGGGAGCCGTCGCGGCGGGGGCCAGCGTCCATGTTGGGGTTGGGGCCGCCATCGCGGCCCGGGCCGCCGTCGTCACAGCCGACGGCGAGGAGCGCGGCCGAGGCGGCGAGCGCGAGGATGCGCGTGTCTACACGACGTTCCATGTCGATCTAGCTCCGTCGACGGCGACGCAGGAGGAGCGCGAGCGGGGCGAGGAGCCACGCCCACGCGGGGAGGCGCGCGGGGCCGTGGACGGTGCAGTCGCACCCGGGCTGTGAAGCGCCCGGGGGACGACGGCCGCCGCCGTCCACGCCGAGCATGGAGATCCCGCCGTCGCCGCCGGGTCCGACCGCGCCGCCGTCGCCGCCGGGTCCGACCCCCGCGTCCAGCCTTCCGGACGGCGGGACGTCGATGCACGCACCGACCTCGCAGCGCTGTCCGCTCGGGCACACGGCGCCGAGGCAGTCGTCCACGCACGCGCCGAGCTCGCAGTGGGAGCCGGCGTCGCACGTCGTGAGATCACAGCCCATCGACTCGCACGATCCGTCGGCGAGGCACGTCTCGCCCGCGTCGCAGGGGCTACACGGGCACTGCGGGACGCACGCGCCGTTGCGGCAGACCTCGCCGGCCCCGCACGTGAGCACGTCGCAGAGGTTCACGCAGCGACCGGCGACGCACTGTTGGTCGTACGGACAGGTGACGCCGGCGCAGCCGTCGACGCACTCGCCGAGCACGCAACGTTGCCCCGGCGGGCACGTGACGCTCTCGCACGCGGTGTCGACGCAGACGCCCGATCCGTTGCACGCCTGACCCTCGGGGCAGCCGCCCTCGAAGCACGGCGGCACGCACTGGCCGTTGACGCAGATCGACGGCGCGGCGCAGAGGTCACCCTCGTCGACCTCGCCGTTGCAGTCGTTGTCGATGCCGTCGCAGCGCTCCATGCTCGAGGTGCCGATCGCGCTGCACACGACCTCGCGGCCGACGCACTGGGTGATGCCGAGGCCGCACGCGCCGGTGCCGCCCGCGTCGCAGGTGTCGCCCGTCCCGGGGCAGACGACGGCTCCGCCACGCACGCTGAAGCGCCAGATGCCGGGCATACCGACGTTGGAGTCCCCGCAAAGTCGATTGCGGATCATCGACGTCCGCGAGTCGGGGATCTCGACGAAGTCAACGGAGTTTCCGGCATCGAATCCCGCCTGGGCGGGGACGCAGCTCGACTCCCCCGAATCGCAGAGGCCGTTCTCGTTGCTGTCGCCGCTCGCGCGGCCCGCCTCCCAGTCGCAGATGTTGTATCGGAACTCGACGTCGAAGTCGCCGGCGCGGCAGCCCATCGGGTTGGTGATGATGAGCTGGAAATCCATCCGGCGGCTGTCGTTGATGTAGTAGTAGCCGACGTTGTGCCACGTCACGATCATGCGGCCCGGCTCGAGGTGCCAATACACACCGTTGTTCGTCGGGGTGCCGCCTCCGCGCGTGTCGACGTCCGCCCAGTACGGAGCGATCATCGGGCGCATCGCGACGGGGAACGCGTTCGGGGTGAACTGCCCGAGCTCATCCGAGAACGTGATGTTGCCGTTGTTGTTGACCCACACCTGGTTGTACGGGCCGCCGAAGAAGTTGAGGCCGCCGGGGAACGCGGGCGTGAGGCTGATCGCGTCGGAGGAGCCGTCGTCGTTGCCGGGTAGGTTCCCCATTCCGTAGCCGGCAGGCCCGCCAAACATGTTGAGCAGTGGGACCGCGTGCGCGGTCGAGCCGACGTCGAGCAGCGCGAGCACGCACGCGACGGCCGCGGCGCTGCGAATGAGGCGAGACTTCATCGGCGAGACCTCCAAACCGTCTACGATACCCGCGGAATCGCTGGGATAGAAGGGTTTGGCCACAACGAACGCGGGCCGCCCCGGACGTGAAGCCCGGAGCGGCCCGCGGATCGGTCTGGATCGTTCAGCGAACCGCGTTCACTCCTCGGCCGCGTCGACGAGCTCGTCGAGCTCGATCGCTCGGATGGGCTCGGGGGCCTCGGAAGCCTCCTCGACGTTCGCGCTCGCGGGCAGCTCGCGAGCGTCCTTCGTGCCCCCCGCCAAGCGCTCGGTGAGCGCCTGGGTGAGGGCGCCGAGCCCCGCCAGCGTCGTCGGGTCCGCGGCCTCGAGGAAGCCGTGGATCGCGGTCGCCGCGCGCTGACCCTGGGTGAGGCTCGAGACGATCTTCGTCACGTCCTCCGCCGTGCCGTAGAGGTTGGCCTCCATCTTGGTGAACAACTTGGCTTGCGCCTCCGCGACGGCGACCTGGATCTCCTTCTCGGCCGCGATGCGCAGCTTCGCGATCTCGAAATCCTGCGCGACCTTACCGTGCTTCTCGCGCGCCTCGAGCTCCGGCTTCACGACGGTCTCGACGCGGTCGCGGTCGAGCGCGACGCGCATCCGCTCCACCTCGATCGGGACCATCGCCTTCGCCTTGAGACCCTCGGCCCGCTGCCGCTCCGCCTCCGCCTCGGCCGACGCCTTCTTGCGGATGGCGGTCGACTCGGCGTCGGCCGAGAGCATCTGCGCCTCGGCTTGCTTCTGCACCGCGTAGGCGTTCGCGTCCGCGCGACGCTGCTCGGCGACGAACGCGCGCTCGGCTTCCGCTTCGGCGTCGATCACGCCCTTCTGCTTCTGCCGCGCCGCCTCCTCGGTCACGCGCACGCTCTCGACCTTCTGCCGCGCGCGCTCGCGCTCCGCTTCGGCCATCGCGAGCTCGGCTTCCGCGGCGGCCCGCTCCTGCTCCGCGCGCGCGATGCGCTGCTGCTTACTGCGCTCGGCCACCTCGACGGCCTCCTCTTGCTCGCGCGAGGCGAGCTCGAGGACGCGCTTACGCTCGACCTCGGCGAGCTCGATCTTGCGACTCGCCTCGATCCGCTCGACCGCGGCCATGCGCTCGGTGTCGGCCGTGATCTTCGCGACCTCGGCCTTCGTGCGCGCCTCCGCTTCCTGCTCGGCCTGCTCGAGGCTCAAGAGCTCGCGGCGCGTGTTCACGTCCTCTTGCATCCGGAGGCGCTCACCCTCGCGGACGAGGCGGTTGCGCTCCGTCAAGTTGATCTGCGTGATCTCCGCGATCTTCCGGCGGCCCTGGGCGTCGAAGATGTTCTCCGCCTTGAGGAACCGGTCGTCCGTCTGGTCGAGCCGCGAGATGGTGACCGTCTCGAGGATCAGACCGTTCGCGCGGAGATCGTCGCCGACGAGCTTCATGACCTCGGTGAGGAACGCGTCGCGCTCCGAGTTCAGCTGCTCGAGGGTCTTACCCGCGGCGGCCGTACGCAGGGCGCTGACGAGCTTGTCCTCGACGAGCTCCTTTACCGCGTCGGGGTCGCCCATGCGCTCACCGAGCGAGCGCGAGGCCTGGAGGATGCTCTCCTCGTCCGGTTGCACGCGGACGAAGAACTCCGCCTCGATGTCGGCGCGCAGCTTGTCTTGCGTGATGAGCGCGTCCTCGTTCTTGCGCGCGACGCGCAGCTTGAGCGTGGTGAGCGTCACCTCCACGAGCTCGTGGAGGAACGGCACGACGAACGCGCCCCCGTCGCGGATGACGGCGACGCCGCCGCGACCCGTGCGGACGAACGCTTGGTTGGCGCGCGTCTTCTTGTAGATGCGCTGGTACGCGACCAGCGTGCCCGTCGCCGAGAGCAGCACGACGCCCGCGCTCGTCATGGCGAGCGTGGCGCCGGCCCCCACCGGCATCCCCAACATGCTGAGCGCCAACGGCCCCGCGATGAGGGCCACCGCGAAGGCGCAGACCAGGACCGCGATCATCTCTCTCCCCTTTCCTTTCGAACGTGTGTGTGTCGATCGTCCGCACGCGTCAGAGCGACGTGCGCGTGACGAGGAACGTGTCGGTGCGATCGTCGTAGTCGGCGACCACCACCTCTTCGCCGCGCTCGATCGCGGTGTCGTCGATCGCGCGGCAGCGGATCTGGATCCGCGTGCCCGAGCCGTCGGTGATCTGCGCGACGCCGAAGCCGCCCTGGATGGGCAGCGACGTCACGCCGACTCGACCGAGCAAGTCGTCCTTCGTGCTCGCGTAGGTCTCCTTGTTCGGGACGAGGCGACCGAACACGCGGCCCGTAGCGCCGGTGCCGACGAGCGACGCGATCGCGCCGATGCCCGCGCTGATCGCGAGGAGCCCGGCGGAGCCACCGAAGACGTGCTCGAGCGCGAGGTCGGTCGCGAGTCCGACGAGCCCGAACGCGAAGCACGCGACCATCAGCAGCACGAACACCGGCGCGCGTCCGAGACCGATCCAGCCGAGCAGCGTCGCGCCCGCGCTCGCGTGCGGCGTGTCGTGATCGGCGTCGCCATCGGCGTCCGCGTCCGCATCGACGTCCGCATCGACGTCCGCATCGACGTCCGCATCGACATCGACATCGACATCGAGATCGAAGTCGACGTCCACGTCGGGCGCGCCATCGAGCTCGATGAGCCCGAACGAGGCGCCGAACGCGAGGATCGCGCCGAACGCGATCGGTAGATAGAACAACAGTTGATGCATGGATCCGGCCCGGGTTCGCGGCGGTCGGCAGGCCCATGTGCGGAGTGGGGAGCGGAGCGGGATCCGCGGGCGCCGATGCGGCCGAGCAGTGTTGAGTTGGCGTAAAGACCGCTTCGGTGGGCCGGCCATTCCGGGTCGTCGCGCGATTTGGCGCACGATTCGGCGGGTTTTTCCCGGGAGAGGAGGAGAGTGAGGAGAAGCGGAGAGAGAGCAACGATTGTTTCGTTCCTGCGGCGGCATGCCGCCGCACTCTCCTCCTCTCCCAGTCTCCTCTTCTCCCGGTAAAGAAGTTCGTTCGCCCCCGCTACTGCAGGTTGATGCCGGCGACAATCACGGTTCCGCCGCTGACCTGGACGCTTCGCGTGACGGAGCGACCGTTGGCGGGGTTGGTGACGCGGACGGTGTGGCGACCGGCGCCGACCGGGACTTCGAGGGGGGGGCTGCCGGAGATGCGGCGGCCGTCGACGGTGACCGCGACGGTGAGCGGAAACGCCATGATGCGGAGCGTGCCGCCGCGCGGCGCGATGCGCGCGAGGGTCGGCGACACCTCGGCGCGTGCGGTGGCGTCGAGATCGACGGTCGTCTCGAAGCTCCGGTGTCCGTCGGCGCGCACCTCCACCGCGATCGCGCGGCGCGGGAGCTCGTGCAGCTCGAGCGGGGTGCGGCCGCGGAGCTCGCCGTCGAGGAGCACCTCCGCGTCGCTCGGCGTCGACGTGATCCGCAACGAGCCGGGCAACCGCGCGAGCGCGCGATCGATCTGCACCGTCTCACCGCCTCGCACCACGACGTCGTCTTCGACGGGAGCGTGATCGTCGAGCTCGAGCGCGAGGTGGAGCGTGGTCCCGCCCGGCGCCTGCACGATCGTGGGTGTCATCTCGTCGTGCGGGCGTCCATCGACGGTCACCCGCGCGCCGGCCGGATCGGTGCTCACGCGCACGAACCCGGTCGGCGCGTCGGTCGGTGTCACCGGGTCGACGATCGGGCTCGGCGTCTCGCCTCCGAACGCTCCGTTCACCCACGCGATGCCGGCGGCGCCCGCCGCGCCGACGATCGTGATCGCGGCGATCACGATCGATGCGCGCCCCCGCGAGGGCGTCGGGGCGTTCCGGACCGCGGGCGTCGACGCGGCCGGCGCGAGCACGTCCGGCTCGGGCTCGCTCGGCTCGCGCGTGATCGCCGTCACCGGCGCGCGCGCGATCGCGGCCGGCGGGCCCTCGTGCGACGCGACACCATCGCCGTCGCGCGCGACCGCCGCGAGACGCGGAGCGCGGGTGGGCGCGTCGTCGGGGCCGGGCGCGGGCGCGACCGGCTCGTCGGGCGGCCGCGTGATGCGCGCTCCCGCGAGCGACACGCCCGAGAACGAACCCTCGGCGAGGACCGACAAGAGCGCTTGATCGATCGCGGAGCGGCCTTCCTCGATGGGGCGCGCCGACGAGCCCATCACGCGCTCGACGAAGCCGCGCACCGCGTCGTCGGGCTCGGCGAGCCCGACGAGGGTGTCGGCGACCTCCGATGCGCTCGGACGATCGGCGGGCGACACCGCGAGCATCCGGCCGACGAGCGCGTCGATCGACTCGGGGGAGTCGGGGCGATGGAGCGCGATCGGATCGAAGTCGGGGCTCGCCGCGGTGCGCATGAGCGCGAAGTCGTCGTCGCCTTGGATCGCGCGTCGGCCGGTGAGCATCTCGAAGAGCACGAGGCCGAGCGCGTACACGTCCGACGCGGGCGTCGCGCCCTGACCGCGCGCTTGCTCGGGCGCGAGGTACGCGAGCTTGCCCTTGATCGCGCGGGTCGCCGTCTTGGTCGAGCGCCGCGCCGCCTTCGCGACGCCGAAGTCGAGGAGCCGCACGCCGCCGTCGCTCCCGACGAGCAGGTTCGACGGCGTCACGTCGCGGTGCACCACCCCGAGCGGTGCGCCGTCACGACCCTTTGCGGAGTGCACGTAGGCGAGCGTCTGCGCGGCGCGCGCCGCGATGCCCACCGCGACGCCGACCGGCACCTCGAGGGCTCGTTCGCGCGCGCGATCGAGGACCGCCTTGAGGTCCCAGCCGGGGACGTAGTCCATCACCAGCATCAGGTCGCCGGCGTGCTCGATCGCGTCGACCACCGGCACGATGCCGGGGTGCGCGAGCTGCCCGGAGAGGCGCGCCTCGTCGACGAACATCGAGACGAACTCGGGATCCTCGGCGAGGTGCGGGTGCACCCGCTTGAGCGCGACGCGTCGCGTGAGCCCGCGCGCCTGCTGCATCTCGGCCACGTAGACCTGCGCCATCCCGCCGATCGCGAGGCGCCCCTCGACCACGAAGCGGGTGCCGATCTTGTGTCCGCTCTGCCAGCTCACCTGGACACTGCGTTACCCCGGCGCGGCGATCCCGCGCAAGCGAGTGGGAGTCCCACCCCACGTGCACCTCCTCGTCCTCGTGCACGTGCACGTACCCGTGCACCTCCTCGTACACGCCCGCCGTCGGCGTCACCCGCGACGCGGTCGCCCCGCTTCGCGGGCATTCACCGCGCCGCGGAGGTAGCCTCGCGAGGTGCCGAACGCGTTCGACGACGCGATGCGCGAGGAGCCGGTCCCCGAGGGTCCGTTCCGGACCGCGGAGCGCACGCTCGAGCAGAAGAAGGCGCGCGCCCGCGAGGCGAGCCTCGATCGGGTCGCCCGCGAGACGGCGCTCGCGATCCAGCGAGAGCGCCAGCGCGCGGCCGGGCGTCGGCGCGCGATCTGGCTCGGGCTCGCCGTGTGCCTCGCGCTGTCCACCGCGGTCGTGGTCCTCGCGCTCCTGTTCGGGCGGTCGTGGATCGCGCTCTCCTGCCCCGCCGTCGCGTTCGCGATCAGCGCGGGCTTCATCGCCCTCCGGATCACGGCGACGCGGCGGCCCCCCGACGATCCCTCGGCCTGACGTTTTCTGGACGCGCGCCGCGCCAAGCGGTCTTCTCGTCCGCGATATGCGCACTCGCACCACCCTCGCGTTGGCCGGTCTCCTCCTCTCCGGCTGCATCTTCCAGAACCTCTCGTCGGCGCGCGTGCTCCAGGACACGGTCTACCAGCTCAACGACGAGGCGCGCTGGGCGCGCATCGATCTCGCGTCGCAGCGCGTGACGCGCGACTACCGCGCCGCGTTCCTCCTCTCGCACCGCGCGTGGGGACACGACGTCGCGATCGCGGACATCGACGCGACCACCATCGACATGGGCGACGGCGAGGACACCGCGCGCTCGCTCGTCACGGTGACCTGGTACGACCAGCGCACCATGGAGCTCTCGAACACCGTGTTGACGCAGCAGTGGGTCCGCGTCGACGGGAGCTACTTCCTCGACGGCGAGACGATCGTGGGCGGCAACGAGGATCTCTTCGAGGAGGTCGACCCGGAGATCGTCGAAGAGGCGAACCGCGGCCCCGTCGCGGTCAACACGGCGACGCCCTAGCACCCTCGAACACCGGTATCGGCGCGAACAGCAACCGGAAGCAGAGAAGAGCGGGGAAGGAGAGAAGGAACAAGAATTGTTTCTTCTCTCCTTCGTGCCTTCTCTCCTTCCGTAGATCGCTGAGTCGGCGATCAACGCCCGTCCTGGTTCGGAACGATCAGCGGACGGTCATGCCGATCGCGCGGCGGACGCGGTCCATCGTCGCGCGCGCGATCGGACGTGCGCGGTCGGCGCCCTCTTCGAGGAGGCGATCGAGGCCCTTCTCGTCGCCGCGGAGCTCGGCGAAGCGATCGCGTCGCGGGGCGAGCTCCTTGTCGAGCGCCTCGTAGAGATCCTGCTTCGCGTGGCCCCAGCCGTAGTTGCCCGCCGACAGCTTCTCTTCCATGGCGCGGACTTCGTCCGGGGTCGCCACGAAGCGGTAGAGCTCGAACACCGTCGAGCCCTCGGCGCGCTTGGGCTCCTCGAGCGACTCGCTGCCCGTGACGATCTTCATCGCCAGCTTGCGCAGCTCCTTGGCCGAACAGAACAGCGGGATCCCGTTTCCGCGGCTCTTGCTCATCTTCTCGCCGTCGAGACCGGGCACGAGCGGGGCTTCGCTGAGATACGGCTCGGGGACGTGGAGGATCTCCTCGTCCGCCCCGAACACGTGGTTGAACCGCACCGCAACGTCGCGTGCGACCTCGAGGTGCTGGATCTGGTCCTTGCCGACCGGGACCACGTCGGCGTCGTAGAGCAGGATGTCCGCCGCCATCAGCACGGGGTAGTTGAACACGCCGGCGTTCGGCGATTCACCGCGCGCGAGCGCGTCCTTGTAGGAGACGCCGCGCTCGAGCTGCCCCGTCGCCATCAGGCAAGCGAGCACCCAGGTGAGCTCGAACACTTCCGTCACGTCGGACTGTCGATAGAGGTGGACGCGCGTCGGATCGAGCCCGCACGCGAGCCACGTCGCGGCGACGTCGTACGTGTGACGCTTCATCTCCTCCGCGTCGCGGATCGTGGTGAGCGCGTGGTAGTCGGCGATGAAGAGGAAGCTCTCGAACTCCTTCGCGAGCTCGAGCGCCGGTCGGATCGCGCCGAGGTAGTTGCCCACGTGCGGCAGGTGGGTGGGCTTCACGCCGGTGAGGGAGCGTTTCATGGTCGGTCGCACGCTTCGCACGGGCCCGCGAGCGACGCAACAGGCGCCTTGCCGACGCACGGCGCGCGGCGCACGGTGCGGGCGTGCCGAGCCGACCGTTCCGCATCCTCGGAGTCCAACAGATCGCCGTCGGCGGTCCCGACAAGGCGCGGCTGCGCAAGCTCTGGATCGATCTGCTCGGGCTGCCCCTCAAGGGACAGTTCAAGAGCGAGCGCGAGAACGTCGACGAAGACATCGCGGAGTGCGGCGGCATCGAGATCGATCTGATGCAGCCGATCGATCCGGATCTGCGACCGCGCGTGCATGAGCCGCCGCTCAATCACATCGGCCTGTGGGTCGACGATCTGCCCGCCGCCGTCACGTGGCTCGGCGAGCAGGGCGTGCGCTTCGCGCCGGGAGGCATCCGCCGCGGCGCGGCCGGTCACGACGTGTGCTTCATCCACCCGAAAGGGAACGAGGAGCATCCGTTCAGCGGCGAGGGCGTGCTGATCGAGCTCGTGCAGGCGCCGCCATCCCGCCATGGAGCGGAGCGCTGACCGCATGACGCTGGCCCGCGCCTTGCGTCGATCCGCGGATGAGGAACGAGTGCGTCGAGATCCGATGGTTTTCGAGGGCAGCGTGAACATCGGTTCGCATGACGGACCCGTGCGCCGGTTCTCGATCGCAGCGTTCGCGCTGATCCTCGGCTCGCTCGTGCTCGGCGTCGCCCCGTCGGCGTACGCGGATCAGGTCGCGCTCCTCCCGGTGCGCGGGCAGACCGACCAGGATCAGCTCGACCGGATCACCGACAGTATCGCCGCGGTGCTCCGTAGCGGCGGCCATACGTTGGTGAACGCGGCGAGCGCGCGCGTGCCGATGCCTCCGTCGAGCGCGCAGATGGACGCCGCGGCGCCGAACGTGATGTACGTGGTGGCGGCCGAGGTGGAGCCGCTGCGTGGGCAATATCGGTTGCACATCTACGTGTACTACCGGCCGGCCGGTCGCCTGGAGGAGCTGCTCGTCAACGTGCTCGAAGCGGACGAGCAAGCTCGGTTGACCGACGTGCTCGGCTCGATGGTGCGCCGCGACGGGCTCGGTGACGACGCGCTGCGGCTCACCGGCGAGGCGGAGGACCCGGACGAGCGCGCGCGTCGCGAGGCGGAGGAGCAGGCGCGTCGCGAGGCCGAGGAGCAGGCGGCACGAGAAGAGGAGGAGCGCGCGCGTCGCGAGGCGGAGGAGCAGGCCGCGCGCGAGGCGGAGGAGCAGGCGCGACGCGACGCCGAGGAGGCCGAGCGCGAGGCGGCGGAGCGCGCGGCGCGCGAGCGAGCGGCGTGGGACTCGCGCGGACAGTACGGGGCCGACGCGCCCTGGATGATCCAGATCGGCGCGGGCGGTCACTACATCGCGCCGCTCGGCGGGCTGCCCGCGATGGCGGCGCAGGGCGGAGGCGGCGTCTTCGACGCGCGTCTCGACGTGGGTCGCACGTTCGAGGGCGTCGACGGCTTCGAGGTGCGCGGCGGGATCGAGTTCGCGCACGGGAGCTACACGGCGTTCGGGCTCCACGTCGGGGTCGCGTACCTCGCGAGCCTGTTCGTCGAGCCGATCTACATCGGCGGCGCGCTCGACGTCGGCGCGATCTTCCTCGCCACCGGCTCGCGGGACGCGGGCTTCGCAGCGCGGATCAGCGCGCTCATCGCGTGGCAGCCGGTCGAGCACCTCTACTTCGAGGCGTCGCTCCCCGAGCTCGGGCTCGCGACGCCCGGCGCGGGCATCTTCTCGATCGGTGCGACCGTGCGCGGCGGCTACCGCTTCTGATCTCGGGCGCTCGTGATCGTGGGCGCTTCTGATTTGGGCGCTCCTGATCGTGGGCGCTCGTGATCTTGCGCTCCTGCGTCCCTGGCGCGGGTCGGTGCCGAGATTCTCATCCTCCGCAGCGAACGGGGTATGATGGCCCGTTCCCGTGTCCGACGACCCGCCCGAGAAAGGTCAGTTTCGCGAGGACGAGCAGTCCGATCTCTTCAGCGTCAAGGGCTACCACTCGGGGGCGTCGATCCCCTCGATCGACAAGGTCCCCGAGACGAAGGAAGAGATTCGACGCCGTCGGATCGCACGGATCACGTATGCGGTGATCGCGGTGGTCACCGTCATCGTGGCGGTCCTCCTCTACCTCTACTTCTCGCACCGCGCCGAGGTGTTGGCCGCGCTGGAGGCGGCGAGCGACGACGGGCGCACCGCGTCGATCCACGAGGCGCTCTCGCTGATCGAGTCCGACTCGTCGGCGGAGGGTGAGGCGCAGCGGCTGCGGCTCCGGACGATGCTCGTCTTGGCCGGCGAGGAGGAGGACTCCGACGCGATCCGCGGGGCCCTCGAGGCGCTCGGCGGTGACAACGACGACGTCGCGAAGGAGCGCCATATCGGGCTCACCTACCTCGCGCTCGCGCAAGGGAACCTGGAAGCGTCGATGGAGCACGCGTCGCACATCGTGGTGCACGGCGACAACGCGGCGGAGGCCGCACGCGCGCGCGCGATGGCGGCGCGGGCGGTCGGCAACGTGGAGCAGGCGCTGGCGGCGGCGCGGATCGCGGTCGAACAACGGCCGCAGGCGCCGCGGCACGTAGCGCTGTTCGCCGAGCTCACGGCGCGCTCGGGAGACGAAGCGGCGGCCATCGCACGGCTCGAGGAGCTGCCGGAGGCGAACCGCACCCCCGAGACGCGGATCGCGCGGGCGCGCATCCTCGATCGCGGCGGCGAGCACCTCGATGAGGTGGTGGCCGACGCGAACGCGGTGCTCGAGGCGGACGACGCCACCGATCACGAGCGCGCGTGGGCGCGCCTGCTCCTCGCGCGCGCGGCGGCGGCGCAGGGGGATCGCGTGACCGCGCGCTCGCACCTCGAGCAGGCGGCGGAGGTCGCGCCTCCGGGCGATGAGCTGTTCACGCTGACGCTCGTCGAGGCGGCGCTTCGGATGGGCGCCAATCGTTTTGCGGCTGAGCAGGCGGAGCGCTTGCCTTCGCCGCTCTCGACCGACGCGGGTCGTCGGGCGCAGCTCAGCTGTGAGCTCGCGCTGGCCGAGCACTCGCTCCGCGACGCGGAGTCGGCGCTGCGGCACGCGCCGGAGTCCCCGCGCACGGCGCTCGCGCGGGCGCGCCTGTTCGAGGCGCGCGGGGACTCGGCCGCGGCGCGGCCGCTGTACGAGCAAGCGGCGGCCGATGCGAGCCTCCGCGTGCCGGCCACCGTGCGCCTCGCGTCGATGGAGCTCTCGCACGGCGACGCGGCCGAGGCGGTGCAGCGCGTCGATCCCCTGCTCCGCGAGTTCCCGAACCACCCCGACGTCGTACCGGTCGCGGTCGAGGCGCGGCTCGCGCTCGGTCAGGCGGAGCCGGCGATGGAGCTCGTCACTCCGGCGCTGACCGCGCACCCCGAGGACGTCCGGCTCCTCGGCGCGAAGGCGCACGTCCAGATGGCGCTCGAGCGGTGGGAGGACGCGCTCGCGACGTTCGACTCGGCATTGCGCATCGAGAGCGACGACGCGGATCTGCACGCCGACCGCGGTCGAGCTGCGCAACATCTGTTGCGACTCGAGGTCGCGCGCGAGGCTTATGACGCGGCGCTCGCGCTGAGCCCGTCTCACCCGCAGGCGCTCCTCGGTCGACTCCAGCTCGACGTCGACGCGTTCCGGCTCGCCGACGCGAGGCAGATCCTCGGGCGGCTCGAGGACGGGGAGCTCACCGGGTTGTTGGCGCACCAGCTCAGGGCGCGGCTCCTCGTCATGGAGATCGCGGGGCGCAGCGGGATCCGCGTGGTGCGCGGTTCGCTCGACGAGCACCGAGACGACCCCACCCTCGTGATGGCGCTCGGCTGGCTGTACATGCAGGCCGAGCAGTTCGCCGACGCGGTCCGCACGTTCAGCCGGCTGACCGGCGGAGACGAGGCTCCGATCCACGCGGTGCTCGCGAGGGCGCTGGCGCAAGTTCGCATGCGAGCCTCCAACCCCGCGCAGGCCGCCCTCGAGAGCCTCAGCGAGGGGTTGGACGAGGAGTCGCTGGACGCGCAGGTGCGTTGCGACCTCCACGCGGTGCGCGCTCGCCTCGCGTGGAGCGGCGACGATCGCACCGGGGCGCTGCGCGAGGCGCGCGCCGCGATCGACGCGGATCGCCGCTGCGCGGAGGCGCACCTCGTGTTGGCGGAGGTCGCCGCCGATCGCGACGAGGACGCGACGGACGAGTACACCGCGTCGCTCGACGGGCCGCACCCGCCGTCGCGTGGGCTCGCCGCGCTGGCGATCCACGTCGAGACGCCAGACGCCGCGACCTGCGCGTACGCGTCGCGCTATCACCACGCGGCGCCGGAGGGTCAGTTCAGCCGCGGCATCTGGCGCGTCGAGCGCGACTGCCGCGCGCTGCGAACGCCGTGAGACCCGCGTCGGGCTACTCACCGAGGAGGTCGTCGAGGTCGTCGTCGCCGTCGCCCTCGCCGTCGCCGCCGGTCTCGCCGCTGCCCTCGTCCGCGCCCTCACCGCCAGCTTCGCCACCGCTGCTCGAGCCCTCCTCGGCCGGGGCCTCGAACGCGTCGTCCGGGCAGTGGAAGCTCGTGCCGCGTCCGCGCCAGAACGCCTCGCCGTCGTCGTTCGTGTCGCGCTGCTCGGCGGACTCGAGGACCACGAGGTTTCCTCCCTGCTCGTAGGTCTTGTTCCGCATGAGGACGATGAGCTCGTCCTCTGTGCGCGGCATCGCGGCGTCCGGCGGGATGCCGATGCCGACGTCGCCGATCACGCGGCACCCGGCCGGCATGTCGACGCGCTGCACGTGATGGACGCGCGCGCCTCCATCGGTGAGCGCGATCCCGGTGGTGCAGCCGACCGCGAGGACGGTCAGCGCGGGGAAGAGGGCGAAGGTCGAGGGCCTCATCGCCGCGGTTTTACCACGAGACCGCGCGCGGAAGTCAGTTCGCGGGGGTGCGCTCGGCGAGCCCATCGCCGCTCGCCGGGAGCTGGGCGACGAGGTCCTGCGCCATCTCGAACTCGACGTAGGCGACCATGTTCGACGCGAGCACGCGGTCGAGCATCTCGCGCGCGCCCGCGGTGTCGCCCTCGCGCAGGCGACGGGTCGCCTCGTAGAAGTCCGACTGCATCTGGTGCGCGCGGGTGCCCGCGAGCTCGCGGAGCTCCGGATAGTCGATCGACTCCTCTGCGAACGCGGCGAGGCGGCCGGGCCACTCCTCACCCGAGGCGAGCTCGTCGAGGAGGAGGTGCACGTCGCGCTCGGCGGACACGCTCGCGCGCGCGGCGACGGTCTGTACCCAGAGCGCGAAGTACACCTTCCACTCCGCCTCGAGCGTCAGCTGGAACTGCGCGCGCCGCAGCACGGTTTGCGCGAGCTCCAGGTTGGGGCTGCTGGAGACGAGGTACGTGAGGATCTCCGCGTAGGGCTGCCGGTCGCGGGGCGCCGCTTCGATGGCGCGGGTGAACGCCTCGATGCTGTGCGCACGATCGCCGACGCGATCGAGCAAGATCCCGCGCCGCACCTCGGCGAACGCCGGCGCGGTCTCCCGCGATCGACGGATCAGGTCGTCCCACGTCGAGAGCGCCTGCCGGTACATCCGGCGCGCTTGCTCGTCTCGGCCGGCTCGGCGGAACGCGTCACCGAGGTGCTCGGTGAGCTGGGCGCGCGGGATCACCTGGTCGCTGCGGTCGAGCGCGGCGCGGTACTCACGCGCGGCTCCATCGAAGTCCCCCGTGCGCTCGCAGAGGACGCCGAGGAGCGCGTGGGCCTCCAGCGTCTCTGCAGCTTGCAAGCTCTCTTGCAAACGGGTGCGGGCCGGCTCGACGTTGCCCGCGTTCATCTCGGCGCGCGCGAGGTAGAAGAGCACCATCTCGCGACGGATCTCGTCGGTGGTCGCGCGCTCCGGCCAGCGGCGATCGCGCTCGGCGACGATCGAGAGCGCGTGGCCCGCGATCGAGCGCGCCTGCGCGATGTCCGACATCTCGCCGCCCTCGAAGATCCGGTCGAGCTGCTCGAGCGCCTCGCCGTAGACGCTCGGCTCGTCGGGCGCCAAGCGGACCGCGTCCTCGTACCACGCGACGGCCGCTCCGATCCGATGATCGGCGAAGGCTGCGCGCGCGAGGCAGATCGGGAACCGCGCGTCGCGCTCGAAGCGGCGCGCGCCCACTCGGCAGAGCCCCGCCGAGACCTGGGGTCGCGCCTCCGCAAACCCCTGGCTCAGCTCGGCCAGCGCCTCGGCGCCGCGACCGTTGTTCTCGCGCGCGACCTCGATGAGGCGGAGCAGCTGACGCTCGACGCCGCTCTCGGCGCCCATCGCTTGCACCGCGCGAACGGCATTGTCGAGGTCGCCATGGCGCAGGTAGACCGCCGCGACGTCGAGGGGCGCGCGCTGGATGAGGACCGGCGCGAGCCGCAGGTGTTGGAAGGAGAGGCCGCGCGCGATGTTCGGCTCGCCTTCGCCGAACCCGCGGATCAGACCGTCGCGCTGCTCGACGTACAGCCGCGCGAGCTCCGCGAGGACCTCGGGAGCCGGCGCGAGCTCCTCGTGCTGCTCCCACACCTGGATCATGCCGCCGTAGCGCTCCATCGGGTTGGGCATGGTCGCGCGCGCGCCGCGGCCCCACGCCGCGATCCGCTCCCGCTCGGCCCGATGCTGATCGGGCTCCTCGCCCATCAGCGCGAGCAGGAGGTGCGAGGCCATCACCCGACCTTCGTCGCCGCGCGGCGCCCCGTGCGCGATGATCCACTCGGCGAGCGGACGGAGCACGTTCGGGAGCTGGCCGTGCTCGATGTCACGAGGGAGCAGGAGCGAGGTGATCTGCGCCGCGCGCAGGACGACCGCGTCGTAATCGCCGCGCTCGAGCACCTCGTCGATCCCGCGGGCGAAGTGCGCGATCAGCGCGTCGCGCCACGCGATGCGATCCTCGTCCTCGGGATCCATGCGCCAGAAGGCGCGCTCCACGTTCGCGACGTTCTCGTCGTCGATCGTGGGAGGCGCCCCGTGGCCGCCGTTGCGCGCCCCGGTACCCGGGCCGCCGCATCCGAGGGACGCGCAAGAGACGAGCGATAGAACGGCGACGAACGAGCGGACGGTGGGTGGCGCAGCCATCGAGGCCCGTAGGGTACAGGGGACCCGCCGCCCGCGCCAAAGGCGCGTGTCCCCATCGGTCGAGGGGGCGCGGACGGGTGTGGCGGACGGCTACAAGCCTGCAAGGAAGGCTGACGTGAAAGCTACGGGACGCGGCACTGTGGACCGCGATCGGTGGGCCGGCACTCGAGGCCCGCGCAACACGTGAGGACGCTACAGTCGCCGAGCTCTTCGACGCACGTGCCCGATCCGGCGTCCGCCGACGTGCTCCCGCCGTCGCTCGTCGCGCCGCCGTCGGTGCTGCCTGCGCCGCCGTCGCTCGCGCCGCCGTCGGTGCCGCTCGCGCCCGCGTCGCTCGCCACGTCGACGCGGCACATGCGATTAAGCACGCAGCGGAGGCCCGGACAACACGATTGTCCTCCGCTGCAGTCGCCCATGTCGGCGACGCACATGCCGCCGTCGCTCCCCGCCGTCGCGTCGAGCGCCGATCCGCCCCCATCGGAGTCCCCGCTCATCGAGGCGTCGCACCCCGCGATCGCGAGGCCACACGACAGCACACACCACGCCAGCGCGACCCCGAACGGTCGCCACGTCGAGCCACTCATGCTCGCTCCTCCCGCGTTCCGTCGAACCGTCCGACGGAGCAGCGATGGGTCCGCGCAGACCGGCGCGGCGATGAAACTATTTGGCGCGCGGGCGCGCCGTCAGAGTCCGGAGCAGCTCCCGCCGCAGCTCAGGCCACCGAGCGGGCAGCTCATGACGGCGACGGGGCACGAGCGGAACGAGCACGGCGGGCTCACGCATCGGATCGCGCAATCGCCCGATGGGCACTCGAGCTCGCATGGCACTTCGCACGTGAAGTTGCATCGACCGTAGAGGCACGACGCGGTCCCCGCGGCGGTGAGCGTGACGACGCACTCCGGTTGGTCGCCGCGGCAGTACTCGAACGCGCCGGCGGGCTGACCGCAGACGGGGGCGTCGTCGCAGCTCAGCGTTCCGGTGACCGGCTCGCGGAGCGCGACGCGGCACGAGGCGCCGGGCGCGCACGCCACGCCGCAGCTCGCGCAGCCGGTGCATGCGGGCGCGCAGCCGTCGCAGACCGCGGCGCCGTTCAGGCACGCGGACGGACCGGCGTCGACCCCCGCGTCGAAGCCGGTGGACGCATCGGATCCGGGGAAGAGCTCGCGATCGCTCGGCGTGCACGCGGCGAGCAGGAGGAGAGCGCACGCGATCGTCGAACGCACGGTCACGGGGCGTGATGATCGAGCCAGTCGCGCGCCGCCTGCGCCTGCGGGGTGCCGCCGAAGCGATCGCGGAGCCGCGTCGCGACCCGGCGCGCCCCCGCGAGATCGCCGGCCGCCTCGTCGGCGCGGACCTCCAGCCAGAGCGCCTCGGCGTCGAAGAAGCCAGGCACGAAACGTTGACGTGATCGGAGCGCTCGCAGGGCCGCGCGGGCGCGTCCGCGGTCGAGCTCCATGCGGGCGAGTCGGATCCATGCGCCTTCCGCGGTGGCGCCGGTGCCCGCTCCGACGCGCGCGTAGAGCTCGCTCGCGCGTCCGAAGTCGCGAGCGCGATAGGCGGCCTCGGCCTCGGCGACGAGCGAGCGCTCCGCGTCGGGCTCCGCGCTCGCGCGAGCTCGCGGGCGTCCTGCGCGTCGCTCGGCGACCGCGACCGCGCCGCGGCTGTCGTCCGCGCTCGTGTCGTCCGCGCTCGGATCCGCGCCGGCGAGCGGGTCACCGGCGGTCGAGGGCGGCTCGTTCGCGCGCTCGATCGCGGTGGCCCCGCGCGCCTCGGCCCGCGCTTCCCGCCCGCTCACCTCCCACCCGCGCACGTCCCACCCGCGCACCTCGGCGCGCATCGCGGCCGCCGCGCCGTCCTCGAGCGGGTCGATCCCGCCGTGCGAGCGCCAGCGTTGCCCCGCGTCGAGGAACACCTCGCGCGCTCCGTCGTCGACCGACACGCGGCCGTGGCCCACCGCGACGGACCAGTCGGAGCCCTCGATCGCGACGCGGAAGATCGTACCATGCACGGTGACTTGCCCCCCGGGCGTCCGGACGCGCAGCGCGCCGCCGCCGAGGTCGCGCGCGTGCACCGTCACCGCGCCGCTCGCGAGCTCGATCTCCGTCTCGCACGGCTCCGCGCGCACGACCCTCGCGACGGCGCCCTCGGACGCCTGGTACGCCGCGAAGCCGCGATCCTGGGTCCCCGCGATCGCGCCGAGCTCCGCGTGCGCGCCGCGCGATGCGCAGGCGGGCGCCGCGGTCGGCTCCGTCGACGCGGTGGGCGTCGGGTCGGTCGCGTCGAGTCGGTCGGCCGCGAACCACACCGCCGCCGGGATCGCCGCCGCGAGCGCGAGGCCACCGGTCAGCATCGCGGTCCGGCGCCGACGTGCCGCTCGCACCTCGCCCGCGCCGTGCTCGGCCATCCACGCCGCCATGTCGCGCGCGCCGCGCTCGGCCACGGGCTCCCCGAGCTCCGCATCCGCGCGGAGGCGACGCCTGAGATCGTGATCCAGCATGGTCAACCCTCCTCCAACAGCTCGCGAAGGTAAGGATCGAACTTCGCCAACCGACGCAACTCTTTTTGCGCGTAGAAGATCCGTGATCGGGTCGCCGACACCGACGCGTCCATCATCGCGGCGATCTCCTCGACCTCGAGCCCCTCGAGCGCCCAGAGCAGGAACGCGACGCGCTTCTTCTCCGAGATCTTCTCGAGGGCGACGCGCGTGCGCGCGATCCGCTCGGCCGCGAGGCTCCGCTCGTCGGGGGGCGCGGCGCTCGACGACGGCTCGCGCGGCATCTCGGAGCGGCGGCGGAACCACGCGGTCGGCGTCATCGCGCGGCGCGCGACCCGCACGGTGATGCCGCCGACGAACGTGGAGAGCTGGCTGTCGCCGCGGAAGCGGGGCAGCGCGCGGCAGAGCTCGAGGAAGACGGTCTGGACGAGGTCGTCGAGGTCCTCGCGCGGGCCGAGGATCCGCACGAGGAGCCTTCGAACGCGGGTCTCCTGGGTGCGGGCGATGTGCTGCAGCGCCTCGCGGTCGCCCTCGGCCGCCCGCCGCGCGAGCGTCGACTCGTCCCGGGCGTGGGCCGGGAATGGACGCACCAACGGCTCTCCTACGGCTGGGGTCACCGGCCCATGGGTCCGATCGAGGGCCGCCCATGATGAAGCTAATTCCACCCCGCGGTCGGCTCCGCTTCGCTCCATCGACGGCTCGAATTCGAGCTCCGAGGTCGGCGCGGGCCGGGAGCTCATCGGCTAGAACGACTCCCAGACGAGCGCCGCCCGGGCGACCCCGGCCAGGGGGCCGTCCGCCGCCACGTTCTCCCCCCGGACGAGGAGGCGCTCGCCGTCGGGGTCGAGGGCCAGCCCGCCGCCCGCCTCGATGCGGAAGCCCGCGCCGAGGATGAGCCCGACCCACGCCTCCACCCCGAACGCGAACCCGGGGCGTACGTACGCGGGGACGGCGGGCATCGCACCGACGACCGACGCCTGCGTGATCTCGACGCCCGCCGAGACGAGGAGGCCGAGCTCGATCGGCTCGAAGCGCAGCCGCCCGCCCAGCTGCGCGCGCACCCCGTGTCGCCACACCTCGAGCGCGTCGGCGTCGGGCGTGGCGACGGACCGGTTCGCGTATCCGGCGAGGTCCCCGCGGATCGACGCGATGCCCTGGATCGACGACGTCCCGAATGCGACGCCGAGCTCGAGGCTCGGACGGTAGAAGTCGGTCAGCCGAGTCTGAGTCGCGGGGATCCAGCTCATCGCGATCCCGAGGCCACCGCGGAGCGAAACCCCGACGACGTCGCGCGCGTCCGAATCCGCGGCCGCGTCCTCCGGGCTCGCGGCGCGCGCTCGGGAGAGGTCCGAGCGGGTGAGCGCCGCGCCGTCGTCGCTCGCGGGTTCGTCGCTCGCGTGCTCGTCGCTCGCGCCCGCTCGGTTCGCGCCACGTGCGCTCGCGCTCTGCTCGTTCCGCCCTTGCTCGTTCCGCCCTGGCTCGTTCCGCCCCTGCTCGTTCCGCCCCTGCTCGTTCCGCCCCTGTTCGTTCGCCCGCGCGTCGGTCGCCCGCGCGTCGGTCGCCGATGAACCAGCTGGGGAGCGCGCGGGGTCGGGGGCGCGCTCGGACAGCGGGAGGGCCAACAGCTCCGAGGCGGCCACCGCGATCGCGAACGGGCTCACCCTCGCCACCGCGGGATCGAACGGGCGCCGCAGGGGATCGGCGGACGCGGCGCGGAGCGCGAGCAGCTCGCCGACCGAGAGGTCGACCCTCAGCAACGCGGCGGACGGTTGCGCGGATCGCAGCGCGGTCGGGCTCATCGCACCGAGGTCCGCCCGCACCGCGCCGCCGTCGAACGCGCTCGCGAGGTAGCGCGCCAGCGAGGCCTCCCGCTGGCTCGCCGGGATGACCAGCACGATCTCGCCCTGCGCCGCGGCGTGCGCCGGCGCCATCAGGGCGCCGACGAGGAGCCATCCCAAGCCAGCGATCGGAGCTCGCCGCACCCGCCGATTCTGCACGAAGCGGATGCTCGCGGGGGTGTAAGCGCGCGCGCGCGTCCGCGTTGGCAGCTCGGAGGTCATGATGACGGGTGTTCGCTTGGGTGCCGCGCTGCTCGTGCTCGGCTGGTCTACGCAGGTGTCGGCGCAGGTGCTCACGGTGGAGATCGAGGCCGAAGGAGAGCTGCCCGCAGGCTCGACCGCAACCCTCCGCGTCGCGCCCGGCGCTCTGGTAGAATCGCAATCCACCTTGCGAGCGTCCTCGTCCGACGGAGCCGCCCCCGTGCTCGTCGTGGTGCCGCCGTCCGGCGACGCCACGGCGGAGTCCGCGAGGGAGTCCGCGGCGCCGCCACCGCGCCCCGCCGTCGCGCCGGTGCCGCCTCCCGCGGTCGTCACGGCCCCGAGCGAGCCGCCGAAGGAGGACGAGGACCTCCAGGCCGCCGTGCACGCCGCGATCTTCGTCGACGCGATCGATCTCTCCGGCCTCACCCTCGACTTCAACGACCCCGAGATCCGCGCGCTCGACGGGATCGCGTGGGATCCGTCGTACGCTGGCCAACACCTCTTGCGGGATACGGTCATGGTGGGCGGATCGGTCGGCGTGGGGATCCGCGCATGGCGCTACCTGCGCGGTCCGGAGATCCGGCTCCAGTTGGGCGGCGTGGACTACAGCGACGAGGCGCAGCTCCATCCGCTCGCGACGGCGCCGGACGGCCTCACGTTCTCGATCCAGCGCGGCATCCTCTTCCGCCTCGAGACGGTGTTCGGCCTACAGGTCGAGCTCGGTCCGGTCGTCCCCTACGCGATGGTGCGCGCCGCGCTCGGCGGCGTGTGGATCGACGTCGGCGTGGAGAGCCGAGACCTCGGCTACATCGGCGGCGAGACGCTCGACGCCGCGGTCCTGGAGCTCGGGATCGAGGCGGGCCTCGAGGTGAAGATCCCGGACGGTCCGCGCCTCGGGGCGGCGTTCCGGGGCTCGTTCTTGGGCACGCCCTCGCTCGGCGGTGCGCTCACGATGACGTTCGTCGGCCCCGAGTGAGGGCCACGGAGTGGTCAGCCGGCTAGCCACCGTCCGGCGCCTGGATCCCGATCGAGGCACCCGAGACCGTGCGGCAGCTCGCGCGCGCGCATGGCACGGAGGTTGTAGGCTCCGCCGCCATGCCGTTCACGACGCTGCGCGCTCGTACCCTTCTCCCCGCCCTCGTCCTCGGGCTCGCTGGCGCCGGTTGCGCCGACGGGGAGCCGTCCGCCGACGATGACTTCCCGCTCTCCGACGTCGACGCCCTCTACCAAGACGCCCCCGCCGATCGCGGGCTGAGCCTCGAGGGCGACGACAACAAGGGCGACGAGGCGCTGCCCGCCTCGTACTTCATCAACGAGCTCGCGACCCCGGTGCGGAACCAAGGCTCGCGCGGCACCTGCACGATCTTCGCGACGGTCGGCCTCATGGAGGCGCTGTACGTGCGGGAGGGCTCGCTCGCGATGCCCGACTTCAGCGAGCAGTTCCTCCAGTGGTCCGCCAAGGTCGAGGTCGGCTCGTTCCAGAACACCTCCGGCTCGAACCCGCAATACAACCTGCAGGCGATCAACCGCTTCGGGATCGTGGAGGAGGCGGCCTGGCCGTACGACACGTTCGAGTGGGGCGCCGCGAACGATCCCGAGTGCACCGGCGATGAGCGGCCCGTGCGCTGCTACACGAACGGAGACCCGCCCGAGATGGCGATGAGCGCGCAGCGCTACACGTTGCCCGCCGGCCGCTGGATCAACCCGCGCGCCGACTCGCTCAAGGGCCACCTCGTGCAGACGGGTCTGCCGATCGTGGTGAGCGGCTCGTTCTTCTATCAGGCGTGGAACCACGGGCGCTCGCCGCTGCCGATCAGCGCGGAGAACTCGCGTCGCGGCTACGTGCTCTTCCCGACCGAGGAAGACATCGCGTACAGCACGATGCCGGAGAACCGCGCCGGCCACGGCTTCGTCCTCTTCGGCTACGACGACGCGCTCGAGGTCCAGCGCCGCGACGGCAATGGCGAGCCGATGGTCGACGCCGACGGTCAGCCCGTGATGGAGCGCGGCTTCTTCCTCTTCAAGAACTCGTGGGGCACCGGCCGCTTCGGCGTCGAGAACCCGCGCGGCGCAGGCTTCGGTTGGATCAGCTACCGCTACGTCGAGGAGTACCTCACCGCG
Source organism: Sandaracinaceae bacterium (assembly GCA_050186575.1). Classification (GTDB taxonomy): domain Bacteria; phylum Myxococcota_A; class Polyangia; order Polyangiales; family Sandaracinaceae; genus JAUHXR01. Next base: position 165,706 of record JBFWYI010000003.1, on the reverse strand, counting down.
TACACCGCCGGTCTGCCGGACGTGCGCACGCCCGAGGTGTGCACCGACGCGCGCGACAACGATCGCAACGGTCAGATCGACTGCGCCGACACGGCGTGCGCGGCCGACCCCGCGTGCATGGATCCGGGCGACGATCTCGTGAACGAGACCGCGGTGCCGATCCCCGACAACGATCCGCGCGGCGTCATGAGCAGCATCACCGTCACCGAGGGCGGCGTGATCAGCTCGATGGGCGTGACGGTCGACATCGCGCACTCGTTCATCGGTGATCTCAGTGTGCGCCTCGTGCGCGAGGAGGACGGTCGCGAGATCGTGCTCCACGATCGCTCGGGCGGGAGCGCCGACGACATCGTCCGCACCTACGACGTGCCGGTGTTCAACGGCACCGACGCGGCGGGCACGTACACGCTGCACGTGGCGGACGGCGCGGCACAGGACGTGGGCACGCTCAACCGCTGGAGCATCGAGCTGACGCGCTGCATGAGCGACTGCCCGACCGAGCCGAGCGTCCACACCTACGGTGAAGAGACCGCGACGCCGATCCCTGACAACGACAGTGTCACGCGTACGATCGACGTCATCGACGCCGGCGAGATCACGGGCCTGCGCGTCAGCGTCGACATCCAGCACGAGGCGACGATCGACCTCACCATCCGGTTCCGGAAGGTGGGCGGCCGCGAGTTCATCCTCCTCACCGAGGACCTCAGCGGCGACCCGACGATCACGCGCACGTTCGACGTCCCAGGCTTCATCGGCCAGGAGCTCCAGGGCAGCTGGCAGCTCGAGGTGGTCGACGGCGCGGCCGGCGACACCGGCGAGATCCGCGCCTGGAGCATGGAGGCGACCGTCCGCTGATCCGAACCGCCGCCGGCGCGGCGCTCGGGTGGCGTTGGGAGGGGGGCCACGTCCGGGTCTTGCACCGGGACGCCGCGCCCCCTATATCGACCGGGATTTGGGACCCGGCACGCTCCGTGACGGCTCCATCAACCGAAGAGAGAGAAACGCGTGGCAAGACGAAGCTCAGGAGGAAAGCGCCGGAACCGGGAGGACGACTACCCGGATGACGATGACGAGCGGAGCGATCACGTAAAGCTCGAGGGCACGGTCACCAACGTGTTCGCCGGCGGCCAGTTCGAGGTCGAGACCGACGCTGGTCCAACCGTGCGTGCGAAGCTGTGCGGACGGATGCGCAAGTACCGCATCCGCGTGATCCTCGGCGACCGCGTCACCGTCGCGCTCTCCCCGTACGACCTGAACCACGGGATGATCGTCTACCGAACCAAGTAGGCGCGCGACCCGGATAGGACGACGAGCGAGGGGCCCGAGGGCTCCTCGTTTTGTTTTTTCGTCCATCGTCGGTCCCGATCGTCGGTCCCGATCGTCGGTCCCGATCGTCGGTCCCGATCGTCGGTCCCGATCGACTCGATCGGCTCAGTCGTCCTCGTCGCCGCCGCTGGGTCGCGCGGCGCGGCCCGAGCCCATGCGGTCATGACCGCAATGAACCGTGCCTTCTGCAGGGCGCACCTCGGTGTAGCAGATGTGGTAGGGCACCGGCGCGGGGACGCCCTCGGTCGCTGCGCGGACGCCGACCCAGATGGGGTATTCCCCCTCGGGCCACGCGTCCTGATCGAGGAACGCGTTGCGCTCTTCCGGCGCGCTGCAGAGATAGCGCCCGCCCGGCGTCCGCATCACCAGCGTGGCCTGCCCGGCCGCGTCGCCGAGCTGGACGCGGAAGTAGTCGAACTCGCTGCGGAGCGTGAGGATGTGGCTCGGCTGCGACTCCACGAACCCGCGGCACTCCGGCCCGAGCGAGCGGACGTCCACCGTCCCGCTCGCCTGGCCATCGTCCTCGCGCGGATCGGGGAGGAAGCCGCGCCGCAAGCGGCGACCGCGGAAGCGTCCTTCCGTCGCCTCGTGATCGAGCGTCACCGACGGCTCCACGCTCGCCGCCGCGATCGCGGGCCCGACGCTGCGGAACTCGGTGAGTGAGACGTCGAACCCCACCGGGGTTCCGCGCTCCGGCGAGCCGACCCAGATCTCGAGGTGCCCCTGGGGGAAGCGGCCTTCCTCCATCATCGCGACGCCGATGCGGCGGCCTGTGCACCGCCACTGACCGCGCTCGTCGCGCACGGCGAGGACGATCGGCGCCGCGCTCACCGCGAACACCCGGAGGAACCCGAAGTCCGTCGAGAGCGCGACCCGCTTGCTCGGCGCGTCCCCCACGAACCCGTCGCAGCCTGCGCCGAGCTCGCGCAGCGACCGATCGCCACCGCCGGTCCCCGACAGGTGGACCGGATCGGGCGCGAAGCCGGTCGCGATCGTCACCGCGTCTTGCGATCGTACGATCCCCGCCGCTCCGGCGATCGCGAGCGCGACGAGCGGGAGAAGCGTACGAGCAGGCCGAGACGAGCGCGCCATGAGGTCGGAGGGTAACGTAGCGCCTCGACCATGCGCACGATCGAGCGAGACGGGGTGTGCGCCGACTGGCCGGACCGCGCGCGAGCGAAGCTCTGGCCGTCTCGCCTCCACGATCTCGCGCCCACCCCGAAGGACGCCGAGACCGCGGAGCGAGCGATCGCGCGGGTCGCCGAGTTGCTCGAGGGGGTGAGCGCGCGAGGGCTCGTCAGCACCGCGAGCGCGCGGGTGCTCGATGCAGCGCGGGCCTCATTGGTACGAGCCGACCCCGAGTCGTTCGATCGTGCGATCGCGTCGATCGGCTCGCCGGGCTCGCCGCGCGCGCGGAGCGCGTGGGCGTCGGTCCTCACCTCGCACGAGGCGTGGACGCGCGAGGCGGCCGAGCACTACCTCGCGCGCGGCGGCGGCCGCAGCCCGCTGATCGAGCTGTTCGGGGCGTTCGTCACGGACGCGGCGCTCTCGCACCGGCTCGTCGTCGCGAGCGTGGCCTCCCCCTACGGCCTCCGCGCGCGGGCGTACGACCTCGCCGCGCACCTCGGACCGGCGGCGATGCGCTCGTTCGAGCACATGCTCTTCGAGCGCTGGAGCGACGCCTCGGTGACGGGCGTCGCCGGCGCGCTCGCCCTGTTCGATGCGGAGGCGGCGGGTCGCGCGCTGCTGCCGCTGTTGGGCTCGCGATCGCTCGGGCCGATCGCGCGGAGCTGGGCGCGCCGTCACGCGGAGCGCGCGATCCCGATCCTCCGCGCGCTCGCCGGGGCGCCGACCGATCGCGACCTCGACATGGCACAGCGTCCGGAGCTCGCGTCGGTGGTCGAGCCGTTGCTCCGCGCGCTCGCGCCGCCCTCGGCGCCGCGCGAGCCTTGGCCGTCGGACGCCCCGTCGTGGACGACGCAAGGTCCGTTGCTAACGCCCACGTTCATGCTCCTCGAGCGTCTGCCGCGGCTGGCGACGCTCGGTGGGGCGGAGCTGCCGGCCTCCGCCGGTGGGCGCTGGCTCGAGCGCGTGGCGCGGCGCGAAGGGTCGTCGGCGGGCATCGACGAGGCTTCGCTGAGCGCCTTCTCGTGCGCGCTCTACCGCGCGTGGCGCGAGCACCCCTCGGCGCCGTCGGACCGTTGGGTGCCGGACGTCCTCGCCGCGGTCATCGACGAAGCGACCGTCGACGAGATCGCGGGCGACGTCGAGCCGACGCACCGCGCCGGACGCGCATCGCGCGCCGCGCGGCTCCTCGACATCCTCGCGTCGCGCGGCACCACGCGCTCATTGTTCCGGATCGATGAGCTCGCGCGCACCTCTCGGTATCGCGCGCTCCGGCGAAACGCGCACGCGGCGTTGACGCGCGCGGCGAGCGAGCGGGCCCTCGATGTCGAGGCGCTGGCCGATCGGTCCGTCCCGACGTGCGGCTTCGACGCCCGCGGCGAGCGCACGCTCTCGCTCGGCGCGCGCGAGCTCGTCGTGCTCCTCGACGAGCGGCTCGAGGTGCGCGTGCGGGTCGATGGCGCGCGCACGCGGAGCGGGCTCCCCGCTTCACGAAGAGGAGACGATCCCGCGGCGTACGAGGCCGCCAAGCGCGCGTTCGCGGAGCTGCGCGGCGAGGTCCGACGGACGTGCGCGATGATCGCGCTCCGGCTCGAGCGCATGATGATCGAGCGGCGCGCGGTCGATCGAGCGAGCTTCGCGCGCGACTTCGTCGGTCACCCGCTGGTCCGTCGCGTGGTCGACCGGTTGCTGTGGAGCGACGGCGAGCGCGCGCTCCGCGTGGCGGAGGACGGGACGCTCGCGGATCGCGACGAGCGCGAGGTCGAGCTGGCCCACGACGCGCGCATGCGGATCGTGCACCCGATCGCGCTCAGCGACCCCGACCGCGCGCTGTGGTCGGAGCGCTTCGCCGACTACCGCATCACTCCGCCGTTCGAGCAGCTCGCGCGGACGGTGTTCGTGCCGACCGAGGACGAGCGTCGGACCGGCCGCGCGCTGCGCCTCGAGGGAGCGGATCGCCCGTGGGAGCGGGTCGCCGAGCTGCGCAAACACGGCTTCGAGGGACGCTCCGCGGATGGGATCCGCGTGGACCGCTTCGAGCGCGAGCTCGATCGGATCGGGCGCGTCGAGCTCGAGGTGAGCCCGGGCCTCCACGTCGGGAGCCCGCACGGGAGCGGTCCGCAACGGATCGTGCGGGCATCCATCCCTCGGCTCGGCGAGCTCGACGCGGTCCTCGCGAGCGAGGCGCTGCGCGCGCTCGCGGGCCTGTACTGACGGTGCCCTACGGGCGGTCCGCGCCTCGGAGCGCGATGGTGGCGGGGACGAGCACGACGGCGAGCGACGGCACGTCGACCCAGAGCACGTTGAACCACGCGCCCTCGAGCGCGCTGATCGAGGCGTCGAGCACGAACCACGCGAGCATCGAGCTCACCGCCGACAGCCGCACCCAGCGGGCGCGCGGCGCGAAGGCGACGCTCGCGCCGAGGGCGACGAAGTGACCGGCGATCGTCCCTCCGATCAGCCCGAACACGAAGCGCGCGTAGACCAGCCAGTCGCCTTCCACGCCGCCGAAGTAGAGGTCCGCGATCGCGTCGCGATAGACCGCGAACAGCGGCGCGTCGAACGCGATCGCGGCGGCGAGCCCGACGAGCGCGGAGATCGCGCACGCGGCGTAGAGCGCGCGATCCGCGACGCGTGGGGGTGACGACGGAGCGCGAGCGCGATTCGCGCGGGGCAGGAGCGCGAGCGTGAGGCCGCCGACCACCACGAGCGGCGCGAGGTTGATCACGAGCACGTTGATCGCCGCGCCGCGGAGCACCGAGGTCGTCGAGTCGATCACGAACCACGTGAGGTGGCTCGCGAGCACCGCCCACGCCGCCCACCGCTCGCCTCTCCGCAATGGAACGTGCACGATCCATGCGGAGGCGACCCACTTGCCGCAGATCGATGCGCCGAGGATCCCATCGGTGAAGCGAGCGAACCGCGCCACGCTCGGATCCAGCGCCGCGGTGCCGTAGAGCGCCTCCGCGATCTGCCCGCGCCACGGGCCGAACGCCTCCGACGAGAAGATCGCGAGGGCCGCCCCGACGAGCGCGTAGAGCCCGCACGCGGCCAAGAGGACGCGGTGGAGGCGTCGATCGCGGACGCTCTCGAACGCACCGAACGGCTCGCTCACCCGCCCCCTTCGCTGCGCGCGATGCACCGCATCCGAGCGCGCGCCGGAGCATAGGGTCGCCCGAGACGGCGGAGGTCAGAAAACGTGCGAAGGCAGGTGAGCCGAATTCGAGGCGTCGAGGAACCAGTCCATGACCGAAGACAGACTTGAAGGAGGCTTGCATGCGACAGAGCTCCGCTCCCCGGAACCCCGCTCTCGCGAACCCCACTCTCGCGGTCGGCGCGCTCACCCTGGTGGCGAGCGCGTGCGCGACCTCCAGCCCGACGTTCGAGCCGTGTCCCGGGTTCACGATCGACGGCGCGTTCACGGACGACCGCGCGGACGGCGAGCGCTGCACGGAGTGGACGGTCGAGCCGGTGCGCGGGCGCTTCGGGGATCTCTACGTCGACGTGAGCCCCGATGGAGACCTGATGGTGCTCAACGACTGGCACCTCCGCGACGACGCGCCCGCCGAGCCCGAGATGTACAACCTATTTTGCTTGGCGACGTCCCTCGGCATGTTCGAGATCCGCGTGTTCGGTGACCACCACGTCGAGGCGTGGCGCGACGGAGAGCCCTACGACGAGATCGAGGGTGCGGCAGGGTTCGGTCCCTCTCCGCTCACCGCGACGCCGCATACGATCTTCGAGTTCCGCCTCGCGACCCTCCCCACGCGTGTCGTGATGAGCGAGTGCGATCCGGCGGGGGGACCGATGGGGTTCCCGGCCGCGCCGCCCGACGTCACCGTCGCTCCGAGCGGAAGCTGCTTTCCCGGGAGCGCGCCCGAGATCCCGCACAACCTCGTCCGCGAGCCGAACGTGTTCGACATCGCCCTCTCGCCGTCGGGCGTCGCGTACTCGCGGATCCTGGAGGGCGCGGCGCTGATCGGCGCGTCGCGCTACGAGGTCGCGCAAGACGAGCGGCTCGTGCTGCATGGATCGAGCTTCGGTGACATCCCCGGGGAGGTGCTGTTCTCCAGCACGCCGGCGGTCGTCACCGGGTGGACGGATGCGGAGGTGACGGTGGTCGTCCCCGCGGTCACGGGACCGATCGACCTCTGGCTCGCGCCGCCCGACGCCGCCGCGTCCAACGCGATCCGCGTGCGGGTCACCGAGGCGGACGCGCCGGCGCGGCTGCCACGGCTCGATCGTCCGGGCGTCCCCGTCCGCTCGCCCGATCGGACGCTCTGCATCCCGCGGTGCGGCGAATGCGGCGACGACGGATGCGGTGGCTCGTGCGGCGAGTGCCCCGAGGGCTCGGAGTGCACCGAGGACCACACCTGCTTCGAGCTCGACTGACCGACGCGGTCGTCGACGTGTCTTCTGCCGCGCGGATCCCCGTCCGCGCGGCGCGTCCGTTCTCGCGTCAGGTGCGCTGGACGTCGTAGACGCCGTCGATCTGACTGATGCGCCGCATCAGGAGGCGCAGCTTCGCGACGTCGCTCACCGTGAAGGAGAACACGTTGACGGCGCTCCCGTCGTCGCCGACGCGGCAGTTCGCCTCTTGGATGTTCACGCCGCTCTCGGTGAACGCGGCCGACACGTTCGCGAGGATGCCCGGTCGGTCCGCCGTCGCGATGCGGAGGGCGACCGGGCGATCGACCTTGAGCGAGTCCGACCACGAGACGTCGATGCGGCGCTCGGGGTCGAGCTCCATCGCCTTCTCGCAACCACGCCGGTGCACCGACACGCCGCGGCCGTGCGTGATCCAGCCGGTGATCGGATCGCCGGGCAGCGGGTTACAGCACTTGGCGAAGCGCACGAGCACGTCGTCGACGTCCTCGATGCGGATGCCCTCGTTGCCCGACTTGCCGGTGACGCGGCGCACCGTCTTCTCGAAGAAGCTCGGGCGCAGCGACTCCGACGCGACCTGATCGTCGCGCGGCACCGCGGCGTCGTAGACCTCCTGCGCGCTCACCTTGCCGAAGCCGACCTGCGCGTAGAGCTCGTCGCTCGTCTGCACCTTGAACTGCTTCGGGAACTCGGCGTCGGACTTGGACTTCTTCTCCCAGCGCGAGAACGACTTGTCGTTCCGGTGGAACTCGCGCTCGACGAGGTCCTTACCGAGCTTCACCGCGCCCTTGCGCTCTTCGGCGCGAATGTAGTTGCGGATGCGCGAGCGCGCGCGGCCGGTCGAGACGAACTCGAGCCAGTCCTTGTTCGGCGTCTGCTGCGGGCTCGTGATGATCTCGACGGTGTCGCCGTTGTGGAGCTTGTAGCGGAGCGGGACGATCGCGCCGTTGACGCGCGCGCCCGAGCAGTGGTCGCCGACCTCCGAGTGGATCGCGTACGCGAAGTCCACGGGCGTCGCGCCGCGCGGGAACACCTTGAGCGCGCCCTTGGGCGTGAAGACGTAGACCTCGTCGGTGAAGAGGTCGACCTTCACGGACTCGAGGAACTCAGCGGGGTCGGCGACCTCCTGCTGGAACTCCATGAGCTGGCGCAGCCACGCGAACTGCGCGGCGTCCTTCGCGTCGAGCCCGCCCGTGCGCTCCTTGTACTTCCAGTGCGCCGCGATGCCGTTCTCGGCCGTCTTGTGCATCTCTTGGGTGCGGATCTGCACCTCGATGCGCCGCTGCCCCGGGCCGATGACCGTCGTGTGCAGCGACTGGTACATGTTCGGCTTCGGGAGCGCGACGTAGTCCTTGAAGCGCCCAGGGATCGGCGTCCACTGCGAGTGCACCACGCCGAGCGCCGCGTAGCACTCCGCGACCGTCTCGACGATCACGCGGAACGCGACGAAGTCGTGCACCTGCTCGAACTCGCAATTGTTGGCGCGCATCTTCCGCCAGAGCGAGTACGCGTGCTTGACACGGCCCGTCACGTCGACGGGGAAGCCGCGCTCGATGAGCATCTTCTTCAGTCGGCGCGTGACGTCGGTGATGTACTTGTCGCGATCGCGCGCCGCGCGCTTGATCTGGCGCGAGACCTCCGCGAACTGCTCGGGGTGCATGTACTGGAAGCCGAGGTCCTCGAGCTCGCTCTTGAGCCAGTAGATGCCGAGGCGTCCCGCGAGCGGCGCGTAGATCTCGAGCGTCTCCGCGGCGATGCGCTCCTGCTTCTCGGGCGCCATGTGCTCGAGCGTCCGCATGTTGTCGAGCCGGTCCGCGAGCTTGACGAGCAGGACGCGGATGTCGCGCGCCATCGCGACCAACATCTTGCGGAAGCTCTCCGCCTGTTGGTCTTCCTTGCACGTGAAGTTGATGCGGCCGAGCTTGGTCACGCCGTCGACGAGGAACGAGACTTCCTCACCGAACTCCTTGGTGAGCTCGGCCGTGCTCGTGCCGGTGTCCTCGACCACGTCGTGGAGCAGCGCCGCGCAGACGCTCGCGGGGTCGAGCCGCATGTCCGCGATGATGTGCGCGACCGAGACGGGGTGGACGAAGTACGGGTCGCCGGACTTGCGGAGCTGCCCGTCGTGCATCTTTGCGGAGTACACGTACGCGCGATGGATCAGATCGACGTCGGCCGTCGGGTGATAGCTCTTGACCTTGTCGACGATGTCCGCGAGGCGAGGGAGCATGGCGGCTAGACGCGACCCCCTCTCGGCCCGATCACGAGTCGGGGCAGAGTCCCCCGAGTCAGCAGAGTCTCCGTAGTCCGCAGAGCGTCCCGAGCCGAGGACACCCGCGACCGCTGCCGATCCCGGCGCGGTAGACACGTTCGCGAACGGCACGTACGCGACGACGACATGGCGGAGTCCCACCTCTGCAAAGACGGGTCTCGCACCGTATCAAAGGCGATCGCAGCGCACAAGACTACGGCAGGCATGACTCCGACGTCGCGGTCCGATCGGTGCATGAGGGATCGTATCGGGCCCGCGGTCGCTCGCGACCACCGGTCCCCATTGAGGGAACGCAGACGGGGTCTGCCCGACGCGCGGGGATCGACGACCTGCTATCCTCGGCGTCCGTGAGCGCGAGGGTCCCCCACATCGTCGCGGCGCTCGCCGCGTTGGCCGGGTTCGCGTTCGCCGCGACCTCGACGCACGACTTCGTGCAGCACCTCGATCGCGAGGTCCACGGGCTGAACTGTTCGTTCATCCCCGGATTGGCCGAGCCCGAGACGGGAGCCACCGGCTGCAAGACGACGATGATGTCGCCGTACTCGTCGGTGCTCCGCGAGTCGGTGTGGGGAGGGATCCCGATCTCGCTGCCCGCGATGGCCGTCTTCGCGTACCTCGCCGCGTTCGCCATCGTGGTCCTCTTCCTCGAGCGGCAGCGGGATCGGCGGCTCGCCGCATACGGGGTCGCGGCGTGGGCGCTCCCCGCCGTGGCCTCGGCGGTGATGGGCTACATCGCGGCCACGTCGCTCCACGCGGCATGCAAGCTCTGTATCGGCATCTATGTCTCGAGCGGGGTGGGCTTCGTCTGCGCGATCGGCGCGCTGGTGATGGCCCGCCAGGGAGAGCCGGGACCGGAGTCCGACTGGCGGACGCTCGGGCTCGCGTTCGCGGCCGGGCTCGGCGCGACGCTGATGCCCGCGATCGTCTACGCGGGCATCGCGCCCGACTTCTCGCGCTACGCCGGCACCTGCGGGCAGCTCCCCGATCGCAGCGATCCGCACGAGATCCTCATCCCGATCGGCACCCAGCTGAACCCGGTGCCGGTGATCGAGGTGTTCGACCCGCTCTGTCCCTCGTGCCGCGCGTTCGAGCAGCGTTTCGAGGCGTCGAGCGTGCCCGCGCAGGCGAGCCGCCGGGTGCTCCTCTTCCCGCTCGACGACACGTGCAACTGGATGCTGAGCAGCGCGATCCACCCGGGCGCGTGCGCGGTCAGCGAGGCGGTGCTCTGCGCGGGTGACGAGGCGGAGGCGGTGATCGACTGGGCCTTCCAGAACCAAGAGGCGATCGTGCTCGCGGCGCGCAGCGATCCGGGCGCGGCCGCGCGGATGGCCCGCGAGCGGTTCCCCGCCCTCGCCGAGTGCATCGGGAGCCCGACGGTGCAGGCGCGGCTCAACCAATCGCTGCGCTGGGCGGTGAAGAACCAGCTGCCCGTGCTGACGCCTCAGGTCTACGTGGGCGCGACGCGCCTGTGCGACGCGGACACCGATCTCGGGATGGACTACGCGCTCAGCCGGCTCGTCGAGCGGCAGCGCGCGAACCCCGATCCCCCGCCCGTGGCGAGCGAGCCCGACGATGACGGCCCGCCGACACCCCGTCCGACGGGCAGCGGAGGGCGCCCCGCGATCGTCCTCACCCCCGACTCCGAGCGGGTCGCGCCGCCCGCGCCGCCGATCGACCACATCGAGGTTCCGCCCGAAGAGGGCGAGCCCGGCGAAGAGGAGACCGATCCGACCGAGCCGGTGGAGGACGAGCCGGAGCCGACCGTGGCGCCGACGACCACCCCGACCCCGCCGAGCGAGGCGCCGCCGACTCCCGGCGCCGATCCTCCGCCGCCGGCGCTGGGGCCGCCGCGGCCGGCGAGCCCGACCCCGCTTCCGTCACAACCCGAGGACGAGGAGGAGCTCCCATGAACCGTCTGATCGGGGTGCTCCTCGGCGCGTCGGTGCTCGCGTTGGTGCCCGTCTTCCTCGTGATCGGGTGGGTCGGCTCGGCCGAAGACCGGCTCGAGACGATGGAGTCGTCGACGATCACCAGCGATCAGCCTCAGGTCGCGGTGGCCGCGAACGCGAACGAGGCGTACTGCACGCCGGCTCTGCAACAGATCTTGCGGCGTGTATTGACGAGCTGCGGCCTCATCGGGGCGGGCGGCGGTCGCGGCTGTCAGCCGGTCGAGGCGCGCAACGTCGCGACGATGGACGACGCGGACTTCAACGCGCTGTTCGTCCCGATGCGCGAGCGCGGCGCGATCGTGCAGTTCGAGCAGGGCTCGGCGGAGCTCGACCCGTCGGCGCAGGCGATGATCGATCGCGTCTACGCGGACCGCGGCGGCGCGAGCTATTTCTTCGTGGTCTCGCGCGCATCCCCCGAGGGCGCGACGGAGCGCAACCGCGAGCTCAGCCAGCAGCGCGCCGAAGCCGTGATGGGCCACCTTCAGCGGCGGTTCCACGATCCCGAGCTCGAGCGCGAGGTGGGCCTCTTGTGGTTGGGCGAGGAGTACGCCCAGCTCGACCCGAGCTTCTGCGACTGGACGCGGAGCGGGGCTGCCGAAGCGTGCAGCGCGGACGAGCTGAACCGGAGCGCGTTCGTCGCGTGGATCGATTGTCGGCTCTGACCGAGCGCCCAAGGCGCGAGGCCAGAGCCCCCCTGCCCGTGCCCCTGCCCGTGCCCCTACCCCCGCCAGCGGGTCGCTCCATGCGCAACCTCCTTTGCGTCCTCGCGCTGACCCTGACCGCGTGCGACGACGGCCCCGCCACCACCGCGCCAGACCCCGGTCGCGTCGTCGCGGTCACCGCCGACCCCGTCGCGGATCCCGCGGACGGCTTCTGCGACGTCCAGCCCGAGGCGCACCCCGCGCTCGCGCTTCCCCCGCTCGACGAGGCGTCGAGCGCGCCGTCGCTCACCACCCGGACGTGGCTGAACGTGTGGGCCACGTGGTGCGCGCCGTGCGTCGAGGAGCTCCCGCGGCTAGCCGCATGGCGCGATCGCCTGCGTGAGGACGGGGTCGACGCGCAGGTCGTCTTCCTCTCTGCAGATCGCGATCGCGAGACGATCGACGCGTTCCTCGCCTCGCACCCCGAGGTCACCTCGACGCTCCGCGTGACCGATCCCTCGGAGCTCGGCGGGTGGCTCCCGGGGGTCGGCCTCGACGAGGGTGCGCCGTTGCCCCTGCACGTGCTGACCGGCGCCGACGGCCATGTGCGTTGTGCGCGAGCGGGCGGGGTGAGCGAAGAGCACTACGCCGCGGTCCGCTCGATCCTCGCGCGCTGACTCGAGGCCAGACACCCCAAACGAAACGAGGGCGGCCCGCGTGTGCGGACCACCCTCGGTAACGATCACGGGCTCTTCGGAAGAAGCTGCGGGCCCCTCGGAAGAGTCAGCGAGCTCAGAGGAAGATGAAGCCAGCCACGACCATCCAGATCCCGACGCCGATGGCGATGAGGCCCAGGGTGCCCTGATACGGCGCGAGCTTCGCGATCGTCTGGTCCATCTTCTCGTTCGCGGTCGGATCCTTGATGAACTGCTTCAGGACGCCGACGCCCAAGAGGAGGCCGAGGCACGTCTGCAGGACGCCGTCCGCGAGGTAGGTCGCCCAGTAGATCGGATAGAGCGTCAACCACCCGAGGTTGAGAACGCTCGAGATAATGGTCCACACGCCCCAGAGAGCCGACACGGCACCGATCCACCCCTGATAAGGAGCGAGCTTGCCGATCATCTCCTTGGCGTCGGGCCGCTTCGCAATGATGATGCTCGACGCGCCGAGCACACCGAGCACTGCCAACCAGAGTCCACCGACAAGTCCCATTTGTATCCCTCGTGTCGTCGGGCGGGATCGTCCCGCGCGCGGGTAGAGTAGCGAACGTAACGGGGCGGATGTCAACCACCGCGTGTACGGCCCTGTGGTGACGATCACGGGGCGAGCCGGTATTCCGGCGTCGGCCGGCTCGACGGATTGTCATCGAAGGTTGCGCTTCCTCTGACATCACGGCGCGAGGGGGCGTAAACCCGGCTTCACGAAACACCGTCGAACCGTGGGTCTCGACGGTTGCTGGCGGCTGGCATGCGAATCGCCTACGGTCCGCGCGATGCGGTCGGCCGGTCTGTTCGGATCCCTCGTGCTCGCGCTCTCGACGAGCGGGTGCACGCTCGCGCTCGGGGCGATCGGCGCGCTGACGGGAGACCCGGGAGGCGGGATCGCGGCGGGTGCGGCGGTCGACGCCCAGATGATCGAGGGGATGGTCGAGTCGAGCGGCGGCGCGCGCGCGAGCGTCGAGCCGAGCCACGGGCCGGGAAGCTACGCGTGTCGGGATGGCGCAGGCGCGTCGGTGCTCCGCGCGTACGCGGACAGCGAAGCGGACGCCGTCTCGGTCTGCGGCGACACGCTGGAGGGTCGCGGGCGAGACCGCGGCTGCTGGTGTCGATGGACCGGAGCCCCCGAGCCCGAAGCCCCCGCGCCGACGCTGGTCCGCGCCGAGCAGATGCGCCGCGCGCCGCTCGAGCCGATGCCGACGATCCCGGCTCCCGATCCGAGTGGCGACCCGGTGAGCGTTCGCTTGGGGAACCCACGCCTCACGACGCCCCCTCCGGTGGTCGAACGCTTCAGCGCCGTCGTCCCGTTCGCGCTGCGCCGTGCGCCGCGCCTCGCGTTCGTCTGTCGCGCGACCGACGGAGAGCCGACCGCGATCGTCGACGCCCCGAGCCGCGTGTGGGCGCGCACGGCGTGCGTCGTGAAGCTCGGCGAGTCGGCGGCGTGCGACTGCGCCGAGCCGCCGCTCGCCCCCGCGGTCGCGGAGCCGTCGAACCAGAGCCCCGCCCCCCATCCGCGCTCCTCCTGATCGGTGGGGCTCACTCGATCACGATCGCGTCGCGGCGCTCGGCGGCCGACAGCGCACGCTCGGCCGGCGAGCCTTCTCGGACGACGGCGACGCGCCGATCGCGGAGCTCCGGGTCCGCCGCGAGCTTCGCCGCGAGCGGGGTGAACACCCGCTCCTCGATCACGCGTCGGGCCGGACGCGCGCCGTACACCGGGTGAAAGCCGAGCTCGGCGAGCCGCTCGCGCGCGCCGCGGTCTACGAGGAGCTGCAGGTTGCGCCGAAGGAGGCCCGCTCTCCGCAAGCTCGATTGCAATAGGAGATCGACGATCTCCTGCACGTCCGCCGGGCGCAGCGCGCGGAAGCTCACGATGTGGTCGAGCCGGTTGACGAGCTCGGGGCGGAGCTCGCGGAGCACCGCGGCCCGGTAGTCGTCGTGCGCCGTGGCGCCGAAACCGAGCGCGCCGCCCGACTCCACGCCGAGGTTGCTCGTCATCACCACGATCGTCATCCGGAAGTCGACCCCGCGGCCCGACGCGTCGGTCAGCCGGCCCTCGCCCAGCACACCGAGCAAGAGATCGAGCACCTCGGGGTGCGCCTTCTCGATCTCGTCGAGCAAGACCACGCTGAGCGGCTGTCGCTGCACCGCCATCGCGAGGCTCGACACGCCGCGGCCGACCGCGAGCAGGCGTTGCGCGGATCCCGCGAGCATGTGCTCGGCGCAGTCGACGCGGACGAGGCGCTCGGCGTCGCCGAACAGGTAGCGCGCGAGCTGCTTCGCGAGCTCGGTCTTGCCCACGCCGGTCGGCCCGACGAACAACAGCGTCCCGATCGGACGCTCCGGGTCGCTGAGGCCCGCGCGCAGCCGCGCGATCACCTCGGCGGTGCGCCGGCACGCGTCCTCTTGCCCGACGACGCCGCGCCGGAGCTGGGCCGCGACCTCGTCGATGGTCGCCGAGCGCTCGTCGGCGATCAGCTCGATGGGCAGCCCGGAGTAGATCGCAAAGCGTTTGGACAGCTCGGCCGGGTCGATGCGCCCCGCTCCGCCGCGGTTCTGCGCGAGCCAATCGAGGAACGCGAACCCCTTGCCGGGGAACTGGGCGTGCCGCGAGAAGCGCTCCAGGTGGACCATCATCCGCTCGAGCGCGGCCGGGTGGAGATCGAGCCCGAGCCGCTCCGACGCGGTGGTGAAGAGCGGCTGGAGCTCCTTCTGCTTCGGAGGCTGGAGCCGCACGATGCGGAACCGATCGACGAGGCGCGGCGCGAGGGCGCGCGCGCGCGCGAGCTCGGGCTCGGTGCACTCCGCGACGAGCGGGATCGTCCCCGCGAGCACCGAGGGGGCGAACAGATCCGCGATCGAGCTCCCGTCCGACTGCGGCGTGACGAACGGGACGAGGTTTCCCACGTAGAGGAGCTCGTCTCGTTCGTCGAGCTCGTCCACGATCCTCTGACAACGTTCCTGCCACATGCCGAGGTAGATCATCCCGGCGAGGATCCGATCCGCGCTCGTCGCCCACAGCCGCGTGGGAGCCGGCGTGCGATCGCGGCGCCACCGGAGGAGCTGCTTCGCGAGCCGCCCTACGAACGTCGTCTTGCCGACGCCGGGCGGGCCCACGAGGAGGAGGCTCTGCGCGGGGAGCCGCGCGAGGCGCGGCGTCTCGGCGAGGAACGCCGGATCGTCGCCGAGCAATCGAGGCGCGCGCTTCTTCTCCGCGCGCTCCACCCACTCGTCCGCCACGTCGTCGAGCGTCGGCCTCCGCTCGGTGCCGAGCCACGCGCTCTCCTCGCGCTCCGCGTCGCGCTTGGCCGCGTCGAGCCAGGACGGCTCGAGCTCGATGATCCGCTCCTCGCCCTGCTGACGGAACGCGTAGATCCACCGCGCGTCCTCGCCGAGCAGCGCGGTCGACACCGCGTGCTCGAGGACCGTCTTCGCCGACTCGAGATCCTCGAGGAGGAGCGACCAGCGGAAGCGCGGGAGCATGATCCGATAGCCGCCGCCCTCCACCTCGGACCACACGAACCCGAGGCGGAGCGGGATCGTGCGCTTGCCGATCACGTGCTCCTTCTCGATCGCGGTCGCGGTGTGCACCTCGAGCCCCACGCGGCGCACGTGGAGCTCCACTTTCCAGAGGTAGCGCGAGAGGGAGTCCTCGCGGCGGGTGAGCGATCGGCTGAGCGCGTCGGCGAGGATCGTGCCCAGCTCCTCGTCGGTCGATCCGTACGCGGACGGAGGCGGCCCGTCGAAGAAACGCTCTCCGCTCCGCAGCAGCGTCGCGAGGCGTCTCCCGTCGTCGAGCTCGACGACATGGGCGCGGAGGGTGAGGCGATCGCTCACGCCGGCTCCTCGCGGCTCGCGCCGAGCCAGAGCAGCTGCGCCAGCACGCCGTCCGCGTCGTAGGTCTGGGTCGCCATCACGAACGCGGTCGCGTAGTCCTCCACTTCGATCGGCACCGCCTCGCGCGCGCGGACCGGAGGATCGAACGTGAGCTTGCGGACCACCGGGCGGAGGGCGGCGGGGTTCTCGGGGAGCGGGTGCTCGCCGCGATCGAGGGCGCGCTCGAAGCGAGCCGACGCCTCCTCCACCGCGCGCAGATGGGTCGCGGCCGTGTCGTCGCCCGCGTCCTCCGGCGCGGCGGCGATCCGTACGCGCACGATCTCGGAGCCGCTCAACGCGGAGCTCCACACGTGGCAGCCGTCCTCCGCGGCGAGGAACGAGCGCGCCGCGAGGCCCTCGACCTCGAGCGCGAGGGCGGCCGGCCGATCGCGCAACACCGTCGACGCGTCGAACCGTCCCGCGTGCGCGACGATCGCGCCGGACTCGCTCCGGCTCGCCGCGCTCAGCACCTCGCCGCGCGCGCTCGCATAGAGCCGCGTCAGCCACTCGAACAGGCCCTCGGGGGGCCGCTCGTACGCGGGGGCGTGGCGGCCCTGGCCCACGCGGGTGAGCTCCACGATCACGCGGTGCTCGTGCGGATCGCTCATCCGCGCGAGCGCGCGGCGGAGCGTGCGGGCCTCGGCGATCCAGGACAAGACATCGTGCCGAGGGAGCGTTCCGCTCGTACCGCCGTCGTAGGCGCGCCGGTCGAGGACGCGCACCGTCGGCGTCGAGCGGCCGTACATGCCTGGCATCACGTGCGGCCGCTTCGCATCCACCCGCAGCTCGTGATCGGACGCTCGGGCGGTCCGAGTGAGCGTCTCCAGCGTGTCCGCCAGCTCGTCGAGGCGTACCCCGAGCGCGTCGATGTGATAGCGAGCGGCGTCCCACGCTCCTCGCGCGCTCGCGAGCGACGCATAGTCCGCGCGAAGGGCATCGACGTACGCGCGGAGCGCGGGCAGCTCGGTGCGGAGCGCGCTCATCGGCGCGTCGAGGAGCGACTCGAGCGCGTAGCGCGCGCCGGTGGGCGCGGCCTCGGCGAGGTCCTGCACCTCATGGCGGTAGCCCGCGCTTCCTCCTCCGTAGATCCGCGCGATGCGCAACAGGCCACGGTTCGGACCCGCGAGCAGATCGACGAGCATCCCGCCGATCCGCTGATCGAGGAACCGCTTCACCGAGCGCGCGCCGTACGCGGCGTCGAACGCGTCCTCGCTCATCCGCTTCACCGCGTCGGGGTGCGCGAACACGAACACGCGCCGGTCCGACAGCCCGCGCCGCGCGAGGAGCTGCGCGAGCTCCTTCTCCGTCACGCGCTCCGCGATCTCGGGCGTCAGCGGCCGGAAGCGCACCACGCGATCGATCCGGTTGAACAGCTCCGGCGGGAAGAACTCGCGCACCGCGCGATCGACGTCGCTCAGGATCGCGTCGGCGCGCTCACCGAACCCCACCGCAGCGCGCGACCTCGCGCCGAGGTTGCTCGTCATCACGATCACGCTCTCCTGGAAGTCCGCGAGCTCGCCGCTCGCGCCGGTGAGCCGCGCGTCCTCGAGCAGCTGCAGCAAGAGGTACAGCACGCTCGGGTGCGCCTTCTCGATCTCGTCGAGGAGGACCACCGAGAACGGCTGGTGCCGGATCGGGTCCGTCAACGAACCTCGCGGATCCCACGCGTCGCCGATCAGCCGACCCACCGCGTCGGGCCCGCTCATCTCGCCCATGTCGATGCGCACGAGCCGCGACTCGTCGCCGTAGAGGAACCCCGCGATCGCCTTCGCCATCTGCGTCTTGCCGGTCCCCGTCGGCCCGGTGAAGAGGTAGCTCGCGAACGGTCGACCCGGCGCGGTGAGACCGGCGCGGATCCGCGCGACGAGATCCACCGCGGCGCGCACCGCGTCCGGCTGACCCATCACGTGCTGCGCGAAGCGACGCTCGAGGTCCTCCGGATCGAGCTCCGCGTCGAGGCGGAGGAGCGCGGTCGGGAGACCGCTCCGGCGCGAGAGCAGCTCGTAGGTCTCGTCGATCCCGATCTCGGCGACGTCCGATTCGTCGTCGGTCGCCTCTGCGCTCGTCGGAAGACGCGCCGCGTGGTCGGCGGCGAGCGCGCGAAGCATGTCCACCGCGACGCCCGGTGCGGCGGCGCTCGGGTTGAGCACCGGCGCGAGCTGATGGAGCACGCGGTACGCGTCGGGGTCGAAGCGCACCTTGAGCACCGGCTCGAGCTCGCGCGCGGCGTGGAGCATGAGCGCGATCGTCTCGCGCGGGCTCGTGGGCGCCACGCGGATGGTGGCGAAGCGATCCGCGAACGCGGGCGCCTGCTCCTCGAGGCGCTGCCACTCGCTCGGCGTCGCCTCGGCGAGGATCGTGACGTCGCCGCGCGCGACGGGGCCGCGGAACACGTCGGCGAGGCAGCGATCGCTGTCGCGCGTACGGCCGGCCCGCGCGAACGAGTGGAGGTCCTCGACGAGGAGCACCACCCGAGGGTCCGTCGCCTCGCTGACGAGCTGGACGCACCGCTTCTCCCAGTCGCCGACGTAGCTCATCCCCGCGAGGATCCGTCGCGCGCTCGTGCGCCACACCTCATGCACGCGATCGAGGTTGCGATGGCTGAGGTAGTCGTCGCTCTCGAGCAGATCGCGGACGAGTTGGAGCAAGAGCGTCGTCTTGCCGACGCCCTCGGGCCCTACCAGCACCACGGAGCTCTTGCGCGGACCGGTCGCCAGCCGGGCGAGCTGCTCGCGCCACGGCGAGCGCGGCCGACCGAGCGGCTCGAGCCCGTCGGCGACACGGAACGTAACGTTGACGCCCACCTTGCGCAGCTCGGCGCGCCCGTAGCGCGGCTTTCGGGCTCGCGTCTTCTTGACGTCGGCGCGCTCGCGGCGTCGCTCCTCCGCGATGAGATCCGCGAACACGTCCTCTTCGGAAGGAAGGCGATCGATGAGCTGCGGGGCGCGCTCGGAGAACGAGAACGCGCGGAGCACGTCGCGGCCGTCGGTGAGCAGCGTCTCGCGGGCGAGCTCCGCGTCGATGCGCTCCCATCGCTTGCGCAGGAATCGACGCGCGTGATCCGCGATCGTGAGGTCCTCCCGCAGGACGAACCAGTCCTCCTGACGCTTGGGGTGATAGACGACGAGCGCGCGCTCGCCCGGGCCGATCCAGCGCGGCTCGGTGATGAATGGGTAGAGCCCGCTCACCCGAGCGGGACCGCTGCTCGCCTTGAACGTCAGCTCGAGGTGCACCCGCACGAGGCGGCGACCCGGCACCAGCTCGAGCGCGGGGACGTCGGTCGGGCGCAGCTCCTTGATCGCCCCGCGCAGCTCGTCGGCCAGGGTGCGCGAGATCCGAGTCGGGTTGTTGCCGACGCTGAAGCGGGTGAGCGGACCGAGACCGAGCGTCGTCCACTCGAGGTTGCGATCGCGCTTCTTCTGATAGACGGAGATGGTGAACGCGGTCATGTCGCCGCCTCGCTCGCGTCATCTTCCGTTGCGATATCCAGTGCGCCGGCATAGAGCGTCTCGCGGTCGCCGTGGCGCAGATCGAGCGCGCGGAGCTGCTCGAGGGCGATCTCGGAGAAGCCCTCCCAGTACTCGTCCCAGCCGAACGGCAGCGTCGCGCCGTTCTGCGTGATCACCTCGTCCGCGCTCACCGTCCGGTGGGCGGGGATGAGGCGTCGCTCGCCGGGGAACGGGAGCGGGCTCTCTACCGCGCGCCGATGATCGAGGTCCGCTTCGACCAGCGCGCGGGTGGCGAGGATCTTGATGAGGAGACACGACTGCTTGGCGCCCGCCTTCGGCTCGAGGTAGCGGAGGAGCCCCGCCTCGAGCCCGACCAGCGATCCCGCTTCCTTGCCGCGCACCGTGACGATCAGCGCGGTCGGCGACTTGCGCCGCCCCCGCCACGCGTCGAGATCGCGAACGTCGAGCGCGGGCCCC
This sequence comes from Sandaracinaceae bacterium, assembly GCA_050186575.1. Lineage (GTDB taxonomy): Bacteria > Myxococcota_A > Polyangia > Polyangiales > Sandaracinaceae > JAUHXR01. The sequence continues at coordinate 145,489 of JBFWYI010000003.1, read as the reverse complement.
CAGACCCGTGAGGGGGGCCAGCCGCTCGGCATCGGCGCCTCGCTCCGCCGGACGTGCGCGCCGATCTCCCACTCGCGCGCGTGCCGCGCGCCGAGGAGGCCACCGAGCCAATGATCGAGCGCGCCGTCCTCGTCCCACTCCTGGACGAGCAACGCGATCTCGTGACGGCGCTTCGCTCCGAGCAACACGTCGAGGAGCGCGGTGCGAAACGATCGTTGCGCGCTCCGGAGGTCGTGGTCGAGCTCGCCGGTCGACTCGCCGGCGAGATACGCGCTGAGCACGAGCTCTTCGATCGTGTCGATCTCGTCGAGCGCGCCGTGGATCGAGGTGAGCCGCGGCTCGAGCCGAGCCAGCTCCGCGAGCGCCTCCGCGGGCGGGCCGGCCTTCTTCGACTGACCGTGGCTCACCTCGGCGAGGAGATAGTCGCGGCGGGACTGCATCTCCGCCACCGAAGGCAGCTCGAGCTGCGCGCGTGCCCAACGCCGCGCGAGGCCCGCCGCGAGCGCCGAGCCCGCGTCCCCGGATGCGCGACGCGCCTTGCTCGCGGCGACCACCTCGACCAGGAGCCCGCCCTCGACCGCGACGCGCGCGAGCACCGGGCCGCTCGGCGCGGGGTCCGACTCGTGGCGCACGAGCGCGCGCGATCCCTCGGCGCGCGAGCCGAGCTCGGCGAGCCGGCGCGCGATCGGCGCGGCGACCTCGTCCTCGAGGTGGCGCCGCAGCGCCCGCGCACCGTACGCCACGTCGTAGCCGCGATCGACGAGCACCTCGAGCGCGCGCTCGCTCACCTCGAGCTCGACGCCGAGCTCGGCGAGTCCGCGTCGGCGGCGGATCGCGTCGATCAGCGTGCGCGCGACGTCGCGCATCTCGTCTCGGCTCAGCGACGCGAACGGCACGATCGCGTCGAGGCGACCGAGCAGCTCGGGGCGGAAGCGCTCGCGCGCCGCGCGGAGGTAGCGCTCGTCGGGATCGGTCGGCGAAGGATCGATCCCCACGCTCCGCGCTCGGTGGAGCGCGCCGACGTTGCTCGTCATCACGAGGATCGCGTTGTGGAAGAACGCGGTGCGGCCCTTGTCGTCGCTGAGCCGCGCCTCGCCGAGCACCGAGAGCAAGAGATCGAACGCGCTCGGGTGCGCCTTCTCGATCTCGTCGAACAGGATCACGGAGAACGGTTGCTGGCGCACCGCGCTGGTGAGCCGGCCTTCACCGTTGCGATCGCCGCTCACCAGCCGATCGACGGCATAGGGATCGGTGAGCTCGCTCATGTCGAAGCGCACGAGGCGCGCCTCCGAGCCGAACAGGAGCTCGGCGAGCGCCTTGCTCAGCTCTGTCTTCCCCACGCCGGTGGGTCCGACGAACAGCAGGCTCGCGAGCGGCTTGTCGCGCGGCGCGAGGCCGGCCTTCACCACCGCGAGCGTCTCGACGAGCCGGTCGATCGCCGCGCTCTGACCGATCACGCGCGAGCGGAAGTGCGCCCGGGCCGCGCTCTCGCGCCACGCCACCTCGTCGTGCAAGAGGAAGCGCGGGATGCCGGACTGAACCGAGAACAGCTCGTAGACGTCCTCACGCTCGAGCACCGACTTGCGCTCCGGCGCGCGCATCGCGAACGTCTGGAGCTCCTCGAAGAAGCGCACCGCCTTGCCGACGAACGGGCGATAGACGAGGTAGCGATCGGTCAGCTCGACGATCGCCTCCGCCGCCAGAGGTCCGAGCGTCGGCTTGCCTTCGACGTCGGACGCCGCAAACCACGTGGCGGAGGTGAGCGCGGCGAGCGCGGCCTTCATGTCCTGCGCCGGCACGCGCACCGCGTGCATCGTCGCGAACAGTCCGGCGTGGCGCGTCGCGAAGCGGTCGGCGGCCTCCACGGTGAGCTCGCCGACGAGGCGCACGCGGCGCTCCTCGAGCCACGGCTTGAGCGCCCCCGCGAGGTCGAGCTCGGAGCCGCGCTGGCCCAAGAGATCGCGCAGGTCGTCGAACCACAGCACCGCGTCGAGCGTCTCCGCCGCGCGCATCACCCGGCGCACGCGCTCCTGCCATTGCCCGAGCCCGCTCATCCCCGCGATGAGCTGCGCGCCGCTCGTCGCGTAGACCAGCGCGCCGGGCGTCTGGTCGATCCAGGCGCGCAGCACGGTCGTCTTGCCGACGCCCTCGTCGCCGATCAGCGCGATCCCGCGTCGCTCCGGGCCGGAGAGGAGCGCGCCGAGCTGCGCCGTCACCGCGTCGATCCCGACGGGGTCCGGGCCGCGCACGCTCGTCATCCGCCGCGCGACCTGCCGCAAGACCTCGTGCGATTGTCGACGCTCGACCAGCCGGTCGAGGTCCTTCTTGAGCCGCACCCCGCGCTCGGCCGCGTCGGCGTTGCGATCGACCTCGATGCGCAGCGCTTCGATGCGCTCCGCCTCGGCGCCGAAGAGCTGGAGCATCCCGTGATCGTCGAGCCCGAGCACCCGCGCGATCCGCGTCGCCTCGCGCGCGACGACCTCTTCGAGGTCCTCGCCCTCGCTCACGTACACGGTGTGCGCGATCGGAAGGACGATCACCCAGCGCGCGCGTCGATGGGGGAGCACCGCGCAGGGCATCCGGATGCGCACGCGCTGGCGATCGAGGTTCACCCGCGGGAGCTCGACCGAGACGTGGACGAGCTCGGGCAGCGCGGGGATCGACGCCTCGGCCTGCGCGATCGCGCCGTCGATCTTCAGGCGCTCGGTGAGGTAGAGCGAGAGCTGCGTGTGCGCCTCGGGCTCGGTCCCGTAGGCGACGGAGGTCGGCTCGAACACGGGGACGAGCGAGATCCGACCGCTCGCGTGCTCGCGCACGTGCACGGCGGTGTGGATCGCGATCGGCGGGAGCTCGTCGGCCAAGGCGGCCGAGCATAGCGCTAAGAGCGTCGCGTTCGGGACCGCCGAGCGCGGCGGAGGAGCGTCAACGCGATGATCATGCTCCCGACGTAGAGCGGGGAACGACGCCCGCGCGGAGAGAGAGAGCATCCGCCCGTCTCGCCCGGATCGTCGCCGCCCGCGTCGCTCGGGTTGCTCGCGCCGCCCGCGTCGCGGCGACCCGCGTCCATGCGTCCGGCGTCCGCCGCGCCGCTCCCCGCGTCGACGTCGGCCGCGCCGGCGTCGCTCGCCTCCATGCCCGCGTCGACCTCCGCCGGCGGCACGTAGGTCGCGCCGGCCGGCACCATCGTCACGACGAGGCGAAGGTCGGTCGGCGTGAACATCGCGGAGCGCGCGGCGCCGACGTTGTCCGCCGAGATCTTCACGTTCATGTCGTCCTTCAGGATCCCCGACATGGATCCGGCCGCGCCCATCGACCAGTCGGGCGTCCCCTCCGGCGGATGCCACAGCGAGTTCAGCGGGATGTCCCACTCGACGCGGCCCGTCTCGGTGTAGAGCGGTCCGCCGCTACACGAGTAGACGGGGCGCGACGCCCAGCAAAAGACCATCTGGGTCCGCTCCGCGGTGGGCTTCGTGAACACGTCGAGCCGGAAGTGGAGAGAGCCATTCGCGTAGTCGACGGGGCTCGTGAAGTCGGCCGGCTGCGCGGGCAGCGAGCTCACCGTGTAGTGCGAGTCCGGGATATCCGCGGTGTGCGTCCACGTCTCGTCGAAGATGACGACCTGCTGCGCCGACGCGGGCGCCGAGGCGGCGAGGACGGTCACGAGCGCGAGCGATCCGAGCGCGCGATGGGAAGCCCTCCGTCGTCCGTGCATGGCTCAGGGTACCGCAGGCGCCGTCCTCGATTCGAGAGGGCTCGATCGCGCCGGGTGGTGCACGGCGTCGCGGCGCTGCCACGGCTTCCTCGCGTCGATGACGCGGCTGAGCCGTCTCCAGCAAGACGCGTTGAGGCGCGACGTGGTCGGCGCGAAGGGTCGCTCCTCCGCACCGAACCGTCGCGCGACGCAAGGGCGCGCGCCGCGTCAGCGCCAGATGACGTGGAGCTGCACGTAGTCGTCGGCGACGCGCAGCACCTTCACGTCGACCTCGCCGCCGAACTCGCGGATGCCTCCCTCGATCACGCCGACCTCGTGGTACTCGGCGAACGAATAGACGTCGTGCATGTGGAGGACGTCGACGCCCTCGCCCTCCTCGAGCGTGACGCGCGACGTCCCCGCACCCACCGTCGCGTAGGCGCGCGGCGCGAGGCGGAGCGCCGCCTTCGGGTCCTTGCCCGCGAACGCGAAGATCACCTTGCCCACCGTGGTCTTCACGAACGTCGGATACGCGGTGTGTCCGACCGCGCGGAGCGCGCGGCCGAGCGGCAGATCGGGGAAGCGCGCGCGCGCGCAGTCCACGAGGAGCTCGACGTAGGGGGTGACCGGATAGTTGCTGAACGCGACCCAGCGTCCGGGAGGCCGCGGTCGACCCGCCGCTTCGATCTGATCGGCGAGCGCGCTGAAGAACAGCCCCTTCGTCGTCACGTGCGGCGGGATGATCGCGAGCCGCTCGGCGATGTCGATCTCGGCGTCCCACTCCGGCGCGTGCGGCGTACTGCTGCCCACGGCAGGCAGCATGCCACGATCGACCCGTTCGGCCCGGTTCGTGGCGCTCGACGGTCGCCCGGCTTATGTCCGGAGCGTGCCCGACGATCGCCCCCGCCCGATCCGCTGGACGCTGCTGCTCGTCATCGTCGGCGTCGTGGCCGTGCTCAGCGCGGCGTGCCTCGGCGGTCTCTACTTCGCGGTCGGGAGAGCGGTCGACGATCTCTTCGATCCGCACGACTCATTTACGGACGGCCTCGTCGTCCCGGACGACTTCGACATGCGCGAGCCGCTCGAAGTGCTCTCGCGGGAGCCCGAGATCGCCGATCCGATCGGCGATTCGCTGCTCACCGTGAGCGCCGACGACGGCGCGCCCACGCGCACGGTCGAGGTCGCGCTCGCCCAGCTCTCCGCGCTCGATCGACCGGCCGCCGAGCGCACGTTCGACCGGCTCGCGATGGATCCGCGCTGGAGGGTCGGCGTGGAGGACGGGCGCACGTTCGCGTACCGCCGCCTCCGAGAGGAGCCGGGCGGCGCCCTCGTCGACAGCTTGAATGGCTTCTACGGTCGCACCGACCCATGGTGCTCGGTGCGGATCGTCCTCGGTCTCGGCGGTCCCGTGTACGCCGATGTCTTCGTCCCGACCGAGTCCACCCCCGTCGCGGGAACGATCCCGCTCGAGCTCACCCCGAGCGACAACGACGGACAGCTCGTCTCGTACCTCGTCGCGCGCGGACCGCACGTCACGCTCGAGGTCTTCGAGGAAGGTCCGACCGAGGATCGCCCGCTCACGCGCGCCGCGATCGAGCTCGTGCGGCGTACCCTCGACGACGTGAGCGCGATCCCGCCGTACGGCCACGGCGCGCCGACCCTCGAGCTCGCGCGCGGGATGCAAGGCGGCATCTACTTCCTCCGCGCTCGGATCAACCCAGGCCCGCTCCGCGGCCGCGTCAACCTGCGCGCGTACGAGGCGGTGCGCGAGCGCGAGCTCTCCGCCGACACCCTCCGCGATCGGACGACCCAAGCGTTCGACGGCACCGACGATCTCGACTCGCTCTACACGTACTCGACCGAGGTCATGATCTACGAGGGCGACTGGGGCGATCACTACCCCGCGCGCTTCGAGGTGTGGTTCGAGCCGAGCGACGGCGGCGACGCGCGAAAGCTCGTCGAGGACACGTTCCGCATCGAAGGCTGGATGCGCTGAGCTCGCGGCCGGGCGCTCAGCCCTTCACGCACATGAGCTGCTTGAGCTGCGCGACGACCTCGACGAGGTCGCGCTGGTTCTCCATCACCCGATCGATGTCCTTGTAGGCGCCCGGGATCTCGTCGAGGACCGCGTGGTCCTTGCGGCACTCCACGCCCTCGGTCTGCCGCTCGAGATCGGCGACGCTGAACTTCCGCTTCGCGGCGCCGCGGCTCATCCGGCGGCCCGCGCCGTGCGAGGCGGAGTGGAACGCGTCCGGGTTGCCGAGGCCGCGCACGATGTAGCTGCGCGTGCCCATCGAGCCGGGGATGATCCCGAGCTCACCCTCGCGCGCGCTGATCGCGCCCTTGCGCGTGACCAACACCTCTTCGCCGAAGTGCACCTCCTCGGCGACGTAGTTGTGGTGGCAGGTGATCGGCTCGTCGAACTTCGCCTGCGGAAAGAGCTTCTTCACCACCTCTTTGTAGAGCTCGAGCATGACCTCACGGTTCGTGCGCGCGTAGCTCTGCGCCCAATAGAGATCGCGACGGTAGTCGTCCATCTCCTTCGTGCCGGCGAGGAACACCGCGAGGTCGCGATCCGGGATCGTCGCGTTGTGGGCGAGCTTCGCGGCGCGGCCCATGTGGATCTCGGCGAGGGTCTTACCGATGTTGCGCGAGCCCGAGTGGAGCATCAGCCAGACTCGTTGCGTGGTGTCGACGCACAGCTCGATGAAGTGGTTGCCGCCGCCGAGGGTGCCCATCTGCTTGCGCGCGTTGGCGAGCTTGTCGTGCACCTTGCTCGTCAAGTCGTTGAACGACTTCCAGAGTCGGAGCTTCTCGGCGTGCTTGACCACGCGGTCGTGCGAGTTGAAGCCCACCGGGATCGCCTTCTCGACGCGGTGGCGCAGGAGCGCGAGCGAGTCGGGTAGATCGCTCGCGGTGAGGCTCGTCTTCACCGCCGCCATCCCGCAGCCGATGTCGACTCCCACCGCGGCCGGCGCGACCGCGTCCTTCATCGCGATGACGGACCCCACCGTCGCGCCCTTGCCGTAATGGACGTCGGGCATCGCCGCGACGTGCTTGAACACCCACGGGAGCGCGGCGACGTTCTTGAGCTGGGTGAGCGCTTCGCTCTCGACCTCCTCGAGCGGAGCCCAGAGCTGGATGGGGACGTTCTTCCCCTTGAGGGTCGCGAGGGACATGACGGTTCGGTATGACGGACGCGTCGTGCGTGCGCCAACCGCGGTCCACCTCGCGACCCATCGCGTGGGCGAGGTCGCGGGTCGCGCCGCCGCGCTACTCGATCTGGCTCACGCAGGGCCGGATCGACTCGTCCCACATCGGCGCGCCGGAGCCGTCCTCGAAGCCGAGGTCGTCGAACATGCGGCGCGTGCCGTGGACCATGTTCGCGTCGTGGAACGAGTAGAAGCCCGCCGACGACACGTCGGGGAGCGCGCCCGAGTGGTAGAGCACCGAGCCGAACGTGACGTGCGCGCCGTCGCCCGCCTCGAGCGCGCCGTCGGGGATCTCGACGCACGCGTAGGGCTGCCGATCGACGAACACGTACGCGCGGCGCGTCGAGACGTAGAAGTCGTAGCGGACGCGCCAGCCGAGGTGGAGCTCCTCGGACCACTCCGCGTGCGGGAGGAACCGATCCTCGCCGCTGACCGTCACTTGGTCGAGCGCGAAGAGCGGGCACTGATTGTTGACGTCCCAGGTGCGTCGCTCACACAGCTCGACTTGCAGCTCGTAGGGCCAGGTGAGGAACGGCTGGAGCAGGATCCCGCCGCCGCTCTCGAGGTGGTCGGTGTCGTTGAGCGTCTGGATCGGCAGATCCACGCGGTGGTCGGTGACCCAGAGCTGCGGGTAGCGGCGGTTCGAGCTGAGCGAGTCGACGCTCATCGTCGCGTGCACGAAGCTCGCGTCGGAGAGGTCGACGGTCTGCCGCGGCGTCATCCGGAACTTCCCGTTCGAGCCGTTGGCCTCGTCGAAGCCGACCCAGAGCTCGTCGTGGGTGATGCCGAACGAGTACCAATCCATGATGAGGAACGAGAGCATCACCTGGTCGTTGCCGTACTCCTGGATCAGGTACTCGTCGGTGATCTGACTGAGCCCATCGAACAGGGACGCGTCGTGGAAGCGCGCGCTCCAGGCGAGGTCGTCGATCGAGTCGTCGACCTCGACGATCTCGACGAACGCGCGCGCGAGGACGCCGGGCGTCGCGTCCGCTGCGCCTTGCGCGTTGATGAAGAGCTGCCCGTGCGCCTCGGCGGCGCGGATCTGCGCCTCGGTGTGTCGAGTCACGCCCTCCGAGGTGCCGACCGCGTCGCCGCTCGGGTGGCTGTCGTCCACGATCATTCCTTGGTACGGGCAGACCGCGTCGAGCGCCTCGACCACGTAGACGTCGCCGACCCGCGCGCCCGCCCACGACACGCGGTTGAGCGGCTGGATGCCTTGGTGACGCGCGCGCTCGAACGCGACCGTGCCGACGGTGAGGACGTCGTGGTCCCCGCTCGCGCAGGGGATGTAGCCGTAGTGGACGCGCAAGAGCGGCTGGCGGCCGGGTCCATCGTCGGCGAACACGAAGAACGCGGGCGCGGCGTCCGAGCGCATCGCGCGCTCGGCTCCGTCCACGACGTAGAGGTTGTCCCCCGCCTCGTACACCTGGGCGCCGCTCGTCGGCACGTAGCCGACGACGCCTTCGTCGCGCCACCCCGCGGCGAGGAGCGCGTCGCGCCGTGCCTCGTCGGTGAGGTAGCGCTTGTGCCGCGTCTCGAAGAAGCGCTCGTTGTGCGCTTCGTAACACGTGTTGTCGTCCTCGACGAACGGCGAGCCGAGCCCGTAGAGCGGGACGAGCCCGTCTTCCTCGGCGAGCGCGACGTAGCCGAGCCGCGCGTCCGCCTCGGATCGGGCGAAGCCTTGGACGTCGCCCACGACGATCGTCTGGCCTTCGTCGAAGTTGACCGACGCGACGTCGGCGCGGAGCTCGGGCGCGTAGCGCTGGCCCGCGCAGCGGAACGTGCCGTCCTCGATCGCGAACGCGCCGCCGCCGAGGTCCGCGATGCTCGCGTCGTCGGGCAGACGATAGACGCGGTAGTCGCGCGCTCCGTCCACCGCGAACGGGATCGCGCGCAGCGTGTCGCCGTCGGTCCATGCGCGCACCGCGGCGAACGCGGGCGCGGCGGGGAGCGCGGTCGCCGGGTCGACGATCCGCGTGCCGCCCGAGCTCGGGAGCACGACCACGCCGGGGCCCGCGTCGCGGTCGGGCGTCACCCCGCCATCGCGGTTCGGGCTCGCCGCATCGCGGCCCGCCGCGTCGCTCGGTCCTTCGCCGTCTCCGTCGCATGCCGAGAGCAGCGCTCCGAGCGCTGCCCCGACGAGCGCGATCCGCCTCGCGTTTCGCATCGAGATCCTCCCGCGCCGAGCTGGCGCACGCATCCCCATGTCTCGAGCGCGCCGGATCGATCACCGATCGTCGAGCGCGATCGACGATCGTGATCGACGATCGTGATCGACGATCGCGATCGACGATCGCGATGGCCGGTCACGGCGCGGTGAGCAGCGCGGGATCGGGGCCCGGGCCTTCCAGCGTCCCGAGGAACGCGACGAGCGCGGCGATCTCGAGGTCGGTCAATCCGAGCGGGGTGGGGCGACCGTCGTCGCCGGCCAACTCGCTGTCGCCGGGGTAGCCGACGCGATCGCCGCCGCGATCGAAGAAGCGGACCACGTCCTCGAGCGACGCGAGCTGTCCCGTGTGCATGAACGACGGGCGGCTCGCCGCGCAGCGCAGGCTCGGGGTGCGGAACGCACCGAGCAGGCTCGGCTCGATCGCGTCGGGCAGTCGGCCGTCATCGCCGTCGCTGAACTCGCCGCGCACGTTGAGCGCGTCGTCCTGCGCGCCTCGGATGCCCTCGGCCGCGCCGACGTCGCCGGCGTCGATGAACACCGTCGCGACGCGCTCGGGCGAGAGGCCCACGTTGTGGAACGCGAAGTCGCTGAAGAACGGGCCGCCATGGCAGCGGACGCACCCCGCGCGACCGGCGAACAGGGTGAAGCCGAGGATCTCCGTCTCGTCGAGCGCTTCGGCGTCGCCGTGGACCCACGCGTCGAAGCGTCCCGGCCCGCACGACAAGAGGCGCTCGTATGCGCCGATCGCCTTGCCGAAGCCGACCACCACGCGGGTGACCTCGCGCCGATCCTCCTCGGTCAACGCGTCGTACGATGCTTCATCGCCGGGAAGCCCATCGCACTCCGTCACCTGATCGGCGCCATCCCCGCGGCACCCCGTCGTCTGCGCGTCGAGCGAGCCGAAGCGCGCGACGTCGTCGAGCGGCGGCATCGTCCCGAACAGCGCCTCGTAGTCCGCGCGGTAGCTCGCGAACATGCGCTGCGCGACGAAGAGGCGCGACGAGTTCATCTCCGCCGCCGACTCGATCGCGCCGAACGGCTGGTTGTAGAGCGCGTCGCGCCGGCCATCCCACATGAACAAGCGAGCTTGCGCCACGTCGAGCAGCGTCGGCGTGCGGCGGAGCACCCAGTCCGACGCGAGCGAGATCTGCTGGTGCATGCTCCGCGTATCGACGAAGCCGTCCGTCGGGACGTGGCAGCCCGCGCACGACACGCGCCCCGTCTCTCCGCGACTCCCGAGCGTCATCGGACCGCCGTCGTTGTCCGCGCTCAGGAGCGCGCCGCTGAAGCTCGGATCGAAGAACAGCCGCTGCCCGAGGCGCGCCGCGTCCGGATGGTCCGCCCACGCGTTGCTCGGATCGGCCGGCGGGCCCGGCAGCTCGGGCGGCGCGAGCTCGTGCGCGAGCGCGACCTCCTCGTCGGTGAGCGTGTCGAGCGGGATCCCGACCACCGGATCGACGCACCCGGTGAGCCACGCCATCAGCGCGATCGGCGCGAGCCTTCCCATCGCCGCGGAGCGCATCGTCCCACCGCGCATCGTCCCCTCATGTCCCCGGCGGCGCGGATCGATCACGGCTGCGCGAGCCGGAGCATCTCCTCGCGTCGCGCGCTCCGCGGGTAGCGCCGCACGAACGCGCGCGCCTCGCGTCGCGCCTCCCCCTCGCGACCCGCGCGCAGCAGCGTCTCGATGAGCGCGACGTCGACCTCGTGCGAGAGTGGACAGCGCCGGAACCGACCACGGATCTCGCGGAGCTCACGCGCGAGGCGCGCGTCGTCGACCCCGCGCAGCCGCATCGCCTCACGATAGGCCCCCGCCTGCGCGCCGAGGTCGCAGCGCGGCGCGGGGCGATCGATCCGCGCGGCGGGCGGAGCGGGCTCCGGGATCTCTTCCGTCGCGGGCTCGTCCGCCGGGGACTCTCCCTCGTTCGGCGCGTCGAGCTCCCGGATGCGGCAGTAGACGGCCGGGCTTTCGACCTCGACGCTCCCCGCCAACACGACGATCGACAGCTGTCGGATCCCCGCCTCGAACGCGACGTCGCCGTCGAGCGTCGCCCGGCAGCCGCATCCCTCGAGCCGGAGCTGGCCGCTCGCCTGTCCCGATCCGCGCTCCACCACGATCCCGTCCGCCGCGACGCTCGCGCGCGCCGGTCCGTCGAGCGACGCGGAGCCGGTGCGCAACGACACCTCGAACGCGCCGCCGTCCCCTACGTCGATCGCCCCGCTCGTGATCGGCTCGCCCGCGCGCAGCGGCGCTCCGTCACGCGACGCGAGGTGAGCGCGCACCGCATCGCCGATCGGGGCCGGCGCGTCGGCCACCGGCGCGGGGCTCGGCTCGCGCGGCGCGGTGGAGCCCGCGGGGCGGAGCACGAGCACGGCGAGCGCGGCCACCGCCACCGCGCCGGCCAACGCGATCCGACGCCCCATCGCGCGCCGCTTCACGGCCGTCAACACGGCGTGTGGATCGCGATCCGGCGTCGCGATCCGCGCCCCCGCGAACGACGCGAGCGCGCGCGCGGCGGCGTCCGGCATCTCGTTCGGATCCGTGGCGCTCATCGCGCGTCCTCCGGGTAGCGCGCGCGCCACCGCTCGCCGAACTGCTCGCGCGCGAGGCGGCGCCGGCTGCGCACCGTGTTCACGGGGACCCCGAGCGCCTCCGCCGCCTCCGACGGGTCGAGCCCGTGGAGATCGGTGAGCACCAGCACCTCGCGGAGCTTGTCGCTCATGTCGTCGAGGACGGCTCGCACCTGCACGATCCGTTGACGCTCCTCGGTCGCCTCGTCGGGCGGCATCGAGGCGCGCGGCCGCGGGGCGTCGCGCTGGAGCAGCCAGTCCTTGACGCGTCGCACGCGGCGCCAGCGTCGGTGCGACGCGACGACCTTGAGCGCGATCCCGCGGAGCCAGCCGCCGAGGCTGGTGAGCTCGCGGATGTCGTCGATCCGCTCGTACGCGATCACGAAGACCCGCTGAGCGAGGTCCTCGGCCTCCGCGTCGGGGATCCCGGCGTGCCAGATCAGCCGATGGATCTGCGCGAAGTGGCTCGCGTAGACCTCCTCCCACGCGCTCGCGCGCCCGGTCGCGCCGGCGCGCAGCTGCTCGAGGCGGATCATGGGGAAGGCCATCGGTTCCATCGCGGTCCCGAACCCTCATGCCCTCGGGCCGGCGAACCGATCACCATGGGACGGATCCGAGCGAGCCTCACGGGGCGATCCCGATCGCGATCCCGCCGCGCACCCCGAGAAACGGCGAAGCGCCCACCGCGCCGAGGGGGTCGATCCGGAACTCGTCCGCGAAGGGCATGACGTCGAGCCGCGCGTCGAAGCGTACCCAGAACGGCCCGCCCAACACCACGCCGAGCTCGAGGCCCGGCGTGACGAGCAGCCGCGCGCGCACCGCGGTGAACGGCGCGCGCGACGCGACGTCCACGAGCACGCCGGCCTGGAGCGCGATCGCGAGCCAACCCGGATCGAAGCGAGCGACCCGGATCGCGGCGCCGAGCGTGGCCACCGGCTCGACGAGCGTCAGCGTGCCTTGCGATTGTGGCTCGTACCCGCGCGCTCCCGCGCCGAGCCGGAGCTCGACGTCCGCGCCGGGCGAGAGGAACCCGACCTCCACCCCACCCTCGCCCATCGCGAGGAGCGGCTCGAGCCCCACCCCCCCGGAGGCCGCGAGCGCGACCTCTGCCTGCCACCCCGGCGCGGGCCGCTCCGGCTCGAGCGCGGGCGCGCTCGCCTCGAGCGGCGGCTCTTCCTCCGCGACCTCGGTCGCGGGCTGCTCCTCCTCGATCACCTCCTCCTCGATCGCCGGGATCGGCTCGACGAGCCGGAGGTCCAAGAGGTGCGCGTGCACGATCACCGAGATCGCGCTCGCGAGATCGGCGCACGGCGCGAGCTCGAGGCGCCGTACGAGCGACGGCGCGCGCTGTGGCCCCGTGAGCGACACCTCCACCTCGGCGTCGAGGCCCGAGACCACGAGCGCCCACTCGCCCGCCTCGTCGGGCGTGAGGATCCCTCGCAACGCACGTTGCGTATCTTCGGGCGAAGGGCACGTCGTCTCGACGGACACGCGCGCGGCGACCTGCGCGCGCGCGACCATCGGTCCGCACGCGATCGCGATCGCGAGGACGAGCCCGCGCTTCACGGTGGACCCGTGGCCGGTTCGTTCGCGGCGAAGCGCGTCGTCGCGGTGCCGTCGATCCCGACCTGGGGATCCACGCTCTCGACGCGCAGCACCCACCCGAGCGCGCCGGCCCAGCCGCGCGCGACGATGTCGACCAGCGCCTCGTCGGCGTTTGGGACATCGAGGTAGATGATGTCCACGAGCAGCGGGCAGCCCGGCGCCGGATCGACCGCGTCGTAGCGCAGCGTCCGCGCGTCGATCCGCACCGGCGCGCTCTGATGCGTGAAGCCGACGAAGTCAGCGCCCGACGCGCACGCGGACGCCGCCTCCTCGAGGTTCACCACGTGCGTCGAGAGGTACGTCGCGCTCGGTCGCATCCGCGCGGCGGCCGCAGCGAGCAGCGCGTCGCGATCCGCGAGGGCGCCGGTGTACGGCGAGACCTCGACGGCGAGGAGCCGGCCTGAGCTCCGCCCGCGCGCCTCGACCGAGGCGATCGCATCCGCGAGGCCGGCGCGTTCCGTCGGATCGGCGAGGCGCGCCGCGCTCGGGGCGTCGTAGGTGAACACGACGAGGATCAAGTAGACATCGTACGTGGCGGCGAGCGTGAGCGCGGTGTCGACGTCGTCGAGCACGTCGGGCCGGAACCCCGTCACCCGTCCATCGCCGTCGAGCGTGTACGGGATCGGGATGACGTCCTCGGCGGCGGTGAACATCGTCCAGCGGACCACGCGCGCTCCGTCCGCCTGTGCCGTCGCGAGCGCGGCCTCCGCTTCGCCGCGGGTGAACGCGGAGCTCAGGCCGTCCGCGCCCCCGAAGTCGGTGCTGAAGCCCACCCACGGCAGGTTGGCGCCGAGCACGAAGTAGCGGCCTCCGTTCCACGGGATGCGCGAGCCCGAGCCGATGCGCGACGGCGTCGATGGCGTGGCGGCGTCGAGCGACGCATCGGGCCCGGCGTCGATCGTGCCGAGCACGACGTCGCTGCGGCACCCGACGAGGCCGACCATCGCGACCGCCAACGCGCATCGCACGAGCCGCGCGCGGGCCGGCCTCGACACGGCGCTACTCGACCGCGCCACCGCTCGTCGCGCCGTCGTCCTCCGGCTCGAGCTCCGAGCCGGTCATGCAGTGCTCGAGGAAGATGCCGCGCATGATGTTGGCGTCGATACATGGATCCTCGATCGCAAACTCCTCACGAAACGTTGTCGCGTGGTCCCCGATCCGCTCGACGCTGCACGAACAGCGAAGCCCCTCACAGCTCAGCGAGATGAAGCCGTCGGTCGGCGACTCGCCGCCCTGGCCGACGTGCTCGATGCACTCCGCGTCGAACGTGCAGCTCGCCTCCACCTCGCCGCTCGCGCTCGTTCGCCCGTTCACGCTCCCCGCGTGCAGCACACAGTGCGCGAGGTGGGGACGCGGATCGCCATGCTCCGGGATCGCCGACACGTCGACCGGGTCGTACGGCTCGGGCTCCGACGCAGGACCGCAGCCGATCGCGACGAAGAACAGCGCATGGACGAGGAGCGCACGCGTCGATCGGCGGGGCCGCACGCGCGCATGATAGAGATCGCGCCGCAGGGGGTCGAGCGCGCGAGGACGGTGGCTCCCCCGCGGCCGTGGGTCGGCTATCCTGCCCGGCCTGTGAAGGATCCCCTCCCGTTTCTGCGCCCGAGCAAGGCGCCCAAGAACGAGCGCCGGCTGCTCGCGGTGTTCGACGGCGGCAACGCACCCGGCTACTCGTCGGTCGCGGTCGCGCTCACCGAGGAGGCGAGCCGTCGCGGCTTCGAGATCTGGGCGGCGACCGAGGGGTTCCGATCTTTGACCTCCGATCGCGCGAGCGACCTCCCGTTCGAACGGCTGACCGTACATCGCAAGGAACGTTACGAGCTCCTCGCGCGCGGGATCCCGGCGCGCTCGATGGGTCGCCGCGTGCAGGACGCCGGCAGCGACTTCCGGAGCGAGCGCTACGGCGGCTTCCTCGAGCCACAGAAGCGCGCGGAGGCGGTGATCACGTTCCGGCGGCAGGGCTTCACGCACCTCGTCTGCGTGGGCGGCAACGGGACGCTCGACGGATGTCGGGCGTGGCTCCGCGCGTTCGGCGAGGAGCGTCCGACGGCGGGGTTCGTCAACGTGTCGATCGACAACGACATTGCGGGCGACCGCGCGATCGGCTTCCTCAGCGGCGTCGAAGCGGGCGCGCAGGTCGCGCGCGGGCTGTTCGAGGACGCGTACACGCACAAGCGGACGTATCTCCTCGAGATGATGGGCAACCGCAGCGGTCGGCACGCGCTCCACTGCGGGGTGGCGGCGCGCGCGCACCTCATCGTGCTGCCGTTCTTCCACTTCGCGCCGCCGGTGTTCGAGGAGCTCGCCCAGGTGCTCAACGCGATCGACTACGCGCTGGTGGTCGTCGCCGAGGGCTACGAGCGCGCGGAGCGCGCGAAGGAGCACCCGATGCCGTCGGCGAGCGCGTTCTTCAAGCGTCAGCTCGAGGCGTACGGCCTGCGCGACCGGGCGGAGAAGCGCGTGATCGCGGAGCCGTTCAGCCGCTATCTGCGCGGCGTGCGTCCCGGGTTCTCGGACATCAGCGCGTCCTATATCAAGGCCTCGCAGCTCTTCCAGGCGTGGGAGGCCGACCGGAGCGAGGTGATGCCGTTCCTGCGCGCCGCGCACGACGTGGGGGTGCGCGAGCTCGACGAGATCGAGCGCGAGGATCGCGTCGAGCCCGTGTTTTTGCCCTTGCTGAGCCGGCTCGATGCGCCGACGTTTGAGCGGTGGGTTCGGGAGAACTTCACCACCAGCTTCGAGTCCTGAGGGCTCAGCGAAGAAAGACGAGGGCATGCCGACACGGGGCGATCGAGACGCGGAGGCATCCGGCGAGACGGGCCGGACGCGCCGCGCAAAGATCGTAGACGTGGCGATCAAGCTCGCGGAGACGCGCGGCTTCGATGCGGTCGGGTTGCGCGAGGTCGCCGAGCAGGCCGGTGTCGCGCTCGGAACGCTCTACCGCAGCTTCTCCAGCAAGGAAGAGATCATCGGCGCGGCGGTCCGCGCGCAGACGTCGCGGCTGCGGCGTCAGTTCGATCGGCGCCCCGCCGCGGGGGCGGACGCGCTCGAGCGGCTCGACGATCTCTTCGCGCGGATGACCCGGGTGATGGTGCGTCGCCCCGCCTACGCGCGCGCCGTCCTCAGCGCGGTGAGCGCGAGTCACCCCGACATCGCGGGATCCGTCCTCGAGCAGGACGGCGAGACGACGCGGATCATCGTGGGCGCGCTCCGCGGGGTGCCGCCGCACGCGGTCGATCCGGACACCTACAGCGAGCCGGAGGCGCAGGTGGCGTTCCTCCTGCGGCACATCTGGTTCGCCTCGATGGTCGGCTGGGCGGCGGGGCTCTACCCGGCCGAAGACGTGCTCGAGCATGTGAAGACGGCGGCCGCCCTCCTCACTCGCGGCGCGGGGATCGTCGTTTGATCCTCGGGTGACTCCATCGGGTACGCGCCGGCTAAATGGCCGGCATAAAAACGAATTTTGGATCGGGTCGCGGTGGTTTTACCTCGCTTAACTCGAACCGCATCAGCACGCTGCGCACTCTCGCCCTTATCGAGCGAGGGAGGTTCGAGACGATGCGTGGCTTTATGAACAACAAGCGAGCCCTTGTAGGGCTCTTGGCACTCGCGCTGAGCGGGTGCCCCGACGACGGCTCCGACACGGACGCCGGCAACCCTCCGACCGACGGTGGAGGTCGCGACGGCGGCGGCATCGACGGGGGAGGGATCGACTCCGGGCCGTTCGACGCCGGGATGGCCGGACCGGCCGCGATGCGACCGAGCCGCGGCTCGTCGATCGCGATCGACGAGGCCGCAACGACACTTGCGGTCGCGAACCGCGCGACGGATGACGTCACGCTGTTCGACCTGTCGGACAACTCCGAGCGCGCTCGCGTCGCGGTCGGCGACGAGCCCGTGTCGGTCACCTTCTCGCCCGACGGCTCGCTCCTGTTCGTGGTGAACCGCGGCGGCGGCACCGTCTCGGTGGTCACCGGCGCGAACGGCAGCTCGCCGAGCGTAGTCGCCAACATCCCGGTCGGCGCGGAGCCCGGCCTCGGCGCGCTCTCGCCGACCGGCGCCACGCTCTACGTGACGAACTGGGTCGACGGCACCGTGTCGGTGATCAATACGTTGACGCGCCAGGTGACGCTCACCACCGCGCTGCCGACCGGCGCGCATCCGCTCGCGATCTGCGTCACCAACGATGGCGACGAGGACGACGACGACGAGACGATCTACGTCCCCGACTTCTACTCCGTGCCGGTCACCGGCCAGCGCGCGGCGACCGACACCGCGCGCAACGGTCGCGTGTTCCGCATCTCGGCGCTCGAGCCGGGCGTGGTCGCGGGCACCACCACGCTCGCGCCGCTCGCGGTGACGGGCATCGAGGCGTCGATCGACGCCGCGAACACGCACGCGTTCGCGAACCAGCTCTACTCGTGCGTGGTGAACAACACGCACGTCTACGTGACGTCGGTCAGCGCGTCGCCCGCGTCGTTCAACAACGGCACGGACTTCCGCCAGAACATCCACGGCGCCGTCTACGCGATCAACCTCGCGGACGGAGCCGTCGACCCGTCCGAGACGGTCAACCTGAGCCAGCTCATCGCCGCGCTGCCCGGCGAGAAGCGCTTCGCTGCGGTTCCCGACGACATCGCGTTCGTGCCGGGCACCGACTTCGGATACATCTCGGTGATGACCGCCAACGCGGTCATCCGCGTGGACTTCTCGCAGAACCCGCCGGTGGCGGGCGCACCCGGCGCGAACTTCCTGCCCACCGGTCCGTCGCCCACCGGCATCGCGATCGCGAACGGCGAGGCGTTCACCTACAACGAGGTGGGCCGCTCGTTCACCGAGATCGACCTGCCCAGCCAGATGACGACGACGATGGAGGTGCTCTCCGCTCCGCTGCCGTCGGCCGGCACCTCGGAGGCGGACGCGCTCCGCGGCCAGCGCTTCTTCAACACCGGTCTCGCGCGTTGGTCGACGAGCGCGTGGGTCGGCTGCGTGGGCTGTCATCCGATGGGCACGACCGACAACGTCACGTGGTCGTTCCCCGCCGGACCGCGCCAGACCGTCGACACCTCGACGACGTTCGACCGCACCGGCAACACGCAGCGCATCCTGAACTGGACCGCGATCTTCGACGAGGTCCACGACTTCGAGCTCAACACGCGCACGGTGGCCAACGGCGTCGGTGCGATCGTGAGCGATCCCGGTCTCGACGTCGCAAATCGACTGGACTTCGTGGGACCGGGCGGGATCCCGAACCCGCTCAACGGGTTCAACGTCGGCTCGGTCCGCGAGTTCAACGACGCGAACGGGATGCTGACCGACTGGGACGAGATCGAGACGTACATCGCGACGATCCGCAGCCCTGACGGCGCGACGGCGGACGGCCTCGGCGCGGGTGACCCGGTCGCGGGCCGCGCGGTGTTCGAGGCGGCGCGCTGCCAGAACTGTCACGGCGGCGTGCTGTGGACGCTCTCGGAGCGCTACTACACGCCGGTCCTCGACGGCGACCTCCGCGACCGCACGTTCGGCGACGAGGGCATCACCTCGATCGGCGCGGTGCGGGTCGATCAGACGGTGGTCGACGACATGGGCGTCTCCGGCGTTCCGATCATCGGCAACGACGCGAACGGCGCGCCGCAGCGTCACTTCTGCACCGTGCGGATCGTCGGCACGTTCGGCGCGCAGGGTCCGAGCGGACACGGCGCCGAAGAGATCCGTCAGAACGCGGCGGCCGCGCAGGGCGTCGACGGCTTCAACGTCCCGTCGCTGCTCGGCATGGCCACCGGCGCGCCGTACCTTCACAACGGCGCGGCGACCTCGCTCGAGGAGCTGCTCGACCCGAGCGGTCAGTTCGTCGACCACCTCCGCGCCGGCAACCTCGTGTTCATGCCGAGCGCGACCGAGGTCCGCGATCTGATCGCGTTCCTCCGCACCATCGATGAGTCGACGCCGACCATCGACGTCCCCGCCAACCAGCGGTTCTGCCCGACCGGGGTGGTCCCTCCAACGCCCTGAGCGAGCTCTCGATCGGAATGCGCCCCGGAAGCCTCACGGCTTTCTGGGCGCATTCGCTTGCGGGACCCATCCACCATTCCGTAGGGTCTGCGCTGTGGGAGGATCCATGAACAGATACTGGATAGCTGCGGCAAGCATGGCCGCACTCTTGTCCTCGGGTGGAACGGCATTCGCGCAGTCCACCGGGATGATCACGGCAGGTGGTTCGATCTTCGAGGTGACGAGCGTCACCTCGACCGGCGGCTACTCCGTCAACTTCCGGAACTACACGGGCGGGCCCGATCAGGCGTTCGAGATCGGGTTCTTCGTTCGGGGCGCCGGCGGCACGGCCGAGACGCGCCTCGCGGCGCCGGATACGGCGACCTACGCCGGTTCGGTGATGACGATGACGTACCTGAACGCTGGCGGGACCGGGCTCGGCGTGACGATCGTGGGCACGTTGAGCTCCTCGAGCACGACGCTCGCGACCCTCAGCTTCGTGGCGACGGTGACGAACGCCGGCGTGGCCGCTGCGCCGCTCGAGCTCTTCGCGTACGTCGACTACGACGTGGCCGCAGGCGCGAGTACGGACTCCGCAACGCTCGTCGCAGGTTTGCCGGCGGCTCAGATCCTGGTCACCGATTCGACGTCCACCGCGCGGATGACCGGCGTCGGCGTCACCCACTATCAAGTCCAAGCGTGGGCGGCCTTGCGCAACGCGCTCACCGACACGGCGGTCACGACGCTCGCGGACACCGGGCTCCCGTTCGGCCCGGGAGACTTCAGCGGCGCGTTCCAGTGGTCGCTGAGCGTGCCGGCGGCGGGAACCGCCACGGCCTCGTTCTCGGCCGAGATCACCTCGCCGCCCCCGCCGCCAACGTGCGGCGACGGAACGGTCACCGCGCCCGAGACGTGCGACGACGGCTTCACCGACGCGTGCGGCACCTGCAACGCGACGTGCGATGGTCCGGGCACCGGCTCCACCTGCGGTGACGGAGCGGTCTGTGCGGAGACCGAGATGTGCGACGACGGCTACACCGACGCATGCGGCACCTGCAACGCGACGTGCGACGCGGCGGGCGCCGGCTCGACGTGCGGCGACGGCATGGTCTGCCCGGAGACGGAGACGTGCGACGAGGGCGGCACCGAAGCCTGTGGGACCTGCAACGCGACGTGCGATGGTGCCGGCGTGGCGTCCGTCTGCGGCGATGGCGTGGTCTGCTCGGCGGACGAGACGTGCGACGACGGATTCACCGACGCGTGCGGGACCTGCAACTCGACGTGCGATGGAGCGGGTACCGGCTCGACGTGCGGTGACCTCACGGTGTGCCCCGAGACGGAGATGTGCGACGACGGGTACACGGACGCCTGCGGGACGTGCAACGCGACGTGCGACGCGGCGGGTACCGGGTCGACGTGCGGCGACGGCATGGTCTGCATGGAGACCGAGATGTGCGACGACGGCAACATGGCCGACAACGACGGTTGCTCGATGACGTGCATGATGGAGAGCGACGCCGGCATGCCGATGGTCGACGCCGGTCCGATGGTCGGCGACGACGCGGGTCCGATGACGGGCAGCGACGCGGGCCCGATGACGGGGAGCGACGCGGGTCCGATGACGGGGAGCGATGGCGGTCGCCGTGACGGCGGCACCAGCGGTGCCGACGCGGGCGACGACGGCGGCGACGGCGGGTGCAGCTGCCGCGTCCAGTCGAGCTCGCGCGCGCCGCGCGGCCTGCTCGTCGCGTTCGCGGCGTTGGGCCTCGTGGTCTGGCGCCGCCGACGCCGCGGCTGAAGCCCGGGCTCACGATTCGATTGACGGCGCCGCCGGTCCCCGTGGGATCGGCGGCGTCGGCGCGTCGGGGCTTCGCAGCGAGCCCGCCGCGCTCTACCCTGGCGAACGCGGAGGTCCCTATGCGTGCGTCGCGCTGGTCGGCTCTGGTCGGGCTCGTGGTCGGGGTCGCTTCGGTCCCTCTCGCGGTGTCTGCACAGGGCACCCTGGCGGCGTCCGGCGCGGAGTTCGTCGTCAATGACTTTGGCGGTGGAGAGACGACGTGGGACGTCGACTTCTCTTCGGACACCGGGAACGATCAGCAGTACGCGGTCGGCTTCTACCACCGCATCGGTGCGGCGACGGAGGAGACGCCCCTGAGCGTCCCGAGCACGCAGTCTTTCGTCGGCAACGTGATGACCGTGACCTACGCGAACGTCGGCGGAGCCGGCGTCAACGTCACGATCATCGGCACTCTGTCCGCCCCCGCGGCCGGCGCGGCGACCATGGCCTACAGCATCGCGGTGTCGAACACGACCGCGTCGGCGATCACGCTCCAGCTCTTCGGCATCGTCGACTTCGACCTCGACGGAGATGCCGACTTCGACTCGGCGACGCTCATGACCGGCCTCCCGAACCCGGTGATCGTCGTCTCCGATACGACGACGATGACGCTCAGCGGTTCGAGCGTCACGCACTACGAGGTGTCCATCTACCCGAGCCTCACCGACGCGATGGACGATGCCGTCGCGACGACCCTCGGGGACGCGGGGCTCCCGTTCGGTCCGGACGACTTCACCGCGGGGTTGCAGTGGACGCTCAACGTGCCGGCCGGCTCGACGGTGACGCGCGGGATGTCGACCGCGATCGTGGAGCCCCCCGAAGTCTGCGGCGACGGACGGGCGACCGGGGCGGAGTTCTGCGACGACGGATACACGGACGCGTGCGGGTCGTGCAACGCGGACTGCACCGACTTCGGCCTCGGCGCGGCCTGCGGCGACGGGATGGTCTGCCCCGAGAGCGAGACGTGCGACGACGGCTACGCCGACGACTGCGGCACCTGCAACTCGACGTGCGATGGGCCAGGCTCGCCGTCCGCCTGCGGTGACGGAGTGCGCTGCGCGGAGACGGAGGTCTGCGACGACGGGTACACCGATGCGTGTGGGAGCTGCAACGCGACGTGCGATGGAGCCGGCGCCGGGGCGACGTGCGGCGACGGGACGATCTGTCCCGAGACCGAGATGTGCGACGACGGGTTCGCGGACGCGTGCGGGACGTGCAACGCGACGTGTACCGCGCCAGGCACGGCGGCGGTGTGCGGCGACGGCATGGTGTGCATGGAGAGTGAGACCTGCGACGATGGGTTCACCGACGCGTGCGGAACGTGCAACGAGACATGCGATGGTGCGGGTGCGGGATCCACGTGCGGCGACGGAAACGTGTGCGCGGAGACCGAGGCCTGCGACGACGGCAACACGTCGGACGGCGACGGCTGCTCGATGAGCTGCGCGATGGAGAGCGACGCGGGGCCGATGCCGGGCACCGACGCGGGGCCGATCGTGGGGACCGACGCGGGGCCGATGGCGGGGACCGACGGAGGCCGTCGCGACGGCGGCGGCGGTGGCAGCGACGGCGGGGTCGGTGCGGACGCCGGCTCCGGAGACGACGGCGGCTGCAGCTGCCGTGTCCACGCGGGCTCCCGATCCGGACGGTGGTGGCTCGCGCTCGGGTTGCTCGGTCTCGCGGTGGTCCGTCGACGCCGCGCCTGAGCGAACGGGATCGTCAGCGCTGGGTGAGGAGCCACGCCGTAACGCCGGCGATCCCCAACGCGGCGAGCACCCCGAACACCACGAGCAGGATCTTGAGGAGCGAGTAGGGCGCCTTGCCGATCACGAGGCCGGCGTCCTGCCCGTGCACGATCGCGCGATAGAGCTCGCCTTTGTAGCGATAAGCCAGCACGTAGCTCGGGAACGCGAAGCGGCGCGTGACGAGCCCCTTGAGCAGCACCGCGACGTTCAGGTTCCGGTACGTCGTCCCGGGGATCCACTGCCGCGCGTTGGCGCGAGCCAGATCCTTCACCGCCTCGGCGACGATCGAGCGCGCGGCCGAGCGCTGGACGTCGAAGCGCTCGATCAGCGCGTCGGGCATCTCGTGCGGCTGGGGCTGCGCGCTCGCGAGATCGAAGTGGGGGGTGAGCACCGACGTCTCCTCGCGCGTGAGGCCGCGCGAGGCGCTGACGAGCACGGCTCGCATGCTCAACGGAGATTGACCTGCGTGCGGCGCCCACGCCGATCGTCCCGCCCCCGCGTTGGAGTCCGCGGTCCAGCTCACGAGCGCCTGGCAGTCGAACGTCCAGCCGACCCACCAGAGCGGCTTGAGCGAGTGGAGCGTCGCGCCGGTCGAGAGGTCCGACGGCCGGAACCACCCGAGGCTCGCGAGCCATCGCTGCAACGCCTGTTGCGCGGTATTGGGATCGACGCGGAAGGGGAGATAGAGCTCGGCGCGCTCGATCGGATCCTCGCTCCGCTCGAGCTTCGCCACCCCCCCGCAGAAGCCGCACTTGGGGGCCTGCGCGCGGACGTCGTACTCGAGCGCCGCACCGCACTGCTCGCAGCGCAGCACCTCGGCCACGATCTGCGCCGCACCGGCGGTTTGGTGGGGAGTCGGCAGCGCGCAGATCGCGCAGCGCAGGTCGCCCGCCTCGAGCGGGCTGTGACAGCGCGTGCAAGCGGCGGCGGATCCGGTGCCGGCGTAGACGTCGCTCATCCGCGCCTCACGAGGAAGTAGTAGAGCGCGGCGGCGACGAGCGGCGCCAACACGAGGAGCACCGCGATCGTGATCTTCACCCACGAGGTCGGCGCGCGACCGTGGAGCTTGCCGGTCTGCCCGTTCACCAAGAGGCGGACCACCGGCTCGTCGTCGGCGTAGCGCACCGGCAGGACCCACACCGGGACGAGCGTCAACGACATGTGCTCATTGTCCATTCGGCTCTGATGGGTGAGTCCGCTCTGACGATCGCCGGGCAGGAATTGCGCGAGCTGGAGCCCGACCTCGCCCATCGTCTCGCCGCGCGCGAGCTGGACGCACTCCTGGACCGGCATCGACGGCTCCTCGGTGGCCCAGCCGCTGATGATCTTCGGCGAGTAGCGATGGAGCGCCCGCAGATCGAATGGCTCGATGGCCTCGAGCTCGGCGTTCGGGAGGCCGCGCGACGCGGTCACCACGCGGTCGGTGACGTAGGTCGCGTGCGATCCGCCGAGCGCGCGCCACTCGGTCTCCACGCGGGTGCGGGTGTGGGTCTGCGTGTTCCCCTTGCTGTCGGTCGTCGTGTAGGTCTCGGTGACCGTGTAGTCCTCGCCGATCTGCGCCGAGAACGTCGAGCTCACCTCCGCCGAGTACAGGTACGCGGGGACGTAGAGCCCTCGGATCTCGCTCGGCACGGTGCGCCGGAACGCGCTCGGTGCGAAGAACGGTTTCTTGACCCAGTCGCGCGCGATCCGGAGCGCTCGCTCGGGGGTCACCACGAAGCCGAGCGCGAACGTCGGCACCGGACGGTCCGGGCTCGGCGGTCGCTCGACGACGGTGGGTGACGCGCAGTACGGGCACTTCGCGGTCCGCATGGTCGCCTCGACGACCAGCGCGGCGCCGCAGTGCTGGCACTCGAGGTGGAGGGGGGCGCTCACGGCGCCGCGAGTATGGCCCATCCGCGCGGTGGGTGGGCGTCCTCGACGCGGGTGGACGCGGCGCCGCGGATCGCGGTACGACGAGGCCGGTGCGCGCACGGTTCGAGGTGGCCTGCGGGGTCGCGCTGGTGCTCGGGTGCAGCGGGTCCGCCGCGCCGGGCGGGACGACCGACAGGGAGACGAGCGTGTCTCGCCGAGCGTCGAGCGCGGGGTCCGACGCGAACGACGCACCGGTCGATCGCGACCCCGCGCCCAGCGAGCCCGCGCTGGACGCCGAGACGGCGGCGCTCGCGAACGCGTTCGAGGAGCGCCTCAGCGTCGGCACTCGCCGCGACGGAACGCGAGTCCTCACGCCTCGTTGTCGCAACGCGCCGGTCGATTGCTCGGCGCGCCTCCGCGCGTTCGCGCGCTTGATCCGCGAGGTCGCGACCGCGCACGAGATCGATCCGTTGCTCCTCGCCGCGATGGCGCTCCGCGAGAGCGGGCTCGATCCCGCCGCGCTCGGGCGCAATCGCGAGGCGGGCATCGTGCAGCTGCATCCGCGCGGGGCTGGGCGCGGCGTGCGTTACGTCGAGGACAGCGCGTACCGCGAGCGCTGTCAGTCCGAGGTCGACGCGTGTCAACGTGAGGTGCTCGAGGTCGGCGTCCGTACGCTCACCGAAGGGATCGAGCGCTGCGGCGGTCTGCGCGCGGGCCTCGGCGCCTACGCGAGCGGACACTGCACGAGCTCGGCGCGCTACATCGATCGCGTGTTCGAGGAGCGCGACCGACTGCGGGCGCTCACCGAGCGGTGAGACGCGTCGCGCCGCTCGGTACGTGGACGAGCATGTGCACGAGCGGCGCACGGGTCTTGCGAGCCACGCGCTTCGGGACCGTTCGCGCTTCGAGAACGCCTCGCCTTTCGCTCAGGCGAGGTTGTGGAACACCTGCTGGACGTCGTCGTCCTGCTCGAGGAGATCGACCAGCTTGAGCACCTCGGTCGCCTGCTCGTCGCTGAGCGTCACGGTGGTGCTGGGAATGAACTCCGAGGCGGTGGCGACCGGCTCGATCTTCCGCTCCTCGAGCGCCGCCTGCATGCGACCGAAGTCGGCGAGCGCACAGCGCACGACGATCTGCGGCTCGCCCTTCTCGCCTTCGCCCTCGCCCATCTCCTCGAGGCCGTGATCGATCAGCTCGAGCTCGAGCTCCTCGAGGTCGAGGCCCTCGGGGTCCAAGCGGAACACGCCCATCCGCGTGAAGCCGAACGCGACGCTGCCGCTCGTGCCGAGCGTGCCGTTGCCCTTGTTGAAGCACACGCGCACGTTCGCGATCGTGCGAGTCGGGTTGTCGGTCGCCGCGACCGCCATCACCGCGACGCCGTGCGCCGCGTAGCCCTCGTAGATGAGCTCTTGGTAGTCCGCCGCGTCGTCGCCCGCCGCCTTCTTGATCGCGCTCTCGATCTTGTCCTTCGGCATGTTGACCGCGCGCGCGTTCTGCACCGCGCGGCGGAGCGCCGGGTTGCCGTCGAGGCTCGTCCCGCCCTGCTTCACCGCCACCGAGATCTCGCGGCCGACGCGGGTGAACGCCTTGGCCATCTTGTCCCACCGCTTGAACATGGTGGCTTTGCGGGTCTCGAAGATGCGTCCCATGGGCGGCATCTTGCCCGGCGCCGCACAGAGAGCAAGCGGGGTCGAGCCGGCTCCGTGTGAGGTCTCAGCTTTCGCGGTGGAACACGACGCGATCGAGCTCGGCGATCGCGTCGGCGGGCAGCGCGCGCTCCTTCGCCGACGCGAGGTACTCGGCGAACGCCTCACGCGTCTGCGCGCGCACCTTCACGAAGTGATGCTCGAGGTAGGCCTCGAGCGCGAACGGGGCGAAGCGCGGCGCGAGCCAGAGGAAGACCCAGAAGAGCGCGGGTCGGAGCAGGGTGCGAAACAGCGGCGGCCGCACGCCCGAATCGGCTGCGGCGACGCCGACCGCTTGCCGCGCTGCGCGCGTCATCAGCGCGAGCGTGTCTCCCCGGCGGAGCTTCGCGAACGACCACGACTCGGCCTCGAGCGCGGCGACCAGACACTGGATCACCGCGCCGGTCAGCGCGATGAACGCGCGCGCGTCGTGATCCACGCGCGCCGGGCACCCGCCGCGACGCAGTCGTAGGACGATCGCGCGCGCGGTCTCGCCCGGCCCATCGAACCGGCTCGTGCCTCCCGGTGGAAAGATCACGACGGTGCCGGGCTCGCGCGTCTCGCCCGAGAGGATCGCTTCGTAGGCGATGAAGCCGATGCCGCCCGCAACGAGCCGTGCTGAATCTACGCGCGACGCGAGCGCCTCCTCCGCCGCGCCGCCCGGCTGGAGGTAGACGATCGTCGCCTCGCCGCTCGCCGCGATGAGCGCGTCGAGCCACGCCGGGTCGAGCGAGGTCGCCGCGACCGCGAGCCACACCTCGTCGAAGCGCGTCTCGGCGATCGCCGACACCTCGGTGAGGACGGCGGCGGGCTCGAACGTTCGCGCGCGCCCGCGCTCGAGGATCCGATACCCCGCGCGCGCCGCTGCGTCGTGCTTGGCCTTCACCAGCACCGAGACGCGATCCCCCGCCTGCGCGAGGCAAGCGCCGTACACCTGGCCCACCGCACCGGCGCCCACGATCAGGACGTCCATCGTGCGCGGAGCGTGACGGACGATGGAGCCGCGCGCGAGGCCCGTGGGTCGACGGTGCTACGCTTCAGCGCGTGTTGGACCCGCGGGACATCGGCCGCTCGGAGGACGAAGACCTCGATCGGTTTCGCCGCCTCACGCCGAAGGAACGGCTCGCGCTGTTCATCGAGCTGTGCGACCTCGGCGACTCGATCACGGCGGGTCGGCCCGATCGCGATCGACTGCGGAGCGGCGAGCCGCGATCCGAAGCGTCCGAGGCGCTCTGGCGTCGCCTGATGCGGGACGCGCGTGGACGATAGCGTCTCGGCCGTCGTCGGCCGCCTCATCGACGTCCTCGAGCCGAGCGGCGTGACCTACGCGTTCGGCGACGCCATCGCGCTGGCCGCGTGGTCGGAGCCGCGCGCCACCGCCGACGTCGACGTGATCCTCTGGCTCGACGACTCGCGGATGGACGAGGCCGTGCGCCTCGTGCAGTCCGCCGGCGTCGCGCTGGATCCCGCGACGGCGAAGCGAGAGGCACAGGCACGCGGGATGTTCGCGGGAATGGTCGGCGCTACGCGCGTCGACGTCTTCGTACCGAGCATCCCGTTCTACGCCGAAGCGGAGCGTCGCCGCGTACGAACCGAGATCGTGGGTCGAGACACGTGGATCCACTCCGCGGAGGTGCTCGCGGTGTTCAAGTTGCTGTTCTTCCGTCCGAAGGACCTGATCGACGTCGAGCGCATGGTCGCCGTGCGGGGCGGCGAGTTCGATCGCCCGTTCGTACGCGCGGCGCTGGTCGACATGCTCGAGGAGGACGAGCGCATCGCGGCGTTCGACGGACTCTGCGAGCGCGCCGATCGCCGCGGCTGAGCGAGGCTCCGCTCCGCTGTCCGATCAGCGCGCGCGACGGTGACGACGGCCGAACAAGAGGAGCGCGACGCCCAAGAGGACGCCGCCTTGGATCGGTGCGGTGCCGCCCACCGCGCAGAGGCACCCTCCGCGCGAAGACGAATCGCCGGCGCACTCCGGGGCCTCGCTGATGGGGACCGCGCCGCGAGCGGCGCAATACGCATGGTCGTCGGCGGGCGTTCCATCGTGGATCGGCGTCTCGTCGCCCCCGATCCGCCACACCTGTGGCGCGTCCTCCGCGAAGTACTGCGGAGCGCAGCGCGTGACGCGCTCGGCGATGTGCACCGCGGGCTGCGGAGGGAGATCGCCGTCGGCCACGAAGACAGGATCGATCGTCATGTCCTCGGCGCTCATCGAGGTGTAGAGGCGCGTCAAGTAGGCATGTCGATGCACCAGAGCCTCGGCGTCCGCCCGTGGCTGGGTGATCTCCGCCTCGATCGCGGCGGTGAGGCCGACCGGATCGAAGACCGCGGGCTCGCCGCACGCCGCGGTTCCGTCGCTGAACAGGCAATTGTAATAGTCGGTGAGCGAGCCGGTCCACTCGGCGGGCGCGGTGACGTAGGCCTCGAGCACATCGAGGAGCTGCGCGTCGCCGCGGTATCCGCGATCCGCGAGGCGTCGCAAGAACAGCCCCGCGTCGCCGATGTCGGAGAGGTCCGAGACGGAGGGCAGCGCGAGGCTCACGGCTGGGGTAGGGCCCGCGTAGTCGGTCGCGAACGCGTGGCCGCCGAGCTCGCCGATGCGTTGTCGGACGGCGCCGGGGTAGGTCGCGCGCCCGTCGTAGAACGCGACGTCCGACGTGTCGACGATCGCGGTGTTGTAGTTCGCGGCGCGCACCTGCTCGCGCCCGAGGAAGAACGCGCGGATGGGCATGTCGGGCACCGTCGCGATCGCCGTGAGCCGGATCGGCAGGCACACCTCCGCGGTCGGCATGCGCAGCGTGATCGGCTGGATCGTCCGCGTGCGCGCGTCCGATCGCAGGCGCAACGCGACGAACACCTGTCCCGCCGCCGCGTAGGTCTCGAGGAGCGGCACCGACGAGTCGGCGACGTCGTAGTTGTACTCGCGGAGCCAATCGACGACTTCCTGCGCGGTCGCCGCACCGAGGACCACCGTCTCGTAGGGACCGACCGGGCCGCGCGAGTACACGGTGACGCCCGGCTCGGTCCCCGCGTCCATCAACGCGACCGACGAGTCCGCGGCGGGCGGCGGGGCGGACGCGTCGACGTAGCCGCCGGTCCATCCGCTCGACGGTGCGCCGCCCCCGCAGCCCGAGTCGGACGCCTCGAGGCAGCTCGACGCGAAGACGCAGGTCGGATGAAGGCGACAGCTCCCTTCGGTGACGTCCGAGATGCCGAACGTCGGCCGCGTCGCCGCCTCGATGGCGGTGAACAGCGCGTCCGATCCGAGCGAGATCTCGGGGGGCGCGACCACTGGGAGGATCCACGCGAAGTCGTCGTCGTCGCCCGAATAGCGGATCTGGATCGACATCGTCAGCGTGCCGTCGTCCTCGAGGCCGTAGACGATCGTCTCGCCCGCCTGATCGATCGGCGCGCTCGAGCAGAAGAAGCCCCCGCACGCCAGCACGGGTGCGGGGGTCACGCCGATCAGCACACACACCGCCGTCGCGACGGCTCGTCCACGGTTCATCGCTCGCCTCCAAGTCAAGAAGCGATGCCCGTTGCGCACGAGGCGTACCAAGCACGACGTCCGTCAGTCGTCGGCCCGAGGTCGCTGTGCCACGCAGTGCCATGCGTGAAGCGACTTCACGGTCTCGGGCCGAACCAGCCGGAACGGGGCGAGCTCAGACCTTGCCGCGGACGAGGTTGCCGACGACGGCCTTCGCGTAGAGGCCGAACGTGCGGCCGAGCGCGCTCACGTCGAGGGTCGAGCTCATCGCGTCGGCGACGCCGAAGGGGAGCATCGCCGGGATGACCCCGCGCGCGTACTCGAGCGCGTAGCAGCTCTCGGGCATCTTGTAGCCCTCGGCGCGGCCTCTCGGCAGGACGTGGAGGTCGCCGGGCTTGTAGACGCGGCGCTCGAGGTCGCCCTCGGCGTAGGCCCACTGCTCGCCCTCGAGGATGAAGAAGAAATCTTGCGCGTAGAAGCGCCCGCTGTGGCCCTCGGTGCCGATCGGGCTGCCGAAGATCATCACGTACTCGGTGATCGACGCATGCAGCACGAGCATCTGCCCCATGGCGCCGCCCGCGTTGTTGAAGATCCACTCCGAGTCCATCAGCACGTGGCCGGGGTAGCGCTCGTTCAGCTCGCCCTTGATGTCGCGGATCATGTCGGGGAGCGGTCGACCGACGACGTTCTTGACGATCCCGTGGAGGACGTCCGGATCGAAGATGTAGCTCATCAACCTACCTTGCGTCCTTCATCGTTGGGCTCGGCCTGGACCGGCCACGCGCCCTCGAACAGCTTCGCGTAGCGCCGCTCGAGCTCCTCGTCTTGACCCGCCATCGCCATGCACTCGGCGATCAGCGACTCGACCTCGGCGCGGCTGATCTTGACGGGCTCGCCCGCCGTGAACATCGCGTCGTTGCCGCGCGCGAGCACCAGCGTCCGCGCCGCCATCCACAGCGGCAACAGGCAGAAGCGCCGGATCTCCGGGTGATCCGCGGGGATCGTCAGCGAGTACGCGAGCGCGCGATCGAGGTAGCCCCGCGCCAGCTCGAACAACGGAGTCACCGCCTCGTGAGCCTGCGCGCGTACGTCCGCGTCGGTGAGCTGCGCGACCGAGAAGCCGCTGCGCGTGCACTCGGTGCGCGGGATGAAGCTGACCCCGCGCGCGAAGTCGTCGGTCACGTCCTTGAGGATGTTCGTGAGCTGGAGCCCCGCCGCGAACGCCTCCGCGTTGTCGCGCATCGCGAGCACCAGCTCGCCCTCGGGGTCGGCGCCGATGTGGTCGGCGAACAGATCGGTCAACAGGTGCCCGACCGTGCCCGCCACGTAGTAGCAGTACCGCTCGAGGTCCGCGATCGTGTAGAGCGCCGCCACGCCGTCCTCGCCGGCCGGTCGATGTCCGTAGAGGCTCATCCCGCGCGCCATCTCGGCGACCCAACGACGGCACGTCGCCTTGACGTGCTCGTCCTGCGCGTCGAACACCCGCATCACGCGCGGGAGCTGGCGGATGAGGGTGAGCTCCGCGTCGTCGCCGTCGATGCTCGCGAACGCCTCCGCGAGCTCGTGCGCGTCGGCGTTGTGCTCGAGCACCTTGAGGAACTTCGCGAAGAGCTCGTCCTTCAGCGCGCCCTCGACCGCGGTGTGATCCTCGATCGTGTCGGCCGCGCGGCACAGGAGATAGCCGAGGCTCACCGCGACCTCGAGCTTCGGAGGCAAGAGCTCGATCGGTCGGCTGAACGTGCGCGACACGTCGGCCAGGCTCGCCTTACAGAACTCCCAGTCGCTCCTGAGCGCGCCGTCCATGCCGCGTCCCCCCGTGGATCGAGCTCTGCGCGTTTCGACGTTCACGTTGCCCTCGCTCGATTTCTGGCCTTCGCCCCGGCGCCGCCCGCGCGGGCGAGACGCGCGTCGCGCCTCGCACGCCGCGAGCGCCTCGATCGTCTCGCTGAGCGCCTCCCAGTCGTCCTCGATCTCGGCTGCGAGGCAGCGCGCCGCGTGCAGGATCGCGTCGGTCGAGGTCACCCCCGCCGACAGGAGCGCGCGCAGGCCGCGGGCGAGGGCGCGCCGATCGGACTCGTCCATCATCTGCGTGCTGAGCGCGCTCACCGCCCGGCGCACCGACGGATCGCCAGGGTGCGCGCCGCCGGCGAGGAGGATCTCGAGGCCCCACGCCGTCTTCGACGCGTCGCCGAACGAGCCGTCGTCCTTCTGCTGCGCCGCCGCCCAGTGGAGGGCCCGCTCGCGCGCGCTGCTCACGTCCATCCCCGACGCCTCGGGTCGCTCGCGCTCGAGCACCTCGAGGGCGCGCATCGCCAGCGCGGTGAGCTCGAAGTCGAGCGCCGCCGAGCCGCTCGCCAGCTCGCCCGAGCTCCGCGCGAAGCCGCCCGCCGCGCCCTGGTACATCAACAGCGCGCGCACGCCCTCGGCGAGCCGCTCGATCGGCAGCGCGCGCCACGGTGAGCCATCGAGCAAGAGCAAGATGAGCTCCGCCCAGTGGCGGCAGTCCGGGTCGCGCTGGGACAGGAGGCGCGGGAAGCCCTCGAGCGCGAGGCGGCGGCGACCGAGCGTCATCCGCGCCGCCATCCCCGCGCTCATCTTCGTCGCCACGATCGCGCGCATGCACGAGAGCGCCGGCCCGGCGAGCACCGCGTCGGGAACGCTCCCGAAGCGCGCCGCGATCAGCTCGAGCTCGCGGAGCAGATCGTCGGTGCCGCGCTCGATCGCCTCGGTCAACGCCACTTCCTTCTCCGCACGCTCCGACTGCACGAGCGGCGCGTGCTCTCCCACCGGCGCGAACGCGCGGAGCTGCGGGATCGGATGCACGGTCGTGCTCTTCTGACGCACCGCGCGATCGAACGCGGCCGGCACGACGAGCGCGGCGGGCCACTGCATCCATTCGCGGAAACCCTTGAGCCGACCGCCGATCGTGCCGATGTCCGGCGTCGGTCCGTCCGAAACCGCACCCCCGATCGCGCGCGCGGCGATGCGGAGGAACGAGCCGCCGAACGTGATGCGCGACGGGTCCGCCCCGGCGAGCACGTCCATCGTGCGCCCGCGCTCGCGCTCGTCCTCGCGCAGCGTGTCGAACATCGCGCGGCGGATGGCGGTGGCGCTCGCGTCCTCGCGGCGGAAGCAGTGATAGAGCGCGTTGCTCAACAGCTCCGGCACGTACGAGCGCCGCGCCTTCGCGTAGTCCTCGACCTTGTTCGCCTCGG
The DNA here is from genome assembly GCA_050186575.1 of Sandaracinaceae bacterium. Taxonomy (GTDB): domain Bacteria; phylum Myxococcota_A; class Polyangia; order Polyangiales; family Sandaracinaceae; genus JAUHXR01. The sequence goes on along the minus strand of JBFWYI010000003.1, from coordinate 112,417 downwards.
CGAGCGCGCGCGCGTCGAGGAAGCCGAGCGTCATCCCCATCGCGGTCATCGGATGCACGTGCCCGACCGCGTCACCGACGAGCGCGACGTGGCCCTTGCCGAACAGCGAGCGCGGGCGGAAGCGGTTGATCGCCCAGCCGCTCGGGCCCGACTCGAGCGCCTCGCGCAGCGCCGCGCGGAGCACCGGCGGGAGCACGGGCGAGAAGCCGTCCCACAGGAACTTCGTCGAGCGCGCGGCCGGTCCGTACGCGACCGGCACGTCGAGGCAGCCGCGCACCACGTCTTCGTTGATGCGATAGAACAGCGCGGGTCCCGGTCCGCCGAGCACGAGGTGACCGAAGCCCTCGAACGGCATGCGCAGCCCGCGCAGCTCGACCGCGGCCATGTAGCTGAGCGCGTCGGAGCTCGCGTCGTCCTTCTCGAGGCTCTTGCGCACGAACGAGCGCCGCCCATCGGCGCCCACGATCCGCTCCGCCACGATCGTGCTCGAGCGCCCGCTCTCGCGATCCTCGAGCGTGAGCGCACGACCGTCGAGCTTCACCGCCCGCGCGTGGAGCGCGAGCTCGACGTTGGCGTGCGAGGCGGCCACGTCGCGCAGCGAGTGCACGAGCGTCTCGTGCTCGCAGGAGAGCGCGATCCCGCGCGTGTACGGCATCTCGATCGGCGCGCTGCCGTCGTCGGGGAAGATCACGAACCCATAACCGGTTCGCGGCAGGGCGTCGTCGAGGCGACCGATCCGCAGCTCGTCGAGCACGTCCACGCCGGTGGGGTGGAGCCACTCGCCCGCGAACCGCGCCGCCGCCCGCGGCTCGGCCTCGAGGAGGAGCACCCGCGCACCCTTGCGCGCATGTGCGATCGCGCTGACGCACCCGGCGGGGCCCGCGCCGACCACGGCGACGTCGTAGCTACGTTGGCTCGGCAACATCGTTTGCTGTCCTCACTACGTTCTGGTGTTCGTGCTCAGGAGGCGTACGGGGAGAGCGTCGGGTCGGTGCGGCGATCGCGCGCGCGGCGCTCCGAGAGGCGCGCCTGGTAGAGGCCGAGCGCCCAGACCGGGAAGTAGCTGCGGTAGAGGCGATACTCGAGGAGCGCGGTGTGGAAGAAGATCCCCTCGGGGTCTTGCTTGGGCCACGTCCCGTCGGGCTCCTGCTGTTTGGCGAGGAAGCGCGCCGCGCGATCGAGCGCCGCCATGTCGGGGTCACGCGCGTCGAGGAGCGCGCTCATCGCCCACGCGGTCTGGACGATCTGTCCCTCCTCGTGGTCGACGTAGCGACCTTGGATCACGCCGCTGTGGTGCTCGCCCCAGCCGCCGTCGGGGCGCTGGCGACGCTTGAGCCACGCGCACGCGCGCCGGATCGCCGGGTCGGTGGGCGGCACGCCGGCGGCGAGGAGACCGCGCACGCCGAACATCGTCCCGTAGATGAAGTGCACGCCCCACATGCCCTCGAACGCGCCGTCGGGCCTCTGCTGGGAGCGGAGGCGAGCCGCGGCTGCGTCGATCGCCGCGTCGACCTCCTCGCGCAACAGATCGGGGTGCTTCTCGCGGAACAGACCGAGCGCGGCCACGCAAGACGCCGTGCACTCCACGTACGAGCGTTCCGTCATGCACGCGCCGAACATCTCGCTCGGGTTCAGCCACTCGATCGGCAGACCGACCCGCCGCGCCTCGTAGCTGCCGAAGCCGCCGTCCGAGTTCTGCGTCTGCAGGATGAAGCGCACCGCGCTCTTCAGCTCCTCCGCGCTCGCGCCGCGATACGGGTTCTCCATCCGCGCGAGGATCGCCTCCGCGGTGCAGTCGCTCACCGGCCAGCCGTGCCACACGCCGGCGAAGCAGTAGCCGCCCGTCGGATCGAGCCGATCGTTTTGCGCCTCGCGGCCGGTGCCGGCCTTGATCTGCTGCGACGCGAGGAAGCGATCGACCCGGACGAGCGCGTCTTTGCAATCGGTGAACGGCGCCGCGGCGGCGAGCGCCTGGCCCGCGAAGCCGGAGTCCCAGCTCGCGCTCCGCGCCCCGGTGACGCGCGCGCCCTCGTGCTCGTCCTCCCAGATCCAGCCCTCGAACCCGGAGAGCGCCTTCAACAGATCGGGATCGAGCGGGTCCGCGACGTGGAGCGCCATGAGCCCGAGCAGCCCGCTCACCGGCGAGATGCACGTGTACGTCGTGCTGCGCAGCTCGTAGCGGATCCGATCGCGCAGCTCGTGCAGGACCTTGGCGCGGCCCGGCTTGTCGCGCGTCTTGTCGAACGCGGCGAGCACCTCGTACGCCGCGCGCAGCGCCGCGCTCGGCGGGACGTGCATCTCGGCTTGGCGCAGCGTGCGACGCGCCTTGACGAAGTCGATCGCCTCGTACGGCTCGAGGAAGAGCTCGCCGCGCATCGCGCGGATCAACGGGGTGACCTCGACGCTGTATCGCTCCGCGTAGAGCGTGGCCATGCCGAGGTAGATCAGCCGCGTGTGACAGTAGTAGCGGCTCGGGTGGATCGGCAGCCAGCGCGGCGCGTTCCACAGCTCGGGCACCACCGGCGCGACGCCGTCCCAGTCGTAGAGCCCGACGAGCGCGAGCCAGAGCTTGCCCCAGCTCGGGATCGCGACGACGCCACCCTCGGAGCGGATGAACTCCTTGGCGCGGACGAGGAGTCGATCCGTCGGCTCCGTACCGAGCAGCCGCGCGGCCACGTACACGAGCGCGGTGACGAAGAGGTAGGGCTCACTCTTCTCGTGGAGGCCCCACGTGCCGTCCTCGAGCTGCGTGTGCTCGAAGTGGCGGAGCAGGAGGCGTCGGCGCTCGTCCTCGATGGGGTGCCCCATCACGTAGCTTGCGATCGTGTACTGCGCGGCGAGCATCGGGCACCACACGACCTCGCCCTCGAACGATCCGTCGTCCGCTTGCTGCGCCACGAGCGCCTTCACGCCGCGCTCGAGCGCGCGCTGGACGTCGGCCGCGCGCGGCTCCTTGTAGAGCCCCACCACCTCGGCGCTCGGCTCGGTGTGGAGCGCGCGCCCGTAGCGCGTGGCGTCGCGACGCTCGAGGCGGCCCTTGATGCGATCCGGCAGGTGCTCGACGAGGCCGACGCTGCCGCCGACCATCCAGCCGATGCGGCGCACGAGATCGACGCCGACTCGCCCCGCATCGAGCGCGTCGCCCTGCGCGCGCACCGCGCTCGCCGCGACGTGCGCGGCGCCGGAGAGCATCACGTTCAGGCACGTCCCGCCGAACCGCAATGGGTTTTGCGTCTCTCCGGACACGTAGCCCATGGTACGGAGGCGCTCGCCCGACTTCTTTCGCCACGTCTCGTAGACCGCGCGGCGGAGCGCGAGGATCTCGGGCGCGTCGTCGGTGAACAGCTCGCTGAGCCCCACCGCGATCGCTTCGGGCACGCGCGTCTCGCGCCGGCGTCGTCGGCGGAAGCTCGCGACCGACGGTTCGTTCGCCAGCGTGGTCGCGTCGAGCAAGCCGAGCGTCGGCCCGATCGCGGTGAGCTGCGGCAGCGTGCCGACCGCCTCGCCCACCCGCGCGACCATCTCGTCGTCCGCAGTGAGCGGCTCGAGGCGCGCGAGCTTCCAGCGCGGGCCTTGCTCGCGGAGCGCCATCGCGAACGGGCCGCGGAGCGCGGGCGCGAGCGCGGGGGCGAACGCCTCGTAGAGCGGGTGACCGCCCTCGCGCGGCACGCTCATCCCGAGCGGCACGTCGAGGGTCAGCCGCACCGAGGAAGGCCCGATGCGGTACGCGAACGCGACGCCGGGACCGCCCACGAACAGGTGGAAGTAGCCCTCGAACGGGAGGTCGACGCCGTGGAGCGCGAGGCTCGCGTAGCGATGGGTCGGCGGCCGCTCCTCGTCGGTCAGGGTGAGCGCGCCGCCCTGCGCGAGCGGTCGGCAGTCCGCGCCGGTCGCGAGCACGCGGCGATCCGCGCGCGCGGTGTACGTGCGCGAGCCGACGTTGAACGCGACGACGTCGCCCTCGATCCGCGTCGCGACCGCGCCGGCCACGAGCTCGATGTTCGCGTCGCGCTCGACGTGCGCACGGAGCGTCTCGACGAGGAGACTGCGCTCGAGGCTGAACCCGAAGCGCCCCGCGCGATACGGCAGCACGATCGGCGCCGAGCCGTCCTCGGGACAGAGCGCGAAGCCCTTGCCCGTCGCGTACGACACCGGGGGCAACAGATCGACGCCGAGCCGCTCGATCGCGTCCATCCCCTCGGGGTGGATCCACTCGCCGAGCGCGCTCGCGGCGCGCGACACGTCGCGCTCGAGCAGCAACACACGTTGCGCCTTGGCGGCGTGGGCGAGCGCGGTCGCGCATCCGGCGACGGAGCCGCCGACGATCGCCACGTCGTATCGCCGCCCGGAGAGCATGATCGCTACGTCCGTCCTCGCGGCGCGACGTGCGGGTTCCGCGTCACCTCCGTGCACGTCCACGCGCCCGTGCAGGTACCCGGGCTCGTCCACGCAAACGAGCCCCCGCGCGGAGCCGACCCGACCCGGGTCGTCCACCCACCCATTCGAGCTGCGCGCGCGTTCGTGCCCTCGGAGAACATGATCGCTACATGTTCGCCATCAGCTTCGCGGTCACCGATTGCACGATGGGCTGGTCGGTCGCCGCGATGAGCCAGTCGAGCGCGTCGGTCTTCACGAGCTTGCGGAACACGCCGCCGCCCCAGAACGAGATCTGGAACGCCTTCACGCAGGCCTTCTCGTAGCGATCGAACGCCTCGGCCTGCGAGCGCCGCCCCGAGAGGATGTCCGCCGCCGCCTCGGCCCCGAGCATCCCGGACTTCATGCCCTGGTAGATGCCCTCCGCCGTCGCGGGGTGCGTCATCAGCCCGGTCTCGCCGATCGCGATGCGACCCGGCGCGGTGAGCCGATCGATCTTGTAGCTCCACACGACCGGGTGTCCCTTGAACGCGCCGACCTGCGTCGCGTTCTTCAGTCGATCGCGATAGTACTTGTCGAGGAACTGATCGAAGAGCGCGCGCGCGTTCTTCTTGCTGCCGTTCTGAGCGCCGGGCGGATCCTCGTACGTGATGCCGATGTTGACGCGCGTCTCCGACTCGGGGAACAGCCAGCCGTAGTACGGCTCGATCATCCGATCGAAGATCATCTCGACGTGGTTCGGCCGGAACTCCGCGTCGTCCCACCAGCCCATGATCGCCTGGATGGTGCGGCGTGGTCGCAGCTCGGGGAGACCCACGCGGCAGTGGCTGCCGCCCGCCTGGAGCGTGAGCTTGGCGCGGACCTCGCGGCCGTCGCGCGCGCGGAAGCCGACCATGCGGCCGCCCTCCTCGATCGCCTCCGACGCATCGAAGTGCGGGATGAAGCGCGTGCCCGCGGCGAGCGCCTTCTCGAGGAGCAAGTTGTCGAGCACCCTGCGCTTACAGACGACCGCCTCCGCGACGTCGCCCGCCGACTGCCAGCTGTCGCGCCCGCCGGGCGTGACGATGCGGATGCCGCTGATGCGATAGGCGTGCGGCTCGATCTGATCCCAGACCCCGAGCTCCTTGAGCACGCCGATGCCGCGCGGCGAGATGCCGCTGCCGCACGTCTTGTCGCGCGGGAAGTCGTGGCGATCGACGAGCACGACGTTCCTCACGCCGAGCGAGCCGAGGTGAGCCGCGGCCGCGGTGCCGGCCGGGCCTGCCCCGAGGATCGCGACGTCCGCTTCGATGACCTCTTTGACGACGCCGCTCATCTCAACGCTCCGCCGCACGCACGTTCGGTGCGCCCGCCTTCTCGGGTCGACGCTCGGTGGTGTAGAGCGCCTCGGCGGTGGTGCCGGGGCGCGACGGGACGAGGCCGCGGCGCGCGAAGTCCGCGTGTGCGGCGTGGATCGCCTTGCGGATCGACGTCGGCCGGTAGCCGAGCTCGCGCTGCGCCTTGGTGGTGTCGGCGCGGCGTCGCTTGCGCAGGGTCGCCACCGCGTACGGGGTGAGGCGCTGCGGCGCGGCGGGGAAGAAGTTGCTGAGCACGAAGCTCGAGACCTCGGAGATCGGCGCCATCACCGCGCCGGGGAGGCGCAGCTTCGGGCGCGGGCGGCCGGTGACCTCTTCGTAGATCTCCATCAGCGCGTCGACCTCCATGTAGGACGTCGAGAGGATGTACTTCTGTCCCGTGCGGCCGCGCTCGTACGCGAGCACGTGGCCGTCGCAGAGGTCCTCGGCCGACACGAAGTCGAACCCGCCGGGGATGAACGCGTTCATCTTGCCGTGGGCGAAGTCGACGAGGAGCTTGCCCATGCGCGAGGGCTTGTAGTCGTTGGGCCCGAGGATCGCGCAGCTCGTCGCGATCACCGCGTCGATGCCTTCGACGCACGCCTTGAGCGTCTCGTGCTCGACGAGGACCTTGGTGCGCGTGTACGGCATCATCTCTTCGAACGGCCAGTGCGGCATGTCCTCGTGGCCGGCCGCGCTCGGATCGTCGAGGTCGTGCCCGGTCGCGCTGAAGCTGCCCGTCACCACGACGCGGTTCACGCCGGCGTCGCCCGCAGCACGCAAGATGTTTCGCGTGCCATAGACGTTGCACTCGTAGACCTCGCGCTCGATGGCGGGGGTCGGCGGGACGGTCGAGATGTTCGCCGCCGCGTGGAACACGCTGTGGGCGCCTTGCACCGCGGGCTTGAGCGACGCCGGGTCGCGGAGGTCGCCGTAGAAGCGCTCCACGTCGAGCCCGTCCATCGCGGAGTTGTCGCTCCCCTTGCGCAACAGCACGCGCACCGCGTGCCCATCCGCGAGGAGGCGGCGCACCAGGTTGGCGCCGAGGTGCCCGGCCGCGCCGGTCACGAGGACGTTCGGTCCGATCCGCTTCTCGGTGATCTCGCTCATGCTGTCTTCCCCCTGTGGCGCCGGCGGCTTCACCCAGCTGCCGAAGCTCGGCGCGGCCGGCGTGTACGGACGGCGCGGGCGCGGGTCCGTCGCGCTCGCCGTGACGTTCGCGCTCGGCGCGGCGGGCGCCCAGCGCTCGATCACCGGCCGCTCTTCCGTGATCGGGCGCGGCGCGACGTCGCTGACCCGCGGGGTCGCGAGCTCGTCCCACGCCGTATCGCCGTTGGCCGTATCGCCGTTGGCCGTATCGCCGTTGGCCGTATCGCCGCTCGCCGCAGTGCCCACGTCGCGCAGCTCCGCGAGCACGCGCAGCGCGGCGTCGGCGTTCACCTGGCCGAGGTCCGCGATCCGCGTCGCCACCTCGAGCACTTCGTCCTCCGTCGCGCCAGCCTCCACCGCGACGTTGCGCGCGTGGAGGCGCATGTGCCCGCGCTGGATGCCCTCGGCCGCGAGCGCCCGCAGCGCCCCCAGGTTCTGCGCGAGCCCGACCGATGCGCAGATCGACGCGAGCTGCGCCGCGTTCTCGATGCGCGCGATCTTCCGGTTCACCTCGACGACCGGGTGGCTCTTCGCCACGCCGCCGACCGTGCCCACCGCGAGCGGGATCGTCATGCGTCCCTCGAGGTGATCCTCACGCGCGCGCCAGCGGGCGAGCGCGGTGTAGCGCCCGTCCTTCGCCGCGTACGCGTGCGCGCCGGCCTCGATCGCGCGCCAGTCCTGGCCGAGCGCGATCAGCGCCGCGTCGACGCCGTTCATGATCCCCTTGTTGTGCGTGCACGCGCGGTACGGATCGCGCTCCGCGAACACGCTCGCCTCTTCGATGCGCTCGGCGAGCTCGCGGCCCGAGCTCATGCCCTTCCCCTCGAGCGAGCCGAACGGCACGCGGCCGATCACCGTCACGGTGCGTCGGTCGGTGAGGTTACTGAGGATGCGAAGCGCCACGCGCCCGCCGGTGAGCTCCTCGACCCGCGGCGCCAGACGCTCGCACATCGAGTTGACGGCGTTCGCGCCCATCGCGTCGCGCACGTCGACCGCCACGTGGACGACCAGCATGTCGCCGCACGGATCCTCCGCGGACTCCTTGGGGAGGTGCCGCACCTCGATCTCGCGCGCGCCGCCGCCCGCCTCGATGAGCCGGCGATGGCCCGAGTTCGCGAGCGCGAGCAGCTCGTCTTGCGCCTCCAGGATCGCGCGCTCGGCGCTCGCCGGGTCGGCGACCTCGAGCACCTGGATCTGCCCGATGACGAGCGGCTCGGAGACGATGGCCTCGACGCCGGCGCCCTCGCGCAGCAGCTTGCTCGCGAAGCTCGACGCCGCGATCACCGACGGCTCCTCGACGGCCATCGGCACCAGCACGTCGTCGCCGTTGACGCGGAGGTTCACGCAGACCCCGAGGGGCAGGCCGAACACGCCGAGCGCGTTCTCCACCATGCGCTCCGCGTGGCTCTCGCTCAGCCCGTGCTCGGGGCAGAGGCGCGAGAGCTCCTCCGGGCTGAGCGTCACGTCCGATCCGATGCGCTCGCGACGCTCGGATTGGCTCAACTGATAGAACCGAGGGATTGCGCTCGTCACAGCTCCGACTTTCGGTGGGTGCTCTCTCGGAGAGCACCGGCGGCGTGGTCGTCAAACGGAGAGTCGTCCAACGGGGGGTCGTCCAACGGGCAGTCGTCCATCGGGGAGGGCGACCTTCGTGGCAGGTCGCCGGGCGAACGGATACGCCTCGCCCGCCTCCCCGGTTCGAGGCGGCGACGCTAGCCGACCGACGGGGGTCGGTCCAGGCGATTGTGTGACGAAAAAATGGGGGTGAACCGTGTTCATCCCTCCCGTACGCCGCGCTCGCGTTGACAGCGTGGCGCCCGCTCTTCACGGTGCGCGTCCACCGAGGAGGCGCGGAGCGTGAGCGGTCACTTGGATGAGGTTCGTACGGCGGTCGAGCGCCGACTCGAGACGTTCTTCCACGTCGAGTCCGAGCGGCTCCAGGCCCTCGCACCGGATGCCCAGGAGCTCCTCGGCGCGGTCGAGTCGCTCACCATGCGCGGCGGCAAGCGCTTCCGCCCGGCGCTCCTCTTCGCGGCGTATCGCGCGGTACACCCCGAAGGCACCCTCGGCGAGGTCATCGACGCGTGCGCGGGGCTCGAGCTCCTCCAGAGCTACCTCCTCATCCACGACGACTGGATGGACGGCGATGACGAGCGCCGAGGCGGTCCCTCCGTCCACGCCATGCTCGCTCGGACGGCGGGTGACGCGCACCTTGGTGCATCGCTCGCGATACTGGCGGGAAACCTCGCGTGCGCGCAGAGCTGGAAGCTCCTCATGGGCTGCGCGAAGGGTCGACCCGCCGCGCTCGATGCGATCGTCGCGATGCACGAAGAGGTCTTGGTCGGTCAGCAGCTCGACCTCTGCGAGTCGCCCGATGTAGCACGTATGCAACGCCTCAAGACCGGTAGCTACACCGTGAAGGGCCCGCTCTCGTTGGGTGCCGCGCTGGGCGATGCAAACCCCGATCAGGTGCGCGCGCTCCTCGCGTACGCCGAGCCCCTCGGCCTCGCGTTTCAAATGCGAGACGATCTCCTCGGCACGTTCGGCGACATCGCGGAGACGGGCAAGCCGGCCGATGACCTCCGGCACGGCAAGCGCACCGCGCTCATCGACATCGCCGAAGAGGTCGCGAGCGCCGACGCCCTCGGTCCGGTCCACGCCGTCCTCGGCAACGCCGCCGCGACCGACGCCGAGGTCGCTCGCGCCAAGGCGGTCCTCGTGGAGATCGGCGCCAAGAAAGCGCTCGAGGATCGCCTCGAGGGCTACGTCGCTGACGCGCGCGCCGCGCTGACCCCTCTCGCCGAGCCGGGCCGCGAGATGCTCACCGCGCTGGCGGACGCCCTCGCGCGCCGCAAGCACTGAGCCGCGGCGCCCCCGGATCGATCGGGAGAGCTCGAACGATCCCCGCCGGTCTGCGCCATCCTGGCGAGACCACGCCGACGGGTTGGGGTCACGGTGCGGGCAGCCGCGCCCGCGTGACCTCGCGTTCGCTCTCGGAGATGCACCAGCGCGAGCCGATTGGCCAATCGGTGTACGAGATCGTGAGCTCGCGCCCCCGAAAGGCGGCGGGCTCTTCGACGATGAGCGTACTGCGAGGCATGGGTCCACCGGGGTTGAAGCTCACCTCGACGATCGCGCTCACGACCACGACCCAGGAACGCGGGCCCGTAGCCGTGACCGCGCGGTCGAACCACGCGTCCGAGAAGGCCACTTCGTCGGGTTCCGGGGCGGACGCGCCCGTGGCCGCGAGGTGAGACAGACACGCGGCGAGCTCGACGGTGGCTTCTTCCGCCGCATCGGCGCGAGGCGGATCGGATCTCGGATGGGCGCTGTCCGCCGGCGCGCCGCCGCCGCACGCGGCGGTGACGAGGGACGCGAAGAAGGCGCGGCCGACCCAGAGACGCGTGGCTCGCGGCAGCGGCGGAAGGAGGGGGCGTCGAGGTGGACGGGCGGGAACCAATGGCCTCCATGGTACGTGGCGCCGCCGGGCACGATCCCCGCGACCGCCATCGCCCGCACGTCGCGTGGACACGCTGCGGTTCGGTCCTCGTCACGGTGGCTCGGGACGGCGAGCCCGACCTTCCGTTCTCCGCGATCCTCGGCGATCGACCTGCGCTGCGTACGTCTTATTCGAGCACCAGAGCAAACATCCTCGTCGCCACTACGTTCGACGATGTCTTCGCATGATCGCACGGCGCGTTGCTTTCTGGAGCATCGTGCGATCCCGATCGTCAGGCCGCGCGGTATTCTCCCCGCCGATGAGACGTACGGCGTGCACGCTCGCCTTGCTCCTCGCCGCGTGCGGCGAGCCCACCATGACGGACGCCGGGCCTCCCGCCGTCGACGCGGGGACCGACGCCGGGCCGCGGACGCCGCCGAGGGCCGACTACCTCGCGCGAGGGCCTCACCCGGCGGGCAACGTTCGTGTCTTGCTCGAGGATACGGCGCGCGGCCGCTCGCTCCCCGTCGAGCTCTGGTATCCCGCCGACGAGAGCGCGCGCGCCGCGGCGGAGGCGGGCCAGCCGCTCGCCGCGTTCGAGCCGGACGAGCCGCGCGCGAGCCAGCTCGCCACGCTGCTCGCGAGCGCGCCGAGCTGCGTGCGGACCCAGACGCGCTCAGCCGCTGCGCCCGACCCCGAGCCGAGCGGCGCGGCGTGGCCGCTCGTGGTGTTCTCGCACTGCCACGTGTGCACCCGCTTCGACGTCGCGTCGATCGCCGAGCGCCTCGCCGAGTACGGGATCGCCGTCGCCGCCCCCGACCACGAGGGCAACACGCTGTGGGACGCGCTCGACGGCGACGCCGCGATGGTCGGCGAGACGTTCCTCGCGGTGCGCGTCGCCGATCTGTCGTTCGTGCTCGACGCGATCCTCGCCGACGACCCGGCGATCCCCTCCGCGCTCCGCGGCCGGTTCGACGCCGACCGCGTCGCGGTCATGGGCCACAGCTTCGGCGCGGCGACCACCGGCGTCGTGGCGACGACCGACGATCGCTTCGTGGCGGGGCTCGCGATCGCCGCGCCGATCACCGCGCTCTCGAGCGGGCTGAGCGCGCCGGACGTCGACACGCCGTTCCTCTTCCTCGTCGCGCGCGAGGACAACAGCATCGGCGAGGTCGGCAACGATCTGATCCGCGGCGAATATCGTCGCCTCGGCGCCCCCGCGGTCCTCGTCGAGGTCGACGACGCAGGCCACTGGAGCTTCTCCGACTACCCCGGCCTGTACGACGTCTTCGGCGCCGGCTGCGGGATGGGCGTGCGCCAGACCACGCCCGGCGAGCCGTTCACCTATCTCGACCCCGACCTCGCGCGGAGCATCGCAAGCGACGTGGCGGTGTCGTACTTCGCGACGACGCTCCTCGGCGATCCGGGCGGGCTCACCCCGATCCTCGATGGACACCCCTCGGGGATCGTCGAGGCGGAAGAGCGCCGCTGACCCTCTCGACACGTCACGTCACCGTCGCAGACCTCGGCTCGATCCTCGACGGAGCGAGGGCGCGCTCGTGCTCGCCGACGCCCAGCCTCTTGAGCGCTCGGAAATGCGACACCAGCGCCGCTCCCCACGTCGGGAACGTCCGGTAGACGAGCCCGTACGCCTTCGCCGACTCGGCCACCGCACGCGACGCGGCGCGCAGCTCTTCTTGCGGGATACGCGGGAAGAGGTGGTGCACGGCGTGGATGTTGAGGCCGCCACAGATCCACGTGACGAGCGCGCTGTCGGTGCAGAAGTCGGCGGCGGTGGCGAGGACGTGCTCCTCCCAGCTGACACCGATGCGGCCGCGCTCGTCGGGGTTGGCCCAGGTGACGAGCTCGTTCGTGTGGGTCGGCTGGAAGATGGCGCCCATGAGGAGGCCAGAGAACACGTGGCCGGCGAGGTAGCCGACGATCATGGCGAGGGGCTCTCCGTGGACGAGGATCGGGCCGATCAGCGCGACGGAGACGGCCCACGCCTTGAACGCGACGAGGCGGACGAGCTCGATGCGGCGATGGCGCTTCGGGAGGTACGCGTCGCTCCGGGTGCGCGCGAAGACGGTGAAGTCCTCGACGTAGACCTTGAAGAGGCTCGCCAGCGCGTAGAGGAAGATCGCATAGAGGTGCTGGTAGCGGTGATAGGGGCGCAACGGGGTGTGCGGATCGAGACGCAGCGGGCCCCACACGTAGAGGTTGGCGTCGTAGCGCGCGACGTTCGGCGCGGCGTGGTGCGCGACCACGTGATCGTAGTGCCAGACATATCCGTTGACGCCGAGGAGATCGAAGACGAAGACGCCGAGGCGGTTGACCCAACCGTGCTTCGACAGTGACCGGTGGCTCGCGTCGTGCGCGATGCCGAGCGCGGTGATGAGGTAGATCGGCTGCGAGACGGCGACCGCGAGGGCGAGCCACGCGCCGCGTAAGCCCGCGAGATAGACGACCGCGTAGCTTCCGAGGAGGAGCGCGGCGAGGACCAGAGGCTTGTACGATCGCGGGCGCTCCGCGGCGCGAAACGCGGCGAGGGCGTCGGCGCGGAACGCGCGAAGGGACGGAGCGAAGCGGAGCGGAGGGAGGGTGGCCATCCTCTACGCTGACCGGGCCGACGGCGACGCTCGGCGCGCGCGCGACGAGCGGTGGGCGCGACGCGACGAGCGGCGCGATCAGGCTTCGCCGAGTGAGCCGAGCAGGTAGGCGAGGACGAGGCCGAGGACGGTGGCGACGCCCGCCCAGTGGTGATCCTTCTGGAACGCCTTCGGGAACACCTCGGTGGCGAGGCTGGCGATGACGGCGCCGGCCGCGAACGAGCGGGTGGCGGCGAGGACCTCGCGGGGTGCCCCCTCGAACGCGAGGTTGCCGACGATCGCGGCGAGCGCGAGGGCGGCCGCGGCGGCGGTCCAGATGCCGAGCACCTTCGCTTTGCCCCATCCGGACTTCATCATCTCCTTCGCGCCGCCCGCCGCTTCGGGGAGGTTCGAGAGGAAGATCGATCCCGCGAGGGCCGCGACCTCCGTCGGACCGGCGCCGACCAACGCGACGCCGAGCGCGAGGTTCTCGGGGACGCCGTCCAACGTGATCGCCGCCAACAGGCCGCCCCCGCTCTCGCCGCCCCACCTCTCGTCGATCGCGTAGTCGAGGCCGGCGAAGACGACGGCGCCGAGGACGACCGCGAGCATCGGGACGGTGAGACCCGCCTCGCGCACCGCGGGCTCGATGAGCTCGAGGATCAACGACTCGACGAGCGCTCCGCCCGCCACCGCGATCGCGAAGCCCTCGACGCGCGGGGGCAGTCGGCCGAACGCGGCCCACGCGGCGCCACCGATCAACGCGAGGGAGACGATGCCGATGACGATCAGCGTGACGAGCATGGCTCGTTGTCTCGAGGCGAGCGGGGGCGCGCGTCAGATCCCGTAGCGCGCGTGCACCCGGAGGCGCGGCGCGGCGAACGAGGCGGCGCGGAAGCTCGGAGGACCGAACGGCTCGCGGACGTCGTTCGAGAACGCGTAGCCCTCGCTCGGCACGCCCAAGAGATCGCGATCGAGCTCGCCGTCATCGTCCTCGTCGTGCATCGCGGCGAACGCGACGCGGCTGACCGGCGCGTGGAACCGACAACGCGCGACGCCTCCGCGGATCGGCGCGCGGCAGTCTTCGCTCGCGGCGTTCTCCCGCAACCACACCGACGGATCGGTGTAGAGGCCGCCGCGGAGCGAGCCATGATCGTTGCGTAGACCGACGATCGTCACGACGACCTCATGCGCCTCTCTGGGGGCCGCGCTCTGCGCCGCCGTAGGTAAGGCGGCGAGGGAGAGCGCGAGCAGCGGAGCGAGCGCGGTGAGCGCTCGGCGTCGTGCGGTTCCTCGATCGGTTCGTCGGTCTCCTTTCCTCATGGCTCACTCCCGCGGCGAACGGCCGCTCTCGAAATCAACGATTGGCGATCTTCCGGGCCTCGCCCTCGAGCTCCTCCGCGGTGCCCTCGGCCTCCATGCGATCGTTGCCGACCGCGCGGCCGATCTTGCGCTTCGCGGAGCCCTTCATCTCGTGGAGCTTGCCGGCGGCGCGGTCCTTCGCCTTGCCCGCTTCCTTGCGCGCCTTGCCGGCGACCTCGTCCGCCTTGCCGGACGCCTCGAGGCTGCGATCGCCGACCACACGACCGACCGTCTTCTTGACGGTCCCTCGCGCCTGCTCCGCCGTGCCCTTGATCTTCTGTTCGGTGCTCTTCTTCATGGGTGGTTGTCCTTTCGTGACGGACCCGAGAAGCGCAACGAGCGTGCCGACCCGCGAGATCACTGCGATCGGCGACGGAGCGGGGCAAATGGCATCACGCGCGCCGCACCGCCTCGGCGCGTGGTCTCAGTCGCGTGTCGAGCGGCCGCCTCGGAGCTCGGACCCATCGCGGGCAGGGCGGCGGTGCGTACCTCGGCGCGTCGGGCGTGAGCTACGACCTGCGCGTTCGGCGTCGGAGCGCGAGCGCAGCGAACGCGAAGATCGCCAACCACGGCGCGCGCGAGGCGCGATCCGGGATCGACGCGCGGCACGCGCAGCCGCTCGACGGGTCGGGCTCGCCCGCGTCGGATCCCCTCGACGGTCCGCCGTCCCGATCGGTGGGTCCCGGGCCCGCGTCACCATGGACGCTCGCGTCGGCGGGGCCTTCCCCCGCGTCGGTCGTGAGCACGCCGGCGTCGGGCGGCGTCATCGCGCCGAGCCTCCGCGCGCGCATCGCCTCCCAGAGGTTCGACGGCTCGAGGTCCGCGGCGGCCACCGACTCGAGGTACCAGTCGTCGGCCGCGGCGGGGATCGTGTCGTCGGTGTCGAAGCCGACGAACGTCATGCGCGGGCCGTAGTCGGCGGCGGGGAGCGGGAGCGTGCGCGCCGAGGTCACGTTCCAGAGCGTGTCGTACGCGGCGGTGTGCGGACCGCGATCGTTGCTTCCGCCGCTCGTCCACGCGCGTCGGCCGGCGCCGAGATCGAGCTCGGTCCAGAGCGTCGAGTACGGCGCGGCGCGGTGATGGTCCAAGCAGAGGTCGACGCCGGTCCCGCGCGTGAAGACGACGCCGTGGGCGTACCACTCGTTCGTGAGATCGTGGACGAACGTCGCGCGCACATCGAAGTCGACAAATAGATTGTCGCCGCCGTGGCCGTTGTTGAGGCCGTGATGCCCGACCAGGCTCCCGCGGTCGCCGGTCGTGTCGAGGATCACGCCCGTCGCGGTGCAGAAGAACGAGCTCGTGAAGCTGACGCCGTAGTCGGTGTTGAGGATGGTCACGTCGCGCACCCACGAGTGGTAGGTCGCGTGGAGCTGGATCGCGTTGTAGCCGAGCTCGTTGAAGTGACCGGGGTAGGTGGTGACGGGGAACTCCATCGTGAGGTGCTCGATGCCGATCTCCTCGCGCGTCGGTCGCTGCGCGTGGATGGTCGGCGACCAGCGCGCCTCGAGGTCGAGCGGGAGCGCGCGCTCGAGCGTGATCGCGTCGCCTTCGATCGCGCTGATGCGCGTGGAGAAGCGCATCGCGAGGTCGCCCACGTTGTCGGTGCCGCCGTCGACGAAGTCCGCGTGGAGGCGTCGGATCAGCGAGCCGTCGTCGTCGGTCTGACGGATCTGGATCCAGTCGCCCACCGCGAGCTCGGTGCTCGACGCGACGTGGATCACCACGTCACCGCGCGACGCGGGGGCCGTCACGGTGGTGAGGGTGGGGAGGCTCGACGAGCCGCTCGAGTAGAGGAACGCGCCGCCGAACGACCAGTCCGACGCGCCGGGGTAGAGCGACTCGAGCGGCTCGGGGAAGTAGAGCGTGGTCTGATCGCGCCCGTCGCCGCGCACCACGACCCCGCTCGGCAGCGCGAGCCGGCGTCGCAACAGATAGCGCCCGGACGGGATCCGCACCGCGCCGCCGCCCATCGTGTCGGCGGCGGCGATCGCGTCTTCGAACGCCTGACCGTCGTCGGTGGTGCCGTCGCCGACCGCGCCGTAATCGGTGACGTCCACGATCTGTGCGACGTCCGGGATCGGATCCTCGCCCGCGTGATAGCCGGCGTAGGACCAGTCCATCAAGCGTCCGTCCGGCACGAAGTGCTCGCCGGTCATGCCCCAGAGCGGGCTGGTCAGCGCCTGGCGCGCCTCCCCGACGTCGAGGGGAGCGCATGCCGTGAGCGCGCACGCGAGGAGGACGGAGGTCGGTCGCGTCATCGAACCATGATGCCGCGACGGTGGGCGCGCTGTCCCGTCTCCGGGCGCGAGAGGGAAGCCCGTCGGGTTGACCGTAACTCAGGCCAGCGCTACGTCCGGGTCCGCCATGACTCAGGACCGTCGGTTCGCGCTCGTTTTCCTGGTTCTCGCGCTCTCGATCGGATGCGCCGCCGAAGGCGCCGCGCCCCCGTCGATCGGCCAGCTGCCGAGCGGGCTCGAGGCGGCGTTCAGCACCATCACCTTCGACGCGGACTTCGCCGAGACGGTGACGGGGCCGCTCAGCCCGGGGCGCGTCCTCGCGATCGACTACGACCCGGCGCGGATGCCGTGCGGGGGCGGGCTCGCGGGCGGCGGTCCGGCGTGGACGATCACGATGCACTGGCGGGTCGACGGCGGCGACGTGACCGCGCAGCCGATCCTCGGCCACGAGCCGGCGCCGGGGACGAATCGGCGCGAGCTGGTGCTCCCGGAGGGAAGCGAGCTCGAGGTGTGGTTCGAGTCGACGTCCGCGTTCGGCTGCCATGCCTGGGACTCCGACTTCGGCGCGAACTACCGCTTCGCGCTCGACGACGCGGCGGACGCGCCGGGATGGATGGGCAACGAGGCGTACGTGCTCTCTCGCGCGACGTGCGACGGCGGCGGTCCGTGCGACATGGATCGGCACCCGCTGACCGACGGCTTCCGCTACGACACGGGGGTGCGTCAGCGCTCGCTGGTCCGCGCGCTCTACTTCGACGTGTGGAAAGAGGGCGTCACCGACTTCGACAACCCGGAGCTGTGGCGTCAGCTCGACGTGCGGGTGCACTACCGGTTCGCCGACGACGCGGACTGGGCGTTCGACTACGTCGACTTCTTCCGCCGCGTAGGTCACGACGCGCGCTACGAGGTGCCGCTGCGCGAGCTCGATCCGCTCGGTGGTAACACGCGCACGACGCCCGATTCCTGCCCCGATGTGCCGCTCGTGCGCGATCCGAGCGGACAGTACGTCGTGACGACGATGCGTTACTTCTTCACGGTGAATGGGTTCCCGCTGACCGACGAGGCCGGCGAGCCGTTCTCGGGCGAGTACCAGGACTACGCGGGGCTCTACGCGCCCTGCGACGTGCGCTGAGCCGCATCGCGCACGAGGCCCACGGCCTCCCTGCGAGCGCCGCGCGGACCGCGCCGGCGAACCGGAACGGGTGAGGTCGTCCAGCTCGGCGCGACCCGTGAGGTCGCGGCGCGCGGTGGAGTCGTGCATCGGCGGTGCACACGTGCGCGCCCCTCGCGCCCGCGCCTCTGCGGCACGCGCGTTGCGGAGCGCTCTCGCAAAGGAGAACCCATGCGCCTCTACCCTCGTGCGTTCCTGTGCCTGTTCGCCCTCTCGCTCTCCGCGTGCGTCGCCGACGTGACGGGTGAGGAGGAGCCACTTCTCTTGCAAAGCACGGCGCGCGCCGACGCCGACGAAGTCGACACCGCGTCGCTCGACGACGACGCCGTGGCCGAAGCGCTGGCGGCCGAGGACGCGGAGATCTCCGCCGTCGGAGGTGGTCCACCGAGCTGCGGGGACATGATCACCGTCAACTGCGATCACTCGGCGTTCGACGGTTGCCGCGAGGAGTGCCTCGAGTATCGCGAGAACGTGTGCTGGTACGGCTACTACTGCGTGCCGAAGCCCTGGTACCGCTCGCAGTCCTACTGCGATGAGTGGATCCCGATCATCGACCGCAGCTTCGCGCGCCTCCTCGCGTGCATCGAGCGACACTGACGCGAAGCGCCGAGGCTCAGAGCTTCTTCAGCGCCACCGCGGTGAGTGTGATCGCGGACGCGACGAGGAACGCGACGTTGACGACCCGCGCGAACGGCGGCGCGCCCTCGGGCCAGAGCTGACCGAGGAGGACGACGAGGTTCACCACGATCAACGCGATCAAGAGAGGCGTCCGCAGCTTCTCCATGTCTCCTCGTCAGCGCGGGCAGGATCCGCGGTGGCGGTGCGGGCGCCCCGGGCAATTCATCGGGGCCCGGAACGACTCGCCGCCGCATCCGCAGAAGTACTGCGTGTCGTTCGTGCACTGGACGCGCGGGCGTGCGCACACCCAATCGGAGGTGCAACCTTCCGTGCCGGTGCACAGGAGGCCGCGCGGGCAGTCGCGGTTGGAGACGCACGCGATCGGCCCGCTGTGGGTGGGCGGCGGGCGGACGACGGTCTGTCCTCCATCGGGCTCCTCCGCGCTCGCGACCGGCTCGTCGCCCGGGCAGTAGCCGCGCTGGAGGAACGAGCGGCCCGGGCAGCTCGCGCTCGCCTCGAACGTCTGGCCGTCGCAGCTGCAGAAGTGATCGGTCTGTCGGCCGCAGCGCGGCCGCATGCGACCGCGGGGGACGCAGGTCCAGAGCGTCGAGCAGCCTTGGGTGCCCGCGCAGATGAAGCCAGACCGACAATCATCATTGCTCGTACAGATCCGGTTGCCCTCGACCTCTTCGGTCTCCTCTTCGACCTCCTCGCCGAGCTGCTCGCACGGTCCCGCGTGGACGTACGGTTGTCCGGGGCAGTTCTGCCGCGCGTAGAACGTCGCCATGTCGCAGCCGCAGAACGCGACGCTCTCGGTGCCGCACTCGCGCGCCGCACCGCACGCCCACTCGTCGCTGCAGCCAGCCGGCCCGCGGCACTGCGCGTCGCCCTCGCACTCGTCGCTGCTGCCGCAGGAAGGACCATCGGGCGCGACGTCCTCCTCGAGCGAGGGGCCGGTCGCCTCCGGCGAGGTCGCCGCCTCGTCCGACGTGGCCTGCGAGTCGGTCGGCTCCACCGCGTCCCCGCGCTCCGTCGCGGTGCCGGCGCACGCCGCCACCACGAGGGCGATCGGGTACCAGCGAAGCGCGCGGGACGTCACGAGTCCGCACCTTACGCGATCTCGTTCGGCAGCTGGGACCTCCTCATCGAGGGACGGTCGACGCGTAGGGATGGCGGCTTGATCGGCTCGCGAGCCGCGTCAGAGTGCCCGCCCTCATGAATACGCAGATCACCGAGACGGGCCCGCGCGGCGAGCCCCGCAACCCGACCACGATCGAGTGCCGCGAGCCGGCCACCGGCGCGTTCCTCGGCACCGTGCCGGTCGACGACGCGACGGTGGTGCACGCCAAGGTGGCGGCCGCGCGCCGCGCACAGGAGGCGTGGGCCGAGAGCACGTTCGCGGAGCGTCGCGCGCTGCTCGAGCACATCCTCGCCCACGTCCTCGATCACGCCGACGAGCTGGTCGAGGTGATCTGCCGCGACGCCGGCAAGACGCGCGAGAACGCGATGCTCGGCGAGATCTGGCCGGTCTCCGAGAAGCTCCGCTGGACGATCGCGAACGGCGAGAAGCACCTCGTCGACGAGGACATGCCGTCGGGCTTGTTCGTGCACAAGCGCGCGTTCGTGCGCTACGAGCCGCTCGGCGTCATCGGCGTGATCACGCCGTGGAACTACCCGCTCCAGAACATCCTCGGGCCGAGCATCCCCGCGCTGTTCGCCGGCAACGGCGTGGTCATCAAGGTGAGCGAGCAGGTCGCGTGGTCGAGCGAGCGCGTCCAGCGGATCTTCGACGAGGCGCTCGACGCGGTCGGCTACCCGCGCGAGCTCGTCGCGATCGTGAACGGCTTCGGGCAGACCGGCGCGGCGCTGGTGCGCTCCGGCGTAGACAAGGTCATTTTCACTGGTTCGGTGCCGAACGGACGTCGCATCCTCGAAGGCTGCGTCGACAACCTCACCCCCGCCGTGCTCGAGCTCGGCGGCAAGGACCCGTTCATCGTGTGCGAGGACGCGCACCTCGAGCAGGCGGTCGCGGCGGTGCTCGCGGGCGTCTACATCGCGGCCGGACAGAACTGCATGGCGGCCGAGCGCGTGCTCGTGCACCGCACGATCTACGACGCGTTCGTGCGCCGGGTCACCGAGGAGGTCTCTGCGCTCCGTCAGGGCCCGCCGCTCGGCGAGGACCCGGTCGACGTCGGCGCGGTCGTCTCCCCGCAGCAGGTCGAGATCATCGAGCAGCTCGTCGACGACGCGATCATGAGCGGGGCGCGCGCGGTGGTCGGCGGTCGACGCGGCGCCAAGCCGGGCCTCTTCTTCGAGCCGACGGTGCTCGTCGACGTGCGGCCGGACATGCGGATCATGAACGAGGAGCTGTTCGGCCCGGTGATGGTCGTGATGCCCTACGACTCCGAGGAGGAGGCGATCGCGATCGCGAACGGGACCGAGTTCGGGCTCGGCTCGACGGTGATGAGCAAGAGCAAGAAGCGCGCGCGCCGGCTCGCCGAGCAGCTCCGCGTGGGGAGCTGCACGATCAACGACTTCGGGTTCACCTACATGGCGATGGACCTCCCGTTCGGCGGCGTCGACGCGTCGGGGTTCGGCCGGCTCAACGGTCGCGAGGGGCTGCGCTCGTGCACCAATCAAAAGGCGATCCTCGAGGATCGGCTGCCGCTCCACATGCCCGCGAAGCTCTATCCGGTGAAGCCGGAGGCGTTCCCGTTGATGCGCGACGCGATCGCGCTCCTCTATCAGCCGACGCTCAAGGGCAAGGCGCGCTCGCTCGCGAAGCTGATCGGCGGCGTGCGCGACGTCGTGCGCGGGCGCTGACGCGATGGCCCGCTCGGAGCTCACGTTCGACTACGTGATCGTCGGCGGCGGCTCGGCCGGGTGCGTCGTCGCGGCCGAGCTGAGCGCGGACCCGAGCGTGCGCGTGCTGGTGCTCGAGCACGGCGACGACGCGCGCGCGCATCCCGAGACGCTCCACGCCGACGGCTACAAGGACGCGTTCATCAACGACTCGCTGATCCACGAGCGCTTCAGCAGCCACGAGGCGCGCTGGGGCTCGCGGCGGCTGTTCATGGGCTCGGGTCGAGGGCTCGGCGGCAGCGGCTCGATCAACGGGATGGTCTACACGCGCGGCAGCCGCCTCGACTACGAAGAGTGGCCGAGCGCATGGCGCTGGGAGCGCCTCGTGCCGCACTTCGAGGCGATCGAGCGGACGCTCCGCGTGCGACCGCGACCCGCGACGACGTTCAGCGAGATCTGCGTCGACGCGGCGGAGGCGGTCGGCTTCCGACGCAGCGCCGATCTCAACGACGGCGATCTCTCGAGGGTGCTCGGCTACGAGACGATGAGCTACGAGGGCGACGATCGCCGCAGCTCGTACGTCGCGTTCCTCGCGCCGGTGCTCGATCGGCCGAACCTCACCGTGATCACGAACGCGTCGGTCGAGCGCTTGCTCGTGACGGAAGACGGCGTGCGCGGTGCGCTGTTCGTGCAGGACGGCGCGCGACAGACCGCGAAGGCCACCCGCGAGGTGATCATGACCGCCGGCGCGCTCGAGACGCCGCGGATCCTGATGCTGAGCGGGATCGGTCCGGGTCAGGCGCTGCGCCGCGTGGGGCTGCCCGCGATCTTCGACGTCCCCGGGGTCGGCCAGAACCTCCACGATCACCCGAACGTCTGCGTGTTCTATCGCGGCACGGGCGAGGTCGACTTCAAGTACCCGATGCTCTACGGGTTTGACCGCGCCAATGAGACGAGCGCGCTCCCGCAGGGGATGAGCGACACCTGCTACGTCTTCTATCCCGCGCGGAGCTCGCTCAAGGAGATGATGATGCGCATCGTCCCCGCGCTCGTGCTGCCGCCCACGCTGTACGAGCAGGAGCCGCTCAAGCGAGGGATCCGCGGCGCGATCGGCGGGCTGTTCTCGGTGCCTCAGGTGACGCGGTTCGTCGAGGGCGTCTACGGGATCGTCGTGATCCTCGGCAAGCCCAAGAGCCGCGGTGCGCTGACGCTCGAGGCGGCGGACCCGCGCACGCCGGCGCGGATCGATCCCGGCTACTTCGCCGATCCCGAGGACATGGACACGATGGTCCACGGCATCGCGCGGGCGCGCCAGATCGCGGGCGCGGCGCCGCTCGCCGCGTTCGGCAACCAGGAGCTCTCGCCCGGTCCGTTCGGCGGCTCGCGCGAGGCGCTCGAGCGCTGGGTCCGCCTCAACGTGATGACGACCTATCACTACGCCGGCACCTGCGCGATGGGCGAGGACGAGGCGTCGGTGACGGACCCCGAGCTCAAGGTACGCGGCGTCCCCGGTCTACGGATCGCGGACGCATCGGCGGTGCCGGTCACGCCGGTGTCCGCGATGAACGCTCCGTCGATGCTGGTCGGTCATCGCGCCGCACAGCTGGTGCTCGAGGAGCACCACGGGCGATCCTCGACGAGCTCCCGCTCGCGGTCGGCGGCCGGGGGGCGGGCGCTCGAAGGGTGAAGATGTCACACGTCATTGTCGGCGCGCCCCGCTCCTGAGGCCGTCGATCGGGGGGCTCACGCGGCCGCGGACGAGACGACGTTCGTTCTCCTGCCGCGCGACCACACGAGGAACGTCAGCGTCGCGAAGGTCGCGACGAACACGAGGTCGCCGATCGCGGCGGTCAGCGCGAGCGGCGTCGGGGGACGCTCGGCCAGCGATGCGAAGATGCGGATCGCGTAGAGGAGCTTCCCCGTCACGCCGAGCACGACCACGAGCGCGTGCCGACGCGGATCGAACGACGCGACGCCGTACCCGATCGCGAAGAGGAGCGTCTGTCCCCACGCGCCGCGATAGAGCTCGAGGACCAGCGGGGAGTCGGCCGGCGCGCCGAAGAAGCGGGCGAAGCTGCCTTCCGGGTCGAGGTAGCCGGGGATCGCGCCCATCAGCGTCCAGAGCGCGGCGCACGCGAGCGCGATCCGGAGCGCGACCCACGTTCGATCGTTCGATGTCGATGTCGTCATGCATCGACCTTGCGCGCCGCGCCGCACGGGCGCCTCGACCTAGGTCGAGAACCGCGAACGGATCCGGCTCAGCTGGGTCGGGGTGATCCCGAGGTACGCGGCGATCTCGTAGAGCGGGACGTCGACCTCGATGCCCGGGTGCCGCTCGAGCAGAAGCGCGTAGCGCTCGGTCGCGTTCAGGGTGGCGAGCTCGAGCTCGCGCTGCTCGTTCTTGAGATAGAGGCCCTCGGCGTAGCGGCGCTGCAGCTGGACGAGCGAGGGGAAACGATCCTCGAGCGCCAGCACCGAGGCGTAGCTGAGCACCCACACCGTGCACGGGGTCAGCGCCTGCTGCGGGACCTCGACCGGTCGACCGGTGAGCAGCGAGGCGTAGTCGCCGATCAGGTCCGGCCCCGTGAAGAAGTACTTGTTGTAGTGCTTGCCGTCCGGCCGGGTGAAGTAGGCGCGTACGCGCCCCGACTCGAGCAACCCCACCGTGGTCTGGACCGAGCCGGGCGCCGCGAAGTGCTCGCGCGTCTCGAGCGTCCGCCGCACCAACATCGGGGCGAGCTGCGCCCAGACCTCGGGCTCGAGCGGTCCGATCCGCTCCATCATCGCGAGGAGCCGCGGCGAGACGTTCACCACCCGGATCGTATCGCAGCAGGCCCGCCGCGCGGCCGGTCCGGACCTCGACGCAGGGCACAAAACGCAGTAAAGAACGCGCCGTGCCCGAGGCGATCCTCCAGCTCCCGATGCTGCACGTCCTCCCGTTCCACGTGGCGATCGGCGTGATCTACGCGATCAACGCGGTCGTGATCGTGGGTCTCGCGTGGATGTTCCAAGACGAGCGCTTCCAGAAGTGGCACATCCGCGGCCCGCTCCCCATGCGCGTGAGCAAGGCCCAGTACTACTGGAACATCCTGCCGAACCTCGCGCTCTCGACGGTGGTGACGACCGGCGCGATCTACGGGCTCTCGCCGTGGACGCTGAGCACCGAGGCGCTGCCCTGGTGGGGCTACCCGCTAGAGGGGCTCGCGGTGCTCGTGGTGTACGACTTCTCGTACTACTTCATGCACCGGCTCTTCCATGTCAAAGCGTTGTTCCCGCTCGTCCACGTGGTGCACCACAAGGTGCGCTTCCCGCGGGCGCAGGACTCGCTCTACCAGAGCCCGCTCGAGCTCATCGCGGGCGTCGGCCTGTTGATGGCGGTGATCGCCGCGGTCGGCGGGATCCACTGGGCCACGTTCGTCGTGGTGTTCACCGTGTACTCGGTGCTCCACATCTTCATCCACTCGGGGATGATCTTCCCGTACAAGATCCTCGCGCCCCTCAACTACCTGACGATGAAGCACCATCGTCACCACCTGAACAAGCACGGCCACAACTTCGCCGCGGTGACCCCGATCCCCGACATGATCTTCGGGACCGCGGCCTGAGCGAAGGACCGACGGCCCTGAAGCTCCCCTTGCCCGTGCCCGTGCCCGTGCCCCTGCCCGCGACAGGCCGAGGAGGGCTCACCTCATGCCGCAAACGGGATGCGAAGCGATGAGCGGGACCGACGAGAGCGGTGTGCTCTTCGAGCCGACGGACGGAGACCGTTGAAGGTCCCGTTCATCGATCTGTCGCGCTCGATCGCCCCCGAGGTGATCGACCAGGTGATCGAGGACTGGCGCGACTGTCTGACGCACGCCTCGTTCGTGCAGGGTCCGCGCGTCGTGCGCTTCGAAGAGGAGGTGAGCCGCCACCTCGACGCGCCGCCGATGATCGCGTGCGGCAACGGGACCGACGCGCTCGTGATCGCGCTCCACGCGCTCGGGATCGGCCCGGGGCATCGCGTCGCGCTGCCGGACCTCACGTTCTGGGCGACCTACGAGGCCCCGGTCGCGCGCGGAGCGCGGCCGGTGTTGATCGACGTGGACGCGCACTTCCAGCTCGACCTCGACGAGCTGCGCGCGGCGCACGAGGAGCAGCGCATCGACGCGGTGATCCTCCCGCACCTCTTCGGCTGGTGCTCGCCCCGCGCTCGGGAGATCCGCGCGTTCTGCCGCGCCGAGGGCATCGCGCTGATCGAGGACTCCGCGCAGGCGTTCGGCGTGCGCTACGAAGGCCGCTCGATCTTCGACACGGACGTGTCGACCCTCTCGTTCTACCCGGCGAAGGTGCTCGGCGGCGCGTCGGACGGCGGCGGGATGTTCTTCCGCGACGTCGAGCGCGCCTCGCTCGCGCGCGCGCTTTCGAACCACGGGCGGACCGCGCACTACGCGTTCGGTCGCACGGGATGGAGCTCGCGGATGAGCGGGCCCAACGCCGCGTTCCTCTCGCGCATGCTCGCGCGCGTGGACTCGATGATCGCGAGCCGGCGCGCCGCGTTGGAGCGCTACGCAACGAACCTTGCCAGCTTGAGCGAGCCGGGCGTCACGCTCCACCTCCCGCCCGACGGGGTCGAGGGCAACGGCTACCTCTGTGTCCTGACGCTCGAGGATCGCGCTCCCGACGAGCTCGCCGCCGCGCTCGGCGCGCGCGGCATCGGCAGCGCGCGGACCTACCCGTCGCCGATCGGCGCGCAGCCCGGCGCGCAGGATGGGTTCGACGCGGTCACCGATCGTCCGCGCGCCCGGGCGTTCTGTGAGCGGGTGCTCAATCTCCCGCTCTTCGCCGGGATCACCGACGACGAGGTCGACGCGTCGGTCGACGCGCTCGCCGCCGCGCTTCACGCCTGAGATTCCGAAGGAATTTCCGGCTCCTCCGGTCGATCGCCAAAAAAGATCACCGGCCATGTCGATCTGCGAGGGTCTCGTCGGTCGCTCTAGGAAAGGGCGGCAGGTCGCCGCCTTCGGAGACCCGACCCATGGAAGCCACTTTCGACTCGATCGCCACCCCCGAGAAGCCCTCGACCTCGCGCGCCGCCCTCTGGACCGGCCGCGTCCTCACCGGACTGTCCAGCCTGTTCCTCCTCGTCGATGCGGGCATGAAGCTGGTCGGCTCGCCCGTCGTCGCGGAG
Source organism: Sandaracinaceae bacterium (assembly GCA_050186575.1). Lineage (GTDB taxonomy): Bacteria > Myxococcota_A > Polyangia > Polyangiales > Sandaracinaceae > JAUHXR01. The sequence continues at coordinate 86,173 of JBFWYI010000003.1, read as the reverse complement.
GCGTCGGTTCGCCTCGGCCTGCCCGTCGAGATCGGGCCGGCCATCGGCGCGATCCTCCTCGCCTGTGTCGTCCTCTACCTCGTGCCGCGCACCGCGGTGCTCGGCGCGGTGCTCCTCACCGGCTATTTCGGCGGCGCGATCCTCACCCATCTGCGGGTCGGTGATCCGCTGTTCACCCACACGCTCTTCCCGATCTACTTCGGCGTGTTCGTGTGGGGCGGCCTCTTCCTCCGCGACGCCCGCGTGCGCGCGCTGTTCGGACCGGTTCGCTAACCTCATCCCTCGTTGGAGATGAAGCCATGAAATTCCTGATGACCTACGCCGCCAACCCCGACAATCCGCCGCCGACGCCGGAGAAGATGGCCGAGATCGGCGCGTTCACCGCCGACAACATCGCCAAGGGGATCGTGATCATGACGGGCGGGCTCGTGCGCCCCACCCGCGGTATCCACGTGCGCTGTCAGGCGGGTGAGTTCTCGACCGTCGACGGACCGTTCGCCGAGACCAAGGAGCTCATCGACGGATTCGCGTTGATCAAGGCCGACTCGAAGGAGGAGGCGATCCGGATCGCGGAGCGGTTCATGAAGATCGCGGGCGACGGCGAGGGAGAGATCCTTCAGGTGTTCGACATGGCCGACGAGGCGCCGCCGCGAGGTTGAGGCTACGTCCTCTCTGTCGTCCGCGTCGCGGCGAGCCCATCGTGCGACGAGTACGTGCACGTATGTGCACGTGCACGTGCACGAGGACGGGTACGTGCACGGGCGCGCATCGGCGATCGAGCGCGAGGACGGCGCACGCGTGCTCCGCTTGTCGGTTGCTTCGGGATCGGCGCGGTGCTGTGATCGGGGGCCATGTCCTCCGACGCGCATCGCGCCATCGCCCGCGTGTGTCGCGAAGAGACGCCCAAGCTGGTCGGACGCCTGACGCGCATGCTGCGCGACGTCGGACTGGCCGAGGAGCTCGCGCAAGACGCGATGCTCTCCGCGCTCGAGGACTGGCCGCACAAGGGCGTGCCCGAGCGACCCGGCGCGTGGCTGATGACCACCGCCAAGAACCGCGCGCTCAACGCGATCCAGCGGGCGCGCATGCAGGGGACGAAGCACGAGGCGATCGGACATACGCTACCGACGCACGTGACATTGTCCGAGGTCGAGGCCGCGCTCGAGGCGAGGATGGACGACGACGTCAGCGACGACGTGCTGCGCCTGATCTTCACGTCGTGTCACCCGGTGCTCTCGCCGGATGCGCGCGCGGCGCTGACCCTCCGGTTGATCGGCGGGCTCACGACCGACGAGATCGCGCGGGCCTACCTCGTCCCCGAGCCGACGGTGGCGCAACGGATCGTGCGCGCGAAGAAGACGATCCGCGACGCCGCGATCCCGTTCGAGGTGCCGCGCGGCGAGGAGCTCGGGCCGCGGCTCGCGTCGGTGCTCGAGGTCGTCTATCTGATCTTCAACGAGGGCTACACCGCGACGGCGGGCGACGATCTCATGCGGCCCGATCTCGCACAGGAGGCGATCCGGCTCGCGCGCTTGCTCGTCGAGGTGGCGCCGGCGGAACCGGAGGCGTACGGGCTGCTCGCGCTGATGGAGCTCCACACCTCGCGCACCGCGACGCGGGTCGACGCCGATGGAGATCCGGTGCTGCTCTCCGATCAGGATCGCGCGCGCTGGGACGAGCTCGCGATCCACCGGGGGCTCGGCGCGCTGGAGCACGCGATCGTGGAGTGTCATCGGAGCGCGACCGCGGCGGGACCGTACGTTCTGCAAGCGTCGATCGCGGCGTGTCACGCGCGCGCGGCGACGTTCGAGGCGACGGACTGGGCTCGGATCGCGGCGCTCTACGAAGAGCTGGGTCAGCTCGTGCGCTCGCCCGTGATCGCGCTCAACCACGCGGTCGCGGTGTCCCGCGCCGAGGGGCCCGCAGCGGGCCTTGCGATGCTCGATGCGCTGCAACGCGAGCCGGCGCTCGCGCGCTATCACCTCCTGCCGAGCGCGCGCGCGGATCTCCTCGCTCGGCTCGGCCGCCGCGACGAAGCGCGCGCGGAGTTCGAGCGCGCGGCGTCGCTCACCGACAACGCGCGCCAGCGCGAGCGCCTGCTCGCCCGCGCGGCGGAGATCTAGGCTGGGCTTCGCTCCCCTCTCGCGGGGGTGAGCGATCCCGCTTCGGTCCCGCCGCCTCGGGCAGGGGCGCAGGCGCAGGCGCTCGCGCGTCGCTTACTCCATGAAGCCGAGGTACTCGATGGGCGGCGGGATCGCAGCGCCGCCCGAGACGCTCGAGCCGCGCGTGCGCCGTCGGTGCTTCTGCGCCGTCAACGCGAGCTGCTCGTCGGTGGGCTCGGCGTCGCCGCGGATCGCGTCGAGCTCGGCCTCGAGCCGCGTCCGCTCGTCGGTCGGGAGCTGCGCGACGTCGACCCCGCTCGGGATCGGCAGCATGCAGCCGGCCGACGAGCGCGGCGGCTCCGCCGGAGCATCGAGGTCGGGCGGGGCCGCGGCCGCGGCCGGAATCGTGGGCGCCTCTCCCGTCTCGCATCCACCCGCCACCGCGCCGAGCGTCGCTGCGACGACCACGAGCGCGGGGCCTCGACCGCGGCGCGGAGGCTCGCGGAACATCGGCAGGCCGTCCTCGTTGAGGCGCACGCGCACGCACGCGCCCCCTTCGGTGAGCGCGATCGCCTCGGCCAGCGAGACGCGCGTCAGGTCGATCACCTCGGTGTCGCACGCCGCGCAGTAGCGGCCGCGCTCCCGCGGCGACAGGTCGGCCCAGCGCTGCGTGCAGCGGCCTCGGAGTCGTGATGCGAGCTGGCGCTTGTCCATCGGCAGCCTCCGCGCGGGCCCAGACGTCCTCGAGCCTCGGAGAGGCTCAGACGCATGAAGTACGCGGAAGGTTGGCGGGGATCTTCCTTCTCCGAGGATCGCGCCTCAGTCGATGTCGCCGAGGAGGAACGCGCCGTCCACCTCGAGGAATGCGAGGATCGCGTTCTCCGCTCCGCGGTCGGGCGTCTGGAACGTGACCTCGAACGCGTGCCACACGCCCTCGGACTCCTGGCGCGTCATGTACTCACCGCGCTCGTAGCCGGCGCCGTTCAACCCGTTGAGACGCTCGCAGATATGGGTGGCGGCCTCGCGCTCGTCCGGCGCGGACGGATCGACCGGCCCTCGCCAGCGGCGCGCCGCGTCGTTGCCGCGATAGACGATGTACGCCGCGGCGGCTGCGACGTCGTCGGCGCGACACGCCGCGATGAGCGCATCCATCGCGCGCTCGACGCGCTGCTTGGTCGTCGGAGTGGACTCGGTCGCGGTGGACTCGGTCTCCGTGGACGTCGACTGCGATGGGCTCTCGTCCGGAGAGGTCGACCCCGCGGTCGGCTCCGACGGGCTCGAGGCGCCGCAACCGCCCAGCCAGACGAGCGTGAGGAACGCGAAGACCGGGAGCCCACGGGACGTCATGGCGTTCCCCATGCGGAACCGACGCGATGCCGTCAAGCGGACGCGCCCGCCGATGTCAATGTCGATATCGCATCTCGCTCATGACGCGGTGCTCGACCGGTGACATACTCGGCGCGCCGTGAGCCGAGTGCTTTGCGATCGATACGAGCTCTCGCACGAGGTCGGAGAAGGACCGCTCGCGAAGATCTGGCGCGCGCACCTGCGCGGCGACGCCGGCTTCACGCGCCCGCTCGCGGTGCGCGAGCTTCATCCGCGCTACGCGAAGGATCCTCGCTTCGTCGGACGGTGGGCGTCCGTCGCGTGCGAGCTCGCCACCGCGTCGGTGCCGCACGTCGCGTCGATCCACGACGTGGTCGTCGATCGCGAGCGCGTGTACCTGGTCGCCGAGTGGATCGAGGGCGTGTCGCTCGCGCGGTGGCGTCGCGCGGACGGCGACGTGCCGGTTCCCTGGGGTGCCGCGCTGCGCATCGGGCTGGATCTGTTGGAGGCGCTCGCCGTTTCTCACGCGATGGAGCCCGCGCGCGTGCACGGTGGCTTGACGCTCGGCGCGGTGCGGCTCGAGCGTCACGGCGCGGTGCGGCTGATGCGCTTCGGGGCGAGCGAGGCGCTCGGGCTCGGCGGCGCGGGTCGGCGCGAGATGGAGGAGCTCGGCCTCCTTCACCCCACGCCCGAGACCGCGAACGGCGGCGCGGCGACCGCGTTCGGCGACCTCTTCGGGGTGGGCTCGCTCCTCTTCGAGCTGTTGGGCGGTCAGGCGCCGTTCGGCGACGAGCACGCGCTCGAACGCGGAGAGCCGCGCGATCTCTCGGAGCTCCGACCCGACGTGCCGCCGCTCCTCGTCGCGACGCTCGAACGCGCGCTGCGCGCCGACCCCGAGGATCGCTTCGAGTCGGCGCGCGCGATGGCCCGCGCGCTCGAGACGCTCGCGCGGACCGCGGAGGTGCCGGTGGACCGCGCCGCGCTGGCCGAGGTCGCGTCGGCGGCGGAGGCCACGGTGCCGAAGGCCGCCGTCCCCGCCGGTCCGGCCGCGCTCGCGGCGACGGTGCGCAAGATCGCGAGCGGCGAGCACGTGGTGCCGCCGAGCTTGCTGGAGCTCCCGCCCTCGAAGCGCGCCGAGCCGGAGCCGTCGTCCGACGAGACGAAGCTCCCGGTGGGGCTGCCGACGAACCGCACGATGGCCGTGTCCGTCTCCGAGCTGAAGGAGATCCGCGTCGGCGAGTCCACGAGCTCGCAAGACGAGGAAGACGCCGAGGCCGAGCGGAAGCGCTACTCGTTCCCCAAGAAGGAGCGCTCCGCCACGCGCCGCGTCGAGCAGCAGCGGGCTGCGCAACTCGGCTTGCGAAAGTCCGACTCTGACGCCGAGCCGCTCCCGCTCACCAAGTCGAAGGGTCCCGGCCCCGGTCTCACGCCCGTCAAGACGGAGTTCTTGGACAGCGACGAGCTCGACAAGCTGACGATCGGCAAGGCGCCGCTCGGGCTGTCGCCCGCGAAGACCGAGTTCCTCGACGAGTCGGAGGTCGACCGCCTCACGCTCTCGAACGTCGCGGCGAAGCACCCGAGGAAGCGCGACGAAGACGAGGAATGATCACTCCGGCGTGACGGTGATCCGGAGCACTTCTTGGAGCGCGGCCTCGATGTCGACCTCCGCGGTCTGCGCGGGCTCGTGTCCGTACGGCAGGATGCGCAACTGATGGATCCCGACGGGAAGCTCCGCCGTCACCGGCGTCCTCCCGAGGTTGCGGCCTCCGGCCCAGACCTCCGCCCAGCCTCCGCTCGCGACGACCCGGACGCTGCCCGTGCCGACGCGCGGCGCTGGCGTCGGGACGGGCTCGTAGGTCGTCGAGCCGCCGCCCGATACCACCGTCGTCACCGTGTCCCCGCTGCGTCGGCTCCGTCGTCGGCCGCTCTCGGCCGCGGCTTCGCCGCGCTCGGGGGTCGCGCTCGCCGGGCTCGTCGCGCCCGCTTCCGCGTTCGCCGGGGTGGTGGTCTCGCCCGCCGTCTCGGCCGCTTCGGTCGCAACGTCGCTTGCGGACTCCGAGGCGCCCTCCGAACCCGCCGTCTCACCGTCGGCGCCCGCCGTCTCACGCTCCCCGGTGTCGCCGACCCCTTCGCTACCGCCACCGCGGCGATGATGGTGATCGGGTCGCCCCGTCGGTGGATCCACGCTCGTCGACTCGGGCTCCGGCGATTCCATCCGCAGGAGCTCGAGCAGCCACGGCGCCGGCTCGTAATAGAGCTGCAGGTAGTAGCCGCCCGCCGCGAGCGCGCACAGGGCGAGCAACAGCCACGGCCAACGAGCGCGCTTACGGGGCTCGGGCGGCGACGACACGGCGGGCACGCGCACCTTCGCCGAGACCTCCGGCGGTGCGATCGCGTCCTCGTCGTCGTCGATCCGCACCGCCTCGAGCGCGGGCACCGAGTCGAGGAGCTCGACGTCGGCCTCGGTCACCTCGTACAGCGGGATCGCGTCGTGGTTGGAGAGGTCCATCTCCTGGATGCGCGTCGAGAGCTCGATCTTTTCGCGGTGACGCTCGCCGAACAGGAAGTCCATCCACTCCGCGAGCTCCGCGCTCTCGAGCGTGTAGCCGCTGTCCGCGATGAACCGCCGCAGCTCGCGCGAGAGCTCCCGCGCGCTGTTCGTGCGCCGATCGAGCTTGCGCTGGAGCGCGCGATCCGCGATCTGCGCGAGCTCCTTCGGGACCCAGGGACGCCCCTCGGAGGCGAGCTCGATCGGGTCCTCGAGCACCGCCATCGCGGTCGACACCGCGGTGTCGCGCGAGAAGAGAGGCGAGAGGGTGAGCGCCTCCCAGAGGCACACCCCGAGCGCCCACACGTCGGCCCTCGCGTCGACGGGCTTGGACTTGATCTGCTCGGGCGACGCGTAGCCGACCTTGCCCTTCATCACGCCCGTCGACGTATGGGCCACCCGCTCGGCCGCCTTGGCGCAACCGAAGTCGACGACCTTCACCGAGCCGTCGTAGGTGACGAACAGGTTCTGCGGCGAGACGTCGCGGTGGACGATGTGCAGCATCTCGCCGCTCGGCCCGCGCGCGCTGTGCGCGGCGTGGACCCCTTCGCTCGCGTCCGCGATGATCCGCGCCGCGACATACGGCAATACGTCTTTCATCTCGTCGAAGCGCTCGACCATCCGATTGATGACGTCGAAGAGCGGCTCGCCGAGGAGGTACTCCATCGCGAGGTAGTACACCCCGTTGACCTCGCCGAAGTCGTGGGTGGAGCAGACGTTCGGGTGCGTCACGTGCGAGGCGATGCGCGCCTCGTCGAGGAACATGTCGACGAACACCGACTCCTTCGCGAGGTGCGGGTGGATCGTCTTGAGCGCGACGAGGCGCTCGAGGCCGGCCGCGAGGTCCATCCGCGCGAGGTAGACGGTGGCCATCCCACCCGCGCCGAGCTCCTCGCAGAGCGTGAACCGCCCCAGCCGCAGGGGGAGCCGCGGCGCCAGCGGCGTCTCGGCGACGCCGAGCGAGGGGGACGCTTCACCCATCGGGCCCCCAGCGTACCGCGTCCGCCTCGTCGCGTCGCCTCGCGGCCCCCGCGCGATAAGCTCGGGCCCTTGTACTCGCCGTTCTCATACGCCGTCGCGTGGGTGATCGGCGGCATGCTGATCGGGATCGCGGGGAGCGGGCTCGGTCTCGCATGGTGGTGGGCGGGGCCTCGTCAGCGTCTCTCGACGCTCGCGGTGCTCGGGCGCGCGGGGTTGTCGTTCGCGTCGGTGGTCATGTTGCTCGTCGGCCTCGTCCTGGTGTCGACCGGCACCGAGCACGCGCTCAGCGATCCCTTGGGCCGATGGGGCGGTGCGCCGATGGTCTGGGAGCTCTGGTTTGTCCTGGCCCTCGCGTGGCGCGACGCGGTGTGGAGCGCGGCCCACGCCCGAGCCGGCGGATCGGTCGGCGTCGCGCGCGCGTTCGCAGGGCTGGCGGCGCTCCTCTGGCTCGCCTCGAGCGCGATGTTCGTGCTGAGCGGATTCGTCGCTGTCTGGGCGCTCCTCGGCATCTGAAGCGCGGACGACACCTTTGACTCCGCGCGCGGCTCGCCGCAGTCTGAGGCGCCTTCCCTTCGCCGCATGCGCATCGCCGTCACCCCCATCGCGCCGCTGCTCGTCGCCGCGGCGTCTCTGTTCACGGCCGCGCACGCCGCCGCGCAGGACGACGAGGCCGACTGGAACCGCGGGGTGGACCTTCGCGAAGCGGGTCGCGACGCGGAGGCGCTCGAGCACTTCGAGCGCATGCACCGCGCCTCGGGCAGCGCGCGGACGCTCGCGCAAGTCGGCTTCGCCGAGCAGGCGCTCGGTCGTTGGGGGGCCGCCGCGCATCACCTGAATCAGGCGACGGCGGCGCCCGACGCGTGGGTGGCCGCGCACGGGGCCGCGATGCAGCAAGCGCGCGCGGAGATCGCGCGGCACGTCGGGAACGTCGAGGTGATCGCGGATCGCTCGGGCGTCGACGTGGAGCTCGACGGAGTGGTGGTCGGCCGTACGCCGCTCGGCGCGGCGGTGCCGGCCACCGCAGGGACGGTGCGCCTCCGATTGCTCCGCGGCGGCCGCGTGCTCGTCGAGCGCTCGCTGATCGTGCAGGTCGGTGCGCTGAGCCGCGAGACGGTCGCGGTGCCCGCGGGAGGCGGCGGCGGAGGCGACTCCACGCTGAGCGCGCTCGGGTGGACGGGGCTCGCGATCGGGATCGGCGCGGCGATCGGGACCGGCATCGCGTGGGGTCTACGCGAGCATCACGCCCAAGCGTGGAACAGCTCGGATCGCTGCACCGCGCCCGGCGCCACACGGCGCGAGAACTGCCCCGACGAGATCGGCTCCGCGCAGCGCGCCGAGGCGGCAGCGATCGGGCTCGGCATCGCGGCCGGCGTGTTCGTCGCGCTCGGGATCACCCTCGTCGCGGTGGGCGAGTCCGGCGGCGGCTCGGAGGGCGCGTCGCTCCGATGCTCGCCGAGCCTCGGTGGCGTAGCCTGTGACGGGAGCTTCTGATGGCGAGGCGTACGTGCGCAATCTGGCTTGCAGCGCTCCTCGCATCGGCGGGCGGCTGCACCGAGCTCCTCGACGGCGACCAGTATTTCGGTGACGCGAGCGGCCGCGACGCGGGCCGCGACGGGGCTGTGATCCTCATGGATGCGGGCGACGCGGGTGAGGCGCCAGACGCGGGTGGGAGCGATCCGGACGGAGGCGCGATGGACGCGACCGTCTCCTCGGACGCCGGAGACGCCGGAGCGACGATCACCGTCGCGCAGGTCGCGGTCGGGGAGTACCACTCCTGCGCGCGGACGGTGGATGGGAATGTGTTTTGCTGGGGCGCGAACGGGATGGGTCAGGCCACGGGGGTCGCCACGTCGATGCCGGCCCCGCCCACTCCGGTGATCACCGACGGAACCGCGACCGAGCTGTGCGCGGGACACGCGTTCACGTGCGCGGCCACCCTGCTCGGGCCCATCAAGTGTTGGGGAGCCAACAACCTCGGCCAGCTCGGACGCGGAAACACGCTCAGTCCGGGCGGGGTGGACGAGGTGGACGTGGGGGGTGCTTCGCTCGACGTCGCGGATCTCGAGTGCGGCTCGGGTCACGTCTGCGCACGCGACCGGTCCACGCAACACGTCTTCTGTTGGGGAGCCAACGCGTACAACCAGGTGGCGGCGACGGGCTCCATCGTCACGACGCCCGTCCGCGTCGACGACGCCATGACCCAAGCCGTGATGGGCGCAGGGGTGTCGGCGGGGACGCAGCACTCGTGCGTCCGCGACTCGATGGGGATCCTCTGCTGGGGGCGGAACGACGATGGACAATGCGACATGCCCCCGTCCACGACGCGGTTCCCTCCGTCCGGGCACCTCGACACGGGGAGCTTCCAGGCGGTCGCGGCGGGCGACACCTTCACGTGCGGGCTCGCCACGACGGGCGTCGTGGACTGCTGGGGTTCGGTGCCGTTCACGCTCCCGAGCTTCCGAGCGGACGAGGTCGCAGCCGGCTCGGGCTTCGTCTGCTTTCGGGTGGAAGGGACGAACATGGTCCGGTGCGCCGCGGGTGCGATCGTCGACAACGCGGCGCAGCTCGAGGCGCTCAACACCGTGGCCCACGACCTGTCGGCGGGTCCCCATCATGTCTGCGGGGTCCGTGCTGGCTCGGCGGTGTGTTGGGGGGCCAACGGGGCGCGACAGACAGACCCGTCCAGCGTCGGCGCGTGGGCGGGGCCCACGCAGATCGAGTTGTAGGGGCGGGTCCTGGATTCTGCCGGAACCCGTGTACACTTCGGTGCGTGTCCGCGCCGTCCCATGCGGCTTCCGGACGGATCGTCCCGGGGGTTCGAGTCGGTAGCTACCTGATCGAGCGGCTGCTCGGCACCGGGGGCATGGGATCGGTGTTCGCCGCGCGTCACGTCGGGCTCGACAAGCCGGTCGCGGTCAAGACGCTGCACGAGAGCCTCGCGGCGCGCGAGGAGTCCGTCCGGCGCTTCGTGCGCGAGGGTCGCGCCGCGTCGAAGATCCGGCACCCGCACGTGGTCGACGTGACCGACGTGGGCACGCACGAGGGGCTTCCTTACCTCGTGATGGAGTACCTCGAAGGCGAGGATCTCCACACGCGCCTCGACGCCTGCGGTCGCCTCACGCCGCGCGAGATCGCGCGAATCATGTTGCCGGTGATCGACGCGCTCGCCTACGCGCACGACGCTGGCGTGATCCACCGCGACCTCAAGCCGTCGAACATCTTCCTCGCCCGCGGGCCGTACGGTGAGGTGCCGAAGATCCTCGACTTCGGGATCGCGCGCATCCTCGACATGGACAAGCTCGACGCGCAGACGATCACCGTCGCCGCGTCGTACCTCGGGACGCCGTACTACTCGTCACCGGAGCAGGCGAAGAGCGGCGGCCGCGCCGACGCGATGAGCGACCAGTACTCGATCGGCGCGATCATCTACGAGCTCGCGGCCGGTGCGCACGGTCTGGTCGGCGAGACCCCGTTCGAGATCCTGAGCGCGATCGTGGCGAACCAGCGCGTCCCGATCACGACGCTCGCCGCGGTCGACACGACGATCGCGGCGATCACGGAGCGCGCGATGGCCTACGAGTCGCACGCGCGGTACCCGTCGGTGCGCGAGCTCGGTCAGGCGCTGTTGCGGGTGGCCGACCCCGAGGTGGCGCGGCGCTGGTCGATGGCGTTCACCCCGCGCGACCTCATGGCGACGGTGGGGAGCGCGGAGAACGTGCCGCCCGTGCCGAGCCCGCCCGAGCCGGCAGCGGCGCGCGCGCCCGCGTTCACCCCGCCGGGATCGTTGCCGGGGGTTGGCAACCGTCCGATCTCGACGAGCGGTGTGATCCCGATCGGCCGAGATGGATCTCCCTCCTTGGAACCATCACAACCAAACTTGACGACAGCCGGCGCGCCCTCGCCGCTCGCAGCGTCCGAGTCATCGCAACCGGGGTTGACGCGACCCTCGGCGGCCAGCCTCGAAGCCGCCGCGGCGCCTCCTTCGGTCCACTCGAGCGCCGCCGCTCCGACGCGATCGTCCGGCACGTTCGGCAAGCTCGCGTTCGCTGCGATCGCTGGGCTCGTCGTCGCCGGGGGCACCGCCGGCGGGCTCTTCTACGCGCGCGGTGGGACCTGGCCGCCCGCGACGACCGAGGACACGGCGGACGTGGCGGCGCCGCCGCCGCCGGGTGACGAGGTCGACCCGGACTCCCAGGTGGGGGTCGGAGGCGGCATCGCCCACGTGATCGCGGAGGGCGCCGGACCGGAGGACGGGAGCCGTTCTGCCGACGACGGCGCCCCGACGGAGCCGATTGACACTGGGCCGATCGAGAGCGGGCCGACCGAGAGCGGGCCGACCGAGAGCGGGCCGACCGAGAGCGGGCCGACCGAGGCCGAGGCGACGGAGGGCGAGGCGACCGAGACGACTGACGAAGCGGGCGAGGCGGCGGAGGACGCCGACGGGTCGGGGAGCGCCCGTCGTTCGAGCCGGCGTCGTCGGGGCACGGCGTGGTGGGGGCAGCATCGCGGCGGGACGCCAGAGAGCGTCCCTTACGGCGGCGCAGGCAGGACCACATCGACGCCTCACGGCACCGGCTCGGGCACCCGCTTCGGGACGAACGGCGCGCCCATCCAGCGTTGAGGCGCGGATGAACCGACGTCGCGTCAGTGCGTTTTACGTGCTGCTAGTCTCGGTCGCGACCGGGGTCTCGTCGTCGAGCGCGCAGCCGCCGCGCGAGGCGCTCCTCGTCGGATCGTCGTCGGTCAACGGCGCGCTCGGCCGCACCATCGAGCACGAGCTCGGTCAGCGCGGCGTCACCGTCCGTCGCCGCGCGCGCTCCTCGAGCGGGTTCGCGCGGCCGGACTTCTTCGACTGGGAGGGCGAGCTCGCGGCGCTCGGACCGTACGAGCCGCTCAGCGCGGTGATCGTCTACACGGGCGGCAACGACACGCAGGCGCTGCGCTTGATGGACGATGAGCGCACCGAGGGCGAAGGCCCGCGCGTGCGTTGGGTGGAGTGGCGCAACGAGGATCGCTGGGTCGAGGTATACCGCGCGCGGGTGCGCCGCTTCGTCGACGAGCTCTGCACCCGCGGCGCGCCGCGCGTGATCGTGATCCTCCCGGTCGACGGGGGACGTCCGGGATGGAGCCGTCGCATCGTCCGGGTCCGCGAGGCGATGGCGGCCGGGGTGACCGGCTCGCGGTGCGGCGTGACGCTCGACGCGGGCGACGAGACGTTCGACAGCACCGACGGCGTCCACCTCAGCCGCGAAGGCGCGCGCTGGTTCTGGCGCTCGGTGGGGGAGCGCCTCGTCGGTCTGATCACGCCCTCGTCGTGAGCGAATGAGCTCCGCCGTCGTGGATGCGGCTCACGGTCGATCCCGATCCTCGTCGGAGCGGGACGTCGTCGTTGTGTGACGGCGTCAATACGGATTGTCGAACGCGGAGACGTCGATCGGGACGGTCACCGTCTGTGTGCTGCCCCACTCCACGTGGACGTCGATCTCGCGCGCCGGCTCCTGTCCCATCGGGAGGATCCGGAGGTGCTGGTTTCCGACCGGCAGGGTGACGCGCAGCGGCGTGCGACCGAGGGTGTGCCCGTCGTGGATCACCGTGGCCCAGCCCGCGGTGGTGCGGATGCTCACCGGGCCCTGCGAGAAGTCCAGCGTCGCGGTGGGCCGGACGACGCTGTCGTCGTTGCCCGCCGTCTGCCCGTTGCCGGCCGCGTTCGTGGCGCTCTGGTCGGTGGAATGATCGTTGTCGCTCGATCGCCGCCGACCGGAGGACCCGCTCGAGTCGGAGCCCCCGCTGCCCATCACCGTGGTGGTGCCGCCTTCGCTGCGCCCGCTTCGACCGGACGACGTTCCGTCGGGCTCGGTCCCCTCCGCGCCCGTGATCGCGACCGGGTCACCGTCATCGGTGCCTTCGGTCGCACCCTCGACCGTCGGGTCGGCGGGCGGATCGACGGGGGTCGGATCGTTGTCGATCTCGACGGGGTCCGCGGTCAAGAGGTGCTCGTCCGGCGGATCGGTGGCGGTGGCGGAGGCGAACAGCGAGGTGATCGCGTCCCGCTGCGCCACCCACGCGTACGCCCCGCCCCCGAGCAGCAGCGCCACCATGAGGAGCGCGACCATCCAGCGCCGCGAGCGGGTCGGGAGCACGACCGGATCGAGATCCTCCGGCTGGCTCAGCTCCCATACGTTCTTCGTCGGCGCGCTGCCGGACGTGGTCTTCGCGAGCTTCGTCGGCGCGTTCGCGATGCCCGGCCCGTCGACGTCGTCCTCGTCGGTCGTGTCGGGCACCGGTCCCACGCGCGACACGTCGAGCTCCTGGACCTCGCTGAGCCGTCGCATCGTCGCGCGATGTCGGTCCGGAAAGAGCGCGGTCATCCACTCCGCCACCTCGGCCGACTCGAACGTGGTGCCCGCGCCGGCGATGAAGCTCCGCAGCGCACGCCCGAGCTCGCGCGCGTCGTTGTAGCGATCGTCGCGGTCGCGCTGGAGCGCCTTCTCGCAGATGTCCGCGAGCTCCTTGGGGACCCAGTGCGCCTCCTCGTCGGCGCGCGGGATCGGCTCTTCGAGGACCGCCTTGGCCGTCAAGATCGCGTTCTCACGACGGAACAGCTGCCGGAGCGTCAACGCCTCCCAGAGGCACACGCCGAGCGCGAACACGTCGAGGCGATGATCGATCTCGCCGCCCTGGAGCTGCTCCGGTGCCGCGTACGACACCTTGCCCTTCATGATCCCCGTGTTCGTGTGGGTGACCCGCTCGAGCGCCTTCGCGCACCCGAAGTCCACCACCTTCACCGAGCCCTCGTAGGTCACGAAGATGTTCTGGGGCGAGACGTCTCGGTGCACGACGTGGAGCGGCTTGCCGTCGGCGCCCCGCAGCGTGTGCGCGGCGTGCAGACCCTCGGCCGCGTCGGCGATGATCCGCGCGGCGAGGAACGGGATCGCCTCGAGCACGTCGTCGTCGCGTTGCGCCACGATCTCGTTGACGAAGTCGATCAGCGGCTCGCCGACCAGGTACTCCATCGAGATGTAGTAGATGCCGCCGACGTCGCCGAAGTCGTAGACCGCGCAGACGTTCGGGTGGCTGATGTGCGAGGCGATCTTCGCCTCGTCGAGGAACATGTCGACGAACGTCTGCTCTCGCGCGAGGTGCGAGTGGATCGTCTTCACCGCGACGAGCCGCTCGAGCCCCGCCGCGAGCCGCATCTTGCTCAGGTAGACGGTCGCCATCCCGCCCGCGCCGAGCTCCTGACAGAGCGTGAAGCGCCCCATGCGATACGGGAGCGCCGGCCCCAGGCTCATGCGGGGCTGCGACCGATCGTTGTGGGAGCTCCCCATCCGCCGAGCCAGTGTATCTCGCCCCCGCCGGGGAAGCATCGCCCGTATCCGGTGCGTATGCTTCGGGTCGTGGCGGACATGGAGCGCGGCTTCGTGACCATCTTCCGGCACCCGAGGCCGTTCTTCGGCTGGACGCTGCTGATCGGGATGGGCGTCCTCACCGTGTGGTGTGGCGTCGGGTTTCTGTTGATGTGGGCCGGGGCGAGCGAGCTCCTCCGGCACGCGGCGGTGACGGCCGGCTTCGACAAGCCCACACACGGTCGGATGGCGGCGGCGGGCGCGGTGGCGCTCGGGATGGCGCTCACCATCGCGGTCGCGGCGGTGATCGGGGTCGGGACGATCACCGGACCCGAGCTGGCGTCGGGTCAGGCCGTGCTCGCGGCGGTGGTCGCGGTCCTCGTGATCGGCGCCGTGCTCGCGCCGATCGCGTTCCTCCCGATCGCGATCCTCGTCGAGTCGGGGACGAAGAGATCGGCGTTCGGTCGGGCGATCGACGCGGCGAGCTCCGATCGCTTGGTGATGTTGGCGCCGCTCGCGTCGCTCATCGCGGCGCTCGTGTTCCTGCCCATCCCGTCGGTGGCCGGCTCACTCGGCTTCGCGCTGAACGGAGACCACGGCTTCCAGATGATCGTGGTCGCTGGCTTGGCGGTGTGGCTCTTCGGCGTGCCGTGGAGCGCCGCGACGCTCACGCAGCGCTACGCGGCGCTGCGGGGATCCGAGCGCGAGGCGAGCGGGGTGGGCGAGGCGGCTCGTCCGGTGATCGGCGCGGTCGCCATCGGCGCGTTCGCGGTGCTGGCGGCGCTCTTGGCGCAGCTCACGAGTCCCGACCCCGTCCGGGTCGGTCGTCCCGCGCCGGGCGCGTTGGTCATGGGCAAGACAGTGGTCTTGCGGCCTGGCGATGGCACCGTGCGTCCGCCGGCGACCGACGTCGGAGTCGGGCTGTCGGCCTACGACGCGGAATGGCTGGTCGTAGACTCCCCGCGAGGCGAATCCTGGCACCGCCTCGGTCAGCCGCTCCCCCACGACTGCGAGGTGGGTCGCCTGCGCGCCGGCGGCATCGCGATGATGTGCGGAGACGGCGACGAGGCGCGCTACGTCCAGCTCGATGCGTTCGGCGTGCCTGCGCCGCCGCCGCCGCTCCAGCGGATCACTGTAGGTGCCGCAAGCGGTGTTGCGATGCTGTTGGCGCTCGCGCTCGTCGGCCTCGCGCTCGTGGTGCTCGGCCGCTTCTCGCGATCCGTGCGTCTCCTCGCCGCGCGCCCGTTCCTCTATCGCGGTTCCTTCGCCGGCGAAGCGTCGATGTTCACGAGCGACGACGGCGCGCATCGCCTGCGCGTCCCGCGCCGTCAGCTCGAGGACGTCGACGCGGAATCGCACGAGGGCGCGGCGGTGCTCGTCTCGCCGCGCGGTCTGCCTTCGATCGGCCTCCGCAGCGCCGAGGTCCCATGCCCCGCAGGAGCGCTCTTGGTCGTCGGCTCACTCGAGACGGCGATCGCCACACGCACCGCGCGCGCGCGCAGCCTCGGCTTCCGCTTCGCCGCCGCCGCGCTCGTTCCGCTCGTCGTCGCCGCCGTCGCGCTCGCGATGAGGTGCTGATCGACGATCACCATCACCCGTCGACCATCACCCGTCGACCATCACCCGTCGACCATCACCCGTCGACCATCACCCGTCACCGCGAGATCACGGTACGAACCTCACGTCGTCGAGCGTGAGCGCCATCCGCGGTCCGGGGTTGTCGACCGTGAACCCGTTGAGCTCCGCGCGCCCACCGCACACCGCGGCCACATCGATCGACACCTCGGTGAACCCGGGCCCGACGTCGACCACCGTCATGTCGCAGCGCTCGCCCTCGATGCTCGGCATCACGTTGAGCTGTCCCGCGATGTCGGCGCTGAGCTGCATGGTGAGCCGAGAGAACGAGCTCGTCGGGAAGTGCATCGGGTACGTCACGTGGAAGCCCGCGTACTGACCGAGCGTGTCGAGCCGCACGCACGAGCTGCCGGCGAAGCAGCCGTCCGTGACCTCGCCATGGAAGCCGCTCTCGGCTTCGCCCCACGGGTTGATCGACCAGCGCACGCCCTCGATGCCGCCCCACTGATCGACGTACACGTCGCCGGGCGCTGCGAACTGACACGTGCCGCCGCTCGACTCCGCGTCGACCTGTACGCCGAGGTCGAACACCTCGCCGTGCGACGGATGCGCCGGCACCACCACGCTCGACTCCACCGTCTGTCCGGTCGCGCTCGTCAGCGTGAACACCACCCCGGCGCCGCCGCGGTCGAGCGGCATGTCGGAGATCGCTTCCCACGCTCCCCCCGAGCGGCTGAGCTCCACGGGCGCCCCGAGCGCCGCTCCGCTGCCGTCGACCGCCTGCACCGATGCGCTCCGGATCGGGATGCGCTGGTCGATGAACGCAAGTCGCATATACGAGACGTTCTCGTCGTTCACCACGACGTGGATGTTGCCCTCCACCGGGCACGGCACGCGCCGCGCGGCGCCCATGTCGAAGAAGCCGGCGTTGAGCACCTGTGACGCCTCCGACGAGATGTCGAGGTGGAACACGGCGCCATTGCAAGGTTCATTGCCCATGATCGGGCAGAGGTCGGTGATCATCACCACCGTGGTCGCGGTGGCCGACGTGACCTCCCAGCACTCGCCGCAGCTCTCGCCGGGCTCGCCGCCGTAGCTGCTCCCGTTGAACGGCTCCGCGATCGCGGCGGTCTGCCGCTGATCGCGCACGAACGCGGGCAGCTGCGCGATGTCATGCCGGATCTCGCACCAGCCCGACTCGCCGAGCGTGTAGTTCGTCAGGCGCACCGGCCCGCACTCGTCCGACGGTGGCTGCACGACCCCGCCATCGCGGCGCGATCCGCCGTCGCCGCCGCCGTCCCCGTCGCCGTCGCACGCCCCGAGGATCGCGATCGCCGCGAGCCACCCCGCCCAGTTCCGCATAGCGACGCCCTTATACCTCGCTTCCGCTCCGCGAGCCCTTGGGACGCCTTCGTCATGTCGCCGTTGGATCTCTGCGAAACGAAAACGAGACGAGAGCGTCCCCGGTCAGTCGAACGGACGCAGCTCATCGTGTTGTCGTCCTCGTCGCGGCGAACGACGACGAGACGAAGGCGTCCTCATCGGAACGGGCCGCGCCGTGCGCGTCGCGCGAGCTCGGTCTGGATCGCGGTGGCGCGCGCCTCCGCTTCGCCGGGGACCTCGAACCGGACGAGCAGCCGCGCGGCCGGGCCGGTCGTGACGTCGAGCACGAGCTCCATCCCGTCGTCCCACATCCCCGTGGCGCGGCGCGCGCTCACCGCGCGGATCGCCGACCACGGGACCGTCCACGCGGTCTCGTCTCGCGTCGCCCGGAGCCCGCCGGGGTCATCTCCGAGCTCGACCTCCATCCCGTCGCCGCGCAGCTGTCGTCGCAGGACCAGCGCCCACACCACGGCGATCAAGCCGACGCCGAGCCACCCTGCCGGCGGCATCGCGTCGAGCGCGGCCGTCGCGACCTCGCCGTAGAAGCTCCCCGCGAACGGCGCGGCGTCGAAGAACGTCACGGGCATGTGCGGCCGACCGAGGAACGGTCGGAGGTTCCAGCTCAGCTGCGCGCCCACGAAGAAGTCGACCGCGAGCCACGCGAACAGCACGCGCAGCGCGGTGCGCCGCCTCCCCGTCAGCTGGCGCAACACCGCGTAGAGCCGCGCGTTGCCGAGCACGCCGGCCGTCGCGATCACCGCGACGTGGAACAGCAAGACGAGCTGCGCACGGTGGATCTCGCTCGCCGCGCGTGGGTCGAGGTCGCTCAGCCCGAGCACCGACGGATCCGGGGGCGCCACGTTCCACGCCAGCCACGCGGCGATCGGGCTCAGCGCGCCGAGCGCGGCACCCGTCGTCGCGAAGCCGACCAGCATGCACACCGCGCTCTGGCGCAGCCCGAGCGGCGCGCGGAGGAGCGCAGCGAGCATCGAGTTGATCAGCGTGGTCGTGAGCGCGACCCCGAGGACCAAGATAGGCAGCTTGACGGTGGAGTAGACGGCGGCGAGCGGTGAGCGCCACAGTCCGAACGCGGCGCCGTAGAGCGCGCAGCCCACCGTGAGGATCAGGATCGCGCTGAGCGCGAGCCTCCCGAGCCCACGCCCGGACGCGATCCGCGCGACCGTGTCGGGCGACATCCGAGCGAGCTCCGAGGGACCGATCACGCTTCCAGCATCCGCGCGTGGGCGCCGGTGCGCTCGCGAACTCCGCTCGACGGTCACCGGTCTCGGGCGAACGGTCCGAGGAGACGGGTGGCTCGCCGCCCTCGAGCCAGGCGTGACCGACGACGCGTCTCTGCTCCGCTGCGCTTCGCCAGCTCGCGAGGGAGCGGCCACCGTCGTTCGCGCTACGCTCCGCGCGTGTCCGACGACCACGGCCGACCCACCCGCGAAGAGCCCCTCACCGATCCGGACGTGAGCGCGCCCAGCCACGCCGAGCGCGCGCGGACGTTCGCGCGATCGATCACGACCGGCGCGCTCGCCACCGTCGGCGATGAGGGCTACCCGCACGCCTCGTACGTCACGTTCGCGCTCTACGAGGCGGACCCCATCTTCCTCATCAGCACCCTCGCGAGCCACACGCAACATATCGTGCGAGATCCTCGCGCCTCGCTCCTCGTCCATGAGTCGAGCCACCCCGACCCGCTCGCCAACTCGCGGCTCACCCTGATCGGCGACGTCGAGCGCCTCGACGATCCGGGCGCCGCGCGCGCGAGCTACCTCGCCGCTCATCCATCGGCGTCGTACTACGCCGACTTCGAGGACTTCGCGTTCTGGCGGCTCCGCGTCGCGCGCCTCCGCTACATCGGTGGATACGGGCGCATGAGCTGGGTCGACGTCGACGCCTGGCGCAGCGCCGAGGTCGATCCGCTCGCCGAGCACGCGCCCGGGATCCTCACCCACATGAACGACGACCACGCCGACGCGTGCCTCGCCTACGCCCGCGCGTTCACCCGCGCGAAGGACGCGACCACCGCGACGATGACCGCCGTCGACCGCTACGGCTTCGAGCTCAGCGTCGCGACCGAGCGCGGCCCCCGACCCGCGCGGATCGCGTTCGACGACGACGTCACGACGCCGGATGGAGCGCGCAAGGCCCTCGTCGCCCTCGTCAAGAAGGCTCGCGCCGCCTCGACCTGATCAGGCGAGGCCGATCACGCCAGCACGAGGCCCGCGAGCACGTCTTCGAGGCTCGGCGGCTCATCGAGCTCGCCGGCGCGACGCGCGCGGTTGACCTCGGCGACCTTGAGGCGCTCGACCGGCGTGGGGTCGCGCAACCACTTCTCCATGTTCACGCGCATCTGACGCCGCGCTTCGTGCACGCGCCACGCGATGGTGCCCTCGGCCGTCTCGAGGACCACCGCGGCCTCCTTGTGCGAGAGGCCCTGGAGCTGGGTGAGCGCGATGGTCGTCCGCAGGATCGGGCTCAGCGCGTCGAACGTGCGGAGCAGGAGCGTGTAGGTCTCGCGCAGCTCGAGCGCGCGGCGCGGGTCGCCGCCGGAGTCGACCTGCAACGCCATCGTGAGGCGAGGGTCGTCGATGCTCATGGTGATGCGGCGTCGACGATCGCGGCGGACGTTGAGCGCTCGGTTCAGCGCGATCCGGTAGAGCCAGGTGAAGAACTCGCTCCGGCCCTCGAAGCGGTCGATGTTGTTGTACGCCCTGAGGAACGCGTCCTGCGTGATGTCGTCCGCCTCGCTGCGGCTCCCCGTGAGGTGGAGCGCGAGGGCGAAGATTCGAGGGCGATACCGGTGGACGAGCTGGTTGAAGGCCTCCGGCTCACCGCGCTTGACGGCTTCGACCAGCGCGGAGGCTTCCATCCCGCGGAGCTCGGCTTCGCTCAGCCGGGTTTCGCTATCCGGAACGGCCATGCGGGGGATTCGACGTCGTTCGGTCACGTTACTTGGGTGAAAAGTTCGATCGGGCGGGACGGCCGAGGTCGGGCCCCAGGATAGAAGGGATGGCGCCCGGGATCACGTTCGAGTCGCAGGGCTCGGCTCCTTGATCGCTCTGGGACGATCGGCTACATCCACTCCCTTCCGGCGACGGCCGGGCGCCCCTTCGCTGCGATTTCGGGCGCGATTTCGGTTGCTTAGCCGGGTCCAATCCAGCGATCTCGGCCGCCATTCGGCGGTTCGAGCCGGCGCCGAACCTCCACTCCACCCATCCATCCCACATGCTGTTCGACTGGCTCTACGGCCTCTTCTCGAACGATCTGGCCATCGACTTGGGCACGGCCACGACCCTCATCTACGTGAAGGGTCGGGGGATCGTGTCCTGTGAGCCGTCCGTCGTGGCCGTCCAGCAAGACGCGGGGGGTAGAAAGAAGGTCCTCGCGGTCGGCAAGGAGGCCAAGGAGATGCTCGGCCGGACGCCGGGCAACATCATGGCGGTCCGCCCGCTGCGCGACGGCGTGATCGCCGACTTCGAGATCACCGAGGCGATGCTCCGCTACTTCATCAAGCGCGCGCACAACCGCAGCACGCTCGTGAAGCCGCGCATCATCATCTGCGTGCCGTTCGGGATCACCGAGGTCGAGAAGCGCGCCGTCAAAGAGAGCGCCGAGTCCGCGGGTGCGCGCGAGGTGTTCCTCATCGAGGAGCCGATGGCCGCCGCGATCGGCGCGGGCCTGCCGATCACGGAGCCGAGCGGCAACATGGTCGTCGACATCGGCGGCGGCACCACCGAGGTCGCGGTGATCTCGCTCGCCGGCATCGTCTATTCGCAGTCGGTGCGGGTCGGCGGCGACAAGATGGATGACGCGATCATCGCGTACATGAAGCGCAAGTACAATCTCTTGATCGGCGAGCAGTCGGCCGAGCGCGTCAAGTGCAGCATCGGCAACGCGTATCAGTCCGACGAGGTCGACACCATGGAGGTCAAGGGCCGCGACCTCGTGGCGGGCGTCCCGAAGACGGTGCTCGTCAACAGCGACGAGATCCGCGACGCGCTGAGCGAGCCGATCAACACCATCGTCGAGGCGGTGATGAGCGCGCTCGAGCGCACCCCGCCGGAGCTGAGCGCGGACATCGTCGACAAGGGAATCGTGTTGACAGGCGGCGGAGCCCAGCTCCGCAACCTCGACGTGCTCCTCCGCGAGGAGACGGGCCTCCCCGTGATGGTCAGCGACGACCCGGTCAGCGCGGTCGTGCTCGGCAGCGGCAAGACGCTCGACCACCTCGATCTGCTCAAGGAAGTCACGATCAGCTGATCGGTCGGCAACGGACCGGTCTCGGGTTCGATCGGAGGGCTCCCGCGAAAGGAGCCCCACATGACCGTCGCTCGCTGCGTCCTCTGCGCACTGGTACTGGCCGGCTGCGCTCTCCCCGAGTCACTGACCGACGACCAGCCGAGGCCATGCGGAGCACGTGCTGGAGTCGGCGCTCCGGCTGATGAGGCGTGTGCGCGATGGCGAGGCGTTCTCGGACGGGGAGCGGATGCGCTTCGGCGGTCAGGGCAACTGGATGGTGGAAGGGTCGTTCGGCCAGCTCCAGGATCGGTACAACCACCTCATCGTGGCGTACAACCGGCTGCGTTGAGCGCGGGCCTCAACGCAGGAGCGAGATGACGAGCGCGACGAGGCCGCCGGTGGCGGCGAAGATCAGCGCGAGCACCGCGCCGACCAAGAGGCCCTGAGCGAGCGCCGATCGTCGGCGCGGCATGGACGGAGGAGGTGCGCCCGTCGGCGGCGTCGGAGGTGGCGCCGACGGAGTCACGCGCGGGGGCGGCGCGGAGGAGGTGAGCGCAGCGGGCGGGGTGCTCGCGGTGGTGAAGCGGCGCGGGGGCTGCGCGTCGGGGCCGATCAACGCGTCGAGCGCGGCGCCGAGCTCCTTCGCGCTCGCGAAGCGGTCCTGGGGGCGGCGCTCGAGGCAGCGGGCGACGAGCGCGTCGAGCTCGGCGGGGAGCTCCGGTACGTGCGTCGACGGCGGCGGCGCGCGCTCGGTGAGCTTGGCCTTGAGCACGTTGACCATGAGGTCGTCGTCGAAGGGGAGCTCGAGCGTGAGCATCTCGAACAGGATCACACCGAGCGCATAGAGGTCGGCGCGGCCGTCCACCGCCTCGTCGGCGCACTGCTCGGGCGACATGTAGTAGGGCGAACCGACGATCTCGCCGCGGCCGGTGATGCGCACGGCGGCGTTCATCATCAGCGCGAGGCCGAAGTCGACGATCTTCACGAAGTCCGGGCGGCCGCCCTTGACCACGAGAAGCACGTTGTCGGGCTTGAGGTCGCGGTGGACGATCTTCGCGTCGTGGGCGGCCTCGAGCGCGCGGCACACGTCGCGGGCGATGCGGAGCGCGCGATCGAGCGGGAGCGGGCCCTCCGTCTGCTCGAGCACCTCGTCGAGCGTGATGCCGTCGGCGAGCTCCATGAGGTAGTAGCTGCGGCCGTCATCGAGGTTTCCGAACTCCACCGCCGACACGATGTGCGGGCTCCCGATGTCCGCCGCGGCGCGTGCCTCGCGGAGGAACCGCGGCCACACCGTGCGGTCCGACGCGAGCCCGGGGAGCAGCGTCTTGAGCACGAGGCGTCGATGGAAGCGCGTATCGGTGCACTCGTAGACGCGCCCCATCCCGCCTTCGCCGAGGATGCGTTCGACGCGGTAGCGATCGTCGAGGACCTTGCCGATGAGCCAATCGTCGGCCGACACCTCGACCAAGGTGCTCCGAGGGCCAAACGTGTTGCGGAACGGTCCGCTCCGCTTCTCGCGTGACGAGGACAACGCGACGCGAGGATATCGCGCCGCGCCGCGATGACGGAGCCGTTCGGCGATCCGAGCCGGACGATCAGAGCTCGCGCGCGCCCGGCGGGGGCACGAACGCGAAGCGGCTCATGTCGAGCGCGCGGTTGAAGCGCATGCGGGTGAACGAGAACCGGTTGATGTTGCCCGCGTGGTCCTGGATGAGGACGCGGCGCACCACGCCGGCGGTGGCGGGGTCGTCGTCGACGTAGAGATACGCGCGCGCGTAGCCCGCCTCGGCGCGGATCGGCCGGAGCTCGAGGACGTAGCCGTCCCAACCGAACCGCGCGGGGTCGGCGAGGCGGAAGCGGAAGTCCTCGTCGAGGCGCGACTGACCGGTGAGGAACGCGAGCGCCGACGGGATGCCTTCGGAGCGCACCGGCGAGCGCACGAACTGACCGCGCGCGCCGTCGTCGTCCGGCTCGTAGACGGTGAGGGTCTGGCCGTTCGAGACAACGACCTTACCGTCGTTGAAGTAGTCGAACCGCAGCTTGCCGGGGCGGCTGATCGCGAGCACGCCGCGCGCGCTCGTGGTGCGCTGATAGACGCGGTCGTAGTAGCTCTGGGTGAACGCGGTCTCGACGGTGCGGGTCTGGTCGTAGAACGACTGGATCTGGGCGGCGATGACCTCGGCGCTGGGGGCGGCGTCCTCTGCGCGCGCCGTCTGTGCCGCGCCCGCGCCGAGCGCGAGCATCAGGACCGAGCAGAGAGCGGGGGTTCGCGAGAGCGTCATGGCGGGTGCCTCCTACGCGCATTCGGACACGGGCTCGTCCTCGGCTATTCATGGGCGGTCCGTACGTGCGCAGGATCGCTCGTGAATCTCTGGCCATCTCGGGGTCCGGGCCCGCTCCACGATTGACGCTGGGCGCGCGCGATCGGTAGGCTCGCGCCGTGCGTCAGTCGATCCGCGTGGTCCTCGGCATCGCTCTCGCCGCCGCGTCGACCGTCGCGCTCGTGCCTCGCGCCGCATGCGCCCAGACGGTGAACGACACCACCGACGACGACGCCGCGCCGAGCACCGAGGAGCCGGACCCGACCCGCCTCGACGTCGAGCGGCTGCCGCCGGAAGCGATCCCGGTCACCCGCGACCTCTACGCCCACGGCTTCTTCGTCGAGGCGCAGCTCGGCGGGCGCGGGTTCGTCAATGGTCCCGGTCCGTTCATCGACGGGGGCCCGTTCGCCACGCTCGGCATCGGGCTCGAGATCCTCGACTGGCTGATGGTGATCGTCGCGGCCGAAGGCTCGATGCACAACTCGAGCTCGCCGACCCCGCCCGATCACACCTCGTTCGAGATCCTCGGGGGCAGCGCGTCTCTACGATTGCAAGCGAACTTCACTGAAGCGTTCGCGATGTGGATCTCCGGGCAGTTCGCCGTGCTGATCGCGACGACCGACATCCTCGTGCAGTACGGCTACCTCGACTCGACGACGGTCGGGGTCAGCTACGGTGGCGAGGCCGGGATCGACTGGCACTTCCGCGCGCGACACCACTCGATCGGGATCATGGGCGGCGTCCGGCACTACCCGTCGTTCGAGGCGGTCGGATCCGGACCCGCGCTCGGGGTCCACGGCTGCGCGTACCTCCGCTACGTCTTCTGACGCGGCGAGATCGCGCGCTCAGCGCGGCAGCTCGAGCTCGGGCACGCGGTGCAGGTCACCCTCGTCGGGGCCGACCGGATCGGTCTGGGTGTGGACCTGCGTCTGCCCGTGGTCGGTCTCGGTCTGGGTCGTCGTGTCCGAGCGGCGCCGGCGACCGACCCGCGTCGGCTCGGCCTCGAGCGTGACGCCCACCGTCTCGTTGCTCTCGGGCCCGAGCGTAACCGTGCGCGAGACGTGCCCCGCGAGGGTCAGACGATAGGCGGTGGCTCGCTCCGGTCGCGGCAGCGACGCCGGCGTGTTCGCGACGAACGTTCCGTCTTCGAGCGTGACCTCGGCTCCCTCGGGCGTGGAGGTCAGCGCGATCATCGCGGGCGCGGGCGGATCGGCGGGCGGGTCGGTGGGCGGGTGTTCCGGCACGTCGACCGGCGGGGGATCCGGCTGGGTCGGCGGGTCCGCGATGACGACCGGGTTCGGATCGGGTTCGGGCTGGCCGAAGATCACGTAGCCGATCGCGCCGAGGCCGAGCAGGGCCACGAGCGCGCCCCCCGCCAGCGCCGCATACGGCGAGCGCGAGGGCGCAGGCGTGTGCGGCGGCGCCGTGATCACCGGGGTCATCGGCGGCGGCCGATTGCTCATGTAGGCGGAGTCCGGGATCGTCGGGAGCCGACGATCGAGATCGGTGGTCGCGGCCACCGGCGTGCCGCCCTCGAGCATCGTCTCGAGGTCCGCCTTCAGCTCGTCCATCGACGGGTAGCGAGACTCGGGCTGCTTCGCGAGGCACTTGAAGATGACCGCCTCGAGGTTCGGCGACACCACCACCGGCGGCGTCAGCTGACTCGGGTGGGGCGGCGACTCGTAGACGTGCTTGGTGAGGAGCCCCATCAGGTTGTCGGCCTGGAAGGGGACTTGACCGCACGCGAGCTCGTAGATCATCACGCCGAGCGCGTAGACATCGGTGCGCGCGTCGACGTCGTGCCCGGCGCACTGCTCGGGCGACATGTAGTGCGGCGTGCCGAACACCTGGCCCGCCTGGGTCAGCTTCGTCTCGGACGAGTCGGCGACCTTCGCGATCCCGAAGTCGAGCACCTTGACGAACTCGGGGTCCTTGCCCTGTCGCACGAGATGGACGTTGTCGGGCTTGAGATCGCGATGGACGATCCCCTGCGCGTGGGCGGCGCCGAGCGCCTCGCAGAGCTGCGCACCGATCTTGAGGATCCGCGTCTCTTCGATCGGCTTCTTCGTCTTGGTGATCTTCGAGAGGGAGGGCCCGTCGAGGAGCTCCATCACGAAGTAGACGGAGCCGTCCTCGGTCTCGCCGAAGTCGCTCACGTCGCAGATGTGCGCGCTGCCGATCGCGCTGGCCGCGCGGGCCTCGCGCTTGAACCGCGCCACCGTCTTCGCGTCGCGCGACACCTCCGGCCGCAGCACTTTCACCGCCACCGACTTGTCGAGCTTCTCGTGCGTCGCGAGGTACACGACGCCCATCCCGCCCTCGCCGAGCACCCGCTTGAGGCGGTAGCGCCCGTCGAGCGTCCGGCCGACGAGTCGGTCGGCTCCGGGAGGGTCCGTCCCTCCCGCTGGCACGGTGGCTTTGTCGCTGCCCGCCATCTCGGCCCGCCCAGCATAGCCCGGGCCGGGCCGGCTCGCTCGGGTTGTCGAGTGGGGTCTCGCCGGCTAGAGGAGACCGAAAAGCGCCTTGCGTCTCACCTCGGCGGCGCGTCGCGCGAGGGCGGGGCCGTCGAGCCCGCCGAACCGCTCCGCCACCACCCACTCCTCGCCGTCGTGCTGGGTAAACACGACGCCGCGCCCGGGCTCGAAGCGGACCGCCTCGGTGTCCTCCCAGCAGAGGAGCTCGCGCCGTTCGCCGAGCCGCAGGTACGCCCCGTCCGTGCGCAGCGCGAGGTAGCGCTCGTCGCGCAGCCCCCGGTTGAGCCGGAGGATCGCGCCGCCGCCCCCGATCGCGATCAGCAGGAGCCCGAGCCCGATCATGGCGAGCCCGAGCGGCCCGCGCCCCGGCACCCCCGACGTCAGCGCCGCTTCGTGCGCGAGCCCGAGCGCGTGCCCTCCGGCGCGCAGATCCGCGGCCAGCGCGGCGCCGATGACGAACGATCCGAGCGTCATCAGCACCGCGCCGATCGCGAGACCGGTGAACAGCTCGCGGCTCGTGTCGACGCGGAAGTGATCGACGATGCGACCTCCGTCGAGGTGATCGACCGAGTCCTCGGAGAGCCTGGTCCGCGCTTCGAGACGCCCGCCCACCGGATCACGGTAGCAGCGGGCGGGGGGCTGGCTCTATGGTGCACGCGATGACGAGCGGCGCGCACTACGACTGGATCATCGTCGGGTCGGGGTTTGGCGGGAGCGTCTCGGCGCTCCGGCTCACCGAGAAGGGCTATCGCGTCCTCGTGATCGAGAAGGGGCGGCGCTGGGCCAAGGAGGAGTTCCCGAAGAACAACATGGACCTCGCGCGCTGGCTCTGGATGCCGGCGCTCGGGCTCAAGGGGTTCTTCCAGATGTCCTTCCTCGAGCACGTCACGATCCTCCACGGCGTGGGGGTCGGCGGGGGCTCGCTCACGTACGCAAATACGCTTCCGATGCCCAAGCTCGGGTTCTTCCAGGCGAAGTCGTGGGCGCACCTCGCGGATTGGAAGCGCGAGCTCGACCCGCACTACGAGACGGCGCGCCACATGCTCGGCGCGGCGGAGTATCCGGGCAACACGCCGGGAGACGACCTCCTGCTCGAGATCGCGGAGGACCTCGGTCGCGCGGAGCACTTCCACAAGACGGACGTCGGCGTGTTCTTCGGCCCGCCCGGAGAGGAGGTCCCGGACCCGTACTTCGGCGGCGAGGGTCCCGCGCGGACGGGGTGCACGCACTGCGGCGCGTGCATGACGGGGTGTCGCGTCGGCGCGAAGAACACGCTCGACCGCAACTACCTCTACCTCGCGGAGGCCAAGGGGTGCGAGGTGCTCGCGGACACCGAGGTGCTCGCGGTGCGCCCCGAGGACGAGGGCTACGCGCTCGAGACGAAGCGGACCGACGACGGGAGCCTCATGACGTACACCGCGGACCGCGTGGTGTTCGCGGGCGGAGTGATGGGAACCGTGCCGCTCCTCCTCAAGATGAAGGAGGACCCGCGCGGCCTCCCGCGGCTGTCGGATCGACTCGGCGACTTCGTCCGCACCAACAGCGAGGCGATCCTCGGCGCGCTCGAGACGAGCGGCGAGCACGACTACAGCAAGGGCATCGCGATCACGTCGATCCTCCACACCGACGAGCACAGTCACGTCGAGCCGGTGCGCTACGGCGAGGGGAGCAACTTCTTTCGCTGGCTCGTCCTCCCGCACGTCCCGGGCAAGACGCTGCTCGGCCGCACCTGGGGCGCGCTCGCAGGCTTCGCGAAGGAACCGGGGAAGTGGCTCCGCGCGTACGCCGTGCCCGACTTCGGCAAGGCCGCGCAGGTCCTCCTCTACATGCGGTCGATGGATGGGACGTTGTCGATGCGCCTCGGGCGCAATGTCCGCACCGGCTTCACGAAGGGCCTCGTGACGAAGCTCGACGATCCATCGAGCGCGCCGGCCGCGTTCATGCGCGAGGCGACCGATCTCGCGCGGCGCTGGGCCAAGAAGACCGGCGGCGTGACGGCGACGATGTTCACCGAGCTGCTCCTCGGTGTGCCGTCGACCGCGCACATCCTCGGCGGCTGCTGCATGGGCAAGGACATCGCGAGCGGGGTGATCGACACCGACCACCGCGTGTTCGGCTACGACGGCCTCTACGTGATCGACGGCTCGGCGGTGAGCGCGAACCCCGGCGTGAACCCGAGCCTCACGATCACCGCGCTCGCCGAGCGCGCGATGAGCCGCGTCCCCGCGCGCGCCTGAGGTCATCGGGCCGACGTGGCGCGGTCCGGCCCTGCGGGAGGGAGCGCCGCTCGCCGACGCTTCGTGGGGATCCGCGATCCTCCGACCGGTCGCGCGTGGCCGCGGAAGACTCCGCCTTCAGGGGACGGGTTGGTTGCGTTCCAGCTCGCGGAGCCGCGCGTCGAGGACGGGGAGATCCGAGTTGCCGTCGTCGAACGTCCGAGCGCGCGCGATGGCGGTGCGTGCGGCCGCGAGGTCGCCGCGATCGAGCGCGGTAAGCGCGTTGTCGACCTCGTCCTTGGCGGCCTCTTGGCGATCGAACGTGCTCATCCCCGACACGTTCGGCATCCCGGGGATCGCGCCGGGACCCGCGTCGGGGTCGGTCCCCGGCCCGGCGTCGAACCCGCCGTCCGCCGACCCGGCGTCGCGCGTCGCCGGCTCGACGTCACCGACGTCCCGCACGGCTGGCCCGGCGTCGGGGGCGAGCGGCACCGCGCCGTCCCAGTCGTCGACGTTTCCGCCGAGGTCGACGAACGCGAACACCATCGCGAGCCCGAGGCCGAGCAGCCCCACCGCGATGGCGGCGAACAGCCAGCCCGAGCCCTTCGATGCCCTCGCTGGCCCGGGGACCTCGAGGATCTGTGCGCCGGTGGGGTCGCGATCGAGGACACCCGTCTTGACGTACGCGCCGGCCAGCGCGTCGACGAGCTCCATCGCGCTGCGGTAGCGCGCCGCCGGATCCTTCTCGAGGCCGCGCATGATCACGCGGTCGACCTCCTTCGGGATCCGGACCGACGGCGCGACGACGCCGGGCGGCTCGGGCGTGTCGTGCACCACCCGGTGCGCCACGCTGATCGCGTCGTCGCCGGGGAACGCGCGCACCGCGCTGATCGCCTCGTACATCACGGCGGCGAAGCTGAAGAGGTCGGTGCGCGGGCCGTAGACGCCCTCGTTCAGCGTCTCGGGTGCGGCGTAGCAAGGTGTACCGAGGAACTGACCTTCCTTCGTCAACGCGGCGTCCGGCACGCGCGCGACGCCGAAGTCGGCGAGCTTCGCGTCGCCCTGCGAGCTCACGAGGATGTTGTCGGGCTTCACGTCGCGGTGGATCACGTCCGCCGCGTGCGCGGTGTCGAGCGCGGCCGCGATCTGTCGTCCGAGCTTCACCGCCGCGTCGGGCGCGAGCGGGCCGCGACCGCGGAGGATCTGCTTGAGGCTCGAGCCCGGGATGTACTCGAACACGAGGTACGGGCCGACCGCCTCGTCCTCGCCGACGTCGTACACCGCGACGATCGCCGGGTGGTGCAGGCGCCCTGCCGCGCGCGCCTCGTTCTTGAAGCGCTCGAGGAACGTCTTGAGCCGCTTCTCCGGTAGATCGAGGTGGCGCACCGTCTTGACGGCGACCGGGCGGTCGAGCTCCGGATCGCGCCCCAGGTAGACCGAGCCCATCGCGCCCTGCCCGAGGAGGCGCTCGACGCTGTAGCGCCCGATCTTCTTCGGGACGTCAGGCACTCGCGCTCACAAGTCCCTGGCGCTCACAGCTGATGCAGCTTGATCGTGTTGGTGCCGACCGAGGGCGGCCAACCCATCACCATCGCGATGGAGTCGCCGCGCGTGCAGATCTTCTCGCGCAGGACCAGCCCCGCGCCGAGCCGCAACGCCTCTTCCAGCGTATCGGGCGGCACCTCGACCCGCGGCAGCACGCCCCACTCGAGCGCGAGCCGGTTCGCCACCTCGCGGCGCGACGTGATCGCCACCACGATCGCGCGCGGTCGGTACTCGCTCAACAGCCGCGCGGTGCGTCCGTCGCGCGTGAACGTGACGATCGCGGTCAGCGGCAGTGTCCAGCTCAGCGACGCCGCGCCGCGCGCCGCCGCTTCGACGAACGCCCACTCGTGCTGATCCTGGAACTCGGGGCGCTTGATCTCACCCACCGCGTCGTCCGCGAAGAGCGAGCGCTCCACGTCGCGGCAGATCGCGTCCATCATCCGCACCGCTTCGAGCGGGTACTTGCCGGCCGCGGTCTCGCCGCTGAGCATCAGCGCGTCGGTGCCGTCGAGGATCGCGTTCGCCACGTCGGCCGCTTCGGCGCGCGTCGGGCGCGGGTTGCGGATCATCGAGTCGAGCATCTGCGTCGCGGTGATCACGAGCTTCCCGCGCGCGTTCACCTCGCGGATGATCCGCTTCTGGACGAGCGGCACCTTCTCGCTGCCGATCTCGACCCCGAGATCGCCTCGCGCGACCATCGCGCCTTCGGCCTGATCGCAGATCGCGCCGAGCACGTCGACCGCCTCGGGCTTCTCGATCTTCGCGATGATCGGCGTGCCCTTCGCGAGGCTCTGCGCCTCCGCGACGTCCTCGGGTCGGCGTACGAAGCTGAGCGCGAGGTAGTCGACGCCGATCGTGTTGACGGCGAACTCGAGGTCCGCCTTGTCCTTGTCGGTGAGGGCCGGCGCCGACAGCTTCGCGCCGGGCACGTTCATCCCCTTCTTGTCGCTGAGCGTGCCGCCCACCTCGACCACGCACTTCACGTCGGTCGCGGTCGTCTCCACCACCTTGAGCGCGAGGAGCCCGTCGTCGAGCAGGATGAGGTCGCCCTCCGCCACGTCGCCGCTCAGCGGCGTGTAGCTGTGGCTCACCTCGTTCACGTCGCCGGGCACGTCGCGGGTCGTGAGGGTGAACGGCGCCCCCGGGACCAGCTCGATCGGACCGCCGGCGAAGCGACCGATCCGCATCTTCGGTCCGCAGAGATCGGCCAGGATCGCGATGGGGCGCCGCTTCTTGAGCGCCGCTTCGCGGATCCGCCCCGCCACCTCGGCGTGCTGGGCCTGGGATCCGTGCGAGAAGTTGAGGCGCGCGCAGTCCATCCCCGCGTCGATCAGCGCCTCGATCATCTCCTGCGACTCGGACGCCGGCCCGAGGGTGCACACGATCTTCGTGCGGCGCCGCATCGGACGGGTTGTAACCGGGGGCGCCCGCGGCGTCGAGACTGCTGCTGCATGCGCTCCGAGGCTCGGTCCGCGCTCGACGCGGCGCTCGCGTCGGGGCGACCGCTCGCTCGGGATCGATCCGGGTCGCGGCTTCCCCACCACCGGATCGATCCCACGCTGGGAGACCCACAAAGTGGCAGCTCCCGCGGCTCGCGTGGCAGGCTCCGGCCATGCGCCACGCCGTGCTCGGGCTCCTCGCCTCGGTCCTCGCGATCGGGTGTGTCTACCCGCATCGGAGCACCTCGATCAGCGCGGTCGCCAACCCCCGCACGGCGGCGACGATGGACGCGCCTCCGGACGTCTGGCAGCTCACCGTGGTCGAGGCGCACGTGCGCCCGCGCCGTCGAGGCGATCTCACGTGGGACGACAACGGTGGGGAGCCGGACGTCTACGTGCGCTTGATCCGCAACGAAGAGGTCGTGTGGGAGAGTGAGACGATCGACGACTCGCTCAATCCGCAGTGGAACGTGACTCTGCCGCGCAACTTTCGCACCGCCGTCCACGACTCGCTCCGCATCGAGGTGTGGGATCGCGACACCGTCGGCTCGGACCCTGTCGGCATCTATCGCGGGCGCGGCTTGCCCCCCACCGCGGTGCCCGGCGCCGACGCGCGCATCCTGCTCGAGGGCGGCTCCTACCTGACGATCCGAATCTCGCCGCCGCGCGCGCATCGCGGCGTCGGGATCGACGAGTACGAGCTGCGCCCCGACGTGATCGAGATCCTCTCCGTCGCACCCTACTCGCCGGCCGGCCGCGCCGAGCTCCAACCCGGCGATCTGATCGTCGCGATCGGAGACCAACGCGTCTCCGCGCTCTCCGACGCCCAGGCGGCGAGCGCGCTCTCGATGGTGCTGACGCGCTCGCACACGCTCACGATCCGACGCGGGTCGTCGCCCGAGCGCACCGTCGAGCTCGATCAGGGCTACGTCTGGCTCACGATGTAGCGCGGCCGGGACGGTGACCTCGCTCGCCTCGCGCTCACGTCGGCAGCGTTCCTTGCATCGCGCCCACGTTTGAGGCTCGATAGAGGCGAGGGGTCCATTCCACGCCGCATTCACATCCGATCCGCGAGCTGGCTCCTGCTCGTCGCGATCCCGCTGCTCGTGCCTCGAGGGGCACGCGCGCAGACGTGGCTCGGCTTCGTCGACTTCCCGTCCATGCCGGGGACCGAGACGTCGCGGTACACGTTCGCGGGCTCCGTCGAGGGCGAGAGCAGCGAGGAGGCCTTCTACACCGGCGACCTCGGGGACTTCGACGGAGACGGGTGGCTCGATCGACTGCTCGGCGCGCGATATGGCTTGCTGCTCAACCGCGGCGACGGCGCGATGGTGCCGGTCCGGGCCGAGGTCGGTCTCCGCGTGCGTGGCGACGCGGGCGCGTGGGAGTACGGCGATCGCGCGATGGTGTTCGTCGACGTGGACGGCGACGGCGACCTCGACGTCGTGAGCGGCGGGATCGACGCGGAGCTCGTCGTGCAAGAGAACCACGCGTGGCGTTTCGACGTGATGAGCGAGGCGCGGGGCCACTCGGCGCTCTCGATCGTCCCGACCGACCTCGAGCGCGACGGGGACGTGGACCTCGTCGTCTCGTGCTCCGCGTGCATCGACGGAGCGTGCGGCGGACCTGTCGACTTCGACGTGCTGGTCAACGACGGCACGGGGCGCTTCGTCGACGAGGCGGGCGCGCGCGGGTTGGCGCTCCCGCCCGGCTGGTTCGTCGTCGGCGCGGTGAGCGGCGACCTCGATGGCGACGGCGACTTCGACCTCATCACGCAGCGCGGTGACGGGACGCAAGCTGGATTGCACGTCGCGATCAACGATGGCTCCGGCCGCTTCGCGGCGACGTTCACGCCGTTCCCCGTCGGCTGCTCGGGGCTGGGTCAGAACATGGCGCTCGGCGATCTCGACGGCGACGGCGACCTCGATCTCGTGGCGGGTCGCTGCCCCACCGGCGCGGCGGTGGGCGCGTTCGCCGGGCCCTACGTCGGCGGGCATCCCACGGTGGCCCACGTCGTCGCGCTCAACGACGGGACGGGGGTGTTCACCGACGTATCGTCCTCGTGGTGGGACGCGACGGAGTACCCAGCCCAGCTCGCGGGTGACAACGCGACTCTCTTCGATATCGACTACGATGGTGACCTCGACTTCCTCGCCTTCCGCCGCTCGGACGCGACGATGTCCTCGCACCACCTCCAGGTCTTCCTGAACGACGCGAGCGGTCACCTCGTCTACAGCGCCACGATGAGCCGCGAGCTCGTGAGCGCGGGGCCTGGCGTGGGCGCGGACCTCGACCTCGGCGACCTCGATCACGACGGCGACGCCGACGCGTGGATCGGCGTCGGCTCGGGCGAGGCGATCCTCCTCGCGAGCGACCTCGACGTCACGTCGACGGGCGGCGTGGCGGCGAACCTGCCCCAGGGCGTCTCGATCTCGGTGCGCGCGGGGCTCCCTTCGATCGCGTTCAGCTGGGAGATCCCGCGCGCCGCGTCGAGCGCGCGATCGTTTCGCGTGTATCGCTCGCTCGCGCCGAGCCTGGAGGATCGCAATCAGACGCTGCTCGCCGTCGTCGGTCAGAGCGCGCACCTGAGCCGAGACTTCTACGGCGCGCTCGACGCGCACACGACGGCCGCGCAGATCGGTGATCCGCGCGTGACCATCTCGGCGCCGTTGGGTCGGCTCGTCTTCCACGATGCGTCCGCGGTGCCCGGCGTGACCTACCACTACTCGGTGAGTCAGGTCGGGCTCCATCACGAGCGGAGCGCCCACACGGCGGAGGTGTCGGCGAGCCTCCCGGCTCCCTCGGGGGCCGACGAGCGAGCGCCCGAGCTCGAGATCGTGAGCCCGACCCCCGAGACGTGGGAGCCCGCGCCGCGGATCGTGATCACGTACGCCGATGGCGGGGCCGGGATCGACGAAGGGTCCCTTCGCGTGCGCGGCTCGGCGGTGCTGGCCGGCGTGGCCGTCGAGCGCGACCTCCTCCCGCTCCTCCGCGTCATGCGCAGGGACGCGAGCGCGTTCGTCGCGTGGTTCGACCCGAGCGCGGACGGTCCGTTCGACATCCCCGCGAGGCTGACCGTCGAGGTGGCGGATCTCGCGGGGAACGTCGCGACGCAGCAAGTCACGTTCCGCACCGAGGCGCTCCCGCCGGCGGACCTCTCGCCCGCCCTCCCGTCGGCGGCGTTCACGATCTCGCCGCTCGCCGCGCTCGCCCCGTTGGAAGCGACGTTCGGCGATCGGAGCCACGACGACGGGGAGCTCCTGAGGGCGGAGTGGTACTTCGACGATGGCACGTCGGCGATCGGCCCGCGCGTCAGCTGGCTCGTCCCGGATACGCGGACTCACGGGGTGGAGCTGCTGGTGCGCGACGCGGCCGGCAACGTCGGATGGACCTCGCGCAGCGTGACCTACGACTGGAGACGAGGCCCCGACGCCGGCCCACTCTGCTCGTGCGCGGGGCAGTCGTGCGGGGTGGACGTGTGTGGCAACTCGTGCGGGACGTGTCTTCCCGGGCAGACCTGCGAGCTCAACCAGTGCATGTGCGCCGACGGGCAGACCGCCTGCGGGATGGTGTGCGGGATCGATCTGATGACCGATCGCGATCACTGCGGTTCGTGCATCACCGCGTGCGCGGTCGGTCAGGTGTGCCGCAACGGCGCTTGCGAAGGTACGCCCTCGTCCCGCACCGGATGTGGTTGTCGGGTCCTCGGCGCTCCGAGCCGCGCGCCCGGCTGGCCCGCTCTGATCGCGCTCGTCGCCCTGTGGGCTCGGCGACGCCGCGTCAGCCCTTATTGACCGCGGCGAGGCGCTCTTCGACCATCGTGTCCGCGATGCGGTACGTGGGGGCCATCGCCTTCTTCGCGCGCTCGGCGATCTCGAAGATCGTGTCGTAGATCTGCATGGTCCGCTCCGTCGCGCGCGCCTCGTTGTAGCCGAGGACCTCCTCCGCGACGTTCACCAGGCCGCCCGCGTTGATCGCGTAGTCCGGTGCATAGAGGATGCCGCGTTGCATCAGATCGTCGCCATGCCGCGGCTCGGCGAGCTGGTTGTTCGCGGCGCCCGCCACGATCTTGCAGCGCAGGCGCGGGATGGTCTGGTCGTTGAGCGCGCTCCCGAGCGCGCACGGCGCGAACACGTCGCACTCGGTGTGGAAGATCGCGTCGAGCGCGACGATCTCGGCGCCGAACTCGCGCTTGGCGCGCTCGCTCTTCAGCGGATCGATGTCGGCGACGGTGAGCTTCGCGCCGAGCGCGGAGACCTCTTTGCAGAGGTGATAGCCGACGTGGCCGACGCCCTGCACCGCGACGTGCACGCCCTCGAGGGTGTCCTTGCCGAGCGCGAACTTCACGCACGCCTCCAGCCCGCGGCGCACGCCGAGCGCGGTGAACGGCGACGGGTCGCCCGAGCCGCCGTGCTCCGGCTTCACGCCGGTGACGTGCTTGGTGACCTGGCGGATCACCTCCATGTCCTCGATGCCGGTGCCGCTGTCCTCGGCGGTGATGTAGTGGCCGCCGAGGTCTTCGACGAACTTGCCGAACGCGCGGAAGAGCGCGCCGCGATCGAACTGCGTGCGCGGCCGGATGAGCACCGACTTGCCGCCGCCGTGGGCGATGCCCGCGAGCGCGGCCTTGTAGGTCATCCCGCGCGCGAGGCGGAGCGCGTCGATGATCGCGTCGTCGTCCGCCTCATAGTGGATGAAGCGACACCCGCCGAGCGCCGGACCGAGGCGCGAGTCGTGGATCGCGACGATCGCTCGGAGCCCGCTCGCCGCGTCGCGGCACATGTGGATCTCGCCGTAGTCGTGGTGCTCGAGGTGCTCGAAGATCGTGGGCATTGAGGCTGACTCCCGTCCGAAGGCGGCGCGACCATAGCAGCTGGATTTGGGTGCGCCCGCGTCGTTGTTGCGTCGCTTCGATCGCGCCGTTCGATCGCGACGCAGTGCGTCAAAGACGCGAGAGAGAGAGCGCTAGAGAGACGCGCTACGGTGGCGCGATGGGACGCCTCGACGCGCTGCGGCTCGCGATGCTGACGCAGACGATGAAGCGCGCATCGGCGCGGCGCTCGACGCTCGAGGTGGCCGGGCTCCGGCTCACCGTGGAGCCGGGGGTCTGTCACCCCTCGCCCGCGATGGGCGCCTCGTTCTCGCCCTTGTTCGGCGCGGCGCTAGAGGGGATGCGAGCGGGGGAGCGCGTCCTCGATCTCGGCACCGGGTGCGGGGTGTGGGCGCTGATGGCGTCGCGCGCCGGCGCGGAGGTGACCGCAACCGATCTTGCGCATGTCCCGATCGAGGTGGTCGCGCGAGCCGCACGAGCCAATCGCGTCCCGACCCCGCGCCTCCTCTCTGGTGACCTCTTCGAGCCGGTGACGGGCGAGCGCTTCGATCGAGTCCTCTTCAACCCGCCGTTCCACCTCGGCGAGCCGAGAACGGACGAGGAACGCGCCTACTTCGGCGGCGCGGATGGCGCGGTGCTGCGCCGGTTTCTCCGCGAGCTCCCCGACCATCTGACTTCCGATGGCCACGGCTACGTCGTGCTCCCGGCGACGGAGCGCGCGAGCTACGAGGACGCGCTCGTGCCGCGGCGACCGCGCACCGTCGCGTCGCGCTGGATGCCCGTGATGGGCACCGTCGAGCTCCTCGCCCTCGCGCCGTGATCACACGGACGATCGGCGTCGATGGATCAGCGCGAGGATCGCCGGCAGGACGACGAGCGTGGCGAGCAGCGCGAGCGCGGAGCCGAGGCTCATCACGAGCGCGAAGCCCTGCATCCCTCGGTGCGCGGCGAGGCCGATCGTGCCGAAGCCCGCGATCGTGGTGAGCGTGGTCAACACCAGCGCTCCGCCCACGCTCCGCTGCGCGGCGCGCGGATCGCCGAGCTCGCGCGTCCGGTGCACGAGGTGGACGCCGTCGTCGACCCCGATGCCGAGGATGATCGGTACCGCGGCGAGGTTGGCGAGGTTCGCCGCGACGCCGAGCGCGCCGAGGATCGCGTAGAGCCACCCCACCGCGACCGCGACGGGGAGGATCGCGAGGAGCGCGTCGGTCACGCGGCGGAAGTCGAGCCACAAGAGCACGAGGACGACCGCCAGGGCCACGCCGCTGGCGTGAAATGCGCTTTGCTTGGTGCGCTCGAGGAACGCCTCCAGCTGGAGGGGATAGCCGACCGCGTCGGGCGCCACGCTTCGCACCTCGTCGTCGAACCGCTCGAGCTCACCCGGCGCGAACAGATCGCGCGCGGGGTACGCGTAGACCCAGTACCGGCCCTCCCCATCGACGAGGCGCGAGCGGAGCTGGCCCGGCAGATCGCGGATCGACAAGGGTCGCGGCGTCTCGCGGAGCACGAGCGAGAGGTGCGCCAGCCGTTCGCCGAGCGCGTGCTCGAACGCGGTGACGCGCCGAGGGTCCGCCTCCGACAGATCGGCGCGCGCGCGCGACGCGGCCTCGGCCAGCTCCCGCAGCGGTGCGGCCGCGCTCGGCGCGGTCGCGCTCAGGTCGTGCGCGACCTCGTGCGCGGCGGACGCGAGGCCGGCCAGCTCGTCCGCGATCGGGCCGGGCGGCGCGCCGGCGGGGGCGTCGGGGCGCTCCCGCGCATCTCGTAGGATCGCAAGCTTCGTGTCGAGCTCGGCATCCTCGAGCAGGAGCGCGGCGCTCTCCACCCGCCCGACGCTCGGCAGCGCGCGGAGCTCGGCGTCGAGGCGGGCCACCGCGTCGCGATCCTCGGCGAGCGCGGCGAGCGATTCGTTGGACCAGCTCGGATCGGCGCGGAGCCGCCGACTCACGCGCGCGGACTCGGCCTCGCGCGGCATGAGCGCTTCCACGTCGGCGTCGAACGCGATCGGCCGCGCGACGAGGGCGAGCGCGATCGTGGCGATCGCCGCGAGACCGAGCGCGAGCCACGGGCGATCGTGGACCGCGTCGGTCAAGCGCGCGAGCGCGGCGGACGGGGCGTCGTCACCTTCGATCCGCAACCACCGCCCGCCGGATCGCTCGGCGAGCGTGAGGAGCGCGGGGCAGAGGAGGAGGATCGCGAGGAGCACGAGCAACAGCCCGATCGACGCGATCGCGCCGAGCTGTGCGAACGCGTCGTACTCGGTGAGCGCCAACGCGGCGAACGCACACGCGCTCGTGACCGCGCCGGTCACGATGCCCTGGCCGGTGATCGTCAGCGCGTGGTGCACGGCGTCCTCGTGTGACGCTCCGGCCCGACGTCGGCCGCGATAGCTCGCGAGCAGATGGATCGCGAAGTCGATCCCGAGCCCGGCGAGCACCGGCGCGGCGGCCTGCGTCACGAGGTTCACCTCTCCGACGAGGAGCACCATCGCGCCGAACGCCCACGCGACGCCGATCGCGAGCGGCGCGCCCGCGACCACGATGGCGCCCGGCGAGCGGAACGCGAACGCGAACAGCAACATCACGAGCGCCGCCGCCGCGGCGCCGGTCAGCACGCTGCCCTCGCGGATCGCGCGCAGCTCGTCGGTCGCGAGCGCGGGGTAGCCGCCCACCCCGATCGCGACGTCGTGCGCGCGCGCGAGCTCCGCCGCGACCGACCGGGTGCGCTCCGTCGCCCGCGCTTCGGACGCGTCGTCGCGCGATGCGATCGCGACGAACGCGTAGCGGGTCGTCCCATCGGCGGACGCGAAGTAGCCAGCCGGGTCGACGGCGAACGGCCACGCCGTCGGCGCGAGCGCGAGCTCGCTGCGCGTCGGATCGGTGAGCCACGCGTCGAGCTCGCGGAGCGTGCGCGTGAGCAGCGCGGCCGACTCGGGCTCGAGCGTAGACTCGTCCGCGTCGAGGGTGTCGAGCGTGGCCTCGCTCGGTTCGCTCAGCGCGCGCCGCGCATGCGCGAGCAGGTGCGCGAGCGGGCGACCCTCGTCGGAGATGGCGGTGTGGAGCTGCGGCGCCATCGCGGCGATCGCGCCCAGCTCGTCGGTGGGGAGCAAGAGGAGCTCGCCCGCGCGCAGCGCGTCGACGTCGATGTCGGCGAGCACGTAGTCGATGGCGTCGTCACCCTCGAGCCGAGCCGCCAGGGCGTCGATCGCCGCGTGCGCGTCGTCCGGGTCGCCGACCACCGCGACGACGAGCGTCGACTGCGATCGGAGCCGCGCCTCGAGCTCCGCCGCGGCCGCGCGCTGGCTCGGATCGTCGGGCTCGATCAGCTCGAAGCGGCTCGCGGAGACGCGCAACCACGGCGCGGTCGCGATCGCGGCGACCGCGAGCGCGATCCCGATCGCGAGGGTGAGCCGCGGCGAGCCGAGCGCCGCGCGCGCCATCGCGCCGAGCAGCCGCTCACGAATCGGGGCGACCCTCAGCGTCGGTCCGACCATCGCGCGGCCTCAACGAGACTTGCGGGGTCGCTGCAAGAGGGGAGCGAGCTGCGGCGCGGCTCGGTTCACGCCGCGGACGGTAGCACCCCGGCGGCGCGTCACGCGATGCGCGCCGCCTCGCGGTGGTGCGTGTCGAGGTAGCCGCGCCACTCGTCGAGGAAGGACTCCGCCTCGCGCGTGGTGCCGAGGCTGCCGCCGGTGGTGAGGCCGACCGCGATGCCATCCGCGAACTGCGCGATCGAGAGCCCCGCGCCGCCGCGGTCCGCCGCGAAGCTCGGCACGGCCGAGGGATACGTCGGCAACTGTGGCAACTCGACTTGCGCGAAGCGCATCCACGAGAAGTACCCACCTCCGGTGAGCACCTGCGCCGGCGGGACCCAGCGATCGGCCCACGACTGACGCATGATCAACGCATGCCGCGCGCGTTCGGGCAGCGGCAGCTCGAGGAACGAGCGGAGGACTCGCGTGAGCACGCCGCGACCCTCCGCCTCGCGCGCGAGGAAGCCGGGGAGCCGCTCGCGCAGACGATCGAGCGGCTCGAGCTCGCCTCGGTCCATGGTGAGCGCGAGCAACCCGTACAGCGGGCGGCGGCGCCACCGCGCGGAGTCGGTGCGATGGCCGGGGGCGATCGGGACGTGGAACGGGACGGAGCGGGTGCGCTCCGGATCGGGTCGGCCGAGGCGCCGCTCGAGGACCTCGCCGAACGCATGGAGCGCGGTCGCGAACGAAGGCGTCGGTAGCTCGAGCCGCGCGGTCGCGAAGCCCACCATCGGCGGAGCGGGCGCGCGCTCGGGCTCGCCGAGCGGCAGCGGCCGGCGCTCGCCTCCAAACGCGACTTGCTCGCTCGACTCGAGCACGGCCGACGTCACCCGCGCGTGCAGGTAGCCGTCGATCGCGGCGTGGCACGTGGAGACGACCGCGTAGGGAGGGCAGTCGGCGACGCCCATCCACGGACCTCCGCCGCGCGTCCACGCGAGGCGATGGAACGAGCGCGCCCACGTGAGCGACACCGGCTCGAGCGCGACCGCCGCCGCCGCCGGCGTGGGGTCCGCGCCGCGCTCGTCGACTGGCGACAAGAGGGCGTGCGGAACGCGACCCTCGAGCACGTCGCGGAGCGCCCGCTCGAGGCGATCGTCGTCGGCGTCCGGATCGACCGTTGCGGTGTATGCGCGCCCGTGGTGCACGAACGCGATGCGGACGCGAGGCTCGTCGAGATCGCGCATGCGGATCCATCCGCGATCGAGCTCGGCCGCTTGGAGGAGGCGCTGATCGGGGGCCACGCGATCGAGCGTACGGAGCGCGCCGGCGACGGCGCGGGCGCGCGTCGCGGCGTGGGCGGCGAGGCGGCGCGGGTCCTTCGGGGTAGGCGCGACGTCCACCGCCATGAACGTATCGGCGCTCATGCTGCTGTTCGCGGCGAGCGCGCTCACGAACGCGTCGGCCGCCTTCGCGGCGTCGAGGTCCCTCCGGCTCAGCGCCTCGCTCAGCGCGATCGCGCGTACGAACGCGGTGAACCGCGGGTCGCGCCAGTCGACGTCCGCGACCTCTTCGAACAGCGCGCCGAGCTCACGGCTCGCGCGCGCGAGAGCCCCCCAACGCGTGCCACCCGGCTCCGGTCGTCCTCCCATCCGGAGCACGACCTCGATGTATCAGCGGCCCCCACCGGGGGCAACCGGACCCTCGGGGCTACTCGACACGTCGCGCGACGCCCCACAGCGAGACGAGGTAGCTCGCGTCGTCGCTCGGACCATCTCGCCAGAAGTTGACGTCGAGCCAGTCGCCGGCGAGCTGCGTCTCGTACGCATCACCCCAATAGGGCGTCAGCTCGACGCGCTGGTCGCCCCTCGCGGAGAAGCGCGCGTAGAGGTGGCCGCCCTCGCTCGTCACGGTGACGCGGCCGAAGTGGATCGGATCGTCGTACGCGCCGACGTAGTGCGCCCAGCTCGCGTCGCCCTCGGGCACCTCGATCGCGTCGTACCGGACGTCGATGAACCGCGAGACGGCGGAGTCGGCGAACGCGGACGGCGACCAGGCGTCGGAGTTGACGAGGATCGCGATCCCGAAGCCCGCCTCCGGCGCCGCGTACCACTCGGCGAGGAACCCGGGCGCGCTCCCGCCGTGGTGGATCAGCGTGGGGGTGCTCGCTTCCACGAACATCCCGTAGCCGTACGAGGTCCCGGGGTAGGTCGTCCGCGTGTGGGCGGTTCGCATGCTCGTCAACGCGTCGTGCGAGAGCACGGAGCCGTCGTCGCGGACGTGCACCTCGAGCCACCGCGCGAAGTCGTCGATGCTCCCCCACACGCCGCCCATCGGACCGTAGTAGGTGGTGTGGAAGTACGCGCCGTCGGGCGCGATCGGTGCGGGATAGGACGGATCGGTCGTGTGTCCGTACGCGAAGTCGCCCGCCATCACCGTCGGGGTGCTCAACGTAGCTTGCATTCCTGCTGGCGCGAGCACCCGCGTGCTCACGAGCTCGGCGAACGGTCGACCACTCGCCGCCTCGAGCGCGCGTCCCGCCACCGAGAACCCCGGGTTGCTGTAGTTCCACACCGCGCCGGGTGGCGCCCACATGCGCATCTCTCGGTTCGCGGCGATGAGCGTGGCGAGGTCGGGATCGAACGTGTCGAAGTCGGTGGGGAACCCGGCCGTGTGCGAGAGGAGCTGGCGCAGCGTGATGTCGCCGAAGCCGACGTCGAGGTACGTCGAGAGCGGCGCGTCGAGCTCGACGATCCGTTCCTCGGCCAGCGCCACCGCGGTCGCCGCGGTGAGCATCTTGGTCGACGACGCCCACTGGAACCGCGTCTGACGGGTGACCGGATCGGTCCCGCCGCGCCGTCGGACCCCGATCGCCTCGACGAAGGCGACTTGCTCGCCACACACCACGGCGATCGCGCCACCCGGGACGCCGTTCGTCTCGAGCGCGGCGCGCATCTCGGACACGAGCGTCGCGAACGTGGCCTCCGCGCCGTCCGGACACGCGGGCCTCG
Source organism: Sandaracinaceae bacterium (assembly GCA_050186575.1). Lineage (GTDB taxonomy): Bacteria > Myxococcota_A > Polyangia > Polyangiales > Sandaracinaceae > JAUHXR01. The sequence continues at coordinate 43,361 of JBFWYI010000003.1, read as the reverse complement.
GCGAGGGGACGGGCATCGGATCGTCGGGACCGCTCGGCGTCGGGTCGGGCCCGGTGGGGCCCGGACCGGTGGGACCGGGCGCCATCGGATCGGGGCTCGGCATCGCGCACGCCGACGCGAGGCCGAGCCACATCAGCGCACCCAGCGCACCCAGGCGATTCGGGATCGTCATCGGGCTCCGCAGTCTCCACAGTCGGTCCCGTAGGCGCAGGCGCTGCACTCCGCCCCGGGCCCTCCGTCGTCGCACACCCCGTCGTGCGCCCACGCGCACGTGTCGGCGCACATCGTGGTCGGCATCGGCGTCGGGACCGCCATGCCGGTCCGGTCCCCGCAGTCGGCGCAGTCGCTGCCGAACGCGCACGACGCCGCCGATGCTCCGGCGCCTCCATCTTCGCAAATACCGTTGCGTGCGCTCGCGCAGCTCTCGGAGCACCCCGGGGTCGGCGCCGGCATCGGCGTGCGCGCTCCGCAGTCCGCGCAGTCCGCGCCGTACGCGCAGACGCCGCTCGCCGCGTCGATGCCGCCGTCCTCACAGACGCCGTTCCGCGCGGACGCGCACGAGTCCTCGCACCCGGGCGTCGGCTCGGGGCTCGACGTGGTGGTGAGCACCTCGGCGGGGAGGAACGCCTGGAACGGATCGAGCCGCGTGTCGGTCCCGCCGCCCGTGCAGTCGTCGTTCACGCCGCCGGAGTTGATGCCGACGAGCACCGGTGATCCGGAGCTCATGTCGAAGCCCGGTCCGCCGCTGTCGCCGTAGCAGTGTCCCGTCGCGTAGTCGGTGTAGACCCAGCTCGTCGTTTCGAGCGACGACACGGTGACGATCGTCTTGCGCGCGATGCCGAACCCGGTGTGTCGGCTTCCGTCGTCCTCCCCGTAGCCGGCGACCGTGATCGGATCGCCGGGGCTCACGGGCGTGAACCGGATCGGGATGGGCGCGACGGGCGCGGCCTCGGCGAGGCGGACGAAGCCGATGTCGTACGTGAGCTCGGCGTCGTCGTACTGCGGGTGGGTCATGCTCGACGCGACGCGGATCATCGCGGTGGGCGCGGACGTGCTCGCGCCGAGGCCGAAGAAGTCGACGCCGCCTTCGACGAGGCAGTGCGCGGCGGTGACCGCGATGTCGGATCCGACGAGCGTCGCGGTGCAGAACGCCTGACCGCTCGCGTCGGCGAGGAAGCCCATCGCCGCGAACTCGCTCGTCGTGCTCCCCGCGATGATCGCGCTGCGCGCGTGTCCGACGTCGGCTTTGCCTGCGCACATCGGATTGTCGGCCGCCGCGCCGCCGCTCAACGAGCCGAGGCACGCCGACGACAACAGCGCGCCGAGCGCGGCCGGAGCGAAGCGGGACCGCATGCCCGCGTTCCTCAGCACCCGTCGTGCCTACGCGCGCGCGCACCGAATCGTGGCGCACACGCGCCGAGGCGGGACGGTTGTCCCCGGACTCGCGGACCCCGGTGTCGACTTCGGGCACCGCTCTCCCGTTCAGAGCGGCGTGTACGTCCCCTTCGCGACCTCCTGGGTCGGGTCGACGACGATCTCACCGTCCTCGATCGTCACCGCGTACCACGCGAGGTCGCGGTCCGCGGGGCCGTGCGTGACGGTCCCGTCGCTCGCGAAGTCGCTCCCGTGGCAGCCGCAGTGGAAGCCATCGCTGGTCGGCTCGACCCCGCACCCCGCGTGCGTGCAGCGGCCGCTGATCGCGGCGACGCCGTCGGCGGTGCGCACGACGAACACGTCATAGCTCTGCAAGCGTTGTGGCGCGCCCTCCGCGAGCGCGCTGACCTGTCCGCCGTGCACGACCGTGCTCGGGATGTTCGCGCCGCCGCAGCCGATCGTGATCCCGCCGAAGCCGGCGGCCGTGATCACGGGGAGCGAGGTCTTCAACAGGGTGCGTCGCGACAGCGAGTCGGTCATCGAGGTTCCTTTCACGCGTACGGCGTTCCTTGGCGCGGCGACCATAGCGCGAGTACGGTCGCCGCACATGCGGCCGCGGCTCGCCCTCGCGCTCCTCTGTGTGGCATCGGCGATGCCCTCGGTGGCGCGCGCCGACGGCGACGGCGTCTACGGTCGCTTCGACGGCGACCTCGTCTTCGACGCGGCGCTCGGCGCGGGGGTCGGCCTCACCGACGCATCGTCGGCGATGTCGTCCTCGAGCACGCAAGTCGACTTCGCGCCGACGCTCGAGCTCCGGCTGCGCTACCTCGACACCGCCGGGATCATGAGCGCGCTCGAGGTCCGGCCGGATGGCCTGAGCCGCGTGGTGCTCGGCATCGACCTGCGCCCGCTCTTCCTCGCGCGCTTCTTCTTGGGCGCGATGTTCTTCGATCGCTACTGGGACATCTGGCTCGACTCGATCGGGCTCGACCTCGGCGTCGCGCTCACCCCGCTCGACGAGCGCGTCGGCGCGGCGCTGGCGGTCGGCTTCGGGTTCGATGTGCCGCTCGTGTTCTTCGGCGAGTCGATCGACCTCCTCGCGCTGCGCGTATCGGCGCGACACACCGCGTCGATCCAGAGCGACCGGTTCGGTCCTGGCGTGCCGGTCAACGACTGGTTCGTCGGCGGTGCGATCGTGCTCCGGCTCGGCGCGCGTCTCGGCGCGGCGAGCTGGGGACCGCCCGCCTACGACCTTCCGCGCCAGAGGTAGGCTCCCTCTTCCTCGCCGGTGCTGCCCGGAGCCTTGCTGTTATCCTCCGCGCGAAGGGTAATCGATGGTCTATTGCCAACACTGCGGGGCGTCGAACGCCGAGGACGCGCGGTTCTGCAACATGTGCGGGACGAAGATCGCGGAGAGCGGCGAGCCCGGTGGTCCGCTCGATCCGAACGAGCCCGCGCCGACGCTGTTCGGGCACTCCGGCGGCGAGAAGGACGGCGCGGAGCGCCCAGCGCGTCGCGAAGCGGCGACCGAGCCCGACCACGAGGACGAACGCGCGCCGAGCGATCGCGCGCCGAGCGATCGCGCGCCGAGCGATCGCGCGCGGAGCGATCCGCCGCGGCGCAAGCGAGAGCGCGCCTCGTCGGGTGACGGAGGCATCGACAAGACGCCGCCACCGCAGAGCTTCGACATCAGCACGGTGAGCCTCTCGGCGATCGGCGTGCGCTCGCGCGGGACCGCGTGGGGAGTGATCCTGTTGATCGCTCTCCTCTTCGTCGGGCTCGGCGCCGGCGGCATGTGGGTCGCGCTCCATGCGGACTCGGGCCCCGCGGTGGCACAGAACGACGATCCGATCCCGACCGATCCGGTGGAGCCCGAGGAGATCGAGCTCGGCGATCCCGTGCCCGAAGGTGAAGAGCCACCCGTCGACTTCGTGCCGGGGACGCCGGAGCCGACCGGACGCAGCGGCCGCGCTTCGTCGGGGCGCACGACGAGCACCCCGGCGAGCGGTCGCCGCGGGTCGAGCGGAGGGTCGAGCGCGGGGACGTCGAGCGGTCGCAGCGGATCGAGTGGCACGTCGGGCGGCACACCGTCGAGCGGATCGAGCGGCGGCACCTCGTCGAGCGGCACCTCGTCGGGCGGTTCGAGCGGCGGCACGTCGTCGAGCGGCACGTCGTCGAGCGGTTCGAGCGGCGGCACGTCGTCGAGCGGCTCGAGCGGCGGCACCTCGTCGGGCGGCACGAGCGGCGGCTCGGTCTCCGGTGCGGGGACCACGGTTCCCGACTGGGACAACGAGGAGATCCCCGAGGAGCGCGACCTCGAGATGGACATGTATGCGACGCGCGTCCGCAGCGTGATCCGCACGTACTACATCCAGCGCGCGAGCAGCTGCTTCGAGCACGAGACGCGCAACAACGAGACCGTGCGCGGCACCGTGGTGGTCGGCTTCCAGATCCAGGCGGACGGCACGGTTCGGCGGGCGAGCGTCGAGCGCAACACCACGGGCATCGACACGCTCGGCGCGTGCTTGGCGACGCAGGTCGGGAGCTGGCGTCTCCCGCCTCCCCCCGAAGGCTCGGCGCCGCTCGACATGTCAATGCCATTCTCGCGCTAGAGCCGCGCAGCGGCGAAAGCGCGTGCCCCTGCCCCTGCCCCTGCCCCTCCGCCAGCGAACGCGAAGCGTGCGCGTTTCTCAGGTGCCCTTGCCAAAGCACCGAAGACAGGGTTTGCTCGCCGTTCTAGGAGCGCACGCCATGAGCCGAGAATCACGTCCGTACATCGACGAAGAGCACCTCCACGTCACCGGTCGCCACCGGCACTCGCAGCCGCCGGGCGTCGACATCACGGACGACGTCATCATCGTCATCACGCAGGCGTTCGGTCCCAAGGGCGACAACCTCGTCGGCATCTCCGACGTCGAGTTCGACGGCCACCCCGCGGTGACGCTCAAGATCAAGGCGGGCGATCGCGAGGGCCTCGTGCACCTCAGCCCGATCCACGGCGACCGCCGCAAGGCCGGGTTCACCGACATCGAACCGGGGACGCACCTCCAGCTCATCTGTCCGGTGTCGGGCGAGGAGCTGCCCGAGCTCGGTCCCGTCGAGGACGGGAGCGGCGCAACGTATCATGCGTTGTTCCTGACGCCGCGCCTCGACAAGGGTGCGTCCGTCGCGATCAGTGATCAGTGGGGCCACTACCACTCGCGGATCGTCGACGAGGACGAGCTCATCTCGTACTGGACGTCGCACAATCCCGATCTCTGAGGGCCCGATCTCTGAGGGCCCGATCTCTGAGGGCCGGATCTCTGAGGGCCGGATCTCTGAGGGCCGGATCTCTGAGGGCCGGACCTCTGAGGGCCGGATCTCTGAGGGCCGGATCTCTGTGGGCCCTCTGACGGTCTGACCTCCGAAGCGGGAGCTCAACCGACGCGGCTGCTCACCGCGTCCTTGAGCTCGCTCGCGCGCGCGGGCGAGACCCCGAGGCGCTGGGCCAGCGCGTCGAAGAAGCGCGTCTCGGCCGGATCGATCGAGGCGTCGGCGAGCGCGAGCTCCCACGCGAGCGCGACGATGAGCTCGCGCAATACGGGTTGCGTGAGGCGGTCCTCCAGGCCCGCGACCTCCGGCGCGGGGCCGTCGCCCGCGATCATCGCGCGCAGCGCCTCGACGTGCTCGTCGGGCAAGCCGCTCTCCGCCGCGATGTCTTCGAGCAGCTCGCGCTCCTCGGGGCTGATCCGGCGATCCGCCCGCGCCATCAGCACGCACGCCTCCACCGCGGCGCGCCGCTCGCGGGTCGCGACCTCGAACGACGCCTGCTCGAACCAACGCCTCAGCGCGTTCAACGCGGGCTCACCCACCACGAACGCGGCCACCGCCTCGCCGGCCGCCGCCTCGCCGTCCGGGTCGTCGAACACCCCTCCCCGAGCCAGCGCTCCCACCCACGTCGCCATCGCGCGTTGAGCTGGTGTCATGCGCGGAGGATAGCGAAGTATAGTCCCCCGGTGCCGGGCGATGACGCGATGTACTGGTTGCGGGCCGAGGGTGGCGTGTCCCGACGGATCACTCCGGGGGGCCTCCTCATCGGGCGCTCGCCCAACTGCGAGATCGTCACGCGCAATCCGAAGGCGAGCCGCCGCCAGGCGCTCGTCTATCTCGGCGATGACGGTCCGCGGATCGTGGTGATGGGTCGCGCCGCCGTCGCGGTGGATGGCACGAACGCCGAAGGTGACGTCGCGCTCGGCGACGAGAGCACGATCGAGATCGAGGAGCATCGCCTCGCGATCGTGCGCGAGGATCGTCCCGACGCGGAGCCTCGCGCTCCTGCGGTGTGGGTGCTCGAGACCACGCCGGGCGGGTTGTTCTCGTTCTCCGACTCGCCGTTCCGAGTCGGCGGCGGGACGAGCGACGATCTGCGCATCGACGGGCTCCCCGACACCGCGCTGACGTTCCGGAGCACGAACGGACGGCTCGAGGTCATCGGCGAGCACGCGTGGGCGCTCGACGCCGAGCCGGTGCCGGCCGGCGAGTCACGCCGTCTCGGCCGCGGGAGCATCCTCGAGATCGGGGAGGTGGAGCTGCGCGTGGTGACCGGCGGCGAGCTGGTCGCGGAGAGCACGATCAACGTCGAGAGCGAGTCGGAGGCGAGCGCGATCCGCCTCGAGTTCCTGCCGCGCGGCGGGCGCCTCCATGTCTCGGCGGGCGGCGACGACCACAGCATCTACCTCACCGATCGCCGGTGCGACTTCATCGCGGTGCTGCTGCAACCTCCGGCGCCGCTCTCGGCGGGAGACTTCATCCCCGACGAGCACCTCTGGGCGCGGGTGTGGGGCAAGCAGCCGGCCGGCAAGAAGACGCTGCACGTCTTGTTGCATCGCCTTCGCAAGGATCTCGACCGCGTGGGCCTCGACGGCGGCGCGTTGCTCGAGCGCTCCGAGGGTGGCGGCGCAACACGGTTTGTCCTCGCGCCGGGCGCCGAGGTCATCCTCGACTGAGCATTCGCTCGAAGCGCTTCACCGGCGCCGGTCACCCGGGGTAGCCTCTCGCTGGATGGCCCCCCCGCGTCGCGCGAGCTTGAGTCGCGAGCCCGACGTCCTCGTGGACGGCGAAGCGTGGAGCCTCGGCTCGACGCTGACGGGGGACGAGTCCAAGGCGGGCTCGCTCCCGCCGCCGCCGTTGATGCCGCTCGCGTTCTCGGACCGCTACGAGATGCTGGGGGTCCTCGCCTCGGGCGCGATGTCCGAGATCCGCCTGTGCCGCGACCGCCCGTTCGCGCGCGAGGTCGCGATGAAGGTGCTCCGCGCCCATCGCCCGTCGAGCCGCTGGCGCTTCCTCCGCGAGGCGCGCGTCCAGGGCCAGCTCAGCCACCCCGCGATCGTTCCGGTCTACGACTTCGGTCACGACGCGGTCGGCGAGCCGTACTTCACCATGAAGTGGGTGCGCGGCGTCCGGTTCGATCTCGCGCTGGCCGAGCAACGCGAGGCGCACGTCGAGGAGGCGATGGAGGTCTCGTTCACCGAGCGCCAGCTCCTCATGCGACTCCACCAGATCTGCATGGCGATGCACTACGCGCACGGCCGCGGCGTGGTGCACCGCGACCTCAAGCCGACGAACTTGATGCTGGGCGAGTTCGGCGAGGTCTACGTGCTCGACTGGGGTCTCGCGAAGGTGCGGACCGAGAAGGACGCACCCTACGAGCCGATCGACGATGCCTCCGGCGCGCTCCGCACCACCGACGGCTCGGTGCTCGGCACGATCGGCTACATGGCGCCCGAGCAGCTCCAGGGTGAGGTCGACATCGACGCGCGCGCCGACGTGTACTCGCTCGGCTCGATGCTCTACGAGCTCCTCGCGCGCAAGACGCTCCACTCTGGCTCGGCGGCGACCCAGGCGCTCTCGTCGCTCAAGACCGACGGCGCTCGGCCCTCGGAGCGCGCCGATCGCGAGATCGCGAAGGCGCTCGACGACGCGTGCTTCGCGGCGCTCCGTGTCTCGCCCGGGGCGAGGATGTCGAGCGCACGCGAGCTTGCGGAAGCGATCGAGTCCGCGCTGTAGCTGGCCGCTAGTCCCCTGCATCCGTGATTCATCACATAAATCACGGATGCGGGGACTAGCTGATCTTCTTCGGAGGGTCTGTCCCAGACCCTCCCCCCGCGCGAGTAAATCGCGCGGGGCCCCCCACCCAATCGAGCCCCCGAATCAGAAGTTGTTTTGCAAACAGCTTCTGATCCAGGGGACTAGGCGCTCGCGGTGCGCGGATCCTTGGGCCCCTCGACGGTCGTCACCGCGACGCCGTGCGCCGCGAGGTAGTCGACGCCGTTCGCGCCCGCGTAGCCGCCGTCGACCACGAGCACGCGCGCGATGCCGGCGTGGTGGATCATCTTCGCGCACATCATGCACGGCTCGCCGGTGACGATGAGCCACGCGCCGCGGCACGGCACGCCGTTGGCGGCCGCGTTGCACACCACGTTCATCTCTGCGTGGTGGCAGCCGATCTCGATCCGCGTGCCGCTCGGGATCTGCATCGTGTCGCGCAGGCAGGTGTCACCACCGCAGAGCTCGCCGCCGCCGCGCGGGCCGCCGTTGTAGCCGTCCATCAGGATCACGTTGCGCTCCGGATCGAGGAGCAGCGCGCCGAACTTGCGGCGCGGGCAGTTGCTCGCGTTCGCGAGCGCGAGGCACTGCTCGACGCGGATGCGGATGTGCTTGTCCTTCATGGCCGCCGCAACGTACGGGCTCGCCTCGTGATCGTAAATGGGCTCGCTCGCAAATGGGTTGCGCGCGCTGGCCACCGTGGCAAACGGCCGGCGATGGACGAGCTCACCGACGACGCGATCGCGGGTCCGTATCGGATCCTCCAGCGCCGGCGGGGACATCGCTACTCGCTCGACGACGTGGCGACCGCGGCGACCGCGGTGCGCGCGCGGCCCGACGCGCGGAGCTACCTCGACCTCGGGACGGGGATCGGCTCCGTGCTGTTGATGGTGGCGTACAAGCTCGCCGCCGACGCCCGGCTGGCCGCGGTGGAGGCGCAGGACGTCTCGATGGAGCTCCTGCGCCAGAACCTCTCGCGCAACGGGCTGACCGATCGGGTGCACGTCGTGCACGGTGACTTGCGCGACACATCGCTCGCGCTCGGCGCGCCGTTCGAGCTGGTGACGGGGACGCCGCCGTACCTCCCGCCCGATCGGGGGACGCCGTCGCCCGACTCGCAGCGCACCCACGCGCGCCTCGAGATGCGCGGCGGGGTCGAGGCGTACCTCGAGGCGGCGGCGCGCCACCTCGCGCCGGGCGGGCGCTTCGTGGTGTGCGCCGACGCGCGCGCGAAGGAGCGGGCGCTCATTGGAGGGGAGGCGGCGGGGCTCCACGCGCGCTCACGGATGGACGTGCATCCGCGGGCGTCCCACAAAGGGGCGCTGTTCACGGTGTGGACGTTCGCACATGAACAAGGCCCGTTGACCATCGAGCCTCCGTTGATCGCGCGCGACTCTGGCGGCGGTCGGACGGAGGCGGCGCACGCGCTCCGCGAGCTGTTCGGTCTGCCCAGCAACCGCGCCGAGCCGCCGAGCCCGGGTCACGCTCGATGAGGCGCGCGCTCAAGAACGTGGGAGGTCCGACGAAGACGCGCGGCGAGCCGCGCGCGGCGGAGGTCGCGAAGCGCGCGTGGGAAGCGGCCGCCGCCGAGGACGCGGACGTGCTGACCCACGGCTTCCACAGCTGGCCGGCCCGCATGCACTACGCCATCGCGCGCGAGATCCTCGCGTCGGCCAAGGGCGCGAACAGCGTGCTCGATCCGTTCTGTGGCGGTGGCACGGTGCTCGTGGAGGCGCGGGTCGCCGACAAGGTGTCATACGGGATCGATCTGAGCCCGCTCGCGGTCCGGCTCGCCGAGGTGCGGAGCGATCCGCGTGACGCCGCGCGACGCGCGCGCTTCGTCCGGGCGGCGGAGGCGGTCGCGGAAGCGAGCGAGGCGCGCGTCCGCGGGCGCGTGCCCATCCGGGTGGACCTGCCGCCGGCGGAGGTGGCCCGCTACTCGCCGCACGTCCTCAAGGAGCTCGGCGGGCTGAGGGAGGAGATCCGCGGCTGGGCCGAGCCCGAGGATCGTCGCCCGCTCGCGCTCGTGCTCAGCTCGATCCTCGTCAAGGTCAGCCGGCAGCGCGCGGACACGAGCGACCGCGAGGTCGAGCGTCGGATCCGGAAAGGGCTGAGCACCGAGCTGTTCCTCCGCAAGGCGCACGAGCTCGCGGCGCGCTGGGAGGCGCTCGAGGAGGTCGCGCGAGGGCCGTTGCCCGAGATCACCGAGGGAGACGCGCTCCGCGCCGGGCTCACGCTCGGTCGCCGCCGCGTCGATCTGATCCTGACGTCACCGCCCTACGGAGGGACTTACGACTACGCGGATCACCACGCGCGCCGCGTCGCGTTCCTCGAGCTCGACGACCGCAAGCTGCGCCGCTTCGAGCTCGGCTCGCGCCGCGCGCTCGGCGATCGACACGACGCGGCGCGCGTCTGGGATCGGCAGGTTGACGCGATGCTCGAGGAGATGGAGCGCGTGTTGAGCGAGAGCGGACGCATCGCGCTGGTGATGGGCGACGCGAAGCTCGGCCGCGACGTCGTGCGCGCCGACGAGCAGCTCGAGCGCCTCGCGCCGCAGCACGGGCTCGGCGTCGACGCGATCGCCTCGCAGCCCCGCACGGACTGGCAGGGCGGCGAAGATCGAGCCGAGCACATCATCTTGCTGTCGCGCCGAGACCCGATCAGGGGCAGGCCATCGTGGGCGTCGCGTCGCGGTAGGCGTCCCACATCGCGCTGACGAGCTGGCCCGAGGTGTCCCCGCCACCCGGGACGTCGCCGTCCATCCAGCGATCGACGTAGTCGAAGAACGCGTCGTGCCCCCACGCCGTGTCGAGGCCCATGAGCCGCGCGGCCAGCGCCTCGCCGACCCACGTGCCCGAGGTGCAGCAGTTCCGGTAGTCGCCGCAGCCGTCGATGGTCTCCGCCGGATCTCGACAGTCCTTCGATCCGCTCGAGCAGCCGCTCGGGTAGTCGCACGTCGCCGTGTAACACGACATGCAGTCTCGACCCCACAGCGCCGTTCCGCCGGCCCCGTAGTAGGTCATCTGGTCCTCGTTCCCGACGCGATCGCCGGGGCTCTCCATCTCGGCGTCGCCGAGCATCCCGCCCGCGAACACGATCGGCCACTTGCGCCCGTTGAAGTGACCTCCGTCGCTCCCCCAGCCTCCGCCCGCGCGCAGCACGCCGGCGTTGTCGATCCCGATCTGGATCAGCCGCCGAGCGACCTCCTCGCGGTCCGGCGTATCGAGCATCGCGTACGCGGTCACGTTGGACACGATGTCGCCGATCTCTCGACCATAGCAAAACATGTTGTTGGTCGCGCATCCGTGCTGCATCGTCCAGCTGTTCAGGTGATCGATCCACGGCCGCTCCACCGCGCGGAGCACGCCCGCGCTCGACGGCATCGACGCGCCGCTCGGCAGCGCGAGACGCGGCAGGCGCTCCCAGCAGATGTCCGCCTCGCGATAGAGCCGCGGTCCGTGCGCGGAGTACGCGGGTCGGAACGCGTCGCTCGGCGGAGCCTCGCCCAGCACGGTGAGGACCGCCTGCGTATCGATCGGTCCCCGCTGGCAGTCGCCGTTGTACGTCTCCCAGCCGTCCGCTCCGCCCTGCTGACACGCCGGCGTCTCGTCGTGGCTGATCGAGGACACGAGCGAGTGGCCGGCGTCGATCGTGAGCGGCAGGGTGACGCCCTTGGCGCCGTCGTAGCGTCCGCCGCGCGAGTCGTACGCTTGATCGTCGACCGGATCGACCATCGAGCCGTTCCGGTTGCCGGTGGGCATCGGTGAGATGGAGATCACCTGCACGGGGCCGACGATCCAGAAATCTCCGTTGACGAACCGACCCGTCTCGTACTCGTGGTCGAACGTCCACGTGATGCCGTACTGGGTCAGCGAGTCGCGCAGCTCGCCCGGCGGCGGTGGCCCCGCGTCGCTCCCGCCTCCGTCCACTCCTGTCGCGCCATCGCGCCCGACCCCGGCGTCGCGCGGCGTGTTCCCCGCGTCGCGAGAGCCGCCCGCGTCCATGCCGGAGGGCATCTCCCCGTCGCACCCGATGAGCAGCGCGACGCCGATGATGAGCTGGAGTGTGCGCATTCCCCATCCTCGCTCGGGCGACGGCTCCGGCTCAACCACGGATGCTTCGCCGTGCGGGGAGCGTCGACGGGGCGCCCCTTCGCTCCCCACTGGCGTGCGCGTCTGCGCCTCCGCCTCGCGCGCGTCTCACCGCGGCCGGAGGAGGGTCGACGCGAAGCCCGTGCGGCGTACGATGCGCGTTCGATGCTTCGCACGCTCGTCGCCGTCGCATGGCTCGTGACTGTCGGGTCTCCCATGTCCACGCGCGCGCAGTGGGAGGACGACGAGCCCGTCGACCCGGCGATGAGCGCGGAGCTCGACGCGGCGTATGACGAGGCGAGGCTCGGCGATAATCTCTACATCGCAAGCGGAGTGGTCGGTGGGGTGGGCGTCCTCGCCATCCTCGGCTCCTCGATCGTCCTCGGTGCGTGCGCGGGCCGCTGCATGGACGACCCGACCCCGATCACCGCCGCCACCGTGGTCCTCGGGATCGGCATCGGGCTCGCCGTGCTCGCGATCGCCGGCATCATCCTCGCGACCGTCTTCGAAGAAGAAGCCGAGACGCGAAGGCGCCGCGTGCTCCGCGAGCAGATCTCGCTCCGCCTCGTCCCCGTGATCGGCGGCGCGCAGCTCGCGTGGCACATGCGGTTCTGAGCGCGCCCGTCTCCGAGGCTCAGCGTGCGAGGAACGTGACCTCGTGAGTGGCGCCCGCAACGCCGATCGTGACGCCGCGCGCCTCGGCGGTGCTGAAGCCAGGGACGGCGCCGCCGACGAGGTGTCCCATCAGGCCGCGAACGGTCGGCTCGTGGCTGACGAACAGCACGACGTCTTGCGCGCCGTGGGCGGAGAGCGCGACGAACGCGTGGGCCGCGCTCCCGCCGGGGACGAGGGCGGGGACGACGACGATCTCGCCCTCGTGCTCGAGCACCGACGCGACGCGCTCCGCGGTCTGGACGGCGCGCACGAGCGGGCTCGTGTAGATCTGCGTCGGTCGCCACGCGCCGGTGAGCCGAGCCGCGGTCGCCTCGCTCGCGCGCCGACCGTCCACCGTGAGGTGGCGATCCTCGTCCGCACCCGCGCGCAGCGCTGCCGCGTCACCGTGCCGCATGATGAGGACGTTCAACCGCGCCGCTCCTGCATCGAGTCCAGAGCACAACACCTCGGCGCGCCGACCGCAACTCGCTCGTCACTCGGGCGATCTACGCGCCCAGCCCTCGGCCGTGACGAAGCGCTCGACTCGCGCGGCGATCTCGTCTCGGATCTGCCGCACGCGCTCGACCGGTTGGTCCTTCGGGTCGGGGAGCGGCCAGTCGTCGCGCCGAACGCCAGCGATGTGCGGGCATGCATCGCCGCAGCCCATCGTGATCAGCCATCCCGCGCCCTCGGCGAGCTCGTCGGTGAGGAGGCGAGGCACCGCGTGCTCGAGGTCGACGCCGAGCTCCCTCATCGCTTCGACGACCTCGGGGTGCACCCGCGCCGCGGGCGACGTACCCGCCGAGACGGCGCGCGCGATCGCCGCATCCGCGATCCGATCGAAGAGCGCGGCCGCCATCTGCGAGCGACCCGCGTTGTGTACGCACGCGAAGATCACGAGGGTCACGCGGACTCCTTCGCGAGAGGGATGAGCCAGCGGAAGAGCGCGGCGGCGAGGAGCGCGCCGAGGATCTGCGCCACCACGAAGGCGGGCACGTCGACCGCGCGGATCCCCGCGAACGTCTCGGTGAACGCGCGGGCCACCGTGACGGCGGGGTTCGCAAACGACGTGGACGCGGTGAACCAGTAGCCCGCGACGATGTACGCGCCCACCGCGAGCGGCACGCGCTCCGGGTTCGTGCGCGCGCACCCGAAGACGGTCGCGAGGAGCCCGAACGTCGCGACGAGCTCGGCGAACCACTGTCCGGATCCCGTCCGCACGTGGGTGGACAGCGAGACGACCGGGAGCTCGAACATCACGTGCGCCGCCGCGACGCCGGCGAGAGCGCCGAGCAGCTGCGCGACCACGTAGGGCGCGACGTCGCGCCAGGCGAGCGCGCCCGCGAGCGCCATCGCGAGGGTTACGCTCGGGTTGAGGTGCGCGCCCGACGTCGAGCCGAGCGCGGCGATGAGCGCGATCAGGATCGCCCCCGTCGCGATCGTGTTCGCGAGCAGCGCGATCGCGACGCTTCCGTCCGCGAGCGACTCCCCCATGATCCCGGAGCCCACGACGGTCGCGAGCAGGAGCGCGGTGCCGAGCGCCTCCGAGGCCACGCGCCGCGCGAGCGGAGCGCTCACTTCGCCTTGGCGCCGCAGCCGGAGCTCGGCGCGCAGCACTCGCTCGGCGTGGGTGCGCCGCGCGCGGAGTCGCCGAACGACTCGCTCTCCGCCTTCACGAAGAAGACCTCCCACTCGTTGCCGTCGGGATCGGCGATCCAGACCTTGTCCTGCACCGCGTAGCAGCACGCGACGTCCTCTTCGGTGCGGGTCGCGAGCCCGATCGATTCGAAGCGCGCCTTCGCTTCCTCGACGTCGGAGGTGCTGGCGACTTGGATCCCGAAGTGACTCGCGTTGACCCCCGTCCGCGACGCCTCCTGCATCGTCAAGTTGAGATGCGGCGCCACGAGATCGAACTTCGCGTAGCCGGGTCGACGCTTCGTCGCGGTGACGCCGAACGCCTTCTCGTAGAAGGCGACGGACGCGTCGATGTTCGTGACGTTCAGCGAGACGTGGGGCTTGAGGATGTTCATCGGTTCCCTCTCATTTCTGTGTTCATCGAAACGTCGAGCGCGCGATCAGCAGCACGAGTCATCGCCGCCCTTACAGCAGTCTTCCCAGAGGTAGTCGGTCAGCGCGCGCAAGGCGGTGTAGTCGGCGCGGTAGTAGATGAACTTGCCTTCCGGTCTCGTGCGGAGGAGGCCCGCCGAGGTGAGCCGGTCGAGGTGATGGCTCAGCGTGCTCCACGGGATGTCGAGGCGCGCCTGGATCGAGCCCACCACCGTGCCCTCGGGGTCGCCCTGCACGACCAGCCGTAGGATCGAGAGGCGTACGGGGCTCCCGAGCGCGGCGAGCTCTTTGGCGTGGCGTTCGACGGCGCGGGACGGCACGGGTTCGTTTCTATGAATCTCGAAATGAAATGTCAAGCGCCGCGCCACGCGTGAGCGGGCGAACGCTCAGGCGACCTTCTGCTCGGCGGGCGCCGGGACGGTCGGGATGAGCTCGGGGCGCGCCGGGCTCAGGACGAGGTCCTGGGCGATGTCGCGCTCGACGTCGCGCCGCGATCCGGTGAGCGGGAGGAGCGCCCGCGCCATCGCGCGCGCGGAGGCGAAGCGATCGTCGGCGTTGCGCGCCATGGCGCGCGCCACCACGGAGTCGTAGCGGAGATCGAGATCCGGGCGGAGGAGGCCGACCCGCGGCGCGTCCTCGCGGATGATCCGACGCAGGAGGTTGGACACGTTGGTGCCGAGGAACGGCGCGCGACCGGTGAGCATCTCGAAGAGGCAGATGCCGAGGCCGAACACGTCGGCGCGCGGATCGACCTCGGGGCGGCCGAGCGCCTGCTCCGGCGAGCAGTACGCGGGCGTGCCGTAGACGCGGCCGCGCTCGCCCTCGCGCTCCCGCTCGCTCGCGGTGCGCGAGCTGCAGACGCCGAAGTCGAGGACGCGGACGTCGAGGAAGCCGTCGATCGTGCGGGACAACACGATATGCTCAGGCTTGACGTCGCGGTGGACGTACCCTTGCACGTGCGCGGCGTGGAGCACCGCGGCAGCGCGCAGGGTGATCGCGGCGGCGGCGGTCGGCTCGAGCGGGCCATTGCGGCGCAACAGGCGCGCGACGCACTCGCCGTCGAGGCGCTCCATCACGAGGTAGGGCGATCCATCGCCGGTCGTCCCTTCCGCGAGGACGCGCGCGATGCCGGGGTGGCTCACGCGCCGGGAGACCTCCGCTTCGCGGCGCAGCCGTCCCACCAGCTCGGTGTGGAACATGAACGCGTCGCGCAGCACCTTGATGACGACGGGGAGGTCGTCGGCGATCCGCGTCGCCTCGAACACCACGCTGGTGCCCCCGATCCCGAGGGCACGGATCACGTGGTACCGATCGTCGACGATCGTCCCCACCAGCTCGAGTCGTTCCGCGGCGAAGCCCATCGGCCTCGACCTTCGGCGCACTGGATCGGGGGGTCAAAAAAGCGACCGAGGTCGCGATGCGCCCTACTCGCAGCCCATGCCGTCGTCGCCGGGGACCACGATGTCCACTTCGCGTACGCCGATGAGGCTGCGCCCCGACGCGCGGAACGTGATCCGTGCGGTGTAGACGCGCCGGGTCGGCGACGGCGGCAGCATGCTCGCATCGAGCAGCAGCTCGAACGTCAGCGTGGTGCCCGGGATCACCCCGAAGAACGTGTCTCCGTCGAGGCGCTCCACGTTGCTCATCGGCTCGGCGGAGCGCGCGCGGACGCCCCGCAGCACGTCGTTCGCGTCGACACCGTCGCCGGGCAGGTCGTCCGCGAGCGCGTCCACGTCGAGCGGCACCTCGGACGCGACGAACTGCACCGCGCTCACGATCTCGTCGCCGATGCGATCGCCGCGGCTGCCGATGTCGAAGAACAGCGGCTGTCCGTCTCCATCGACCGAGCCGGTGTCGCGCGCGAGCTGCCGGAGGTCGGGCGCGGCGGGCGGGCGACCGGAGTCGCTGGCGGCCAGCCCGACGACCAGCGCGTTGAACGCGATCGTGCGATCGATCGTCGCGCGATAGGTGTGGGGGGCTGGAGAGAAGGAATACGGGTTGTCTCCGCTCGGCCCGTTGTGCATCGGCGCGTCGGTGATGAGCATCACGATCGGCAGCGCGTCGGGGCGGAAGCACGCGCCGCCCGACCCGCCCGACGGGCAGCCCGCGCTGGCGGGGATGAACCCGGGATCGCCAGGCGACCCGTAGCCCTCGCCGGTGATGACTTGGAAGAGCCCCTCGATCGCGGCCTCGGGATCGTCGAAGTTGCCCCAGGTCGGCGTCTCGTCGAGCGCCGCCTCGATCGTCGCGACGTCGGTCGTGAGGATCGACCGCAGCTCGTACGGTCGTACGCCCGGCGGGCCGTGCGGTCGTACGGGGAACTCGCCGAACAGCGCGACGCCGAACGCCGCGTCGGGGATCGCCGCGCGCACGCCGGGCACCACGCGTCCGCGGAGCCGGTTGCGCACCGCGTCGATCTCGTCGCGCATGCTGCCGGTCGAGTCGATCAGGAACATCAGATCGATCACCGCGAGCGACGCGGGGATGTCGAGGCTCGTCACGACCTCGCCGAGCTCGCGCGGCACCTCGACGCATGGGCGCGGCGGCGGTCCCGCATCGACGCCGGCATCGAGCCCGCCGTCCATGCCCGCGTCGCGCTCGATCGGCGGCGCATCGAGCCCCGTCCGGGCGCCGCACCCGACCACCGCCGCCGTCACGAGCGCGGCGATCGCGATCCGTCGCAGCGGCCGATGGGCCGAGCCCGTCATCGCGTCAGTTCGCGTCGCAGCCTTCGCCGTTCGTGCCCGGGATCACGATGTCGACGATGCGGCTGCCCAAGCGCGTCCGACCGTTCCCGCGGAACACGACCTCGAGCCGGAAGCGCTGCGGCTCCGGGCCCGGCATGATCACGCCGGCGCGGATCTGGAGGACGAAGACGACGCGCGTGCCCGCGCGCACGCCGAGGAACGTTCCCGTCGCGGTGTCGATACCGCGAATGCGATCCATCGGGACGGCGCGCACCGGGATCACCGCCTCGACGAACTGCGTGACGTCGACGCCGTCGCCCGGATCCGGATCGACGAGGAACGTGTCGACGTCGAACTCGATCACGTCGGCGAACGTGCGAATCGCGTTGACCACGCTGTCGGACAGGCGCTCGCCGCGGAGCCCGATGTCGAACACGAGCGGCGATCCGTCGCCGCCCGTCGCCGCGGTGTCGGTCGCGAGCTGCTCGAGATCGCCGCGGCCGGTGCCGTCGCCCGAGTACATGCCGATCACGCGCACGTCGAGCCGGCCGAGGCGATCGATCGCTTGCTCGTAGGTGTGCGGCACGGCGGGCGCGAGCGGGCAGCGATACGGGTTCGTCCCGCCCGGCCCGTTGTGGAACGGCGCGTCGGTGAACATCAGCACGACGGGGAGCGCGCCGTCGCGGAAGCACGGATAGCCGAACCCACCGCCGGGGCAGCCGAGCGAAGGTTGGATGAAC
This sequence comes from Sandaracinaceae bacterium, assembly GCA_050186575.1. Lineage (GTDB taxonomy): Bacteria > Myxococcota_A > Polyangia > Polyangiales > Sandaracinaceae > JAUHXR01. The sequence continues at coordinate 25,664 of JBFWYI010000003.1, read as the reverse complement.
GGATCGAGGCCCTCGCCGGTCGCGACTTGGTAGAGCGCCTCGACCTGCGCCTCGGGACGATCGACGCCGTTGCTCCGACCGATGCCGTCGACGGCGGCCTGCACCTGGCTGAGGTCCTGCGTGATCTCGCGGTTGAGCTGGAACGGCACGTCGAGCGCCTCGCCGCAGCTCATCACCGGGAAGTCGGCGAACGTCGCGACCCCGAGCGCGGAGTCGGGGATCGCGCTGGCGATGCCGGGCGCGATGCGATCGCGGAGGCCCTGGCGGATCTCTTCGATCTCCTCGTTCATCGACGCGGTCGTGTCGACGAGGAAGAGCACGTCGGCGCGCGCGAGCTGCGCTTCGAGATCGAGCGGCAGCTCCACGATGCCCGCGTCGTCGAGCGGGACTTCGACGCACGGGACGTCGAGGCCCGCGTCGGTGCCCGCGTCGGGCATGCCCGCATCGAACGGCGGCACGTCGAGGCCCGTCTTGGCGCCGCATGCCGCAGTCAGCACGAGCGCGAGCGCGATCCCGATCGTCGAGGAGGGTCGCATGTCGCTAGCGAAACCTAGCGAACGGCTCCGGCGGCGTCGAGTGTCTGCCCCGAGTGGGCGGGCGCCTCCCCACGATCCGTTCGGAAATCGGCGTTGCGGGGCACCCCGCCCCGCGTCACCGCGAGAGCGCGACGCGGAGCGCGCGCAGGCGCCGACGCGTCTCGACGCGGAACGCGAGGTTGAGGATCGGCTCGATCAGCCACGCGAGCGCGCGCGGTCGCGCGGTGAACGAGAGGGTGTAGACGATCCGACTCCGCGTCTCTCCGAGCGGGATGTGGCGGATCGATGCGGCCCACTCGTCGAACGGCCACGGACGGTTCGTCATCCGCACCGCCGCGACCTCGCCCGGACGGAAGCTCACGTACGCGGTGGCGAAGCGGAGACCCCCGACGAACCATCGACCGGTGCACACCGCGATGGCGCCCACCGACGGCGCACGACCGTCTTCCACGTAGGCGTCGCGGAGGAGCGTGTCCCAGCTGAGCCGGCGCTCGTAGTCGTGCACGAGGTCGAACGCGGCGCGCGCGCTGGCGGGGAGCTCCTCGCTGATCGTCGCGCGGCTGCGGCGCATCGACGCGGAGGATCTCACGCGCGCGGTAGGCCGTGGAAGCGTGTCATTGTGGCTTGCGCGCGCGCAGTCCGAGCATCAGCGGGAGCCGCGCGAGGTTCCCCGGCCACACGAACCGCCGACCCGGCGCGGGGACGAGCGCGGGGGTGATCTTGCAGCCGTTGGAGTACGGATACTCGCGCACGCGCTCGATGACGAGGCCGGTCCGCGCGATCGCGTCGAGGATGGAAGCCATCGTGTGCTGGTAGGACCACGCCGCGGTCTCGTTCGGCGTGGTGGGTGCCGCGTTCACCTCGCCGCTCGGCGAGAGCCCGCCCTCCGCCTCGGCCACGTAGTCGCCGACCGGCTCGATGAACGGGTCAGACGCGAAGTAGTCGTCGCGCGAAGCGCGGCCGTCGGCGTCGATCGAGTGCACGATGGGGTGGAACTCGACGTACACGAGCGCGCCGCCGGGGAGGAGGATGCGCTCCACGCCGCGTGCCCACGCGTCGAGGTCGGGCAGCCATCCGGTCGCGCCGTAGCTCGCGAAGGCGAGGTCGAAGCGCGCATCGGTGTGGGTCAGCCAGTCGATGAGCTCCGCCTCGACGAACGTGGCGTCGATCCCCGTTTCGGCCGAGAGCTCGCGCGCGAACGCGATCGCCGCGTCGCTCAGATCCACGCCGGTCACTACCGCGCCGCGCCGCGCGAGGCACAAGGAGTCTTGACCCGCGTTGCACTGGAGGTGCGCGAGCGTCTTCTGATCGAGCGGGCCGAGCAGCTCGAGCTCGTCCTCGAACAGCACGTCACCACCCTCGCGGAGGAACCGCGCCTGGTCGCCCTTGTGCGCGTTGTGGTTCCGCGTCGCCGCGTTCCAGCTCCGCCGCGTGGAGTCGTAGTCGTGCACGGCGTCCTCAGCGGCGCGCGAGGCGCTCTTTGGCGAGGCGGGCGCGGAGCTTGTCCTTGGAGAAGAGCTCCACGTAGTCGATCTCGTCGTCGACCGGCGCGGCGCGCTCGGGCACCGCGTCCGCGGCGCGCTCCATCCCCTGGGCGAAGCTGCGGAGCACCGGGTAGGTCGTCGCGTAGTGCGACTCGTCGATCGTCTCGAACTCCTTCGCGAGATCGCGCGCGACCTGGCCGCCCACGTGGCCGCGCCGGGCTAGGTCCTCGTAGCTCGCGGCGAGCGCGTCGCCGGTGAACCCGTGGCGGAGCACGAGCTCGGCGGCGACCCGGAGGACGCCCGCGACCGACAACGTGCCGTGCTCTAGCAAGACGAGCGCGGGCTGGAGATAGTTGTAGAACGGCACGACCCTCCGTCCGAAGCCTTCGAAGGCGTCGGGGGAGCTCACGCGATCGAGGTGGATGAAGATCCGTCGGCCCACGTCGTGGCGGGGCGCGCGCGAGGCGAGGCTGACGAGGCGCGGCAGAGCGTCCTCGTAGACCCCCGCGCTCTCGAGCACGCGGTGCAGCACGTCGTCCGCCACGCGGCCCGCGCAGAGGTCCGAGTAGATCGAGTAGATGAACGCGTCCGCCTCCGCGTCGTCGCCGAACATGAACTCGTCGATCTCGAGCGCGAGCTCGGCGCGCGACTCGAGCAACACGCCGAGCTTGTAGCCGACCTGATCTTTGATGAAACGAAACTTGCCTCGCAGGACGTGTGAGAGCTGCGGCTTGAGCGTGAAGCCGTCCCAGCGGATCCCGTCGAGCCGGAGCTTGGCCTCGAGCACGCGGCGGAGCTGCGTCGGGCTCCCGCTCACGATGTAGATCCCGAGCGGCTCGGTCGCGCGGATCTCGCGGAGCAGCGCGGCGGCGCCGGGCACGGTGCGCTTCTGTGCGGCGCTCTCGAACGCGGTGCGCACGAGGTCGCGTACCGTGTCGAACTCGGTCCGCAGGTACGTCTTGTCGAGGTCCCAGCGGTACACCACCCGACCGGACCGATCTTCGGCGTCGCCCAAGACGCGGCGAGCGTAGCAAATGCTATCCTCGCGCGCCGAGATGGAGCCACCGTCGCAACGGGTCGCCGATCTCCTCATCGTGGCCGCCCATGCGCCCGACATGGCCGGGCTCCGGCCATACCTCTCGGACCAGCTCGTCGGCGCCGTCCGCGGGCTGAACGTGCGCGGCAAGGCGATCGGGCTCGGCCTCGGGGCGGCGGGTCCCGCTACCGCGCGCGGGATCCTGGCGCTCAACCCGCGCGCCGTCGTGCTGCTCGGGAGCTGCGGCGTGTACCCCGGCCTCGCGCAGTACCGGCCGCACGACGTCATCGTCTCGAATCGGCTGCAGCTCGTCTCGCACGCGGTGATCGCCGGCAAGTGCGAGTTCCCGGGTCCGCTCCAGACCCAGGTCGAGACGAACGCGCTGCTCTCCGCGGGGCTCGCGTCGTCGGGCGGTCGCGTGTTCCTCGCGCCGATCGCGTCCACGCTCGCGCGCACGGTCGACGACGCGCTCGCGAGCACGGTGCACCCGAGCACGCAGTGCGAGGCGGAGAACCTGGAGGCGTTCGCGGTGGGCCAGGCCTGTAAGGCGGCGGAGGTGCCGTTCACCGCCGTGCTCGGCGTGAGCAACATCGTCGGCTCGACCGGCAAGCACGACTGGGCGCAATTCCAGCGCGCCGCGGTGACGGCGGCGGCGGAGGCGATCGTCGCGTGGATCCAACGCGGCGCGCAGGGGCTCCCTCATGGCTGACCGCGCATGGCTGACGGCGCATGGCTGACGGCGCATGGTTGATGTAAGGCTCGGTGCGCGCGAGGTTTCGCAGGTCTTCGCTCGACATCGACCCCCCGCACGATCCACAGTCGGAGGGCTCGACCCACGCCTTCGGAGTCGTACGTGAGCTTGGACGGGAGCGGCGCAGAGGAGCGCGCCGAGCGAAAACGGGGGACAAGCCTGAGCGCGCAGCGTCTCGCCGCCCAGCTGTTGGAGGAATCCGACCGCGTGTTCCTCGAGGCCCTGCAGAAGGCGGGTCTGATGGCGGAGCTCGACGGCGAGGAGCTCCTGCGCATCGCGAGCGAGGTGGAGCAGCCGGAGGCGGAGAAGCGCCGCGTCGATCTGCTCGAGACGTACTACGCGGCGGGCGGCGTCGCCGAGCGCGCGTCGACCCGACAGGTGGCGGACCGATTCTTCGTCCAGCGGGTCGGCGAGCCGGCGACCGCGGCGGGGCTCGTCGGGCGGCTCTCCGCGCTGACGCAGGAGCTCGCCGACGTCGTGCTCGAGCGGATCGGCGGCGACGACGGTCCGCTCGTGGTGCGCAGCGGGGAGCACTTCGCGGCGGTGCTCGACGACTTCGAGGAAGAGGCCGACACGGACCAGATCGATCTCCGGATGATCGAGCCGGACCGCGACGTGCGCATGGTGACGGTGCGCGGTCTCGTGCACGCGCTCAACGTGCTCCTCGATCGCGTCGGCGTCCGCGAGCGGCTCGTGTCGTTGCGCGGCGACGAAGACCGCGAGGTCTACGTGCGGCTCGGAGTCGCGGAAGCGGCGGCGTTGGCGCGCGGCGGCTACCTCGAGGACGAGGACGTCGAAGACATGATGGAGCTCGCCGCGTGGTAGACCTCGCCGCGCGGTAGGCGGGTTCCAGACGTCAATCCACGTTGCGCGATCGAGAGCCCCGCGCCACCTCGTCGGCCGCGGCGCGGACCGGCTCCATCGCGGCGCGAGGCGCCTGCGCAGTGACGAGGACGACGCGCGCGCCCTCGATCGGCGCGATGATCCGCGCCTGCCACCACTCGACGCCGTCGTGCATGTACGCGAGGTCGATCGCGGCCGCGCGACCGACCGGGGTCTCGACCGTGCGGCGTCCGAGCTCGCGCATCCCCGACGCGATGAGCGCCTCGAGCGGAGCCGCCTCGGCGCTGGGCCACGGGCCGCGCACGTAGATCATCGCGTCGCGAGGCAGGGCGCCGCCGGACGGCGACAGCTCGAACGGATGGTCCACCTCGTACGACGTCGACCACAGGGTCCAGCCGGCCGGCCAGCCGCACTCGAAGCCGCGCGTGCCGATCCGCCAGCCGCTCGTCGACTCCGCGCGCTCGTCGTCTTCGGCGAACGCATACGTGTCGCCGAGCGAGCCGGTACCCGGCCCGAGCTTGAAACCGACGCCGTCGTGGAGTGGCTCGGCGAGGACCTGGCGCACGCCGCTCGCTCCATGGTGCGCGCACACGACGCGCTCCGTGTCACCGAGTCGTGCGATCTCGAACGGCTCGTGCGGGACGAGCTTCGATCCGTACCCCGCGATCCACGCGCGCGCGACGCCCATGGCCGCAGCGTACGCGAATGCTCGCCGCGTCGCTCCGGCCGCTCAGTCGCGGTAGGGGCCGGTCAGCGTCGCCGTCGAGGTCTTCTGCTTGCGTGCGCCGAACTCCGTCGCGATCACCGCGCCGAGGCCGGCGAGGACGGCGGCGATGACCACGAGCACGCCGATCTTCGGGACGAGGCCGACCACGAAGAACACGCCGACGCCCGCCGCAAGCTGCGCGACGGGGCGGTCCTTGAGGCGCCGGAGCGGGAGCGCGCTGCCGAGCCACCACGCGCTGGTCGTCCACCCGACGAACACCGCGACGACCAGCAGGATCGAGAGCACGACGGCGCCGGGGATGCCGATCAAGGTCAGGCAGAGGACGACGGTGAGCGCCATCGCGGCGAGCGCGCCGAACATCCCGCCCAGCGCGCTGCGCACCGGGCGCTCGCCGATCTCGGTCCGGAGCGTGCCGAAGCGCTTGCGCGCGGTGCCGAGCATGAAGAGGCCGAACAGGAAGATGAGCGCGTTGAAGAGACCCCAACGGAACACGCCGGCGAGCCCGTCGCCGTCCTGATGAACCGTCGCGGCCGGCGCGACCTCGTCGCCGTCCATCGCCTCGCCGGGGTTCAACAAGACTTGCCCGTATACCTGTGCTCCGTCCGCGATGTCGATGTCGCCGCCCATCGCGTTCAGGTCGCCATGGATCCGCGCGCCGTCGCGCACCTCGATGTCGCCGCCCATCGTGGTCACGTTGCCGACCACTTCGCCGCGGATGTCTGCGTCGCCCCCCATCGTGACGACGTCGCCGAGCGCGCGCCCGCGGATCTCCGCGTCGCCGCCCATCGTGTACACGCCTCTCACGACGTCGTTCGTGCCGATCTCCACGTCGCCGCCGAACGTCACGCGGTCGCGCACGCCGGCCTGCTCTTCGTGCGCCGTCGCGAGCGCGATGGGGAGCACCGCCGGGACGGCCGGCACGGGAGGCACGGGGGGCACGCGCCCGTCCGCGGGAGGTGGCGGAGTGTCGTCCGCGTCGTCGGATCCGTCGTGCACGACGGCGTAGACGCCTACGCGATCGTCGCCGGTGACCTGAGCCGGTGGCTCCGCCAGGCCCTGATCGGCGTCCTGATCGTCGATCGGGACGACGCTCGCCGAGGGCGCACCCTCGTCGGCCCGCACGCTCACCACGCTCGCGCCGGGCCGGACCACCACGTCCATGTCACCGAGGATCGCTTCGAACACCTGGTCCATCGGCGCGTCCTGCACGTGCAACGTGACCGGCGGATCGTCGTCGAGGCGCACCACGATCCCGAGCCCCGCCGACTCGCTCGCCTGGCGCAGCGCGCCCGAGATCGGCGCGCGCTCCGCGTCGACCGTCACGCGCGGGATCGGCTCGGGCCACGCGCCCTCGACGCGGTACGCGTACGCGCGCGCGGTGGTCATGCCGACCATCGCGAAGAGCGCCACGCCGAGCGCGCCCGTCACGATCGGCGGGATCGTGCGGCGCCCTCCGAGCAGCCAGCGCGCGGGCAGCGCGAGCGCGAGCGCCAGGGCGAGCCCGACGATCGCGACGCCCATCCATCCACCGGGGAGGCTCGACTCGACGACGCGATCGAGCGCGCGCCCGAGGGTGAGCAACTGACGCCCGGTCGCGCCGACGCCGTCGACCGACGCCGACCACGGGATCGACAAGAGCCCGAGGCCGATCGCAGCGACGAGGCCGAAGCCCGCGCCCATCCAGAGGCTGCGTCGTGAGGGCGCGTCCTCCGGCTCGGCCGCCTCCATCGCGCGCGCGATCATCGCGTCGAGGTCGTCGAGCTCCGGCGTCGCGCGCCGCAGCGCCATGGAGGCGTCGGCGACCGAGCTGCGCTCGAGCTCGACGCGCTCCGCGCACTCCGCGCACTCGTCGAGGTGGAGCAACATCGCTTCCGCCACGAGATCCTCGCGGCCGCCCGCGAGCGCCTCGAGGCTCACCTCGTCGAGGTGAACCGTCGTCTCGTCGCGCGTCACGCGGCGTTCTCCGCGAGCGCGTCGCGCAGGCGCTGTCGGCCGCGGTGCAGCCAGGTCATCACGGTGCCCAAGGGAACCTCGAGGGTGCTCGCGATCTCTTCGTACGTCGAGCCGTGCACATGATAGAGGACCACCGCGAGCCGCATCTTCTCGGGCAGCGTCTCGAGCGCCTCGGCGAGCCGCTCCGACTCGATCCGCGCGAGCGCGATACGCTCCGGTCCCGGCTGCTCGCTCGCCGTCCAGCCGGTGACGTCGTCGCCGTCGGCGATGAAGGTGCGGCGCTCGAGCCCGCGCCGGCGCAGTCGATCGCGGCATACGTTGCGCGTGACGGTCAGCGCCCACGTGCGAAAGGAACCTTTGTCGGAGTCGAAGTGCTTGATCGACTTCACGATCCGCTCGAGCGAGGCCTGCGTCGCGTCGTGCGCGTCGTGCGGACCCGCCACGTACCGGCATACGTCGTGGATCGCGCGCGCGTGCTCGCGCAACAGCGCCTCGAGGGCGTTCCTGTCCCCACCCGACGCGCGCGCTTCCAACGAGGCCTCGATCCCACCCCTCCGGCCGTCCGAGTATGCCGGGCTCAGCGCGGAGCTCAGCCCCTGAAGGGAGGCGAGGAGACGGTCGGCGGTCGAGAGCAACGCGGTTTCGGACACGGTTTCCTTCGAGCGAGTGGCGCCCCGATCGGCGCAGCACCTGCTACGGGGGACTTCCGGAGCCTATTTCAGGGTGGGGCCGAAGCGCGGCCGGCGGGGCCTGAAACCTCGCGGGCTCATTCAGGATTCCGGGCGCTCGAGGCCATACGCGCGGAGCCGTCGGTAGAGCGTCATCCGCGGCATCCCGAGGGCTCGGCCGGCGGCGGCCACGTTCCAGCCGTGGGCGGTCAGCGCGGCGCGGATCCGTGCCGGCTCGTCGAGCGGCGCGGAGCCGTCCGGGCTCGCGCGCTCCGGGAGGACGAGCGAGCGCGCGTCGATGCGCCCGTCTTCGGCGAACACGGCGGCGGCGCGCAGCACGTTCTCCAGCTCGCGGACGTTGCCCGGCCAGCGATGGACGCTGAGCGCGCGGACCGCATCGGTGGTGAGCCGGGCGCGGATCCCGTCCTCGGCGGCGGCCCGCTGGAGCAGCGCCTCGGCGAGCTCGGGGATGTCTTCGGGCCGCTCGCGGAGCGGCGGGACGGTGAGCTCGACGACGGCGAGCCGATAGTAGAGGTCCTCGCGGAACGTGCCGCGCGCGACCGCGTCGCGGAGGCGCCGGTTGGTCGCCGCGAGGACCCGCGCGCGCACCGGCTGCGCCGAGGCGCCTCCGACCGGTCGGACCTCGCGTTGCTGGAGCGCGCGAAGGAGCTTGACCTGCATCGCGAGCGGCATCTCGCCGATCTCGTCGAGGAACAGCGTGCCTTCGCCGGCCTCGATGAAGAGACCATCCTTGTCGCGCGTCGCGCCGGTGAACGCGCCGCGCACGTGACCGAACAGCTCCGACTCGAGCAGCGCCTCGGGGATCGCGCCGCAGTTGATGCTGACGAACGGCGAAGCCTGGCGCGCGCTCTCGAGATGGATTGCGCGCGCGACGAGCTCCTTGCCCGAGCCGCTCTCGCCGAGGATCAAGACGTTGACGGCCGCGTCCGCGAGCTTCTCGATCGCGTGGGTCAGCTCGCGCATCTTCGCGCTGCGTCCGACGAGCCCGTGGAATGAACCGTGCTCGGTACGAAGTCGCGTGAGCCGCTCGACCTCCGCCGTCTTGTCGGCGAGGAGCCTCAGCGTGCGCTCGCGTTCCTCCGCGAGCTCGCGCGATCGCGCCTCGAGCTCGCGGGTCAGCCGCGCGTTGGTGAGCGCGACCGCCACCTGATCGGCGAACCCGGTGAGCAGCTCCACGTGCTCCTGCCCGAAGCGGCCGCGTTGGAAGCGGTTGTCGACGTAGAGCGCGCCGAGCATCGCGGCGCGCGTGCGGATCGGGACGCAGAGGACGCTCCGCAGCTGCATCGCGTGGATCGACCGGCCCTCTTGGAATCGCTCGTCGCGCTGGGCCTCGCTCGTCAGCACGGGCTCGCCGGTCCCCACCACGCGCTCGGCGATCGTGCGGCTGAACTTGTCGGATGCGCGGCGGAGGTCCTCGCGATCGAAGTTGCGCGCCACCGCGACGTCGAGCTGGTCGGCCGCGTCTCGCAAGAGGAGGAAGCCGCGCTCGGCCATCGTGAGCTCCACGGCGGAGTCCATCGCCAGCTCGAGGACGGCGTCGGGATCGCGCGCTTCGGCGACGCGGGCGGCCACGCGGAGCAGCCGGCGCACCGTGGCGCCGTCGGCGCTGCGCGCGTCGGCATCGCGAGAGGCGCCAGGCGAGTCGGTGATGCTCCGCTCGAGGTCGAGGCCCGCGGCGGCGCGCAGCGGGTGGGCTCGATAGCTCGCGCGGAGCTCCGCCGGCAGCGTGGCGGCGATCCGATCGTAGTGCGCGCGCGCCTCGCCGATCAGCGCGGCCGCCGCGTGGGGTGCGTCGAGCCGCGAGGCGAGGTCCCCGGCGGCCACGGCGAGCCGCGCCACGAGCTCCGGCTCGTCCACCGCGCGCGCGAGTCGCAAGGCGTCGTGCAGTGTAGACAGCGCGGCCACCTCGCGCCCGCTCGCCCGCTCGATCCGCGCTCGCAGCTCGAGCGCCCTCGCGCGCAGATCGGCCGGCTGGGTGGGCTCGATCGCGCGCTCGAGCGCCCGCGCGGCGACGTCGGGCTCGCCGCGGTTCATCGCGCAGTGTCCGGCGAGGAGCCGCGCGTCCGCCGCTTCGCGCTCCGCGCCGAGCGCCTCGAACTCCGACGCGGCGCGCTCCGCGCTCGCGGCGTCTCCCTCGCCGGTCATCCACGCGATCTCGGCGTCGAGGCCGGCGGCGTCCGCAGCGAGGAAGTCGAGCTGCTCCGCCTGGAGCCGCGGCGCGAGCTGGCCGAGCGCCGTCCGCGCGCGATCGAACAGCCCGAGATCGGCGTGGAGACGCGCGCGGTTGAGCCGCAGGGTGAGCTCGGTGACCGGCTGAGCGAACGCGCGCGCCCACGCGAGCGCCTCCGAGTAACGCGTGAGCGCGGCGCCGAGCTCGCCGAGCCGATGTTCGATCGTCGCGACGTTCAGCGCGGTCTGCGGGAGCTGCTCCTCCTGGTGATGTGCGCGCGCGATCGCGTACGCCTCACGATAGCCCTCCGCCGCATCGCGGAGCGCACCCCGACGGTAGGCGTCGATCGCGAGGAAGCTCACCGCGCGCAAGCGCGAGCGCGGGGAGAGGTCGCGCCGCGCCGCGCGCGCGAGGAGGGCCGCGCTCTCTTCGTGCTCGCCGAGGTAGCTGAGCGCCACGCCGAGCAGCGCCTCCGCGTCCGCGCTCGGCCGCTCGATCGCGCGCAACCGATCGGCCGCGCTGCGATGGGCGCCCTTACGCAAGAGGGCTTCCGCGATGCGCTCCACCGCGCGATCGCGGACCGCGGGCGTCTGCGACTCCGCGGCGCGTCGAAGATGGCGGAGCGCGCCCGAAGGAGATCCGAGCGCGAGGCGGCAGCTCCCCGCGCGCAGCCGGAGCGCGTCGACTGTCTCGGGGCTCGCGCCGCGCCGCAGCCGCGCGAGGGTGCGGATGGCGAGACCGGCCTCGCTCGCCTCTTCCAGCACCTCGGCCGCGAGCAGGCTCGGTCGAAGCTCCGCGAGAGCGCGCGCGAGGGGGCCGAGCGAGGAGCGATCCGTGGTCTCCGCGGCGATCCGCTCGAGCCCTTCATGCGCTGCGTCGACGTCGCCGGCGCGCGCGAGGTGGAGGAGGGCGCTCGCCCCCGATGTGCGCGAGGCGAGCGCGCGATGCGCGTCCGTGCGTTCCGCGGGGCTCGCCGCGGCTTCGATCCGCGCCGCGTCGGAGGGCCGCGCGAGCCGGTGCGCGCCGCCCTCGTAGCGGAGCCACCCGAGCTGGGTGAGGGCGTGCGCGAGCTCGGGCGCGTCGATCGATCCGCCGCACGCGATCTCGATCAGCGCGCGGCGGAGGGCTGGCGAGAGTCCGTCCAACGCGCCGGTCGTCCCGCTGGCGGTGGACAATGCGTGTTGTGGATCGAGATCTGGGCGCGCCAGCACGCGCTCGATCTCGCTCGGGATCCCCGCCGTCACGTCGACGATGCGCGCGCGCCGCTCGGCCGACACGTCCGGCCCGATCCAGCGCGCCACCTCGTCGTTCGTCAGCGGCGCGAGCGGCCATCGCTCCGCCGCGATCTCCCTGGGCACCGTCCCGCCGACCACCAGCGTCCACGGATCGTCGTCGCCGAGCGCGCGCGCGAGCTGGAGCGCACGGGCGCGCTCCTTCGGCGTCGCCCGATCGAGCTCGTCGATGAACAACGCAAACGAAGATCCGTCGGCTCGCGCGCGCGCGAGGAACGCCGGGAGATCGTCCGCGCCGATCCGCGCGAGCAACCGGTCGACCCGGCCGAGTGTGGGTCCCGTCGCTTCGTCCACGGGCATCTTTAGCTGCGCGGTCCAGCGCAGCTCCTCGAGCAGCCGCGTCGTCCCGAGCCCGGGCGCGGCCTCGATCGCGACGACGCGCGGTCCCGCGACCCCCCGTTCGATCCGATCGAGGTGCTGCGCGAATCCTCGCACCGCCGCATCGCGCCCGATCAGCGGTGCGCGGGTCGCCGCACGTCGTGGCGGCTCCTCGCCGAGGCGCTCGAGCACCTCGCGGAGATCGGTCGGGCGATCGCGCTCGCTCGGCGCGCGCAGCGACCCGATCAGCTGCACGATCGGTGCGGGGGTGTCCGACGGAAGGTGCGGCGCGAACGTCGCCCCGAGCGCGAACAGGTCGATCGCGATCGAGGCGCGCGCCCCACGAAGGATCTCCGGCGCGGGATGCGTCCCGTCGAGCGTGACGAGCGGCTCGCCCAGCGGCCGCGCGCAGCCGAGGTCGATCAGCGTGGCGCGGCCCGACGCGTCGACGAGCACGTTGGCCGCGCTGACGTCGCCGTGCATCAGCGACGCGTCGTGGAGCGCGAGCAGCGCGTGCGCGGTGTCGATCAGCGTCGCGCGCAGCGTCGACCACGCCCGCGGCGTGGCGAGCGGCGTCCCGATCGTGAGCTCCGAGGTGAAGTAGCCGAACCGCCCGGCCTCATCGTCGGCGATCCCGGCGTCGAGCAGGCGCACGAGCCGCGGGTGGGCGACGCCGCGCAGGAGCCGGAGCTCGCGCTGGAACACGTCCGCGTGCAGGGGGTCCCGGAGGCGCACCCGCTTGAGCGCGACCTCGCGCTCGCGCGCCCGATCGAAGGCCACCTCGACCGATCCGAGCGCGCCCTCACCGAGGATGCGCCGGGGCTCGAAGCGGTCGGTGAACAGCAACATAGTTGGGCGATTCGAGCCAAGTATGTACCATGTGGTGCACTTCGTCGGTACAGGTTTGGTGCACTTCCATCGAGGGGACTCGCGCCTGCCGTCGCGGGTGCTCGTGGCATGGTCGATGCTGAACCAGACCCGATGACGCGGCCCCATCACCCCGCTCGACCGTCCCGGTTGGCCTTCGGCCTGCTCGGGCTGCTCGCCGTCGGGTGCATCGGAGTGCCGCAGCCGCAGCCCCCCAGCCTCGACCCGGTGGGCGTGGTCCCCGGCAACGGGCGCGGGAGTCAGTACGGCTTCGCCGTCGCCCCCGGCTCGATCGAGCCGCCCGAGGGGACGCTCTTCGTGGTCGGGCTCGACGACGCGAACGACCCGCTGCTCCTCCCCGTCGAGGACGACGGCTCGGTGGGCGAGTTCGAGCTGAGCTCGAGCCACCTCCGCCTCCAGGTCCGCGTCGGCGACGCGCGCGACACGCCCTGGGACTTCGTGCGCTCGAGCGGGACGGTGTCGCTGATCGAGCGGGTCAATCCGTGTTTCGACGTGGACCTCGACGTGGAGGTGGGCAGCGTCCAGGTCGGCCGCTCCGTCGAGGCGAGCGTCGAGCTCGTCAACCGTTGCGACGACGCGATCGTGCTCGCCGACGCCGCGATGCGGCGCGCGAGCGATCTCGAGCTGCTCGCGACCCCGACCACGATCGATGCCGGCGCCAGCGCGCGCGTCACCGTCCGTCTCACCCCGAGCGCGGCGGGGCTCCGCGAAGAAGTCTTGCTGATCTCCATCGCGTCGCCCCTCGCGGAGCGTCGCGCCGTCACCCTGTTCGGTCGCGGCCTGCCGTAGCGGCCGTCACCTCTCGTCCCACCAGTCCGTTCGTTCGATCCTTCGACCACTGTCCACGCGCGCGGGTGCTCGCGCGCGGAGGAAGGGAACCGTCATGCGTCGCGCAAAGAACCTCTTCGTCTGTCTTCTCCTCTCCGTCGTCGCGGCCGGCTGCTTCGGCAGCCACGGCGATCCGGATCCGATGTGCGCCCTAAACGACGCGGAGGGCACCGGCGCGTGCCGGGCGATCCTCGGATGGAAGCTCGACGTCACCGAGTGCGTCGCGATCCAGGGGTGCGAGTGCGTCGGCGCCGACTGCGACGACGTGTTCACCTCCCAGGCGCTCTGCGAGAGCGCCTGCCTGAGCGCAGGGCCGCCTCCCCCGGGCGCCGCGTGCGACCCGCAGGACATCGTCGGCGTCGGGGACTGTCGCGCCATCGCGGGATGGTCGTGGAACGGGACCGCGTGCGAGATCGTCGGCTGTAGTTGCTCCGGCAGCGAGTGCGATGCCATGTTCGACTCGATCGAGGCGTGTCAAGCTGCGTTCCGATCGTGTATCGAGGAGCCACCCCCGCCGACCTGCGAGCCGGAGTACGACGGCGTCGTGCCCGTGGCTCCGGTCTGCCGGCCCGGCGCGGATCGCTGGTACTTCACCGCCGACGGCTGCGTCGAGGGCTGCCCGTGCATCGACGGGACCGGGGAGTATCTCTGGCCCGAGACCTGCCCGCCGTCCTATGACGACCGCGCGAGCTGCGAGGACGCGCACGCGGACTGTCCGGTGCCCGGAACGTGCGATCCCCAGCGCGCCGAGGGAGTCGGCGACTGCCGCGCCCTCTTCGGTTGGGCGTGGAGCGGCGACGCGTGCTTCGCGATCTCGGGATGTGAGTGCAGCGGCGCCGACTGCGCAGCGCTCTATGCGACGCCGGAGGCGTGCGCGGCCGACCATGTGGATTGCGATCCTGTAGAGCCGGGCCCCGTGTGTGTGGGCGAAGTGAGCGGACCGTTCGAGTCCTGCACGAGCGGCCCGAACGTGTTCTGGTTCACCGACCGCGGCTGCGAGCCAGGATGCGAGTGCGTCCCGACCCCGACCGGGCGCTGCGCGCGTTCGTACGTATCGATCGAGGAGTGTCTCTACGCGCACCCCGAGTGCGTGGGCGGTGAGTGCGGGCCAGGTCGCATCGGCCCCGTGCTCTGCCGCGGTCTCCCGCGCTGGGTATGGGCCGGCACCACGTGCGTGCTCACGGCCGCGTGCGAGGGCGACCTCTACCGCACCGAGGGCGAGTGCCAGTCTGCGCACGCGGTCTGCTCGTCGGCGCGCGACTGCGATCGTGGACACGTGATGTGTCGGGCGAGCGAGCCCGAATGCCCGGCCGGGATGGTCGCCGCGGTCGTCGGATCCTGCTGGGGCGAGTGCGTGCCCCTCGACGCGTGCGCCCCGATCGCGTGCGCGCCGGGGGAGGACTATCGCTGCCCGGGTGACACCGCGTGCATCTCGGGGATGTGCGTGCTCCCGATGCGATAGCGACGCAAGCTCACTTCCTCGATCGAGGCGGTCTCTACGCGCCGAGCTCATCCGGGCTCGGCGCGCCGTCGCGTCGTGCGCGGAACTCGGCTCGGCCGCCACGGTCCATGGCCGGCATGAACCACCGCCGCACTCCGCCCGAGCCTCTCCTTCCCACGACGACGGGCGCACCTCGCCTTTGGTACGCTCGCCCGCCGAGCGGCCAAGGTCACCTTGGGGGCTCGGGTCGGAGCAGGCGGCCTCACATGACGGGGGAGACCATGAGGAGAGGCTCGGTCCGGAGCCGCACGGTTCGGATCCTGGTCGCGGTGTCCGCGCTGGGATGGGCGATCGGATGCGGAGGGATCAGCGAGCTGGTCGACAACACCGTCGCGACGCTCACCCCGGTGCGCTCGAACGCGCAGCTCGTCGACGCCGACGGGGCGGAGCGCGACTCCGCGGTCGTGTCGCGGATCTCGCTCGGCGAGACGGTGCGCACGCCGGCCGGCGGCCTCGCGCGGCTGAGCCTCGACGCGGGCCCTCGGCTCTTGCTCGATGACGAGACGGACGTCGCGCTCCTCGATGGCGCGAGCGTGCGCCTCGAAGCGGGCCGCGTGTTCGCGGAGGCGTCGGCGGCCGAGCAGCTCGAGATCGTCACCGCGACCGGATCGCTGCGCGCGTCGGACGCCTCGCTCTCCTTGCGCGTGGAAGACGGTGCGGCGCACCTCTACGTGATCCGCGGCGAGGTCGCGTTCACCCACGGCGACGAGCGAGGGATCGCGATCAGCGGCGAGGAGCTCGCGCTGAGCGAGGCGAGCGTGACGCGCACGGCGTCGGTCCTCTGGCAGGACTGGACCGGCGGCCTCGCGCGGCCCGGACCGTCGGACGCGTCGGGGCCCGAGGGCGTCGGCCTGCTCGAGGCGCGCGTGCCCGACGAGGTCGGTCAGGCGCGCTGGCCGCTCGTCGTGCGCCGCCTCGACGTGCGCGTTCGCATCGAGAACGACCTCGCGATCACCGAGGTCGATCAGCTCTTCTTCAACCCCGCGTCGGAGATGGTCGAGGGGCTCTATCGCGTGCGCGTGCCCGAGGGCGCGGTGCTCCAGCGCTTCTCGGTCGATCGCGAGGACCGCCTCGTCGACGGATACGTGCGCGAACGCGCGCAGGCGCGGCAGGCGTACGAGGCGCAGGTCTACCGCGGCTCACAGGAGGACCCCGCGCTGCTCGAGTGGGACGCGCCGGGGGCCTATCGCGCGCGCATCTATCCGATCCGTCCGGGTCAGACGCGGCGCATCGTGATCCGCTACGCGGAGTGGCTCGGCCGACCGAGCCGGAGCGGCGAGGGCGATCCGACGCCGCGGCTCTATCGCTACCCGATGGGCGGCGGCGCGCGCGCCCCACACATCCAAGAGTTTTCGCTCAGCGCGGACGTCGCCGACGCCGGCGCGGAGCGCGTGCGCGCGGGCATGGGCGCGACGGTGGAGGAGGGCGCGGTGCGCATCCGCCGGAGCGACTTCGTCCCGCGCTCGGACTTCTGGCTCGAGCTCGTCGGTCCCGCTGCGACTACGCAAACCGCGTGGCGGGCTCCCCACGAGCCGCCGCCGCGCGCCCCCGACGCGCGCGCGATCCCGAACGAGGCGGACGAGCGCGACTACTTCTACCTGCCGCTCGTCCTGCCGACGTCCCTTGCGACCTCCGAGAGCGACGTGCCGCTCGACGTCGTGGTGATCGCCGACGTGTCGGCGGCCACCGATCGCACGCACCTCGAGCTGGGGCGCGCGGTCGCGGAGTCGCTCACCGCGCAGCTCCGGCCGACCGATCGGGTCGCGGTGCTCAGCGCCGACCTGACGATCCGCTCGGTGATCGACGGCGAGGAGCCCGCGCTCCACGAGGCGACGCCGGAGCACGTCGAGGCGCTGCTCGATGGCCTCGCGCGCGTGCCGGCGGGCGGTGCGACGGACCTCGGCGAGGCGATCGCGGCGGCGGCGGGGCTCCTCGACCCGAGCCGTCACGGGGCGGTGATCTACGTGGGCGACGGCGCGCCGACGGTGGGCGAGCTGCGCGCCGATGGGCTGCTCGAGCGCCTCGGTCGGCTCCCCGAGCCGGTGCGGCTCTACGCCGTGGCGGTGGGGAGCGACGCGAACCTCGAGCTGCTCGAGACGCTCACGCGCGGCGGTGGGCTCGCGATGCGCGTCGAGGAGCGCGCGGAGGCGGCCGACGCGGCGCTCCGCGTGTTGGCGCACGCGGTGCGGCCGATCGCGCACCACGTCGAGGTGGTGCTCGGCGACGCGATCGAGAACAGCTACCCGCGACGCCCGATGGACGCGGTCCTCGGCGAGGTGTTCCCGGTCGTCGGGCGCGTGCGCGACACGCTCCCGACGGAGGTCACGGTGCGCGGCACGATCGCGGGCGAGGCGTTCGAAGAGACGATCGCGATCAGCCCGCAGGACACGAGGGAGTCGACGGACCTGCGGCTGCGCTGGGCGCAAGAGCGCTTGCGGCAGATGCTGCTCGAGGGCGCGGGCCGCGAGGAGGTCGCGGAGCTCGGCACGCGCTACGGGCTCATCACGCCGTTCACCAGCTACTACGTCCCGAGCCAGAGCGAGCTCAACCGGATGGGGCCGTACGCGCTCCAGTGGATCGATCAACCCCTCTTGCGGATAGGGAACCGGCGGCCGTCTCCGGTGGTGGAAGGGACGATCGCGATCGCGCTCGGTCCGTTCGCGCTGATGGGCTGCAACAGTCTGTCCGGCAGCGACGAGGCCGCGTCGGCGCCGGCCGCCGAATTCGAGATGGCCGAGGAAGACACGTCGCGCGGCGAGGGGATGATGGCGCGCGAGCAGGCGGCGCCGGGCGGGACCGCGGCGAACAGCGCCACGACTGCGCCGACACCTTCGACGATCGCACCGGCGACGCCCGCCGACGGGCCGCCGGCCGAGGTCGTACCGATGGCCGAGCCGAGCCCGGACGAGCCAGCCGCGCGAGCGATGGACCGCGCCGCGGACGTCGGGGTCATGGGCGCGTTGGATGCGACCGACGACGACGGCGAATTCGGAGAGAACGTCGCGCTCGGCAACGATCCGATGGACGCCATCGGCGCCCTGATGGGCGACCAGATCGGTGACAACTTCGGAAACGGTGGTCTCGGCCTCCGCGGCACGGGTCGCGGCGGCGGCGGCGAGGGCGAGGGCACGATCGGGCTCGGCAACCTCGGGACGATCGGTCACGGCGCCGGCGGCGGCTCGGCCTCCGGCTACGGGCGCGGTGCGGGCGGCGACACGGGATACGGGGGCGGGCTCCGCGGGCGAAGCGCGGGCGTGCCGCGCGTGCGCACCGGCGAAGCGGACGTCCGCGGCGCGCTCTCGCGCGAGGTGATCCGCCGGATCATCCGGCGGCACATCAACGAGGTTCGCTTCTGCTACGAGCAGGAGCTCAACCAGCGGCCGGACCTCGCGGGCCGGGTCAGCATCGCGTTCATCATCAGCCCGACGGGCTCGGTGCAGTCCTCCTCGGTGGCGAGCTCCACGCTGGGCGACGCGCGGGTCGAGCAGTGTATCGCGCAAGCCGTCCAGCGCTGGCAGTTCCCTCAGCCCGACGGGGGCGGCATCGTCGGAGTCAACTATCCGTTCGTCCTCGACTACGAGGGCAGCGGCGGGGGTGACATCGCGCTCGGCGGTCCGGCGCGGAACGATGCATCCGAGGCGCAGATCGTCACGCGCATCGTCCACGTGCAGGACGCGGCGGCCCACGAGCGGCGTCGGTGCAGCGACGCGGCCGCGCTGCCGCTCAGCGATCGCACGGCGCTCTGGCGCGAGCGCCTCGGCGCGCAGTCGAACGCGTCGGCGTGGATCCAGACCTACCGTGACGCGGCGCGCGAGTGCGAGGCGACGGCGTGGCGCGATCGCCGCGCGCTCCTCGAGGTGATCCTCTCGCGGGCCGGCTCGGTCGACGGGATGCTCAACGTCTATCGCCTGCTCGACGACTCCGCCGCGCGCGCGTTCGTCCGCGCTCAGGTGCTCCGCCGGGTGCGCACGCCCGAGGATCTGCGCGCCGTCCGCAACTCGTTCGGCCTCGGCAGCGGCGTCGATCAGTCGCTCGTCGAGCAGATCCTCGAGCGCGCGCCGAACGACGCGGCGAAGATCCGCGCGCTGCGTCGCCTCAGCGTGCAGTACCCCGACAGCTTCGAGCTGAAGCTCCGGCTCCTCTCGATGCTCGAGCGCACCGACCGCGACTCCGAAGCCAAGCGCCTCGCCGATCAGATGCGCGCCGATCCGCTCGCGGATCCCGGCGTGCGCACGGCGATCGGCGAGATGTTCCTCCGCATGGAGCGCCCCGAGGAGGCGCGCCGCGTGTTCAGCGAGATCGTGGAGTTCGCCCCGCTCGACGAGCTCGCGCGTCGCCGGCTCGGCGATCTCTACCGCGCGCACGGCTGGTTCGAGGACGCGTATCGGCAGTACCAGACGCTGAGCGAGATCCGTCCCGACGACGCGAGCGTGCTCTTGCTCCTCGCGCAGGCCGCGGCCGGCGCGGGTCGCGTCGACGAGGCGCTTCGGCTCGAGCAACGACTCATGCAGACCGCACAGCCGGGCGAGAGCACGGGGGTCGCGCGCACCGCGCTCCTCTGGTCGTCGGTCCGCTTCGCACGCTTGCGCTCCGAGGCTCGCGCGGCCGGCGACGAGGAGCGGCTCGATCAGCTGCGCCGCCGGATGAACCGCGCTGGCGTGCTGCGCGAGGCGCACCCGCTGCGCGCCACGCTCGTGTGGTCGCACCCCGACGCGCAGGTCGCGCTGTGGGCGGGCTTCCCCGGCCTGAGCCCGACGCGTCCGATGGACATCACGCCGGAGTACGGGATCGAGGCGTTCGATCTCGAGGAGCAAGAGGACGGCGTCTACACCCTCGAGGTGCGCCGCACGGCCTCGGACGACGACCTCAACGAGGTGCGCGCGCAGCTCGTGGTGGTCTGGAACGAAGGGGGCGAGGACGAGCAGATCCAGATCACGGATCTCGTCTTCGATCCCGATCACGACCGCTACGCATGGACGATCAGCGGGCGCACGCTCGCGGAGACCCACCGATGACGAACCTGACCTCGCATCCGTCGACCTTCGGCGCGCTCGCGCTCGCCGCGCTCCTCGGCGCGTGCGGCGGCAACGACCACGCGCCCGCGCCCACCGTCGCGACGGCGGCGGTGATCCGCGGCGGCTCCACGCTGACCCGCGGCGACGATCCGGAGAGCGTCACGTCGACCGCGCGCGTCGAGAACGAGGCGGAGGTCGCCACCGCGGCGGACGGTCGAGGCGCGATCACGCTCGACTCCGGCGCGTGGATCCTGTTCGACCACGACACCCGCGGGAATGTCCAGCTCGCGCAGCTCAACCTCACCGCGGGCCGGGTGTGGGTCGACGCGTCGAGCTCCGAGGAGGTCACGATCCAGACGAGCCACGGGTCGGTGCGCGCGTCCAACGCGACGTTCGCGGTCGAGCTCACCGACGCGGGCGCCGAGGTGTACTGCGGCTCGGGCGAGGTGACGTACACGAGCGAAGGCGGCAGCGATCGGCTCGCGCAGGGCGAACAAGTCGTGTTGGCGGGCGCCACCGAGCCCGACGTCGAGCCGGCCGACCTCTGGGACGACTGGACGGGCGGCCTCGCGGATCCCGGCCGCAACCGTTTCCGCGAGACGAGCTACCTCGGCGTGCTCGCGGGCCGCCGGCTCGATCAGCAGGGCGAGGCGCGCACGCCGCTCCCGATCCGCGCGCACGAGGTCAACGTGACGATGCGCGGCGACCTCGCGACGACCGAGGTCGTGCAGACGTTCTTCAACGCGCGCAGCGACATGCTCGAGGGCGAGTGGGCGATCCGCCTGCCCGAGAGCGCGATCGTGCAGGGCTTCGCGATCGATCGCGGGATGGGGTTCGAGGAGGGCGTGGTCAACGCGATGGCGGTGGCCGATGGCTACCAGCTGAACTGGATGGGCTATGGCGCGGAGGGCGCGAAGCTCACCTATGACGGCCCGGGACGGCTCCGCGCGCGCGTCTACCCGATCGCGCCCGGCGCGACGGTGCGCGTGCGGCTCCGGTACACGGAGTGGCTCGATCGGCACGCGGATCGCCGGACCTACGAGTACCCGATGCGCGCCGAGGGCGAGCCTCCTGCGCTCGCGGAATTCATCTTGCAGGTCGACACCACCGGCACGCTCGTCGGCGGGATGCGCGCCGGGATGGGCGCGACGACGGAGAACGGGCGCGTGGTGTTGCGCCGGAGCGACTTCCGCCCCCGCGCGGACTTCGTGCTCGACCTCTACGATCCGGAGTCGCGGCCCAACGACGTCGTCCACAGCTACGTGGTGAGCGCGCCGGCCGAGCACGTCGGCGGTCCGCTCGCGGAGGGCGACGAGTCGTACGTGCTCTTCGACATCCCGACCGAGGCCATCGTCGAGCACGGCTCGGAGGACGCCGAGACGCCACCGCTCGAGCTCGTGCTGTTGCTCGACGTGTCCGGCGAGACGGACTCGGAGGACCTCGAGATCGCGCGCGCGGTCGTGGAAGCCGTGTTGCGCCAAGTGACGCCGACCGATCGGGTGGCGATCCGGCTCGCCGACGTGACCGCGCATGCGCCCGACGGCGCGCCCGCCGAGCTCGTGCCGGCGACGGAGGAGAACCGCGAGGCGCTCCTCGAGTCGATCGCGCGCGTGAACGTGGGCGGCGCGACCGACCTCGGGCGCTCGCTCCGCGAGGCGGGCCAGATCGTGGCCGGTCACCCGCGCGCGGCGGTGATCTACCTCGGCGATGGTCTGCCGACGACCGGCGACCTCGACGCGACCGCGCTGCGCGCGTCCCTCGCCACGCTCGACTCGCCGCCGCGCTACTTCGGCCTCGCGATCGGCGACGGCGCGAACGTCGGCCTCCTGCGCCGGCTCTTCGACGACAACGCGCAGGCGGTCTACGAGCGCACCGAGGCGGCGCGCATCGTGATGAACGTGCTCGCCGAGGCGGCGCAACCCACCTTGCGCGGTGTGCAGGTCGATCTCGGCGAGAACGTCGAGCGCGTCTACCCGCGTCCCCCCATCCTCGTGCCGGACGGCGCGCACCTCCGGCTCGTCGGTCGGTTGGTCGGCGATCTGCCGACGCAGGTGACGGTCCGCGGACACTTCGACGGCGAGCCGTTCGAACGGCAGATGACGGTGAGCCGCGACCTCGTCGAGGATCAAGGCGACGTGCGCCGTCGATGGGGGCAGAACCGGCTGGCCGAGCTGATCGACGACGACGCGGGGCGCGAGGCGATGGTCGACCTCGGCGTGCGCTTCGGGCTCGTCTCGCCGTGGACCTCGCTCGTCGTCGGCGGCGCGTCGGGCGGCACCGTCGCGCCGGTCACCGGCTTCGATCACGATCCGCTCGAGTACGCGTGGGGGCTCGGCGGCGGCAACGCCGACGTCGTCGCGTCCGAGCTCACCAGCGACTCCACCGGGTGGCGCCGGCGGCTCCGCCGCACCGCCGCCGAGCCGGACGTCACGCCCGAGGTCACGTGGGTCTCGCGCGTCTCGGACGAGCCGGACAGCCAGGGCAACGCGCGCGGCGGGGCGAGCTCGGAGTACGGCGCGGACGGCGGCCTCGCGCGCGCATCGGTGCAGCGGGCGCTCTCGAGCGGCGAGCGCGGACCGCGTGGGTGCTACGAGCGGCGCGCGATCGTGCGGCCGGATCTCGCGGGCGACATCACGGTGAGCGTCGAGGTCGGCGGCGACGGCCAGCCGCGCAGCGTCAACATCGTGCGCGAGTCCATCGGCGACGACGACGTGCGGCGCTGCGTCGAGACGGAGATCCGCGGCCTGCGCTTCCCCGCGACGGGGGGAGGCGGCACGGTGACCGTCGAGCACACGCTCAGCTTCCAGCTCCCCGAGCGCGAGTTCGGTTCGCGCCGTCAGTGCAGCGATGCGGCGAGCCAAGCGCTCAGCGTGCGGCGTTCGCTCTGGCGTGAGCGTCTCGCGGCGAACGGCGGGGTCGGCGGCGCGCTCAGCGTGTGGCGCGGCGCGCTCGGTCAGTGCGAGCTCAGCAACTGGCGCGCGCGCAGCACGCTCCTGCACCTGATGATGGCGCACGTCGGCGGCGTGCGCGCGCAGGTCGGCCTCTACCGCGCGTTCAGCGGCAACGAGTCGATCGCCGACTACCTGCGCCGGATGATCCTGCGCAACGTGCGCAGCCCCGACGACGTGATGGCGGTGCGCGCGGGTCTCGGCCTCGACGTGCCGGTCGACTGGTCGCTCTTCTCGCGCCTCTGGAAGAGCAACAACGACGCGGAGTATCGCCTCGCGCTGGTGCGCCGCTGGCTCGAGGTGGTGCCGGAGGACATGGATCTGCGCTTGCGCCTGTTGAGCCTGCTCGAGCAGACCAACAACCTGCCCGAGGCGCGCCGCTACGCGCGCGAGCTCCGCGCCGATCCGCTGGCCGACTCGCGCGTGCGCACGCAGGTGGGCGAGTTCTGGCTCCGCCAGGAGGACGAGGCGGAGGCGCGGCGCGTGTTCAGCGAGATCGTCGAGCGCGCTCCCCTCGACCCGTGGGCGCGGCGTCGCCTCGGCGATCTCTATCGCGCGCACGGCTGGGCCGACGATGCCTATCGTGAGTATCGAACGTTGTCACACCTCCGACCGGGCGACGGCGGCGCGCTCCTGCTCCTCGCGCGCGCGGCGGCCGACGCGGGTCGGATCGACGAGGCGCTCCGGCTCGAGCAACGCCTCAGCGAGTCGACCGACCCGGGCTCCGACGAGGGCGCGGCGGGCGACGCGCGGCTCTGGACGACGGTGCGCCTCGCGCGCCTCAAGCTCGCGGCCGACGACGACGAGATGCGCGCGGCGGTCCGCCGGCGCGAGCGTCAGTCCGGTGCGCTTCGCGATCCGCCGGCCCTCATCGCGCTGATGACCTGGCGTCACCCCGACGATCGCCCGCGCCTCTACGCGCGGTTCCCGAGCACCGACGAGGACGTCGGCTGGGAGGACGCCACGCTCGGCGGCGAGGACCGCGGGGTCGAGGCGGTCCGCGTGCGCGAGCGCGAGGACGGCGAGTACCTCTTCGAAGTGCGGCGCGAGGACCCCGACGAGATCCGCGACACCGTCGCGCAGCTGATGGTGATCACGAACCCGGGGACCGACGAGGAGCACATCGAGGTGACCGACATCACCCTCACGCGTGAAGCGCGCAAGCTCCGTTTCAGGCTCGGGAGCGGCGGCGCGATCGAGTCGGTCGCGATCCCCGCCAACGAGCGGCCCTGACGATCATCGTCGTCGTCGGCGCACGACGAGCCCGAGGGCGGTCAGCGCGAGGAGCGCGAGGCCGCCGTTGGATGTCCGGCCTCCCGTAACGCGGCAGCCGCAGCCGTCGTCCATCCCGCCGCTCGGCCCCGCGTCCATGCCGCCACCGGTGCCTGCGTCGGTGCCGCTGCTCGAGCCGGCGTCGGTGCCGGCGCTCGGTCCAGCGTCGGTGCCCGAGCTCGAACCCGCGTCGGTGCCGCTCGATCCGGCGTCCGTGCCGGTCGATCCCGCGTCGGCGCCGCTCATCCCGGCGTCACCGGCCGGGTAGGGTCCGTCGACCACCGAGCACGTCGTCCCTTCGCAGCTCGGGCGCCCGCTGAACGTCGCGCAGCCCTGGCCTGGACAACAGATCATGCGAGCTGTACCGCAACCGACGTCGTGATCGTGCATCACGCAGAAGCACGGGTTCGTGTCGGTGCACAGCCCGGGTGAGGCGGTCTCGCAGTCCATCGCGGTCGTGCACACCGGGCAGCCGCCCGCGAGCGCGGTCGCGGGGGCGAACAGGAGGGCGAGGCCGATCGCGGAGCCCGCGAGGCCGAAGGAGGGCAGTCGGGTGGAGGTCATGCATCCAGCTAAGCGGAGCCCGGCCCGACGGTCCAGTTTCGCGCGGCGCCGCTTTCTTGGGCGCGCGGATCGGGGCGGGTACAAACGGTTCTCGGAGGAGCCCCATGACCATGCAGTCAGACAGCGCGACCGTGACGTTGCCCGAGGCGGTGAGCGGAGAGCGCCGCAGTCAACCTCGCTCGCGCGTCGGCGTGCCGTGTCAGGCGGTGGCGGAGTTCGACTTCGTGTTGCTCGGCGAGCGCATCGTCGATCTCTCGGCGCGAGGGCTGTTGCTGCGCGTCGATGGTGTGCCGGCCGAGCTCGGCGAGGCGGTGATCCTCACGTTCCAGCCGCCCGGCTCGACGCAGTGGATCGACGTCGAGGCGAAGGTGGTGCGGCTCGTCACCGGCACGCATCCCGGCGCGCCGGGTCTCGGGCTCGAGCTCACGAGCGAGCTGACGCCGTTCGAGCGCGGTCACCTCGAGGCGGCCCTCGAGCGCGCCCGTCGTCGCAGCCGTCGTAAGGCGCGCGCGGCGCTCTCTCCGTCGCGCCCGCGCGCCGACAGCGTGAAGCGTCGGGGCGTCGTCTCGATCGGCGACGTCGCGATCCGCTCGCGCCTCCGCGGCAGCGCGCCGACGCCGGACCTCGCGCGGCGCATCGTCATCATCGCCTGAAGATTTTCGCCCGAACGCTCGCGGAGCCTCGGCTAGACCCTCGCGACGGCGATCGCGATGGGTTCAGCGTCGATGTTCGGGCGCGGGATTGGCCCTCGGCGGGACGAGGCGATGCCGGAGTATCGTCGAGGAGTGACGCGGGTCGAGATCGGGTTCGAGGGCGTCGATCAACCCGTCGCGATCGCCGTCGCGAGGG